>JBGTBJ010000052.1:0-59491 GCA_041749395.1 Pirellulaceae bacterium
GCCTGAACCTGATCAAAACCGCTGTCGAGGCTAACAACAGCAAGGCTGCGTATCTGCACGGAAGTTTCGGCTCCGGTAAGTCGCACTTCATGGCGGTGCTGCACCTGATCCTGCAACACAATCCCGATGTTCGCAACGTCAGGGAGTTGCAGTCGGTCTGTGAAACGCACAAGTGGGTCGAAGACAAGAAGTTCCTGCTAGTGCCGTATCACATGATCAACGCCAAAGATATGGAGACCGCCATCTTCGGTGGCTATGGCAACACGAGATTGTTTTCGAAGGCTGCTTGAAATCTGAAAAGGGAATGCGTTACCCAGTTTGCTTGGAAGGTGAAAACGCTTGCCCGCCAGAGGACCTTGGCGGTGTTGGTGGCTATGCCGAATACCTCGAAGCCATCGCTGATCCAGACCACGAACAGCATGACGAGATGCTTCAGTGGCGAGGCAAGTTCGATCCCAAGCAGTTTGACGCAGAGAAAAGAACAAAGAAAATGCGTCGTGGATTACCTGATTGGCGAAAGTTGAATTGGTGATGGCAAAACGCAAGTCCAAAAATGACACCACCACGGATCAGGCGGTCAAGCAAATAGTCACTCTTGTGGAAGAATTCTGCAAAGAACATCTCAACGACGAATACGCTGATTTGTGTAGAAAGCTCGCTGAGAAGCTGGCTCGTAGCTTCCAAAAAGTATCTCTCTTATAGAATATTCACCAACTTCTGTCACTACTTGCCCAGAGAGCGGAAATTCGCGAAGGCGGCCTACGGACATACGCAATCTTCGCACGAACGCGGCAGCTGTTGCAGACGCGTCACGCGCGATGTGATCTCGAACAGCACGTAGATCGTCACGTTCTTGTCTTGTCCAGTAAACCTTACTGGCCATCCTCAGCCTCAAGTTCATCCATGAATGCTTCATGCTCAACAGTCATTCTCGAACGGGTTACACAGAAGCCGTTTTCAAGCAGGATACCGAGAGCTTCATTCGAACACTGGAGAACGCATTTTGGACGCTTGGTGGCGTGCCTCAGCGAATCGTCTCTGATAATGCCAAGTGAGCCGTCAAAACGCCCGACTGGTACGATCCAGAACTCAATCCGAAGCTGGTCGACTTCTGCAAACATTACGGCTGTGCGTTCATGCCAACTCGGGTACGAACTCCTAGGCACAAGGGCAAGGTCGAGCGCGGCGTCGACTACGTACAAGAGAATGCGCTACGCGGACATGAGTTTGAAACACTCGCTGCGCAGAACGAGCACCTCACACACTGGGAACGAACGGTTGCCGACACTCGTATTCACGGTACCACATGTAAGCAAGTGCGAGGTGATTTTGAGGCGATCGAGCGACCGGCCTTCCATTCGTTCTCAATTACGAGAAGATCGGTAGCCGCCATCCATTCAAGAACGGTCGCTGAGATAAATTCCTTATCGGATCTGCGCTGAATGAAGGTTTCTATGCCGCTCACAGCACCATCACCTCTGCCTTTTCCTTCTTCGCTTCGTCCTCAAAGAACATCTTCTCACCGCGATCTATGCGCACGTTCACCATTTGATAGAGCCGTAAGGCTTGCCGAAGAACGGCTGTTTTCGAGAGGTCTTTCTTTTCAGAAAGCTCGTCGAGAACCGCCATTTCCGCATCGGTCAGATTCAAAGTCATCGTCTTTTTAGTAGCCATGGTTTTTTCTCCCTCTGGAACCATTATGCACTATTCGGCCAAAACATCAATTGCATTTAGCTAAAAGATGGCTACAAATCAGGTGTAGCCCCTCTGTGTGGAGTGGTCAGCAGAGTCATTACGCGTGGAATTGCAGGAGGGTATTGTGGGAAAGAACGTTCATGTAGTGCCTAACGGCAACAACTGGCAGGTCAAACTGGCGGGTAGCTCGACTCCGGCATCGACTCACCGGACACAGCAAGCTGCGGCGGACGCCGGAAGATGTCTCGCCCAACAAAACCAAGGAGAACTGGTGATTCACCGACCCAATGGACAGATTCGAGACAAGGACAGCGTTGGCAAAGATCCAATGCCGCCAAAAGACTCGAAGCACTAATACGCACCGCGGACCGCTGCTGGCTGTGATTCCGATCGCTGCCAGCAGTTATCCAGTCCCATCTCCCTAAACATCGCCAGCCCTTGAGCTTCTTCACTGGCCTGTCCAACATTTGTCCGTGCGTAATCAGAGACAGCCAACTTCAAGCGTTGGCCACTCGCTAGCTTCTTTGCAAAGCCATGAAACGGCTCTCTCCATCGGCCTTCTCCAGTCTGCTTGCACTGCAAGTCAAAGAGATCTGCAACGGCATCTCGACGCCGCTCCATTTCGCCCTGACTGTCATCTCGCACGTTACCTACGGTGAATCGTTTGTCACCAATCTCAGGACGAACGTAGCCACGCTTATCTGGCTTGGGGAGCTTTCCACGATAGGTTTTTGGCGTTTGCTATTTATAGTTGGCGAAGTTTACACAACACCAAATCCGACACTACACTCAACACCACAGGTTGGCCGTAGTGTGGAAAACGCCGTAGATCATTAGCTCAAAATGACTTCGTCGCATAAAAAAAGCCGCCCGAAGGCGGCTTTGGTGTCGAATAGATGGAGGATAACGGACTTGAACCGATGACCTCTACAATGCCATTGTAGCGCTCTCCCAACTGAGCTAATCCCCCGTTGTTTTGATTGTTGCCAATCTAGACAGTTGGCCCGCATGGTTAACTGCGAGTTGAGGGGAAATTATCACGCGGGTCCCCGTTCCGTCAATGGCCGTTTGTGAAGGAATTTCTGGTTGCTGGGTGTTCACCCCATTTGTCCACAACGGCTGTTGCCAGTATCTTCGGCAAAATGAAATCCAAGGCGCAACGATTCGCAGTGGCACTTATAAAGTTTGCCCTCCCTGTTTTGCTGATCTCCTGGCTACTATGGCGAATCGATGCAGAACAATGGGAAATGCTGAGGCAACGCCCCAAAAATTTCCCACTTCTTATTGCTGCCTGGATCACTGCCACCTTGGCTGTCTCTATTTCGCTCGTTCGCTGGGCGATTCTTGTGCAGTGCCTGGGTATTCGCTTGAGCATTTGGGAAGCGTTTCGCTTGGGCGCCATTGGCTACCTGCTTAGCTTTGTCTCTGCTGGCAGCGTTGGGGGTGACGTATTTAAGGCAATCTTTCTCGCCCGCCGTGCACCCGACAAGAAAGTTGAATCCGTGGCTTCCGTGCTGGTTGATCGCGCGCTGGGCATGTACGGGTTGCTGGTCGTTGTCGCTTCTGCTCTCGCATTCTTCCCACCCCAAGCGACATCAGCCGAGTTTCAACAAATCACGCATGGGGTCGCCGTGCTAACAGGCATTGGCACGATCGCCTTGGTCATGCTGGTCACCGGTGGTCGCTGGATCGACTGGAGCTTGCAACGGATATCCAAGTGGCGATGGATCGGTAGCTTCGTCAGTCGTATAGCCACACCCCTGAGAATGTTTCATGACTACCCGCGACGTTTTGTTTTAGCACTTGTGATGAGCCTCTTCGTTCACGTGCTACTAACACTTAGCATTTTCATGATTGCGAGTGCTTTATACGACGACGCGCCGAGCTTTTCCGATCACTTGGTGATTGTGCCTGTGGGCATGATTGCGGCCGCCTTGCCACTCACGCCGGCCGGATTGGGCGTTTTTGAAGCTGCAATCGAATGGCTCTACTCGATCATTCCTCATCCGCCGACTCAAGCATCGGGCACACTTGTCGCGCTCGTCTTCGAGCTCGTTAAAATCGTCTTAGCCGCGTCGGGAGTGGTTTTTTATTGGAGCGGAAATCGCGAGGTCCGCGAAACGATCCAAGCAGTTGACTCGCTCGAAAATGAACCTGCCTAGGGATTGGCGGGCGGTGTCAATTCCTGGACGCGTCCGGCGCCGATGGAAACCACTTTGGGCGAGAGTGAATCGTCGAAGTCTACTTTTCCTAGTCGCGCCACTGCTTGGCCTTCAACACGCAATTGTGAATCACCATTTTGCTCGCAAAGAGTGGCCCCGATCGTCATCGTGCTAGCACCAGCTACGGTTATTCCACTGCGACCATTTTGGCGGCATGCAATATTGATCAAGGTTACATCAAAGGCGCTGTCGTTTGCCTGAATTCCGTCGACGCGATAGCCACGCACCGATAGGTCTCGAATGACAACATGGCGAACATCGTAGAGTGTGATTCCGGTCGTCTGATCTGTCACTTCGAGCGGATAGTCCATGGGACCACGATTGGGCTCGCCCTTAAAGTACACGGTGCCACCGCTTCTGACCCATTCCATCGGTTGCAGTTGAGCAAAGTCAAGCAAGGTTGTGGGAGCTTGTTTGAGTAGCTTTCCACCACTGGCTAAGAGCGCAAATGCAGGAGGAGACGTTTGCAGCGCCCACACATCATTCTTCAAGAACTTCCAACGCCGGAAATCGGGTGCGACGGTACCGTCGAGCGTTGCTCCATTGCCAATAATTTCAAAGGGTGAGGTGGGACTTCCACTATGCCGCTCGCCAACGAGAGAAATGCATTCTCGATAAGGCTGGCCCGTGTTGGTCAATAGAATTCTATCGCCCGACTGCGCACCCGCCAAAGCACGATTTATCGAACGATAGGGGCCAAATGATGCAGCACTGGAGAGGTATCCACGATCATTTTGCGAATCACTGCCGCGCAGATTGTCCACGACCAAATCGCGCGATAACAACAATGTGTTGGTCGCGAAGATCAGTACCAGGGCAATGGAAATTCGGCAGGCCATGATGGGATCGCTTGTTCAATAGTGAAGAAGAGCACGAAACGTGGACTCTTCCGAATATTCGGTCTGCAAGCGAGCCCGTATTTGAAAATAATATTCCTAGCCCCTCTTCAACGCTTTTTCCGGTTATTCTGTCGGCAGAGAGGTTGTTGACAAGGAGAGACGACCGACTCGCTCATTGCTTTTAGAAGGTGAGAGTCGATTGAATATTTGGCTATTACTATCGCTGGCAATTATGACGGTGCTCGTCACTATCTTGTGGCTTCGCTTGCACCCGTTCATGGCGTTGTTGCTGGCTGGTTGGATTGTGCCAGTTGGAACGCCCACCGCGCTATTGCGATCGCATGCGGAAACGTTGGTTCAGCGAGGCGACTTATCTAATGAAGAAGTAGGTCCATTTGTAAATCGTCCTGCGATTAACCGACTTACGGATGCGTTTGGAAAAACGGCTAGTCAAATTGGCATATTGATCGCTTTGGCCAGTATTCTCGGCGCATGTCTGGCGGAGAGTGGTGCGGCAGGCAAAATCGTTGAATGTGCACTCGCTTGTATTGGAGAACGTCACGCAGCAATTGCACTTGCCTTTAGTTCGTTTTTGTTGGGCATACCTATCTATTTTGATACCGTTTTTTACTTGATGGTTCCGCTGGCTCGCTCGCTGCGAGCACGAAGCGGCAAAGACTATGTCTTTTATATTTTGGCCATCATGGCGGGCGGATCCATTGCTCATTCATTGATCCCTCCAACACCCGGGCCCCTGCAAGTCGCAGAAATTATTGGTGTGGATCTTGTCACGTTGATCTTTGCCGGCGGAATCGTGGGTGGTTTCTCCAGTCTCTTTTCCTTGCTCGCCGCTTGGACCATCAATCGCGTGGTTGAGGTGCCATTGCGCGACGCACAGAATGAGCAGGTAATGGAGCTTGGCAGCGCAACATCAGCTACAAGCCCACCACTTTTCTTTGCGGTGCTACCAATCGCTATTCCGATTTTGCTGATCGGAGGAGCCGCCGCCTTCAGACTTTGGTTACCTGGTTCGTTTCTTGCATCGTGTTTCGCTATGTTCGGAGAGAAAAATACGGCAGTCGGACTTGGCACTATCATGGCAATGGCGTTGATGGTCTGGGCACCCCAGACAAGTAAAACACCCAAAGTCGTTGCCGATGCTCTTGCAAGTGCCGGAACCATCATCTTGATCACCTGTAGTGGCGGCGCGTTCGGAATGATGTTGGGCCAGTCTGGGGTAGCAGAAAAGCTGTCCTTAGTTCAGTCACAAATACCAGGCTTGCTGTTGTTGGTACTCGCTTTTTTATTAACCGCAGCGATTCGAACTCTACAGGGCTCGGCAACAGTCGCAATGATTACGGCTGCCGGTATTTTGCAAGGTTTTGCTAGCGCTGATTCCTTGCCATTCCATCCCGTCTATTTGGTACTGGCAATTGGTGGCGGTTCCAAACCAGTGTCATGGATGAATGACAGTGGTTTTTGGGTGATGTGCCGAATGAGTGGCATGACGGAGAGCGAAGGGCTGAAAACCGTGAGTCCATTAACGATCGCGATGGGGCTCAGTACTCTATTTTGGACTCTAATTGCAGCGTGGTTGTTTCCAATGAAAGGCTGAGGAATCGTGGGCTGTTGGTAATGAGTGTTGGAATGAGCTCAAGTTTTCGTGCTAGCGAGAATGGTTTATTAGGACTCCGCGCAGCGGTTCTCGTGCTCGTGCTCAGCGCAGCGGTGCTCGTGCTCGGATCCAGTGCTGGTTTTCGAGCACGAGCACGAGCACGAATCGGGACTGGTACCAAACACTGGTTCCCGAGACGCGCAGCGGTACTCGTGCTCAGCGCAGCGGTACTCGTGCTCAGCGCAGCGGTACTCGTGCTCAGCGCAGCGGTACTCGTGCTCAGCGCAGCGGTACTCGTGCTCGGATCCAGCGCTGGTTTTCGAGCACGAGCACGAGCACGAGTACGAGCAATCGAACAGGTACTCAGCGAAGCGGTTCTCGAAGCACGAGGAACCATTCGCGGGCGCGGGGAGTTACAAATTGTGTTCAGTGCTGACCAGCGAGTTAGAACGTTTTACCCCGCAGACAAATGAGTCCTTCTGACCAATCGTCAAAAAGTGAGCGACGTTCGTTCGCATCTCGAAAGACTCTGATTTCCGATCGCTTTCGCCCATCGTCTAACACCAGACCATAGAGTTCGTGGTCGGTTGAACCTAACGAAGTTGGGAGAGCGTCATCGTTATCGACACCATCAACTTCGTGTTGTGCGAGTCGGGCGGTGGCATCAAATCGGTAGATCTGTACCCAACCCGGCCTTTGAATTGCGACGATCCGCACGTTACGCAGTTTCGCGGACCGTCCGTAATACCCGTTTATGGTAAGCGACTTGCGAATGGCCATTTCCATTTCGCGGTCACCACACCAATTGGCCCATCGTTCACGCAGGTGACTTACCCATGCTCGCATCAACGATCGGCCTTCCCAAAAATTGCCACCCGAAGCGGAGTCATTGGTGCGGCAATTGGTAACAAACTTAAATGTTGACTCGCTCTACGTATTCACCCGTACGAGTATCGATCTTGATAACATTACCAATCTTGATAAATCCTGGAACGGTAAATTCAGCGCCAGTTTCCACTTTGGCTGGCTTGGTGACGTTGGTTGCCGTGTCACCCTTTGCACCTGGTGAGCAATCGACAACTTCCAACTCCACGTGATTGGGCGGGTCAAGAACGATGGGGCTGCCATTGAAAAGAGTAACTGAACAGATCATGCCATCCTTCAAGTACTTCCAGACGTCCCCGCCTTGTTCGCCGGAAAGCTCATACTGTTCAAAGCTAATGCTATCCATGAACACATACCCTTCTCCTTGGCGATAAAGAAAAGTGACATCGGTTTGTTCGACGTCAGCCGCTTCGAGAGAGTCGCCACCCTTGTAAGTGCGATCGAGCATTGAGCCTCGAATCAGGTTTCGAAGCTTAACTTTGTACATCGCGTTTCCCTTGCCCGGTTTAACGAAGTTCATCTCCGTCATAAGGTAAGGTTCGCCATCGATCTGAACTTTGAGGCCTTTGCGAAAATCGCTGGTGTTGTAACTTGCCACTAGTAATCCGCTCCGAACATCCTGGAAAAGTTGCGAGGCGCGGCACCACCCATTATCCCCGTGTGAGGATTCGATGGGTGGATAGTTTGGCGCCCTTGTGAGGAAAGGTGATTTTGTGACTGAGAGTTTAGCAACCGACCGAAGTCTTGTCCGCACCACCGAACAACTAGTTTCGTGGCAAATTGCCATGAAACGAGCAATTCGATCATCTAACATACTATGCGATGCACTCCAATTGAGTGGAGAGATTACCCAGTCTGTGCAACATACGGAAGCGAATGTCAATTTTCCCGTCTTTGTTCCACTGGAATTCTTGGCCCGTATGGAGATTGGAAATCCCAACGATCCCTTGTTAATGCAAGTGCTCCCGGTCGAAGGCGAGTTAATCCAAGATCCCCGTTTTTCTCGTGATCCCGTGGGAGAGGTGGAATTAACCAAGGATACCGGTTTAACCTCAGGAATTCTGAGGAAGTACCGAAGGCGTGCGTTGCTTGTTGCACATCAAGCCTGCGGAATTCACTGTCGTTACTGTTTTCGCCGACATTTTCCGTACGACGTAGTCGAGAAACAGGCCATCCATTGGAATCAAACTCTGCAAGCTTTGTCGTCCGACACAAGCTTGGATGAAGTCATTCTTAGTGGAGGCGATCCGCTGGTCCTAACCGATCCATCATTGCAATCTTTGCTGGCGGGCTTGGATGCAATACCGCACATTCGTCGCTTAAGGATTCACACGCGAATGCCCATTGTCATTCCTCAGCGCGTGACAACGGATCTGATCAACATGCTTCAGGCCTCCAGACTGGCATGTTGGATGGTGGTTCATTGCAATCATCCGGCGGAGCTAGACGATGTCACATTGCAGGGTTTGCGAAAATTGATCCGTGCGGGAATTCCAGTGCTGAATCAGTCGGTATTGCTGCGAGGCATTAATGACGATGCGGTTGTGATGGAGGCACTCTGCCGCCGCCTAATCGATGCGCAGATTCAACCCTACTATCTACATCAATTGGATCGTGTTGCCGGAGCGAGCCATTTTGAGGTAAGCGAAGCGAAAGGATTAGAGATCATTCAGCATTTGCGAGAGCATTTGCCTGGTTATGGAGTCCCGAAGTACGTTCGCGAAGTTGCGGGCGATGCCTCGAAACGCCCCATCGACTGATGAAAACATTGATTCAACTTAAAGTTAGGTTGTTTGACAAGCGATTGGCCTTCCATGCTGGAGCGATGCAAACAGCCCAAATTAAAAAGCACGCGTTTTGTTGCCACGGACGGGATTAAGTGGGACACGAGTGTTTTTTACGCAAGATCATTAGCATATCTTGCTCAACCTGTTCGGAGTGCATCAACTGCCAACCGCTTGCTTGACTCACTGCGTTCAAACCTTGGCCACCTATAGGAGTTGGCGCGGAATGCCCACCGATAATTTTGGGTGCGATGAACACATGGGCTTCGTCTATTTCACCCACATCATGAAGAGCGCCTAGGAGTGCCCCACCTCCTTCGACAAGGATATTTGTCATGTTGGCATTGCCACAATGATCGAGCACCTCCAGTACCATTGAGTTGCGATCGTTCGCTAGGCAATGCACTACATCGACACCGGCATGCATCAGTGAATCGACTTTCATGGAGTCAGCGTTGTGACCAACAAACCAACGTAGAGGAATCTCTTTGGCGGTGCGGACCAATTGGCTATCAATTGGCAGGCTCGCGTGGCGATCAACAACGATACGGACAGCGGTTCGCAAACCTGCTGGCCTAGCAGTTAAGCGAGGATCATCGGCAATGGCTGTGCCGGCACCTACCATGATGGCATCGCATCGACCGCGGAGCAGATGCACACGGCTACGACTTTCCGGGGATGAAATCCAGCGGCTATCACCACTAGCGGCCGCGATTTTCCCATCCAACGACATTGCCCATTTAGCGATAACCCATGGTCGCGATTTGCGGACGCGTTTCAGAAACGGTGCTGACAATTGGGCGGCTTCAGCAGCGCAAACACCGAGTGAAATATCGATTCCGGCGTTGCTTATTTCTTGGAAACCGCCTCCATTCACCAGAGGAAACGGATCTCGCATGGCGCATACGAGTCGTTGAGGGCGAGTCGCGATGAGGGCACTCGCGCAGGGTGGTGTTTTTCCTACATGGCAACAGGGTTCCAGTGTGACGTACCAAGTTGCGCCCTGCAGATCGGCATGTGGTCCCGCATTGGCTAAAGCATCGCGTTCAGCATGCGGTCCACCGAAAAACTGATGCCAGCCCTGCGAGACGATTCGTCCATCTTTAACGATGACGCATCCGACCATGGGATTGGGTTCAACCAATCCCTCGCCGCGTCGAGCTAGTTCGATAGCCCGACGCATCCATCGAATGTCCGATTCCGAATCACAGGGATCTGGAGTTAACATCAATCCATACCTGGAAGCCAAAGTTTGCTACCACCGCTGGATGCATCGGCTGCTGGGGTATCCACTGGCTCGGCTCCACCAGTCCACAAACCACTGGATTTGGGCTGTGGCACATTTGCACGGCGGGTAGACCCGTCGGGATTGAGCACACCGACTTGAATCAGCAACTGTTGCAAGTGGGCCATTACGTTTTGGTCTTTGCCATGTTTAGTGACAATTGCTTGAACGGTTTTTTCAAAGCCACCCGGATCGCCCAGTTCGAGATGACGATAGATCTCATTGAGCATGATCTGGGCGTCGCTTACTTTAGCGGCCGCGCACCACTGTTTGGCTTGTTGTCCGAACTGCAGAGCTTCCTCTGGCGATTGGGCGACTTGCATGAGTGCCGAATAGGCACGATAGACCATTTCTTTGGAGTCTTCATCGACGGCATCGATCTTAATAAGCTTTTCGCTGCACAATCGAATGGTTGGCGTACAACTAACCTGCATGGCTCGTTGGAAGAGGTAGTACAGCGCTTCGCCTTCGAGCTTTGACGTATCCACTGAGACCAAATCAAACGCAGTCAATTGTTCGACATCTTCGTCGCTCTCAGGCACAAACATAGCTAACGACGGAACTTGTAGCTTCGTCTCAATTGCGACCAGAGCTGGATTGACAAGCAATCGCAGGTCGTGACTCCCTTGCAATATGCGAACGAGTGCGGTCCGAATGCGAATGGACTTCGGGTTGGAAATCAATGTTTCGATCGGTTGGTTTCCCGATGCAGGGATGCAGGCGCCAAGTATGTTTTCTGGAACTGCTTGCTGAAACACTTGATCTATCAGGGCTGCACGTTCGGTAGTTTGCTTTAGGTTGGGCGGTACTATGATGCGAGGCAGCGCCAAATTGGTGAACGAAAGATTTCGTGCTTCCTCTGCAGTCGGTTTATCAATACCAGCATGCTGCTGCATGAGATCGCATATTTTCGTACGATCGTCTGGCAGGATATCGATGAACTCTACTCGCGGTGCCCGGTCCGTTTGACGACCAAATACCAGAGCTGTCCCCAAGGAAACAGGAAACTGTTCTGCCGATTCCAATGAATCGACATCTGGAAGCTCTCGATCCAGGAGTTGGAAACCTGCTTTAGGTGGAACATCATCCGGCGAAGGTACGGAGTCGCGTAGCAATTCGGAAGGAACACCGCGCATCAGTGGGCTGCCGGCGAAGGCAATGGTCAATGTTTCCGTTTCCGTGACCTCAAACGTCATGTCATACATGGGCGTCATGAGTTGCGTCATCTTGGGGTCGACAAGATAGCTTGTGGCCAGATATCGAGCCGCCGATTCCTCGTCTTCTGCAGCGTCCGCTAATTTTTCTAGCAAACGCGATTGTGCGTCGGTGTCTGCGCGCCAAATCGCACACACCAGTAAACCGGAAAGAATAGCCGGCTGCATGGAATATTGACGATCAAGTGCTTCCAGTTTCGATTCGGCCGTGAGCACTTGCTGGCTCAGCAGCAACGATTGGGCTTCGTCGAATCGTTCACCCCAAGTCACATTTTCCGGACGGTCCAGAACTTGGGGAACGGTCTTCAGCAACGAATTCAGAGCGCGCGATTCGTTGAGCTCACGCAGGACCTGTTGAGCGATGCTGGCATCTTCGAAGTCGTCTACCATCAAAGGTAGCGCCGCAAAATAGCGGGCTGAAAAATAGCGGCGTTCGCGGACCAAGGCCATCGCTAAAATCGAGGCAACTTCCAACAGGAAGGGATCGATTCCGTGGCGGCTTTCGGCGAGCGCTTCCAGCGCAGCACGCGCGCCTTCGACCGTCTGATTAGTAAAAACGAGCGAAGCTGCTTTTTGAGCCAGCGCGAGTGGATTGGAGGGTTGCAAGCGGATAAAACGGTCCGCATTTTCAGCAAGTGCGGATAGCTCTGACAAGTTGATCAGCAAGCGACCCTTGATTGCCAGGGCCCAAGCGGCTGTCGGAAATTGCTGCAGCACTTGATTGAGGCGGTCAATGGCGGCGACGACTTGGCCTCCAGAGACCATTTTCATCACCTTATCGATCTCACCGATCGAATCGACGCACTTGCAAAACTTAATTTTCTTGCCGCTGCCACACGGGCACATTGCATACTGGTCGACGGCCATGACGAAAGTCCTCTGGCAAATATCTAGGGAAAATAACTACGGCATCCGAACCATGAGCCGGCCGGCAACACCAACAACTCTACTTTACCGAAATTTGAACCGTATCGGGAGGCCAGCAAAAGGCGGGTCCAGAGAGATGGTCCCCGCTCCCTAAGGAAGCGAATGCGGCGTAAACTCGTTAGATCGTAGAATACACCAAACGGTTCGCCGCTTATCTGTTGCTAATAATTGCTCGCTAACTTCAATAAAACGATGCCACTGCAGATCATTCCTTTTCCGCATCCAACGCTTCGCTACCGCAGCAAACCGATTCGCCGTGTGGATAGTGAACTGAAGAAAATAGCCGCAGAAATGATGGAGCTGATGTATTCTGCCCGTGGGGTTGGGCTGGCAGCAAATCAGGTGGATTTGCCGTTGCGAATGTTTGTTGCCAATCCTGCTGGTGTAAAGGGTGAAGGGGAAGAGTTGGTGCTGTTGAACCCTGTTCTGCAGCGTCCCAAGGGGAGCGAAGCGGGTGAAGAAGGTTGCCTAAGCCTCCCAGGTGTATTTGGAACTGTCGTTCGCCCTAAAGAAATTAGCGTTAGCGCGTTTGATTTATCTGGCAATCCAGTAGAACGCCGGTTGGAAGGTTTTTTTGCTCGTGTGATCATGCACGAATACGATCATTTGGACGGCGTCTTGTTTTTCGACCGGATGGGCGAGCAGGCGCGTGAAGACTTGCACGAGCCCATGGAAGAGTTGGACATCGAGTTTCGCTCGCGTCAGCAAAGTGGTTCGATTCCCAGTGACGAAGAATTGCTAGCGCGAGCGGCTGAATGGGAAAAAAGATATGCATGATGTGGAGGCGACAGCATCAATGAATTCCCCCATGCTGAGAATCGTCTTGATGGGAACCGGCCCTTTTGCTGTGCCCTCTTTTGATGCGTTGTGCCAAGCGGGTAACGATTGCTTATTGGTGATCACCAGACCTGAGCGATCGGGTCCAGGCAATCGTCCTGCAGAACCGTCGCCTGTTCGTAAATGGGCAGAGTCACGGGGATTGCCCATTGAAGCACCTGAGTCGATGAACACTGCAGATTCCGTTCAATTGCTCGAAGTACTGAAACCTGATTTGCTGGTGGTCTGTGACTATGGCCAAATTTTAAAACCAGCTCCACTTGCAGCTGCAAAACTTGGCGGCATCAACCTGCATGGTTCACTGCTGCCCTCGTATCGGGGAGCAGCCCCGGTTCAGTGGGCAGTGCTCAATGGCGACTCGGAAACGGGCGTGAGTGTGATTCACATGACACCAAGACTGGACGCGGGTCCGGTAATCGCGTCGCGACGCACCGCAATTGGCTCCAAAGAAACCTCAGGCACGTTAGAGGAACGGCTTTCCCATTTGGGCGTGGAAGCCACATTGGAAGCCGTCGCGATGTTAGTTGAAGCGAGAAATTCAGCCAAAGAAGTTGCCGCTATTCCGCAGGAATGTGAAAAAGCGAGTAAAGCGCCTCGCCTGAACAAGCTCGACGGACGAATTTTATGGACGCGAACCTCGCGTGACCTCGATTTTCATGTTCGAGGAATGCAGCCATGGCCGGGCGCGTTTACCGAAGTTCCCTTAACGAACTCGTCTAACACAAACGTTTCCGGCGTCTCGTCGCAGCGGGGGGCCCCCCTTCGATTAATGATTTTGGAAATTGAGACGACCGGCAAATTGGTGCCTCCAGAGACCGAAGCCGGGACAACCGCGGTGGAAGGAAACGATTTTTTGGTGGCCTGCGGGGATCAGTGGGTCCGAATAATAAGACTAAAACCAGCCGGAAAACGTGAAATGACCGCTGCCGAATGGTTGCGCGGCCGACCTATACAAGGGGCGGTGGTCTTGCGTTAGATTTTAAGCGGGTAAGTATTCAAAATCCCAGCGAGGTACAAAAATGCTGACAATCCTTGTCTGGGTCTTTGGGATGGCGTCTGCCACGATTATGTTGGCGTCTGTCGTTCGTCAGCGTCGCGAGCACTTGGTTGACGTTCTGAAAAAACACGTTTACAAGGAAGTGGGCACCCTTTACGACCCACCCGCGACCGCCGACAGCGAACAGCCGAACCAACCGGGATGATCCGAGACCTATGAATAAGCGTCTTTTTATTGATACCGTGGGCTGCCAGATGAATGTCCTGGACAGCGAAATGGTGGTTGCCGATTTGCGTCGCCATGGTTACGAGGTTGTCGATTCGCCGGACAAGGCCGACACGATTCTGCTAAATACTTGCAGTGTTCGCGAACATGCGGAAGAGAAAATTTACAGCCAGCTTGGTCGGCTGCGCGTTGATAAAGAGCGGCGACCTGATGTGACCATCGGTGTAATGGGATGTATGGCGCAAAAAGATCAGAAAATCATTTTTGAACGTGCACCCTACGTGGATTTAGTGGTTGGTCCCGGACAATTGCAACAAATTCCAGACCTGTTGCAGCAAATTCGCGATGGCCGCGGCCGACAGATGGCCATCAGTCTCAATCGCAAGTCAGGTTCGCAGGAAGATATCCGCAGGTCCCACGAGACCTTCGATCCACTCCGCGATCCAAGTATGCGTCCCACCCCGTTCCAGGCATACCTACGAATTCAGATCGGCTGCGACAAATTCTGTACCTATTGCGTGGTCCCGAACACACGTGGTCCTGAGCAGGGACGTTCACCTCAGCAGATCGTGGCGGAAGCACACATCTTGGCTGACCAGGGTTGCAAAGAAATCACGTTGCTTGGTCAAACGGTAAACAGCTATCGCCATGTGGAAGAAGGCACTGTGACTCGGCTTTCCGACTTGTTGCGACAATTACATGAAATCGAGGGCATTCAACGACTCAAGTTCGTGACCAATTATCCCAAAGACATGACGGAAGAACTCTTGCTGACCGTCCGCGATTTGCCGAAGTGCATGCCCTACCTGCACGTGCCCGCACAGAGTGGCAGCGACGAAGTGCTGCGGCGGATGAAACGTGGTTACACCGTAGCCGACTATACGGAAATGATGGCACGCATTGCGCGGATTCTGCCCAACGCAGCGGTCAGCAGCGATTTCATCGTCGGCTTCTGCGGTGAAACCGACGATGACTTTGCCCAAACCATGGAAATGGTTCGCAAGTACCGATTCAAAAATAGCTTCATTTTCAAATACTCAGTTCGTCCAGGAACGAAAGCGGCCGAACGATTTGAAGATGATGTGCCAGAAAGTGTGAAGGCAGCGCGAAATAATGAATTGCTGGCGTTACAAAACGCCATCTGCGAAGAAGACAACGCGCGATTCATAGGAACGACAGTGGAAGTTCTCGTGGAAGGTCCTAGTAAGTTGGCGGTGCGGCGCGGCGATGAAGGGCCGCTGGTGCAAATGATTGGCCGAACACCGTGCGATCGCATTGTCGTCTTCGATGGAAATCGTCGACAGGCTGGCGAATTTATGCAAATCATGGTTCACGACGCCAACTCGCACACTCTCACTGGTTCTGTAAAGACTCTGCACGTGGGACCTGAAGTGTTTGCGATCAAAATGGGCGTCAAGCCTCTCAGCAACTAATTGCTTTAGTTCATGCGATTCCTATGTCCGGCCAGTCAAACGGCGTGAAATATTCGACGGCATTCGGCAGTGTTTCCCCTGACCCCAAAACTAGGAATTTAAGTGAAGCTCTTCGATACACACGCGCATTTAGATAACGAACAGTTTGATGAAGACCGGGATGGGGTTATTGAGCGTGCCATAGCAGCGGGCGTACAAAGAATGTGTGTTGTGGGGTGTACTCCTGAATCGAGCTTAGCGGGCTGTGACCTGGCCGCCCGATACCCCGATAATTTACGTGCATCCGTGGGCATACAACCGAACTATGTGGCCGCCGCGATGCCTCCGTGGATGGACGAGATTATCGAACTGTCCAAGCGGCCGGAAGTGATTGCGATTGGAGAAACTGGCCTCGATTGCTACTGGCAAGACAGTCCGTTGGATATTCAACGGGATTATTTTGACCAGCATATTCAATTGTCGATCGACACCGGAAAACCGCTCATTATCCACATGCGAGAAAGTGGAGAAGAGATTCGGCAGGCGCTTGCCCCCTTCACGAAACAAGGCCCATTACGGGGGATTATGCACTCGTTTACCGGAGATATAGCGCTGGCCGAAACATTTCTGGAATTTGGTCTGCATATCAGTTTTGCGGGTATGTTGACCTATCGCAAATCGATTGAATTGCGCCATGTGGCGGCGAGAATTCCAGAAAATCGCCTATTGATTGAGACGGACTCCCCTTATCTCAGCCCCGAGCCCCACCGGGCCAAGCGTCCCAATGAACCGGCGAGACTGGTTCATACCGCTGCGTGTTTAGCCGAAACTCGGGGTATTACTATCGAGCAATTGGCCGAAATCACCTTTCGGAACGCTAATCTGCTCTTCGGATGGTAACGATTGGGGGGGCTGTAGCATCTTTTTCGAGTTTCAAGTGGACTAGTTGGAATACAGTTGCTGTTGTCGGTTGGGTGAGTTGCTTAAAATAGATCGACCTCATCCCTCCAACGTGATGTTGAGCAGAATTGTAATACTGCGTTTCAACTGACCGTTGGCCTTTTCTAAAATTGCCACAGCAAAGATCGAAGTTGCGCGCAGTGAAATCCTGTCGATTGTCGCGGGTGCCTTGCTATTTGATGTGGCTAGGCGTTTTGCTTGCTGCCGCGCAGGTTTCACTTACCCAATCGGCGTATTCACAGGAAACACCACCGACCAATCGTCCTGACGTGGTCGATACGGGCATCAAGCCAGATGCGTTCTATTTTCTGGACGAGTTTGGCAATAGGGTGATGCTGCCAGGTCTCACCTTTGAAGAAATAGACCGGCTGTTGAAATCCGATTCAGGTTACGCTCCAAATGCTACCCCGTACACTTTCGAGGGTATTTCCATTACGGGATCGGCCCGCGAGACTGAAGCGGAGTTGGCGGTCACCGTCAAGATCAACGTGGCCGCAACGCCTGGTGAATATGTTGCCATACCATTGTCCATGTCAACGTTTCATCTTCGCGGACCGGCAGACGTAACGGGCGTGGAAGAGAGCGGCATGAAGTGGTTGGAAGAGGGCGGGAGTCTATTATGGGTCCGCGCCGACCAGCCTCGCAAAGTAGAGGTCATCATGCGCGTGGTAACCCGAGTGGGAAACGACTCGGGGGCCGGCATTGAGTTCCGTTTGCCTTTGGCTCCGACAAACATCTCCATCAATGTCGCTGGTGAAGGTCTCTCTGCCAACGTTCTGGGGCGTGGTGATGAGATTGTGCGGACCAGTTCTGGCGAACCAGGAAATACAAAGGTCGAGATCGAATGCACTGGTGGTGATTTTTCATTGCAGTGGCAAAAGCGAGACACGGCCCTTCCATCGGACCAGGTACTGGAAGTGAATAGCCGCCATAGAGTTCTCTGGGAAGATCCGCAGGCCCCTCCAGCTATTGCAGTCGAGATGGAGGTTCAAAATCGTCGCGGCAATATTGGACCATTCGAAATTTCGTTGCCAATGGGAGCAGAGATTCTCGAACCATTACAAAACAATGTCTCTGTGCAGTTAGCAACACGCGATGCGGGCGCCGGGAAAATCCTGGTCACACCGAATGCTGCGGAACCTACTGGTCGCGTGAAATTCTTGATTGAATATCGCTTACCTGCGGGTGATTACACCAGCGATTCCCCGCTCAAGGTTTTGCCCATCGGTGTTAGTAATGCGGTTCGGCATAGCGGTGAAGTTGATGTGCGAATCAATCGCAATTTTAGGTTGCGTTGGTTGCAAAGTCCCTCCGTTCGTTCTGCATGGCGGGCGAGTACGGCTGATCCACTGGACCAACGTGTCTACCTTTTCCAATTCGACCGTGTACCTTTTGAATTGCCGCTTTGGTTGATTGCCAAACAACAACGACTACGCATTGAACCTGAGTATACGTTTCGCGTTGACAAACAAGGCGTGGTGCTGGAGGCAATGATCTCCGCCACCGGAACTGCGCTTGAAGGGGTGCCCCTGTTGCTTGATGCTCCGGGGTGGAACATTTCCTCAGTGGTCGATCAGGTTAGTGGTCTACGATTGGATGATGCGCTCAGCGAAGATGGCCAAGGTTTAGAACTGGTGCTGGCGGAACTGGCAACGAATGCTAATTCCACAGTCATTGTTCGTTGGAATGCGACGTTAGCTGAACCCGCGGAAAATCAACAGGTTCAATTCCGCATTCCACAAATTCGCTCTGTCGATGATCGATCGATCTTAGTAGTTCCCGCAATTCTTAATCTCACTGCCGATGATGATTTATCGGTCATAGCAGATTTGGAAAAGAGCACTGGGTTGACTCCACAACCTGCTGATCCCAGTTCTCTGAATAACAGCACGCTCAATAGCGGTTCGCGAGTCCAAAAATTTCGCTTGCAACCAACGGACGGTCTACCGGTATTCGAAGGGTATCTGGTTGACAAGCCTGTCGAAGCGAGCATTGAAGCCACGGTTAGTGCGTCGCTGATTGCCGATGATCTGCAAGTTGTTCAGGATTGGTCCGTAGTGCCGAGTGGCAACCTCAAAGGGCAACTACCTTTGCGCAATGTTGTGCAAGCTTTTTCCCTACAGCACAATGGCGTCACGATATCCGTGCCAGTCATTTGGCAAATCTATGTAAACGATCAGCTTGGGTTATTGAGATGGACGGGTGAAGACCACGCAACGTTGTATGCAGACATGTTGGCGAGTCTGCCCTGCCGAATTCGTATGGTTGCAACATTATCTTTGCCCAAAGCGGCTGTTAGCGAATTCGAAAATCCAGAAGAACTGATCGTCGATGTCCGCACACCACGATCCGACCTGCCGGGCGTTCGCGTTGTCGGTGCGGTACCTTTGTCCCTGAGTTCTTCGACAGAATTTGATGTTTCACTTGTTCTTGATGGCGGGACATCCAGTGAATCCAAAGACGCCTATGCGTTCGATTCTTCATCGATTCGCATTCATCAGCGTCAGCAAGATAACAGTAGCCGACTGGTTGTCGAGCGAGCGCTATTGCGAAGCGAAATTGGACGTTCACGAAGATACGATCGATTGCTTTGTCGGGTCGTTGGGGGCGATAACAACTTCTTTGTTAGTTTGCACGACTCGGTTTTCAAGAATGGAGTATCCGACCTGGCGGTGCGAGTTTATATCGATGGCGTTGAAGCGAACAGCTTTACCATTCAAAACACCCGACTATCGATTCCTTTGTCGGAGGCAAAAGAATCGCGGTTAGTTGATATTCGAATGTGGCAGTCGAGGCAAGGAGGAATGATTGCCGATTTCATCGAGCCCGCCATGCAGTTACCCATCAGCACCGGGAAAACATTTTGGGACGTAGTCCTACCGACCGACCGGCATCTGATTTGGAGCTCTTCAGGTTCCAATGAACTCATGCTTTGGCGATATAGCCAATTGTTTGTACAACGGGTTGCAACGAGGACTCATGCGGAGTTGTTGGAGTGGATTGGCGGGCCACCGCCTCCCGAATCACAGGGCGGAAATCGCTATTTATTGGTTTCTTCGGACCCTAGCAGTTTGATGTTTATGGAAGCTGGCAAACCTATCCTATGGTTGCTGGTCTCCTCAATTGTCTTGACTATCTCAACATTGTTATTTTACGTTCCCAGGCTTCGGCATCCGCTGATTGCGGTCGCTGCCGCGACGTTGGTCGCGGGTATGGCATGGCTGGTTCCAGATGTCGCTGTCATCTCAGGTCAACTCTTCATTGGTGCATTTATCGTTGTCGCAGTCATGTTTGGCGTTCGTGCCATTCTGGTACGACGTCCCAGGGCGACAGTTATGGGGGGAACCGGTGAGATCTCATCGGTTCACAGCGGTACCGGACGACGGAATTTGTCCCCTGCCGAACCTACATCCACTCGATTGCACGAAGCAGTTACCGGAAGCAGTGCCGTTGGAGCCCCGCCATGATTGCGCTGCCAGGTTTCACCAGGGAGCTGTTGATATCATGCACGCTGCTAATAGGAATGCTTTGGATCAATGGTGTGACTGGACAGGAGCCCGCGGAAACGCCGGCTGCTACTACCTCCGCATTGCGAGGTCCGCAAGTGCGAAGGATTTACATATTGGAATCACAAGCGCCTCGCCTAGTCCCTTCCAGTTTTTGGCCCGTGACTATCGGTGAACTTGAGCAGGCGTTGGAGCGTGAACAGGTTACCGCCAACGTTGGTGAAGCTGACCCGCAGCTGGTTAGCGCCGTTTACGTGGCGAGATTCGAAGCGGGCGCCTTGATTGACGATTCAGAGGCCTCCAGTTTCGATCTTTTGTACCGTAACGAAGAGCCTGGTTACCTACCTCTAGGTACCATGAATTTGGCCATCCAAACACCGACGCTCAATGCACAGCGTACCCAGTCCGCAAAACTGTTAACGTCAGCGAATGGCAGCGTTCATGCAGTGGTCACTCAAGACTCAAGATTAAGATTTGGTTGGAGCCGCAGTGGGACCTTAGCACCCGACGGCACCTACGAATTTGACCTACTTATACCCGCCTGCGGTCGCACGAGAATGCTGCTAGGGCTTCCAGTTGATGCTGTGCTTCGTCCCTTGGATGGTGTGGTAACGAGACTCCCCAGTCCACCACAAGAAGCTCTGGGAACCAAAAGAGAAACGGAGTTGACTTGGTACTCCATCGAAGCAGGTGGATTAACGCAGGTACGCTTAGGAATCCGGCCAACTGACAATTCGACCGACGCGCAGCGACAATTGGCACTTCGCAAGTTAGGCATCGACTGCACTGCCTCACCGTCTGGATTGGATTGGACAGCACGCTTAGTGGTCGATGTGCCACAAGGTCAAAAACTCCCTAACATCGATACATTTGCAGGGGGAAGAATTACTTCCATTCGCATCGATAATCTCCCTATTCGCTGGAAAGAAATCGTAGATGGCGATCGCACGAGCATCCAAATTGTTAATCGCCCAACGAGCAATACATCGATAGCTATTCTAAGAAACTACTCTACCGTAATCGAAATATCCGGTACGCGCGCGCTTGATTCAGCCAATAGCATTTCATTCGATTCAGAGTCCAACTTCGAAGGTTCTTTGCCCTGGGTTTCACTTGCGGATGTGCAGACAGTCCAAGCAATATCGCAATGTGAAATCCTCTTGCGATTGGCTGCGCCATTAAGACTGGCTGAGTTTTCATCCGCTTCCCTGTGGTCCATCTCCGACGTTACGGATAATTCAGCACTCGACGCGCGGACCTATCAATTGGCAGGACCAACTCTGATTCCTCCGCCCAATGTTCGCTTGCTTGTTGCAAAACAACTGACCGACACACGCGCGACGCTGCGAACAATCGTTCAAGTCGATGGCCTGCGAGCAACCTGGGATGGCTTCATTCAGATGGGGAACTACGATCCAGGTGCGATCGAGTTCGAAATTCAATCCGGATGGGAAGTTGAATCGATTCTGATTCAAGGACCAAATCGCTCCATTGACATACCCGAAGATTCTGCAAATGAAAACCGAATTTCGATATGGCCCGAACCAACGGACATCGTTGATGGACGGCTACATGTTCAGATCCAAGGCCGCGCACCGTTGAGTGCTAAGGAAGATGATGTCTTGGTGGTACCCGCAGGTTGGTTTGTTCGAATACCGAAAACGATCCTGCAGTGTATTGCGGCAGTGGTGCCTCCGCCGGAATATGAATGGGAGAGTATTACAGCCCTTCGAGGTCGACGACTTCTGCAATCGGAATTGCCCGCCAGTTCTGCGACATTTTTGGAGCCCGTTTCAGCAGATACGCTGTTGTTTAAGGCGGATGGAGGGCAGGTGCCTGAATTGCGCCTAGGACGGCCCCCAGCCGCGTTCAGCTCCGACGTTCATTTCGATTTGAGGGTCGATGGAGATGAGATTGTCGAAACCATTAGGGTGCAATTTCGTGTTCCTGCGGGGCGCCTTCCGATCGCGCGCGTTGAACTTGGAAATGCTGGTAATCGACCGCCAGTAAGTTGGAGCTTGGGGAGTGATGTAAGTACGGAGACTCGCTCAACCAACTCATTAGAAGCGAGACAGATCAGCGACGATCCCGACAACAACGAAGTTTGGGAGTTGGAACCCAACGGCGGTATTCGTGATGCATTAGTCGTGGTTGCCCAGCGGCGGTATCCCTTCAGTGCAATTCCAACTTCATGGCGTGTCAATCTACCTATTATTCCGAGTCCGCTTGCCGGACAAACAACGCCTCATAAGGGAACCTTGTCTCTAGGACCATCGTGGAAGCTGGTGCATACAGCCGCCAACGTCCTGCGGGTGCCACGTCAGAGTTCCGAATTTGCAAATGCGAGTGGGTCGATTCCACTGGGCGACCCCTTAGCTATACCCACGCCAGCATTGGAGGAAAAATTCGATTGGATCATGCGGTATGATCCGACAGAATCGGCTTGGATCGAATTGGAACTGCAGCCCATGGCAAAATCACCCGTGGTCATCTGGGAGGAACAAGTGCAGATCCTCTCTGGGGCAAGTGGTGATGAATTGGCCACGGAGTATCGTATCGACGGTGGGCAAGGGATTGAGATTCGTTTTGACCGATCGCTGATTCCTATTGAAATAGAAGGAATAGAATTGCCAAATTCCAGGCCACAGCAAGGACTGCTACGGCTGGCTGCTGACAATCCGCAGGGAAGAGTAAGAATTCGATGGTGGAAACCGCGAACCGACAGTGCTTGGATGCGGACATTTAAGGTGCCTTTAATAGCAGTGAATGGTATCGTATTGCGTCGGGACTGGCGAATATGGTCGACCGGTGATTCCTTTATTGCCGACCTCTGTCAATTCAGCGATCCGCCGAGTTGGATGTCCAATGATGCCAGCCACATCGCGACCACCATCGCACCGGGGCAAAAGGTGTTGCTCGTCCCCACGACGATCGGTTGGGGAATTGGCGCCTCGCTTTCGCTTCTGGTATTCGCAAGCACTTGGTGGTGGGCGCAGCGCGCTGATTGGGTTGTCGTGGCCAGCGGAATGGCGCTCGCATCCATGGTCGTTGTGTTGCCCGTGTGGTCGCATGCCATCACCGCATTCCTGGTGGTTCCCTTAGTTTCTGCCTCGCTACTGGTTTCTGCGTCAAAGCGATCTATTCCGGATAATGGACCCTCATCAGTGCGAAGTCGCATTCGTACGCGTGCGACAGCGATGCTGCTGATTGCCGTGTTCTCCCTCTTCGCGACATCTTCGCATCGAACCGCCAAGGCGCAGGACGAAAAAGAATCAGACAAAGCGAACTCCCCAGGTGTCAGCACCCAAGCGCCAGCCCCAGTGCTCATTCCAGTCCGTGCCGATGGTGAACTCGCCGGCAACAAGGTTTATGTTCCCAAGACGCTTTACGATTCATTATTTCGCCCGGTGATCGGGCCGCAAGCGATTAAGCTGGTCGACTTTCAATCTGCTGAATATCAAGTTCGCATTGCACCTTCTACGATAATCAATACTGCCGACACGGTGCTGATCGAAGCAACATGGCGGATCGAAGTTGAGTCAACGGTAAGACAAGTGCGGATACCGATCTCTCCGAGTCTGGTAGATCGCCTTGAAGTCATCGTCGATTCGGTGCCTATGGAAATTCGACCAACACCCGACAACGATGGTGTGCTGATTCGCTTGCCAAAAGTTGGTGCGAACACACTACGAGCTACCCTGTCTCCACAAGTTGAGCTGACTCGTACAGGGGCCAATCGGATTCAATTTTCGATTCCTCCCGTTGCTCAGTCATCGCTTGCTGTGGTATCCGAATCGGCATTTGACCAAATGAGCGTTCCCGGATGTTTAGGAAATATCGTTCGTTCAGACACTGGAAACCGGCTGAGTGGACAACTTGGACCGATCTCGAATTTCGAACTGATTTGGCAGCGGGGAGGTGCGAAACTGCTTCAATCAGAAAATCGTTTACAACGACGTTGGTGGATCCATGCCGGAATGAATCATGCCTGTCGTGAAATGGAAATGGACATAGCAGATGGTATTCGCGCTGGCGTAGTGGTTACGTTAGAGGGAATCGGCGGAACCGTGCCCGTGATCACGAGCCCGCAGTGGACTCGCTTAAGCAGTGACACGTCTGAACCGGTTCGAGATCGTTTTCGAATGGTTGCGACAACGGACTCACCAGGTCCCATTCGATTGATGTGGTCGACGACGACCAGCGACCTTGGATCTTCCGCGATGGTACTGGAAGACGTGCGACCGGTTGCGCACGTAGGAACCATCGAAACGTTGGTAGCGTTTGACATACCGGATACTTGGAGCCTCATCGCGCCACAATTGGGTGCTGCAGTCGCTCCGCCTGTGGAACCAGCGAGTCTTACCTCTGCAGAAAGCGACGCGCGACCTGAGCCGAGTATTACTGCCATTGAACGAAGTGATTTTACTAACCTTTGGACCGGTTATCGAGGTGCACTCCATTCTGCGATTCGAATACAAGGAATGAATACTCCCACGCTGAGATTCCGCATCACTGATGAACCGGTCGCGACAGCCATTGAGAGTCATCGCATCGTCCTGTCCAATCAACTACTGCGAGTGATATACCGAGCGACGGTAGAATTGGGAAAAGCAGACAGTAGTTGCTTGGGGCTCCTGGTACCAAGCTCGCTAAAATTGGAGAGGCTGCAGGTCAATGGCAAGAACATTCCAGCGAGTATTCGACCCGCGACGGATGGTAACACCGAAGTATTGCTGCCCTTTGGAATCGTAGCGAATTCATTAGACGTTGTGCTCGAAGGTGTTGAGCCAATCGCCGACCACCAAATCTTCGATCCGCCGCGTGTTCGTTTGCGCGGGGCAACCGTTTCTCAGTGCCAGTATGAGATGGTTCGATCAGACGACATTCGCGTTACGGAACTGGAGCCACCCCAATCGGGCACGGTTCGTACGTCATTGCCAGAGTACGATTTAACCAGTGGTACCGTGCCGCTCCGCGCTTGGGATTTGGAGGTAGCTACCGTGGTTAATGACACACGATTAAACGGTCGCTACGAATTGACCGACGCCTCGATTCGAATGGACGCCGCTTCGTTGACGACCCTTCGTTGGGACGACGGAGTTTGGAGTCTGGAAGTCCTCGTTGATGTGGATGATTTCGGAGGGCTTGCAGATTTTCTCACATTTGAAATTCCAAGCCGATGGATTGATAGCCTCAATGTTAGCCCCGCGGCCAAATGGTCAAGCCAGCCTTCGACCGATCCCAATATGCATTTGATTCGCGTTCTTCCACAATCCACATCGGCCGAACGCTTATTGGCGCTATCAACCGGGCCGCTGAAAACAGGTAGCGCACTGAGGATTAAGATTACATCGAGGTTGGCCACTGCCGGCGAAGGGGGTATTTCCGTGCCGGATCTCCGGCTGATGGGTGAGGGTACACGGACAAAGTACTTTGCTGCGCCACTTCGGCTAACCAGCAATCCAATCACCTGGCGCACTCAGTATGCAAAGATTGCCGAGTTGCCGCAACAATTCTTAGAAGTCGCACCATCCACAACAACCCATACGATTTACGAAGTCACCGGAGATGCTTTTTCGGCCGTATTGCAGCCCGCAGAAATCGGTGACGAATCGGCGCGCGCTTCGATCTTGGACATTTCCCTTTTTCCACAGGACGATTTCCATGTTGTGGCACTCAGCCGTTTGATGTTATTGCCGGGAGATCGCCAGTCCATCGAATTTGAGCTTCCCCCCGGATGTGAAATTTTAGGTGTGTGGTCAAACGGCATACCAACGAGCCCGCAAACCTCTATTGATACCAACCGGCTCTCTGTGCCGGTTGGTTTGAGTCGTTTGGCACAACAAATGAACCTCCTTGTAGTGTTACCCATTGACCCAAGTCGTCCAGAATTGCCGTTGCCTGTTCCGATCGATTTGACTGTCGGAGCAACGTGGATCGCTAGCTATGATGACCAATCCGATACAAAGCTCAGCCGACCGACAGATGTCTGGGGTACCGCGGGTTCATGGTATCCAGTTTCGGCCAATCGATATCGAGAAGGAATCTCTGCGGCCATTGTCGATATACTGGACTCGTCGGTTGACAATGTGACGGAGCGGCCAGCCACTGAAAAACTTCTCTGGCTGGGGCCATGGTTTTCTCGCTTGCGGCAACTGGGTTGGTCACCCGACGAGCCTAATCCTCTGGATTCATGGACCACAAAATTTGTTCAGCGTGTCTTTGGTGCTGAGACACCAGTATTGACAAGTTTACTTCAAGAACCTTCCGGGACTTGGCTGATCGCTCCTTCCACCTGGTCAGCGACCTACATGGCCGAGTCCATAGGTCTGACAAAAACGTATCCCAATGCAATTGTTCCCAAACCCACTTCGCGAGCCACACGAACGGATCAAGTACTTCGATTTTCTTGGTTTGCGACGCTGGTTTTTGTCGTTTCTGCGATCGTTCTGTTTCTTACCGGCACCCGATGGGCACGGCATCCATCGGTTTGGTTGTGTTTGTTGGGCATCCTGGCTCTCTTTTTCGTTCCGCTGCCAATCGCTGTGTCGACCATCGTGTTAGCGCTAGCTGGCCCCTGGATGAGCCGCTGAGTTCTGCCCGACTTTGATGAGGTAACCATCCACTTCATTGGCTACGATCACCCCATAATTGATAGCTCCCAACCAACCGCTCATGATGATCCCAACGCTACCGGCGTGATACAAGCCAGGTAGCTGTTGCGGTAGTGCTCGGCTGACCGCCAAACCTTCAAACTTGGTTCCAAAGCTGGCTCCAAGTTTGTGCATTGTGTAGTGATGAAAAGTCTTGGGTGTCGCGGCTTCAACACGTTCGATCTTGTTGCGAATGTCAGGAACGAATTCATCGAGCGCAGCGAGCGTCGTTTCAATCAAATTTTGTTTACTTGCTTCGTATTCCTCGGGTGTCAATTGTGACCAATCGGACCAGTTGGCATTCGTACTGCTAACGATCGCATGCCGACGGTGTTTTGATTCCGGTCGAGTGCGGGGATAATAGAATGAAAAGGTACGACTCGTTATATCGCGGCTCAGTAACAAATCGGTACGAAATTCACTGGCAGTGCTAGTAAACAACAAATCGCCACACGCTTCATCCACTTCGACTTCTGGTTTCAAGGCCATATAAACTTGCGTGCTACTATTGTTCAGCCGAACCTCTTTGGCTTGATCAACGAATGACTTGTCGAAATACTCTTCCCCGATCATGTCAAAGATGGTGGAGCGAAGATTCGAGTTGCTAATTACGCAATCCGACTCGATGGTGCGACCATGCACCTGAACGCCTGCGATTCGACCTTGCCGAACCAGGATTTTATCGACCGGACAATTGATTCGAATATCCACGTTGTTCTTCTTCAATTCGTCCTGCATCTTTTGGATGAGATCCTCGGTACCACCTTCGTAAATAAAGACTCCCTTGCTCATGAAATTGCTGAAGACTATTCCATAGGTAATCGCAGGGTCCTCAAGCGTAGAACCATTGGCATAAGTAATTGGCTCCATCAGTAAACGCACGACGTCGCGTCGACCGGGAAAGAACTTTTCAAAGAGTTCGCCAGTGGTGGTGGACTGGTCATCGTAGAAGTTCATTCCACGTGCGGTATCAAAAAACTGGCCGACCGTTTCAGGGGCGATTCCAAAGCGCGAAACAAGCAGCTTTGTGAAGTCCTCCCGATTGAACGTCGTCGTAAGTGAAAACATGGGATTTTCAAATCGAATGTTTTTCAATTGGACGATTCGGTCAGCAATCTCGGGGGTCCAATACCGACGACAACTCTTAATCATCCCATGGGGAAAGCCGTGCAGAGAGATATCAAAAATATGGCTGCCTGGACGCCGAAACCATGTTGCCAATCCACCGATCTTGTAATGCTGCTCCAGCAACAATACGGAATGACCAGCTCGCCCCAGAATGTTGGCAGTAGTTAATCCCGCTAGTCCGCCACCGATGACAATGACATCGTACCGCGAACGTGCGTCTTTCAAAAAATCGCGAGGCATAGGTCAATGAAAACCGAAAAGAGCATTGGCTTACATGTTAAAACGGTGATGATGACGGCCAGTCTTCACCGGCGCAACCCCCATCTCGCCGATTCACAAGAATCGGACATTGAAACTGTAGTGAGTGTAACATCCCAACTATGAATGACGACTCGACCCCTATTAGCGATTTGCGCAATTTAGTGCGTACTTTTGTCTCTGAGCGGAATTGGGAGTCATTTCATGAGCCAAAAAACTTGGCAATGTCCTTAGCAATTGAGGCTGCTGAAGTTCTGGAGCATTTCCAATGGTTGACAGCCGAACAGTCCATGGCGGTTAAATTCGACACACAAAAAACGCAGGAAGTCGGTGAAGAGTTGTCCGACGTCCTGGCGTATTTATTGTCAATTGCCAATGTTTTGGACATTGATTTGTCCGCAGCGTTTCAGCAAAAAATGCTAAAAAATGCAATAAAGTATCCCGCTTCCTAAGGAATCCTGCTTCGATCTATTCTTGCGGACTCAGTCCAGCCGATAATCTAGCGGCGGTGCACTCATTTAAGTTAGGCTCCGCCACCCCTGGCGGCTGCGGCACAATTTGGACACGGGATTGTACACTATGAAACAAATGCCTAGTTGGACGGCCCAAGCCTGTGGTTTCATGATGTCCTTCTTAGCAATCGTGTTAGTTGCAGAATCCGCGCGTGCTCAAATTGCGTTCCACATGACCACTGTCACGGAACAGCCCCCAACATCGCCGCCCGATGAGATTCGCTTAATGGATCTCTCTAGCGATGAACTCAAGCTTCAGGACTCCAGTTTGGTACATGATGCCGAACCTTTCATCATTCCTGAATCGGTTTCGCAGGCAGAGGTTATGTTGGACGGAGAGATCATTATCGATTCCAACTCCAATTCCAAAGTAGGATTTGGTGACTACTTGGGTTACAACTCGACCTCTAGCGATACGACTTGGGTTGCCGCAGGAAGCGATTTGGGAATATTCAGTTTGCAGTCGTATCCGACTTTGGAAATCACTGAGAATTCTGGCATTGTGACCGGTTTGGGATTTCATTTTCTAAGCGGCCCCTCAGGCTTGAGCGACATGCCGCCGAGGTTATTTGACTTCCAACTTGCCTATCAAACACGCGAAGTACGCAACGACCACTTCATGTTGGATCTGAAGATGGGAGTGGGGGCCTTTAGCGATTTCGAGGGACGATCGGGCGAAGGAGTTCGCTTTCCTGGGCATGCAGTGGCCTATTACGAAGTCGATCCATGGCTTGTGACTGTATTGGGCGTTGAGGTGCTTGATCGCGACGACATCAGTGTCTTGCCAGTCGCAGGAGTTGTCTGGCGCGCCAGTGACGCCGTACTAATGGAATGCGTGTTTCCAAAGCCAAAGATCCAGTGGCAAGTTAATCCCGATTGTGTGATCTATGCCAGTGGAGAACTCGGGGGTGGCACTTGGTCAATTGAGCGAGTTGATAATACGGATGACAACGTAACCTACCGCGATTTACGATTGGCGTTTGGTATTATCAAATCACACGACTCCAGCGAATCTGTGCTGGAGTTTGGATATGCGTTTGATCGCTCGCTGGAGTATCGATCGGATCGGGGGAACTACAAACCCGATGATGCCTTTATGCTTCGGCTCCGCTCCCATTATTAGCGGATTGCGAAGTACAACGATCGATCAATCGTCCGAAACCGTTTCTAGGAACCGGGCGAGTAAATGGAAATCACTTCCTGGTTGAATGAAGCGAACCTTCGTGACCAGAGTTACGGGATCCACTAGTTCCTCGAAAGGAACAAAGTGTAAATCCAGTTGTCCAGAGACACTGACCATAACGCCGTTGAGTTTTTCTTCGATCAAGGCTCGATAAGCGCCCACGCCAAGTTGCGAACCGAGCATGACATCAAAGGCATGAGGTGGGGCGCAACGCGCCTCGTATCCGAGTTGCATGCCATTGATTTTTCGAGTTCTGCCCGTTCGCGCCGCGTATCGGGCGGCAACGAGTCTTGCCATCAGCGAGCCGAGGTTAATTGAGCTAATACTGATGTGCCCATGATCATCTCGTTTGACCCCTTCGAGTTTATCTGAAGGGAGAAATTCGGCTAATCCTTCGGCAATCACAATAACCCCGTACGGGCGGTTTTCACGTTCTCGAGCGAGCATCATATCGACGATGGAGTCCACCACTTTATCGACATTCATGATTTTGCGTTTGGTACCAGCCTTGGCATCCAACACTTCCTCACTCGCCAGGGGTCCTGCGATATCTTCAACGCTAAGGACCATACTTGCTTCACCGGCGATACTCGCGCCGTAAGCCAACCAACCTGCGCTACGTCCCATGCACTCGCACAAAAAGTAAGCACGTCCGGCAGCCGCGTCATAAGAAAGATTGCGAATTTCTTCAGCTAAGGTTTCGACCGCTGTGAAATAGCCGAAAGTGAAATCGATTCCAGAATAGTCGTTATCAATTGTCTTGGGCAAATGAACGACTGGAAATATCTTTGCTCCGCTCGGCAAATGCTCTTGATAGAGTTTCATTTTGTTGGCGGTCTTCAAAGTGTCGTCGCCACCGATAGAGATCAAAGCGTCTACACCCAATGAACAGAGTCCTTCGTAAACTCGTTTCATCGGAGCACACAGCTCGGCATCCTTAAGGTGCGCAGGAGAACTAATGTGCTTCCCAGGGTTGGTACGCGCAGTACCGAGCATAATGCCTCGGCTGGTCCGCATGTGGGTCAATGTCTCGTGAGTGAACCGAATGAAATCGGTTCCTTCCTGAAGTGGTCCGTTGGCAGTGTACTCGGCCAGCTTGCTATAGCCGTGCTTGATCCCAATGACTTCAATGCCTTGCTTTAGAAAAGAAAAGGCTGCGGTCGAGATAACCGCGTTCGCCCCTGGAGCGGGACCACCGGCGAAGAGGATGGCAACACGCTTGATCGGCGACGAATTCGTACGAGACATGCAGAGACCTTTGAGACAAAAGCGGTTAGTGGCTTACGGGTTTGAGAAACACACGATCCACAAATGTGGTGTCGTGACAACCTTCTACGAATTCGGGATGCTGCAAAACGCGATCATGGAAGGATGCAGTAGTGGCAATTCCAGCGACGCTTAGTTCGCGAAGGGCACGGCGCATCGTTGCGATCGCTTCTGCCCGTGTGGGCCGATGCACAATTAACTTACCGATCATCGAATCATAATGGGGCGGAACGGTGTATCCGGAGTAGACATGGGAATCAAAGCGAACGCCCAAACCACCCGGTACAAACATCGAATCAATTTTGCCAGGTTGCGGCTGGAAGTTGCGATCTGGATCTTCGGCGTTAATACGGCACTCGATCGCCACGCCCGATTGCTGCAAATCTTCTTGCTTAAAGGACAAAGGTAAACCGGCAGCAACTCGGATTTGTTCACGAATTAAATCTATTCCGGTCACCATTTCTGTTACCGGATGCTCCACTTGAATTCGTGCATTGACTTCGATGAAATAGTAGTTGTTATCGGGACTGACAATAAATTCCACCGTGCCCGCATTGGTATATTGCGACTCGCGAACCAACCGGACTGCCGCTTCACACATGGCATCGCGCTGTTCGCGGGGCAAACGAGGAGAAGGAGATTCTTCGATCAACTTCTGGTGTCGCCGCTGCACACTGCAATCACGCTCAAACAAATGGCAAACATTGCCATGCGTGTCGGCGATGATTTGCACTTCCACGTGGCGTGGTCTTTCCACGTACTTTTCTAAGTAAACACCTGGATTTCCGAATGCCGCCTGCGCCTCATTGCGTGCTTGTTGAAGGGCACTCTTTAAGGCGAGCTCGTTAGCAGCGACTCGCATTCCTTTACCACCACCACCGGCAGTCGCTTTGATCAAAACGGGGAAGCCAATTTCTTTGGCCACGCGAACTGCTTCAGCATCCGTTTCCAATAATCCGTCACTACCGGGCACCACAGGTACCTTAGCTCGCTTGGCTAAATCACGAGCCGAATTTTTGTCTCCCAGCATCGCCATGGCTTCCGGCGATGGCCCTATAAAATCGATCTGGCAGGAACGACAGACTTCGTTGAAGTGCGCGTTCTCTGACAAAAAACCGTAACCAGGGTGTATCGCATCGACATTGCCGATTTCCGCCGCACTGATCACTTGGTCGATCGCCAAATAACTCTGGGCACTGCGCGCCGGTCCGATGCATATCGCTTGGTCCGCAAACCGAACGTGAGCCGACTCACGATCCGCTTCCGAGAAAACTGCGACCGATTCGATCCCCATTTCGCGACACGCTCGAATCACTCGTAACGCGATTTCGCCGCGGTTAGCGATCAGAATACGATTGAACATAGACTCTCAACTCAATTGCAAAGAAGGCAAGTCAATATGAAAACTAGTAAGGATTAGGTTACTGACGTATCAATCTTGAACAACGGTTTGCCGTATTCAACCGATTGCTCGTTTTCGACCAAGATGGCAACCACTTTGCCGCGTACCTCGGCAGGAATCTCATTGAAAACCTTCATTGCTTCAATGATGCAAATGACGGTTTCCGATTGAATCACGCTCCCTACTTTGACAAACCATTCCGTGTCAGGATTAGGACGCCCATAGAACGTTCCAACCATCGGCGCTTTGATGGTTACAATATGAGGGCCTTCTTCTTCCACTCTCGGCGCGGCCGGCAACGCGGGTGATTGCGAAGCTGTCGCTACGGGGGCCGGTGCCGGTGCCGCAGGCGCTGCATATGGTATGTACTGCGACATATCAGCACCTCGGCGAAGTTTGATCCGTTCTCCCTGCTGACGTAGGTCCACTTCGGACAAATCGTGCTCTTCCATCAATCGCACGAGTCGTCGGATTCGGTCGACATCAAAAACGTCTCCCGCTTCTTGATTACCGCCTTCGCTCATATCACTCGGTCCTAACATTGACGTCGACGCCGCCCAATAAGAACTCTCCATCGCTACACGCGTGGGGAGCATTCCGGCGGAAAACCAAAATCTACAGAATTACAAGGTTTTCTTCGAGACCCTTCGGCAAGGAACAAAGAACTTCGCACCCATTTGCCGTTACTAATACGTCATCTTCAATACGAATCCCTAGCTCTCCTGGCAGATAAACCCCCGGTTCGACCGTAATGACCATTCCCTCAAGGAGTACGCCCTGTTCGATGGAAGCCATTCTCGGCGACTCATGAACCTGCAAGCCGATACCATGGCCTAAGCCATGACTGAACGCGTGACCATATCCGGCGTTGGCAATCGCGTTCCGCGCGGCGGCGTCGACATCGCAAAGTCTCGCACCTGGTCGGATGGCATCGATCGCCGCCAAATGTGCCTCCAACACGATTGGATAAAGCTGTCGCATTTGAGGCGTGATCTGGCCGACGGAAAGAGTTCGCGTCATATCGCTTGTGTAACCTTGAAACTTTGCCCCCCAATCCACTAGCAACGGGAGGCCATCGGTCACCGTATTCGTCCCCGGGTGGTAATGGGGCAGGGCGGCGGCTTCTCCGACCGCGATGATGGATGCGAAACCCGTCCCTGATCCACCAAAATTTCGGATGGCACCCTCGAGTAAATAGGCGACCTCCAGTTCAGTCATTCCCGGCTTGAGCGAAGCTCGCATGAACAGAAAAGCTTGCTCTGAAATGTGGATGGCTTTCCGCAATAGCTCCAGCTCGCCAGCATCCTTAATGGCGCGTAGCGACCCCACAAGACCACTGGTGCTATTCAATTCGATGTGGGGAGCATCTTTGGTGAGAGTTTGAAGAAAGGCCCAGGTGATGGCGTGGTCTTCCAAGGATAAGCATTGAATACCGAGCTGATCTACCAATTCGATAATCAGATGGTGCAGACGTCGCTCAGGGCCACGAATGCGCGACTTCCAGAGTGCACATTCCTGAGTGATCTGTTCTTCGTAACGACGGTCACTCAGAATCCACGAGTCATGAGGAGTAACCAATAGTGCAGAACTGTCGCCGGTAAAACCGGACAAATAGCGGACATTAATTTCGTCGCTAATCAACAGGCACTCGACTTGATCACGGGCCATTAACTGGCGCAGATTGTTGATTCGCAGCTCAGTATTCACAGACTTTCTACCTCATCGTCTGGGCAAGCATTCTTACAAAACACCGCAGCAGAAAAGTAGAACCAAAATTCGGTTTGAACTGTAGGGGAGTTGCTCCAACAAACTGGCTAGCCGTAAAGAAATTCTTGCTCGGGTTTGACCCCTTGATCTGTGGGCGCTCGGAAGAGTTTAAAGCGCTGAGCAGTCACCATGGAAACAAAAAGTGGGTTGAGATACATGTATCGTCGCCATAAACGCTTAGGTTCGCGAATCAATCGATAGAACCATTCGAGCCCCCGCTTTTGCATCCATGGAGGAGCCTGTGCGAGCATTCCTGCATGAAATGCAAAAGCCGCACCCACGGCGATGAGTGGCATGGCCACATGTTCCTTCATTTCAAACGAAAATGTTTCTTGACGCGGGCAACCAATTCCCACGAAACAGACTTTGGCACCACTTTGGTTGATCTCCTGGGCCAATTCATCTCGCTCCGCAGGACTTAACTGTCGAAAACGACTAGCTTTCACTCCGGCGATTTTCAGATCGGGAAAGCGGGCCAGCATCTTTTCTTGCAGAGCAGCCAGCATCTCTTCCGTGCCGCCGAACAAGTAGATCGGTAGACTTTGCTCTGCGCAGGCCTGACAGAGTCGCAAGGTGAGCTCCGGTCCGTAAACGCGTTCTTTGAGCTTTGTACCATAGAGCCAATTCATGGCCCAACGCACTGGTTGTCCATCGGGGCAAACTAAATCGAACTGATTTAAACGATAGTTGTGCTGTTTATCGAGCGCACCGGTCATAACACCATGCACCGCCAATGCAGTGACTGTCATGGCATGACTATTCTTCGCGGCACTAACAATTTGCGCAACCGCCGATTCGTAATCGATCGCGCTGACCCCGATCCCCGCGATACTATGTTTTCCCTGATTGATCACTTGCTCTGTTCCTTAGTGACTCAACACTGTTGATATTGCCTCAACCGCACATTCGGCTGCCCAAACCGGCGTGCGTTCTGCGATGCTCGATTGTGCCTGCGCGCGCATTTTTAACCACTGCTGGCTGGACAGCGCAAAGTAGTCATCCAGCCGATGCTCTAACTGACCGAGACACAGCGGATCAAATACCCAACCATTTTCACCGTTATGAATCATGGTTTCTACTGCTTGTGCATACCGGCTACCCATAACGGGCAAGCCCGCATGAAGGCTTTCGTTGACCACCATCAACCATTCATCTGCCAGGGTAGGATGCACGGCACAACCATGCTGTTGATACATCGAACAAAGTTCTGCAGGCGTGCACTGATCAATGATATCTAGCTGGAAGTTATTAGGTCTTACTACCTGTAAGATGGCATTACGCATGGGTCCCTTGCCTACCAGAGTTAGATGCAGTGGTTGGTGGGGACGAGCGCGTGAATAGTCAGCCAATTGCCGCACCAATGGCAGCACACCCTTACGCTCACTTAACTGTCCTACGCAAATCAAGCGATTGCCGATTTCCAACTGTAAACCGAACACTTGCGTCTGACACGTTGCCTGGGCCGAAAAAACTCGATCATCGGCCGCATAGGGCAAGTGGAACAAGCGATCGCTGGGTACGCCCATACGAGACAGGTATCTTTTGCAGCTTGGACCGTTGTAGGTCACTCCATCGGCGCGACGCAACAGGTGCTTGCGCACCTTATTCCGCAACCAACCCCGACATTGCTCAGTATGCTCTGACATGTAAGTGCAAAGAATAAGCCGACTGTTAGGCTGTCTGCGCCGATAGGCGGCTGCCGCGAGCGACCGTGCACCTAGCTCGTGAGACATAACGACGTCTGGTTGAATTCGCTTCAGTTGACCAAAAGTGTCATACGGTACATGAACAAATAGGTCGTCAGCAAATCCAGCACGATGTTTCCAGCGACGCCGAAAACTAAGATTTTTCTGCACCGTAACGTCAAGATTGCCCCAATCGATTTCAAAACTCCGATTGGGTTCGATGGGAGTCGAAAGCAAAACCTGAAACTTTTTGACGCGCCGCGCCAGTTCCTCAAATACCCGGACTTGATACAAGGGAATATAGTGCGTCAAGAAAACAACAGACGCATTGACCAGTACGTTTTGACTTAACAACGCTCGAACGTTATCCATTGCAATTGCCGGCGGCTCTGCCTCCATGACATGTGTCCGGAGGTTTCTAATCACTTCCGCGTCCAGCTAATGGTACCGAAATCGTTTGCACCAATAACTTCATATCACTCCACACGTTGGAGCGATCCACATAGGCTAGATCCAATCGCATCCATTCATCAAATGAATCCACACGACTCTTATTGATTTGCCAATGGCAAGTAATACCGGGGCGAACATCCAGTCTTCGACGATGCCAAGGTTCACAGGCGCGGCTTTCACTCACTGGCAAAGGTCGCGGTCCGACTAATGACATATGCCCCAAAAACACATTGAGCAATTGAGGCAGTTCATCGATACACGAAGTCCGTAGAAATTGGCCGACAGGTGTGACGCGCGGATCATGCTTCATTTTGAATGCTGGTCCATCCCGTTCACTCAACTTCCGCAATTCGGCTTGCTTTGCTTCCGCATCATTGTACATGGTTCTCAGCTTGAAAATCCGAAACGTTTTACCGTTAAGTCCTTCGCGCGTTTGCATGAAAAAGGCGGGGCCCGTGGAAGTCGCTCGAATCGCTACTGCCGCCGCAGCGATGACGGGAACCGCAAATACCAAACCAATTGCAGAGCCAACCAGATCCATACTTCGCTTGCCGAATGCATGAAACTGGCCGCGTTTGGACAAACCCACACCTAACGGTCGATCGATTCGCAACGATCTGCCCAGCCCAGCACCCGCTAATTGAACGTGGACTCGCTCCTCACGGCTTCCAGTGCCAGAAGATGAATCAATGTCGTCATCCCCAAATCGCTCGACATCATAGGCTCGCATTTCCAAACGAATGTCCAATTGTTCCTTTTTCGCGAGCTCGGCAAGTCGAGCCATTACTGTTGCAGCACCACTCTCAGGGGTATCAACAAGCAAGACTCCCAAAATGTAGCGACCCAAACGTCCCTTCTCGTCCGTTGCTCTAACATTAAAGCTCACCAAGCGTGTCAGCCGTGCCATCTCGTGTCGACTACGGCATGCACCTATGAGAGACAGTTTCAATACGCAAAATGGTATGTCACGGCGATGCGAACGGAGTCTCTCCAACCGGACTTCATTGCGAAATTCAACGGCAGTACGAACCCGAGGCGCAGTCCTCCGCAAGCGGTCAGACCGTTTCATATGTCTCAGAATGCTTATCAAGATGTTCTATTCCACGATGATGGGGCCGCGACAAAATACAAGATTCTGAAGCGTCGCCAAACGTCACGACGACTTTCCGCCCTAAGTCAGCAGATTGGTGTATGCCCCAAATACACCCCCATAGAGTAGTCGGAAATTGAAATTGATAAAGTGATTTGCTATCGAAAAACATGCCGCACCCAACCATCTGGAACGACTAGAGGGGAGCGACATCTATTAAATCGGAACGAGCCCGCGTCGAATAGCAATTCGACCTGCACTCAGTCATCAACGGAAATGTCCCGACTGGAATGGCTTAAGGGGGCATTCGTGCACCCTTAAAGCCAATTCTTTTCTTGGTTGATTCCCTTCCAAATAAATAAAAACCAAACCTGCGCTCACCGCTGCGTTTCTAATCCTGGCAATAAAGAGGAAGGACCAAGCCTTACCTGGCCACCGCCCCCCCCGTAATAGAAAATTGAATTTGTGTCCCTTCGGGACGAATTATCAGCGTGCGAATGTCGGCAACGGGCTTTTCCTTCTCAAAGACAAGAAAAACAAAGTGGCTACCCGCGCTCAACTCAACGAATTCCTTTCCATTGGGCGCAACAGAACGACCGTGTACAACAACCTGTACGTTGACTTGGGGTTCAACCTGAAACGACAACTCGCCAGGCGTAACTACCTGCACTTCAGCGCGAAGGATCACAGGGAGTGGCAAAGATTCAGGAACGATAGACTGTTGCTCACCGCGGCTGGAAAGGGGCAGCTTGCCATCCACCAATGCAAACTGAACATTCCAAGCCCCTTCAGCCATTGCGTCCAATTTCACTTCGAGCTCACCTTCAGGCAATGACGCAAGTTGTTTCAGGACGCTCACGTCTGTCAACAAATGGTAACGCTGAACAGTAGGAGCCGTATTAACCTGAAATTTTCCGGGCTTACCCAACACAGCAAGAAAGGCGACCAAGTCACGAAGTTCACGATTAGTTATTGAGTGCTGTATACCCTCAGGCATTAACGAAGGACCTTCGCTTTCTTGTTCAATGTCATCGATAGCGATGGTCCATTCTCGGCCCTCTGCATCGCGGAGCACTAACTTGGTTGCATCACGATTGACTTGCAAGCCACGAATAATTTGACCATTGGAGGTCAAAACGCTGCGCGTCGCATAAGCTTCTTTGACTTGTTTCGAAGGCTCCAGGATGGCTTCAAGCAAATAGTCTAACGGGCTATTGGCACCGACACCGCTTAGATCGGGTCCAACCAGACCACCGACATTCGACAACAGATGGCACTTGGTGCAATTCAATTCAGCGCGACGATAAATCCATTCTCCCGCTTGCGGGTCGCCCAATTCAGCGACTTCATTGAGGAACTTAGCTTTCCGTTCCGACGACCATTGGTTATCAGCCCCACTGATTCCTGCCTTTTGTTGGAATAGCTCTACGAGTTCTGGGTTGGGTTCGCCGACAGCATAAAGGGAGCGCAATGCCAACTTGGCGACGTCAGCCGACATGGCAACGTTTCCCAAGCCGTCGATCATCCGTTTCGCACCATCGCGTTGTTGCAACCAAGTGGATACGGCAATTCCGATCACATCACCTTGGTCAGTTCCTTCCGCCATCGCCGATTGTAACAATTCCATTGCGGCATCCCGACGCGAATTCACTAAAGCGGCCGACGCGCGGAAGCGGAGGTCGACCGGCAGTGGATCTCGCGCTAAGGCGCTCACTGCATCATTTCCCGTCGGACTTGTATAACTCGTAAGTGCATTCATGCAGGCTTGCACCACATCACCTGACACATCAGGCAACCTTGCCACGCGGCTTAACGAAGCTTCCATTCCCAATACATGCCATTGTCCGGAGACACGCGCGTATTCTGCCGCCAATTCGTCCCTTCCTGAGGAAACCGCTTCAAGGAACATCCGCTCCATCGCTATAGGGTCCACAAGAGGTTGAATTTTTCTTGCGGCAGCCGCAGAGGCAATTTCACGAATCGCCTGACTGCGAACGTTGGATTCGTAGGGACCGACCAACAGTCCATTGAATATTCGCCCCAGTTGGCCAGCGTCAGCCGATTGTGCGGCCAATGAAATGGTTGATATTAATTGAGCCTGGGCAACCAAGCCGTCGGCGAGTCGTTGAACAAGGTCATCGGGCCCAGATTTTGTACTGCCACTACGTCGGTCTAACGTCGACATGGCTTCGCCAATGGTGTAGTTCAGATAATAATCGAGTGGTTGGCGAAGCGCAATGGCGATGATCTCCCTACCTGCCTCCCCTTCAAGGAAACTGGCTGCTCGCACCGCTTCCAATCGCACACGTGGATGTTCGTCGCGTGCTGCCGTCTCCAGTAAAAATTGCGTATCATCGATGCGATCCCGCCAATAGCAGAGGACCCGGATCGCTGCTGCACGCGCCCTCGGTTCGGACGATTTTAAAACACGCTCCAGCAATTGGCGATCGACGAGGTCGTGATGTTGTTTGACCCACAATGCTTCCAAATGAGCATGTTCGATATATTCGTCTTCGTCGCCATCACCATTACCGGTCAGCGACTCAAGCCACATCGCCAATACGTTGGCGACTTGATCCGAATCATGCAACCGCAGCTCGTTACGCGCAGCAGCGCGGGTCGCGTCTTCATAGGCGCCGAGCAAGGGTACCAAATTCTCGATGGGCTCTCCGGCAATGGGCTGACGTTGTAACAAGGGTTTGTTCGTATTTCGCACTCGCCAAATTCGACCATGATGTTTGTCGCGATTGGGATCACGCAAATTATGTTGCATGTGCCCAATGAGCGGATTGAACCAGTCAACGATGTAGAGCGCTCCATCGGGCCCAAACTTCAGATCGACGGGGCGAAAATTTGTGTCACTGCTAGTCAACAAGGGCTCCACGGGATCCGCCGCAAAGCCACTTCCATCATCGCGCATCTTATATTGCAAAGTTCCCAAAAAACCAATGGTGTTATTAAGCAGATAGTTACCTTGCATTTCGTCCGGAAATTGCTCGCTGCTCACCATCACACAGCCGCAAGTTGGCCGCCATTGCTTGACCAGAAATTGATTCATGGCACGATGTTTATCCGGATAGATCACATCACCTGAGAAGGCGGCTCCAACATAATTGGAACCGGGAGACGCATCCGCTACAAAATTTTGTCCCCAGCGATCAAAACAGTGCCCCCAAGGGTTGGCAAATGGGTAAGAAACGAAGACATCAAAGCGCTCGGTGCGGGGTTCGAAGCGAAAGACGGCTGCGTCTTTGACACGCTTCGGGCCGTAAGGAGTTTCGACTTGAGTATGATGAAAGGTACCTTCTTGAAAGTACATTTCCCCCCCGGGTCCCCAGGTAAATGCGCTAATCGAATGGTGCGAATCGGCAGTATCAAATCCGTGCAAAATGGTGCGCTGCGTGTCGGCAAGGTCATCACCATCGGTGTCTGCCAAAAAGACAAGATTGGGTTGTTGGGAAACGTAGGCGCCGCCATCACCCAACACGAAACCAATCGGCAAATGGAGTCCATCGGCGAACACAGTCTGCTTGTCCATCGTCCCATCGCCATTGAGGTCTTCCAGAATCAGAATTTTGTCGTTGGGAGGAGTTCCAGGAAGATACATGGGATAGCTGGGCATGGTGCTGACCCACAGTCGCCCACGATTATCAAATTGAAAAGCAACCGGATTTTGCAAGTCGGGGAATTCAACTTCCGAGGCAACTAAGTCAACCGTGAAACCATCTGGCACACTAAACTTTTGACGCGATTGTTCCGGAGTCGTTGCTGCGGCTAAAGTAGCAACATTGGACTCGATCCCCGGTAGCTCTCCAGTGGACGAATCATCGGCCTCTGCACTGACAACCTTTCCGGCCGCGATATCCCAAATGCGTTGATCTCGCACATGTATCATGGCGCGCAATTTTTCAAACTCTGCAGGAAAATTGATGACCCCGTAGGGATTTTTCCGGCCACCGTAAATGTAGTAACCGTTGACAGCCCGATAGTCGTAATAGAATTGTTTGTTCTTCTCTACAACAGCGTTACGGATCGCCTTCAATCGCTGTTGATCCCATTGGATGGGATCGGCGGACTTCTCGGCGTCCGCAGGCGAAAACAATTGCTCATCGAGAATATCGCCCAGGACTTTGTATCCCAGGTCATTGAGATGAATCCCGTTGATGGTTAGATCGCCGAGCGGGTCTTGCATCGAATTCTGCATGGCATGATAGAGGTCTACATAGCGTGCACCAGTGGTGCGCGAAGTTACCTCGCGCATCACTTCCGCATATTGCAGAACATTCTCGTTGGTCTCCAAACCATCGGGCAATTCACGGCGATGCAGATTCTCGTGAGGGATGGGAGAGCAGACGATCAACAAAGGAGGATGATCTCCGTTGAACGAAGTGGTTGTCATTTCATTGACAAATTTCTGAAAGCGTTCGCGAAAGGCAGGTAGGCCTGCGGTACCGGCGAACGACTCATTGAATCCAAACATTGCGATCAAGATGTCAGGGCGATGGTCGGCAAGCTCATGGCCATGTTGATCAAAATCCTTCGAGCGGGGACGCAAATCAATTTCGTCTGCAGACCAACCCAAATTGCGAACGACTAGGGAATGGTGCGGAAAACGATAGTGGAGCTTGGCTTCCCAATGGCCAAAGAGGTCCGCGCGTTCGGCAAGTGTGTTGCCGATAATAACAATTCGTTGTCCCTCTGCCAAAGCCAACTCGCTGGAAGCAGCATTTGCGACAAAGGCATGCAGGCCCATCGCACCCATCAGGACTAACATACATACGAAGGGATACTTGATGTTCATCGCGAGCCAATTCATGAAGAGATAGTCGCCTTTCGCTCCGCGAAAGTAGCGTTAAAAAAACCTATTAATACCAACGCTACTTTAATCGAAGGCAATCAAAGTCGCCTTTCGCTCCGCGAAAGTAGCGTCTAAAAAAATAATTAATACCAACGCTACTTTCGCGGAGCGAAAGGCGACTATGACTATGACTATTGTTATTGGGGTGGTGGGATGAGTTCAAAACAAACCACGGCATTGTCCCCACGGACATACATTAACCCATGCGAAACGATCGGTGCCGCCCAGCATGGATAAGTAAGTCGCGGGCGGTTCGGCCAGTTGGGGTCGAGTTCCGCAAGATTCACACTCGTCACGGATTGATATTTATCAGGATTAGCCTGTATCAGCTCTAGTTCGCCATATTCGCCCAACACGATCATGTGGCCATCGATGGACAACAAACTTGATCGTTCGCGACGTGGATCGATCCAGCGGACGTTTCCGGTATCCCATTCGATACACCGAAGATCACTGTCCGGCGAATTCCGACCACTGCAACCATAGAGAAAATTGTCGACCCGAATGGGAGTGGCCCAGTGCGCACGGAAGCTCTTCTCGCGGCGATTTCTTTCATCACTCCGCAGGACTTTGGGCTGCTGCAATCCGAGTTCCAGCAACAAAGAACCTACTTCGTAGCATTCCGACACGAGCACCTGTGATTGAAAGACAACGGGCACCGATGCATTGACGCTTTCCAATTTGCGACTCCGCCAGGGTACCAACCACAGTTCTTTGCCAGTTTCTGGATCAATTGCAGCAAGGCCCTCTCGGACAAATGCGATAACAACCTCTTGGCCATCTACTACAACAGGCCGAGGAGTGGAATAACTGGCAAGATAATCTCCCACCTTATAGGCGACCGCCCCTGTCTTTTTGTCAAAGGCAACCAACCCTGAACCGTTGGGAGACACACGGTCGAGTTGTCCAGGGGGTAGATCTTGATCTTCTTTAGGACTCCCGCCCACCATTGCAATGACGTAGTTGCCGACGACTAGTGGTGATCCCCCGACGCCGAAGAAATTCTGAATAACACCAAATTGAGCACTGGTATCGACCGTCCAGCGGATTGCACCATCGCTCAAATTTCTGCAGGTCAATTGGCCACTGACTCCCATCGTATAGACGGCGTCATCGTCCACTGTGGGACTCGACCGAGGGCCGTTGTTGTAGTTGTACATATCTTCATATTGAACTGGCTGCTGGCTGGTCCATAGGAGCTTGCCTGTTTCTGCATGTAGACAGATGAGTGTTTCGAAATCGCCAACTCGGTCCAATTGCAAATAGCGTCCCAATGCGACAGAACCAATTCCGTAACTGGTGCCGAGGCGATGGCTCCACACAACTTTGAGTTTTCCTTTGGACCAATCCGTGAGAATCCCCGTTTCGACAGATGTTCCGTCCCAACGGGGTCCCAAGAAATGAGGCCAGTCCTCTCCGGTTGTACGAGTCGAAAGGTTCACGCATGTTGATTGACCTTGGTCCGCGACCTGATTGCTTGGGGCATTGGACGGTAGCAGCGAACCCTGCTCGGCCTGTGCAGGTCGTAGTACAATAAGCATCGCGAGCAATTGGACCCACACGGACATGTAAAGCAGCCTTTGCGAGTTGGTTGCAGGAGTAAGAACGAGCACCATGGAAGACCTTTATATTAGTGGTCGCCTAACGATTCCGGCTTCGGAATTGGGCATAAGTTATGCCCGTAGTGGTGGTCCGGGAGGCCAAAATGTCAACAAAGTTAATACAAAAGTAACATTGCGTTGGCCGATTCGCGACAACCCATTGCTTCCGGAAGGCTGGCGGAACCGGGCGGTTGCCCTATTAGCGAAGCGGATAAACTTGGTTGGCGAGATTGTCCTGCACTCCGAACGTTATCGCGTCCAGCAACGAAACTTGGAGGATTGTCGGCAAAAATTGCGGGAATTGCTGCTGCAGTGTCAATCGCCTCCGACCGTACGTTTGGCCACGCGTCCAACGAAAGGGAGCAAGCTGCGCCGGTTAGAAGAAAAAAATCGGCAGGGGGAGAAAAAACGATTGCGCGGCCGGCCTCTCACAGAATGATTCCAGCCTGGTTTACCAATCCTTCTCAGGGAGCGTGTGCCTGATATACTTCAGTATCGAAGTCCCCCGTCCGTGTGCCTCCAATTTTTCGAGCTTATGAAGCGCGACCTGCACCTGGATCGATTGCTCAAGAGTTGGGAATTTGACCCGCAAACGCTCAGCGTGCGGATCATTAAAGGCTCAGATGGGCGCGATGTCATTCAAATGCGTGTGGATATGGGAGTGCTCCAATTGGAGACTCGTGGACGTCCTGATGGGGCAACACCGGATGGTGCCACGAGCTTTTTGGAGCATTTGCTGGAACGACAAGTCGAGCATCCCGATTTCGAATTAGACGAATTGGAATGTGCGGAAGTCGACCGAGAATTCATGCAATTCTACCATCGTCGGATATGTTGGTTGCGTCTTCAATTTTATCGTCGGGCCGTCATGGATGCTGACCACACATTGAGATTGATGGCTGTGGCCCATGTTCATTCTCCCGACGAAGAATGGACTTCGTCTCACGAACAATACCGTCCTTTTGTGTGGTTTCATCGCACACAAGCGGAAGCTCTGGCGGAACTTGAAGAGAATGGCCCGGAAGAAGCCATTCAGGCTGTCAGCCATGGGCTCGACTCCATTCGTGAGATCTTTATTGAACACGAAGTCGAAGAACAATACGATGCCGACGAGTTGGTGATCCGCTTGATCGAATTGCGAGAATCACTGCGTCGCGAATACGATGTCGGTAGAACCCTACAGGAACGACTCGCGGATGCCGTACAAGAAGAAAAGTACGAGTTGGCCGCTGAACTTCGAGACGAGCTGGCTAAACGACACGCCGGTTAGTAGAGCCCTTACGTGAACACGACACTACCGCCGCCGGCACTCTATCGCAGAATGTTGTCGGCCATCGTGTCGCCCCGTCCCGACGTGGCCGCGTCCATTTGGTTACTGCACCTTCGTTGGGTTGCCGTTTTTGGACAATTGCTCACCGTCAGCGTTGTCTCTTACTACTTTGGCGAACAACTAACCTCTTCGCCACTGTTTGTCTTAGTTGGCTTCACCGCTGCCACGAATGTCGTCTATGGCGTTTGGTTGCGCGACGAATCGCACCATGCGGCTTTCTCGGATGAAAATAATGTTCATCTCAAGACGATCGTCGTTTTTGGTCTGATGGCAGCCGACCTCATTACACTCACGGGAATGCTCTATTTTAGTGGGGGTGTAGACAATCCATTTTCGGCTTTCTATTTCGTCAATCTGGCGGTTGCCGGCATCATCCTACGCCCGCGGTGGGCTTGGAGCCTGGCGTTTATCGCAGTAATAGGGTTTTGCCTGCTCATGATTTGGCACGTACCGCTGGAAGCATTGCATGCCAGTGATTCCGATGCGCAGACTCGAACGCGTCACATTGGTGGGCTGGTTTCCTTTGTGACTTGCGCCAGCGTGATTACTTTTTTTGTGACGAGCACTGCAGAGGAATTGGTACGACGCGCACGACAGTTGCGTGAATTTGAAGAGGAACAATCACGTGGCAGACAACTGGATGCTCTATCTACCTTGGCTGCCGGTGCCGCCCACGAGTTGGCCACTCCGATGTCAACCGTGATGCTAATTGCTCGAGAACTTCAACATCATCTGGAGAATGTGGATGTTCCGGCGTCCGTCCGCAAGGATCTCAATCTAATTGATTCAGAGCTTCGACTTTGTCGATCGATTCTGTCGCGCATGCGATCGGCCGCCGGTGATCATGCCGGCGAGCAATGGGGTCAAAAAACACTTGGTGAATTGATCGATGTTGTGCTCGAAGGGATTCGCGAACCGCATCGTGTGGAAATCGCAGATTTTCCTGAAGAAGTTGAAAATGCTTTGCTTTGGCTTCCGTGTGAAGCAGTCGCGCAGGCGATTCGCAATTTAATTCATAACGGTCTAGACGCCAGCGACCACGAAGCGACTGTCGACGTGAATGTGAAGCTATCGGAGGAGAACATTTTTTTCGATATTCACGATCAAGGTGAAGGCATGTCCCCAGCGACGTTGGACCGCATTGGCCAGCCTTTCTTCACCACAAAGGAACCTGGACGCGGAATGGGGCTGGGACTGTTCTTGACACGTAACGTCATTCAGCGACTTGGGGGCGAACTGCGATTTGAAAGCGCGCTGGGCAGCGGCACGATTGCCCATTTACAACTTCCGCGTGCCCCGCACACTACGCACACCTCCGTATCGCGGGGGTGATGAGTTGTCGCACCATAGCAGTTACAAGTTTCCCGTTAACTAGTACATAATGTAGAATAAAGAAGCATCGTGCCATTAGGTGCGCAACGTGCCACTGAGTATTCGATGCAGTTGGCAAGCAAAGTGATCGAAATTATGGAAACGACATCAGCGGATGGACAAGATAGTAAACTTGTCTACAACGCAGCTTCCCTCGGCTATGACAGTATCTTGATCGTGGACGACACGCTGGTGCTTCGCGATCGGTTGGCGATGGCGTTTCGGCAACGCGGTTTCCGGGTGGAAACGGCCTCGAATTACGATGAGGCGCTGGTGGTTTTTGCAGATCGACCGACTCAGCTGGCAGTTCTCGATTTGAGGATGCCCGGTCGTTCGGGTCTGGAATTGCTGCAGCGCATCAAAGCAAAGTCGCCCACCACTCAAGTCGTCATGCTGAGCGGATTTGGTAGCATTGCTGCCGGCATCGACGCGATCCGTGCCGGTGCGGTTAATTTTTTGAGCAAGCCGTCTGATGCAGATGAAATACTAGCTGCATTCGCACGGGGCGAGGGAGCAAATGTCGCCGCCGCCGACGGTGATGATTTCCCCGCACCATCACTTGCTCGAGCAGAATGGGAACACATCCACCGCGTGCTCAGCGACTGCGGTGGCAATATCTCCGAGGCTGCACGCCGATTGGGAATCCACCGACGCTCTCTCCAACGCAAATTGCGCAAGCGCGCGCCAGGCGACCCCGTGTAAAATTTCGCGTCAAAAAGAAGGCTGTGTTCAATCGACTCGCGCGTAGATTGCCTGAAGCCGCTGCAAGTTTACCAAATCCCAATCTTGCTTGGTTTCAGGGTCTTCACCTTTCTCTGTTTCGAGATAGCCCGGGAGCTTGCGAAACATTGGGTCACTAAAAATCTGCTCGAAGCCGCCGTCCCCTAGCTCGCCCAATCCAATATGTTCATGGCGATCTACACGCGACCCACACCCTTTCTTGCTGTCATTGAGGTGCAACGCGCGGATAGCCCCCTTAGGTAATTCGTTGTTTATTTCACGCTTCATTGCCTTAAAACCGGCGGTTGAGGCGAAGTCATATCCAGCCGCAAAGGCATGGCAGGTATCAAAGCAAACTCCAACGCTATCGTCAGCTCCGATGCCCTTCAACATTTGTCCAAGCTGAGAAATCTGATGTCCAAGACAGGAGCCTTGCCCAGCAGTGTTCTCCAACAACAGGTAGGTTGTTTGCGGCTCGACGGCTTCCAACGCACTCAATACACCATCAATGATTCTTTGCGTACCGTCTTGCTCATTACTTGTCGTGAAAGCACCAGGGTGCATGACCAGCCCGTCCAGCTGCAGCGTATCGGCCCGTTGCCATTCAATCACGAGAGCGTCGATAGACTTCTGCCACAATGCGTCATCGGGACTTGCTAAATTGATCAAGTAAGAGGTGTGTGCAATGGGATTGACTAATTGACAACGAGCCATTGCTTGCTGCCAGTCGGAAATCTGTGTTTCATCCAGCGGCTTACAATTCCATTGATTGTTGTTTTTCGTAAAGATCTGCACGGTACCCATGCCCAATGAAGCGGCGGCATCAACGGCTTTATACAAACCGCCTGCGACTGACATGTGGGCGCCCAAGATTGGCATTCGTTGTTTCATTGCTTGAGGAGTAGTTTTAGTTTATGGTTCTGAAAGTCCCTGCCAAAAACAGCGTCGGTAATCCTACCGTGGCAATGACGATCGTGCACCAGACAGTACTTCAGACGGTGCCTCCAACCGAGTGGGTCGCACTATAATTCTGCAGTCATTCACTAGAGACCTTGGAAGGTCGTAGTGATACAATCGAACGCTTCTGGATCAATAGCTTAATAACCGTATTTTGAAGGAGTCTCGCCATGGGTAAGGGAAATAACAGTCAAAAAAATGACAAGAAGTCGATGAAGCCGAAACAAGACAAGAAGAAGGGTGCTAAACCGGATGCCAAGAAGTAGGCCCTGCCGCTTTGCTCGTCCGGTAGAGGGACATCAGAAAGAGGCTCACCGAGATGGGTTATTGGATCAATGGCTTCGTATTGCAAGCCTAAGCTTCGCGGAGCGCGACCTCGCATTTGAATATTGCTCGGTCGCGGCGGGGCGGATGACCTGGTCTGTGGTGGTCGAATAGGTTCCGTTATCGCGGCCTTTTTGGAAGGACGCTTTGACTCGTCGATCTTCTCCAGAATGAAACGTCAGGATCGCCAGCCGCCCGCCCCCTTTGAGGAATTGCGGAGCCTGATTCAAGAAGCTGTCCAACCAACGAAATTCCTCGTTCACTGCGATCCGCAATGCCTGGAAGACCCGTCGTACCGTTTGTTCGTTCGATTTTGTCAAATTCCTTCGTTCGCCTTGACATATCGCAGAAACCAAGGACTCCGTTGTCTGCAGAGGGCTAGCCGCTTGGGCCTTCAAGATAGTTTTAGCGATGCGCACGGCATCCGGTTCATCTGCGTTGCAAACTAAGAGCGCGGATAATTGCTCGACATCCAACTTTGACAACAGCTCACTGGCGGATTGGCCACTGCGAGGATTCATCCTCATATCGAGTGGACCCTCGACTTTGAAGCTAAAGCCACGTAGCGGATCATCGATTTGCATGGAACTAATACCGAGATCCGCAAAAATCGCGTCAACACCATCGGGAGCATACTCAGCCACAAAGGGGGCGAGCCCGGCAAAGTTCATTCGTCTCAGCACCGTGCATTCGGCGGGATACCCCAATGCCTTCAAGCGAATTTCGGTTTTCGGAAATTCGATGGGATCCGCATCCACACCCAGCAAGCGACCACCTGGTTGAGTGGCGCAGAGTAGAGCTTGGGCGTGGCCACCGTAGCCCAAAGTGCAATCCAGCACCGTTTCGCCTGGCCGAATTGCTAGTGCGTCGAGCACTTCATCCACCATAATTGGACGATGCATACCCGCCGGCGTCTTGCCTTGGTTCAGAATCTTTTCGACATCCGCAGCATACTTATCGGGCTGCAGTTCCTTGTACTTGTCGGCAAAATCACGGGGATGCTTACCGGAATATCGGTTGCGTCGAGGTGGCCTCGGCGATGCATCATCCATTACCATCGGAATTTGTGGTGACTTAGAGAGTCTCCCATAAAAAGAAAGCGACGCTGACGGGGCTCGAACCCGCAACCACTGGATCGACAGTCCAGTACTCTAACCAATTGAGCTACAGCGCCTCAAGCGAGACCAAAGTGTTCTCGATGAGCCGAATTATAGCCCTCGATTTAACACCCGCAAGTGGCCTCTTAGACTCCTATTGTTCGGAATTTTTCTTTCCCTCATCCAGTTTATTTCGACGGTAATTCTTTGCAGTGGCCTAAATCATGACCTAGGGTTGCCGTGGTGCCCCCCCGTGCTTTGGCCCATTATCAGCATTTGTACTACCTTGCGAGGTTCCACCCATGAATTCGCCGTTATTGCTTGGATTTTCATTTAGCCAATGGTGGTATGAAGTCAGTTCTGAGTTCATGAAGTTCTTCAATAATATGAATGAGACACAGTGGATGGTCATTTCCGCATGTGCCGTTCTATTTGGATTTCTCTGCCTGCGTGGAACGATGATCAAAACAGTTTGATTAGACAGAGGTTGCGGTTTTTATCGGATTTGTCGAACATGCTGACTCGACAATCAATTCCCCATGATTTTGCATGGTCTGTGAGTTGCCGGTTTGGGCTACTTCGGTCAGACTGTACGACGGTCATGGGTTAACCACGGCCTTTCTCCATTCCGCACAGAGTTATCGTCCATGCCCCTGTTCGAAATCGAAACGTCTGGCCACATCATTATTACATGGGCTCATGACGAGCAAGCAGCACGCCAAGTTGTTACCGAAGCGTTCCCCACCGATGATGTCATCCGCATGACCAAACGTCCACGAGATACGTGGGTGATTTCAAAAGGTGCTCTCGGATTGACGATTCCGCGGTTGGATCCTTGCAGTATTGCTCGCGAGTGCTTGTCAAAATCATCCGGTGACAAAATACATGCGATTCGATTGTATATGCACGAGACTGGATCCGATTTAGAGCGTGCACGCAAAGTAATCGAATCAAATATGGTCATGGGCTGGTAGTCATTCGCGTTGTTTGCCGCCACAATTGGTGATTGTTTGGCCCACCGATTCGGTGCCACTTCACTCAGGTGGAAATTTGGGACGCAATGGGATCACCTCGTCATTCGCGACAATTCCTGTATTTCGTTCTGTTTCTGGCACCCTTTGTCGTTGGATGCCAAGGTTGCCGTCAGGACGACGATGTAGCCAAAACGAAGAAGAACGAGAAAGTCCCCACGAATGCAATTACTGCGGGGCCGCCCAAAACGTATCCCCGCGATGCTAGCGCTGGCTGGGATTACGCCAAACCGGGGCATTGGACAAGCGTGTCTCAAACCTGGCAGGCAAACGCGACCGATTTGCGCGGCGAACTGCGATTCGAGCTGAAGCCAAATATTGCCCAGGGCTCAGTACTTTTTCCGCCCTTTTCATTGACAAGCGAGCGACCTGCGGCGCTACCAAAGGGCGCCCAAAAGTTACTCGATTCGCGCGTGCTGATTCCTTTTTCTAACTCGAACGAAAAGGAGCCTTTGCAGCTTCTCGGTAGCTTTACAGGTCGAGAACAGAGCGGTAGCAGCAATGCCGCTTTGCCAAAATTGATGGCTCCCCACGAATATTTTTTTGTTGTGCTTTCTAATCGCTCCGAACAACTGACCACGTTACGCGTGCACGATTGGGTGAGTCCTCCGCAAGGAATCTTCGAAGAGGCAGGCAAGTCGAACTACGATTACCGAGTGGTGTTTCCCGTCGCAGAGGGAAATGTCTATTTGCCCGACACTTTTTTTGAATGGACTTCGATCGCCTATCTCCTGTGGGACGACGTCGCACCTGAACAGCTCACCCTAGATCAGAGGCTAGCGATACGGGATTGGTTGCACTGGGGTGGGAGGATCATCATCAATGGTCCGGCAGCCGCTGCTTCGTTGGAGCAGAGTGCAGAATTTGCAGATTTGCTTCCGATGCGTTCGATCCGAAGTGAGGGAATTGAATCATCACTGTTGATTTCGCTTGTTGACCAATGGAGCGTTCCCAGCGATCGCTCAAAAGGGACGGTGATCGGAATCCTGGACGACGATTCGGATCGCGTTGGAGTCGTCGGACAGGCAGCAGAAGATTCTTATTCCGTTCCCCAATCGCAAGATCTGATTCTGAATCGATCTATTGGACATGGGAATATTTGCCTGTCTCGATTTGATATGACGGCCAGCTGGCTGGTCAAATGGGATTCTGTGCAAAGCCTTTACAACAACGTTTTCATGCAACGGCCACCAAGGCATTATTCCGAACATAACGGTTCCCTGCTGCTGGGCTTTAACGACTTTCCGGAAATGAAAACAAAGGATGCGCGAATTTCTTCACGCTTGCGTATCTTTGCACGCGATGCGACCTTGATTCGAAAAAAGGATAAGGATCTGGAAAAAACGGAATCGACTCCTCCAAATAACGGCTGGCTAAATTCTCGCGATCGCTACACACCCGGAGCCGGCGTGGGTTTTTGGAGCGATCACTCGGATGGGGCGGAGCTTGCCCTTGGTCAACTTCGGGAACAAGCGGGAATATCGATTCCTGACATTCGCTTCGTTTTCAAATCACTGCTCATCTATCTGTTGATCGTTGTGCCATTAAATTACTTGGTATTCCGTCTCATCGGCCGCGTTGAATGGGCGTGGATTGCGGTTCCAATCATCGGACTTGTGGGCGCAGCTTGGATTGCTCGTGCGGCCCAATTGGATATTGGTTTTGCACGAAGCCAAACGGAATTCAATGTATTGGAAATTCAACCGCAATATGCGAGAGGTCACCTATCTCGCTTTGTGGGGATCTACAATTCCCTCAGCACCACTTATGACTTTCGATTTTTAAGCCGGGATTCCGTGGCAGCGCCAGTCGGTGTTTTAGATTTCAATTCCAAAGCTCCATCAGCAACATTTCGACATTCTTTTGAACCTTCGCAAGTCTCTCTCTATGGAATAAATGTCCCGTCGAATCAAACCACAGCCATACATGCAGAACAAATGATTGATTTATCGGGAACGGTCCGTTGGATTCCTGACGCGGAATCAATCAACCGGGGTGAACTGGCGAATGGGACAAAATTTGCCCTGCTTGACGCGGTCGTCGTGTTTCGCGACTCAGAGGGAAAAGTCCGACATGATGTGGTGGGTACGTTAGAACCAGGCGGAAAAACACAAGTACGTTTTGTCGACGGCCCAGGCCGCGTCGCCGGCGATCTTCCTATGGGCGCCGATATCGTGATGTCACCGCTAGCTTTGGGCGAGGACTTGCTTGCGGGCGAAGGCCGTTTAATTGGGAGAATTGAACAACCGATCGCAGGCATCGAAGTTTCTCCCACCGTCTCTCAAATACAGCAACAAACCATCGTGATTGCGCATTTGGTGACAGCCCCTTTGCCATTACCGCAAATGGATCGCAATTTGCGCATGGACATCGAAGTGGCCGCCGACATTGCCGATTCGTTTACCGATACACCGGAATAATACATGATCGAACTATGTGGATTCGGAAAAGACTACGGTGATTTCACTGCGGTCGACTGCATGGATTTGAAGATCGAAGAAGGGGAAATGTTTGGCTTTATCGGGCCTAACGGTGCTGGTAAGAGCACATCCATTCGTTATTTGGCAACACTCCTCAAGCCCACGCGGGGCTACGGTACCGTCTGCGGGCATAATGTCACGCGCGATCCGATGGCAGTACGACAGGTAGTCGGGTACATGCCCGATAACTTTGGCGTCTATGACGGGATGAAAGTCTGGGAATTTCTCGACTTTTTCGCAGTGGCGTATCGAATCACCCGCGAAAAACGCAAACTGATTATTGCCGAAGTCTTGGAGCTACTCGACTTGGCGCACAAACGAAATGATTTCGTCAATTCGCTTTCACGTGGCATGAAACAGCGGCTATGTTTGGCGAAAACGCTCGTCCACGATCCTCCCGTGTTAATTCTTGATGAACCGACCAGCGGGCTCGATCCTCGGGCAAGAGTCGAGGTAAAAGCGCTTCTCAAGGAGCTTCGTCGAATGGGCAAAACTATTTTGATCAGTAGCCATATTCTTACGGAGCTGGCCGATTGCTGTACCAGCATTGGGATTATTGAACGTGGAAAATTGTTAATGCATGGCCCGATCGACCACGTTTACCGGCAAATTCGACGCGATCGAATCATTGAAATCAGCTTTCTAGGAAATGAAGACGCTGGACTTTCGATTCTCCGCAGCCATCCGGCATTGCGGGGATTGGACATTGATCGTGGTCATGTGGTTGCAGAGCTGGAAACGGACGACGAAGGTGTGGCCCAATTGTTGGAACAACTAGTCAAAGAAGGGGTTCGACTAAAAAGCTTTCACGACAAAGACCCCACTTTAGAGGATGTCTTTATGACGGTTACCAAAGGACTTGTGAGTTAGTTCGACCTAAACGAATCGAGTGATTACAATAGAATCTCATTCGCCGTATCGATCTCTTCCGGTTTTCGTCGCCAGCCCCTTTACTGGGTCGAGGTCTCGCATGTCTTGTCGTTTGCTCTCCCGTTTTTCCGCTTATTTGCTCTTCGCTTGCAGTTTGGCTTGGTTTTCCATGCCGTTCGCTAGTGGCGTTGGCTACGAAGCCTTAACTCCCAACGAAGCGACTCGCATCGGCATGGTGAGCGCTTGGCAACAGCAGATAAGCGTCACTGGTGGGGCAGATGCAATCGTCGACGCCCGGGTCATCGTCGATGATTCCCGCATGAATAAGTTTGTTGAAGTCACGGTTAATGGCAAGAACCTAATGCGGCTGGCGGAGAACCAACTCAATGCATTTGGTCAGCCTATCGGACTGATCGAAGCACGGCGTTTGGCTCAATTAGAAGTCTATAAGCTAAAACGTCGAGGTATCGAGGCGACAATATCAGAAGTAGAGACGCCCGAGATTCGGCTCTATGTATTGACCAAAGATGGCACAATCGAAGCGAGAAATGCCGAGACCGGTCAGGTGCTTTGGAACGAACGGTTCGGTAACGAGCGACTCCCTTCTCTCCCCATGGCCTTGAGTTCTTCGTTTGTGGCATTCGTCAATGGTGCACAACTTATCTTGATTGATGCGCTCACTGGCAAATTGATCACCACGATGGATTACGACGCTGTTCCGCTGCAAGGACCAGTCATCGCTGGACATTACTTATTTGCCGTATGCACGGCACGTAAAGTGGAAGGTTATGACCTTAAAAATTTGGACCAAGAACCCTTCACCACGCGGGTAGCCGGTCTTCCGATGGCAAGGCCCGTGGCCGCACCCAATTCGAGCCGCATGATGTGGCCAACTTCCTCCGGATATGTCTATGCAATCGATGGTGAAGGACGGCCTGGATTGGTCTTTCGCTTTTCCGCTGATGGTTTGATCTCGGCTCAATTAGCCTTCGGTTCCGACAATCAATTTTTCGCGGCTACCGACAAAGGCCAAGTCTATGGAATGTCAGCAAATGGTTCAGGTCGAATTCAGTGGCGGTATAGCTTGGGCGATCCGATCTACGACTCGCCCCATTTGATCGGCGAGAAAGTCTTTTTTAAGACAGTGTATGGCGACCTTTACTGCCTCAATGCAAAAACAGGCGAAATGTCGTGGAACAGCCCAGTCCGACAGGTCGCCGAAGTCCTGGGTGGAATCGAATCGCAGCTATTAGTACGGACGATTTCTGGAACCATTCGGGTGATCGATTCCCTTTCTGGAACCACGGTGGTTGATTTTAATAATGGTGGTTCTGTCACAGCCATCAACAATCCGCTTACCAACCGGATTTACTTGATTACTTCCTCAGGCAGCATTCAGTGCCTCCGTCCTATTAATTCTGAATTACCCAAAATGCTGTTGGCCAATTTAAGCGTCCCCGAAGTGACGCCGGACGGCAAAAAACCAGCTGATTCCTCGACAGAAACCCCCTTTGGTTTTGGGACAGAAACCAACATCGGGACGGGTACCGAAGCACTCGATTCCGATCCCTTCGGCGGTGATGCAGGGGATGTGGCGGATCCGTTTGGTGGCGATACGTCAGGTGATGATCCCTTCGGGGGTTGATTGAAAGATCGTTATAGACGATTTTGGCGGCTACGATTCTCCCCGGAAGTTCGTACTTCCTGGGGATTTTGGGGTATCCCGTGTCGACCGATTGACCTCAACGCGGTCAAATCTAATACGTAGTCCCCAACATCCGCATCCTCCGGTTCTAGAACGGAAACCAACACTGTGAGTGACGTCGTTCCCATTCGTACCGCCCTAATCAGTGTCAGCGACAAGTTGGGGCTAGCCGATTTCGCGCTTGGACTGCATCGTGCAGGCGTTCGTATTTTCAGCACCGGTGGTACGGCGGAAAATTTGCGAGGTTCTGGGATTCCAGTTGAGGATGTGGCCCACTACACCGGCTTCCCTGAAATGATGGGGGGGCGTTTAAAGACTCTCCATCCTAAAATTTTTGGTGGCATCCTCGCTCGGCGCGACAATGACGAGGATATGGAAGCGCTCGATGAATTCGAAATGCAGCAGTTTGATCTGGTCGTGGTCAACCTCTATCCCTTCGAGGCCACGGTAGCGCGTCCAGGTGTCAATAAAGATCAAGCCATCGAACAAATTGATATTGGTGGGCCAAGTCTGGTTCGAGCGGCTGCTAAAAATCATTTGCATGTTGCCGTGGCAACCAGTCCGGAACACTATTCAGAAATTCTACGACAGGTTGATGTTTCGGGTGGTTCAACCCTCGCACTGCGACAACACTTGGCGTGCGAGGCCTTTGAGCATACTGCCAGTTACGATCGCGCCATCGCCAAATATTTGCGCGGCGACGCCTTGGTTACCGATTTCCCACCCACATTGCATTTTTCATTACGCCGCAAATCCATGTTGCGCTACGGCGAGAATCCGCATCAAATGGCCGCGGTCTATTCCGACCCAACGGTTCGTACCGCCAATTTGGTAAGCGCTCGACAAATCAGTGGCAAAGAACTCTCGTACAATAATTTACTTGATCTCGATGCAGCATTAACGATCGTTCGATCATTCTCGCAGCCAGCCGCCGCTGTTATCAAACACAACAACCCTTGCGGTGCAGCCACTGGCGAGCGACTTGCACGCGCCTGCCAAAAGGCACTCGATGGGGATCCCCTTAGCGCGTTTGGGTCCGTTTTGGGATTCAACCGAACGGTCGACCTCGCCACAGCCGAAGTCCTCTGCCAACCCGGCTTATTCATTGAAGCGATCGTAGCCCCGGATTTCGAAGCCAGCGCTGTAGGGTTGCTCACTACCAAACCCCGATGGAGTGAAAATGTACGTCTGATGCAAGTCGGTCGTTTGGATGATCCACCAGCACCCCTCCATCGTCGTTTCATTAGTGGAGGAATGCTGATTCAGGAAGCGGATCGTCTCCCTGCGGCCCCTTTGCAGTGGCGTACTGTCACGCAAACCGAAGTTGCCGACGCACTTTGGGACGATGTGGCCTTCGCCTGGGAAATGGTGCGACACGTGAAAAGCAATGCCATTGTTCTCGCCAAAGACTGCTCGTTGATTGGAGTGGGTGCCGGCCAAATGAGTCGCGTGGATAGTGTTGAAATTGCAATTGAGAAAGCGGCTGAACGTTGCAGTGGCAGCATTCTTGCCTCCGATGCCTTTTTCCCCTTTCCCGATTCCATTGTCGCAGCGGCCGAAGCAGGAATCGTGGCAATCATTCAGCCCGGCGGTTCAAGACGCGATTCGGAAGTGATCGATGCATGCAATGATCACCGCATTCCGATGATTTTGACTGGCCGACGCCACTTTAAGCACTAATGACCACGATCCTCGATCAAATCGTTCAGACGAAGATCACGGAGGTTGCCGCTGCGCGACGGCTGGTCTCCGAAGCCGAGTTGCGCGATCAAATGGATCGACTTCCGCCCACCCGCGATTTCGCTGCTGCTTTGCGTGGCGGTCCTGGACGCGTGCGATTGATTGCCGAAGTGAAAAAGGCCAGCCCTTCCGCAGGGCTCATCCGACCCAACTTCGATCCTGTGGAAATCGCCCAGCAATACAAATTGGGTGGTGCCTCCTGCATCAGCGTACTAACCGACCAACATTACTTTCAGGGGCATCTCGATTTTTTGCGGGCCATTCGTGAGGCAGTCGACCTGCCGCTGCTACGTAAAGACTTCATTATTGACTCTTACCAGCTTCTCGAAGCACGTGCAGCCGGTGCGGATTGCGTGTTGCTCATTGCCGAATGCCTCAAGCCAACTGAGCTGATGCGACTGCATCAACAGGCACTCGAGCTGGGGCTGCAAACATTGATCGAATTGTACGATTTAGAAAATATTGACCCGGTCTTAGCCACCGGCGGACAGATCGTCGGTGTCAATAATCGTGATTTACGTACATTTGTGACTGATATTCAGCACACTATTCGCGTTCGAGAACTCATACCGCAAGATCGCGTCCTAGTTGGCGAAAGTGGGATTGCCACTAGTACCGACGTTGACCAATTGGCAGCCGTGGGTGTACAAGCCATGCTAGTGGGTGAGTCGCTGATGAGACAACAGGATGTGCGACACGCTACCGAGCAACTCGTGTATGGTTAAGTTGTCCCAGTCTTCCTATTTTCTTCATTGCCGGAGGGCTATCCATGGGCCGCATCAACGATACCGTTACTACAATTAACAGCACGGTCCGAACCTTCTTGGTGTTTGTGATCGTCGGCATGATCGGAACCACGGCGTATTTCGTTTACGAACGTATCAGCGGTGCAGACCAGCTGCTGGGCGAAGCCCGACGCGAAATCGCTGCGGTTGAGTCAAAGCTGCAAGAAGCGACTGGCAAGATCACCACGCTAGAGGTCGATGTCGCGGAAAAAGCTCGCCAAATCAGTCGCATGGAACTGGCAATGAACCTGCTGAAAACGGATCAGAGGCTCGCCAAATTAGATGTTCTCGATCAAACAACCGATGCCGACACAGGCAAAACTACAACGACGATTCGCTTCACGGAACTGACTCCCGACGGCGATACCATTGGAGAAGCTCGCGAATTTACCCTTCAAGGCGATATGGTTTATCTGGACAATTGGATTGTCAAGTTCGATGACCAATATGTTGAGCAAGCGGACCTCCTGCGAGGCACCTCATTAGCATTGTTCCGAAGAGTTTTTGGTGAGTTCCAGACTCCCAATGATGGTTTCACCTTGGACGAAGAAGGGCTCATGCCTCAAGCCTATGAGCTCGGTGGTGAGCCGGGTGATTTTGCGAAAGAAATCTGGAGTGACTTTTGGAGTTTTGCAAATAACCCCGAAGCTGCAAAGCTCAAGGGTATCCGCGCGGCACATGGTGAAGCGGTATCCATGAAAGTCGCACCGGGTAAGTCGTATAAGATAATTCTGCGAGCCAGCGATGGTTTATCGATCGTTCCCGAAACAAGTCGATAGTCGATAGTCGATAGTCGCCTTTCGCTCCGCGAAAGTAGCGTTG
>JBGTBJ010000053.1:0-8031 GCA_041749395.1 Pirellulaceae bacterium
AGGATATATCAACCGCAAATCGCAAGGCCCACCTGGTTCCAACACGATCTGGCGAGGCATGGCACGATTCGAAACTATCGTGGATGCCTACAAAATCTTTGTTCAAACATAACAAAGGAGATGTGTTGTATAAAAAGCCGCAGACGGGAGGGTGAAGCAATATATACCAACCTAACCCAATCAAGGTGTGTCCCGTAAAGTCAACGCCGACAGTATCCATGATCTTCGAGACTCTGTCAGGATTCGAAGTGCGAATTATCAGGAGCTTGTATCTACTAGCTTTGGCAATGCCTACCGCAAGTACGTTTGCAACAACACTTGCTACCACGAAAATTATCTTGGACATTCTCTTATTGTCTAACATTTCGGTTGCGATACGCAACCTCGCTTTCAGTCGCGAATGCAATACAATTTGTCGCCTGTCCGCACGACGATACTTCCATCCGCAATGGCTACGCCATAGACGGTCGGTCCCGAGAACATCGCAGCTGCGCGCTGTCTCTCTTCGGTTGGTTCATTGGCACCAGCCTTCGGATCGGGTTCAATGGCATCGGGATCCCAAAGAACGTTCTCTGCCAAGACTTTAAATTCAGGGCCTGCGGCGAGAACCGTAGTAACACCATCCTTGCCAAAGAAATAAACTCGATCACCGATGCCCACCGGCGTTGCCCAACACGATTGTTTCGTTCGTTCTTTGTAATGAACTTTTCCGGTTGCCAAATCCAGGCAATAGACGACTCCAACTCGGTTGACCCAATAGGCGCATCCTTGATGGGCGATCGGAGAGGCCCACGATGGTGTTGCTTCGTCTGAGTTCCAAAGAGGCACACCACGAAAACCATTTCCATCTTGCTGCACCTGCATCAGAAAATTCGATTTCTTGGCAAGTTGCGTATTTGCACCATCACGCCCTGCAGACGCAGCAACGAAAAATCGGCCGTCACCCAAATCGTAAGGTGATGTGCCCGTGTTGCCGCCCACTTCAGAAAAAGTCCATTCCAGCTTACCAGTCAGTGCGTCATAGCCATCAACAGTACCGTCGGAACTGACAACAACCTGCTCTGTTGTGCCAACTTTCACCAGGCCAGGTGAGCTCCAACTGTTACGGGGCATTCGGTCTTGTTTCCATACTGTCTTGCCCGTTTGCTTGTCGATCGCTACGAGATAGCTGGGCCCCTCATCGTCGACCAAGATGAAAATATTCTCCTGCGTTTGCACAGGCGAGCCACTGAGACCAAACTTGTTCTGGAACTTGCCGTAGTCTTGACTAAGCGATCGCTTCCAAAGCTCTTTGCCATCGTGATCAAGGGCAACCAAGTCGCCACTTTCAAAGAACACGATTAATCGATCCGCGTCCACTACGGGCGTAGGGGCCGCTCGGCTGACATAGACACTGTTCTCGACCGGGTCGCTGTTATCAAGCGAGTAACTCCATAAAGTCGTTCCGTCAATTAACGAGAACGCCATCACAATGCATGCGTCCTTCTTGGGCCCTTCAACCGTACTTACGAAAACTCGTTTTCCCCAGACAACGGGGCTCGACTGTCCATGACCAGGGATTGGTGACTGCCAGGCAATTGCTTCCGTGGGTGACCACGTCAACGGAATATTATCCGCACTCGGTGTCGTCGAGCCCGCCCCTAAAAAAGCAGGCCAAACATCATCACCAGCAAAGGCGGTGAGCAATAAAAGGATATAAATGGTCAAGAGAGTTCTCCATCAGTAACTCGGAAAGCGTGCGAAAGACTCACACACTGCAGGAAATATTTAAAAACAATTGCCCCAAAAAAGCTATCGAGTTGCCTTCAATTTCGAGATGACAGCGCGGAGATTTTCGAGTTCTGCAGCATTGTCTTCGAGCGGTTCGTCCTTAAACGCTGGTAACAAATGGTCCCAAACGACATTGAGTTCACCCTGCATGTTCGTGGTGTTTGCCGTGATCGCGACAACGGCGTCCAATTCCGGCAAGACGATACAATATTGACCATCCTTACCATCACCACGGTAAGCATCATGACGGCTGACCCAAAATTGAAAACCATAGCCCTGGCTCCAGTCGCTCTCGGGACTTGATCCGTTAGATACTTGCTTACTGGTTGCTTGTTCGACCCATGCTTCGGGAACCAATTGCTTTCCTTGCCACATACCATTTTGCAAATACAACTGACCAAACTTTGCAATGTCCTCTGTGCGAACGAACAATCCAAAGCCGCCAATGGATACTCCCTGAGGACTGGTGGACCACTTCGGGTTTTCAATGGCGAGCGGAGCAAACAATCTTGGTTGAAGATAATCGAGCAACGTTTCCCCTGTTACTTTCTGAACAATTGCCGAGAGCATGTAGGTTGCCGGCGTATTATATTGGAAATGCGTGCCCGGTTTGTGTGGCACAGAATGAGCGAGGAACGCTTTCGCCCAATTGCCTCCGAAGCCTAAGGGTGCCTCCACCTCATGCCCCGCAGTCATTGTGAGCAAATCTCGAACCGTCATGGCCTTCAAGTTTTCCGAGGGCATCTCCGGTGCGTCATCCGGAAAAAATTTGAGTACGGGATCATCCAAATTGAGTTTCCCCTCGGCAATGGCCATGCCGACCGCCGTGGAAGTGAAACTCTTACTGAGCGACCACAACACATGCTGCTTGTCAGCGTTTTCCGGACTCCACCACGCTTCGGCTATCACATGTCCATGGCGAACTAGCATGAAACTGTGCATCGAATTGACTTCCTTATCAGCCACTTCAATGAATTTCTGAATGCCGGCTGATGACACGCCCTGCGCCTCAGGTGTACTACGCGGCAGCGCAGTCTCCTGTGCGTAGCTCCACTGTGCTGAACATACGCAAAACATCAGTGCTAAAAAAATAAGTCGATTTCGCATGATCTGTGTCCGCAGGGAAAATGGGGGGCAGGATAGATCGGGGCAAGACATCTCAACCGAGAAAGAACCATCGTGACCAATAACGTTGATATTGTGGGGCAGTGCGTTCCCCACAATCGCATTATGGTATGCCATTCGCAGTAGAATGCATATCACCCCGGAGGAACACCTTACCCCCAGTTCGATTCGGAGTAGGACTCTAAACCAATAATGGTTTTTTTGTTCTAGGTGCAACTCATTCCCTAGAGGCAAGTGTTATGAAGTTATTAAGGCTGATTCGAGGCTTGGCAACTCATTTACTGTCTACATCTCTGATTTCCACTTCGTTGGCCGCCTTCGTTTTTGCCGCCGCCCATTCGCCAGTTGCACCGGAAGAACCGCTTGAGTGGATTCAAGTCTCTAAGAGTCATAAAGAGTTTGTTTTCGCTGAATCGAAGAAAACTTTCGTGCCCTGGGGTTTCAATTATGACCACGATAGCGACGGAAGATTGTTGGAAGAGTATTGGCAAAACGAGTGGGGCACCGTCGTCTCGGACTTCGATGAGATGAAAGAGTTAGGTGCGAATGTTGTGCGAATCCACCTGCAAGTCGGTGCCTTCATGGAATCACCAACGCAGGTTCGTGCATCGTCACTCTCCCAGCTTGAACGAGTCGTTCACTTAGCAGAACAGAAGCGGCTCTACCTAGATATAACAGGGCTGGGTTGCTACCACAAAATCGACGTTCCCGCCTGGTACGATAAACTCTCTGAGACAGAACGCTGGCAGGTTCAGACAGTATTCTGGGAGGCTATCGCCAATACCTGTGCCGATAGTCCTGCGATCTTTTGCTATGACTTAATGAACGAACCCGTCGTCCCAGGAGGAGACGACAAACGCGAGGACTGGTTGGGCCCAAGCTTTGGTGGAAAGCACTTTACTCAGTTCATTTCACTCGATCGCGATTCTCGCCCGCGACACGAAATTGCTCGCAATTGGATTCGTACTCTCAGTGCTGCAATTCGCAAACATGACGAACGACATTTAATCACCGTCGGACTTGTTGATTGGAGCCTAGACCGACCGGGGCTTACCTCTGGATTTATACCGGCAGAAATTGCTCCTGATCTTGATTTCTTAGCCGTTCATCTCTATCCCAAAGCAGGAAATACCGATGAAGCCCTGGAGACATTGAAGGGGTTTGCTGCATGCGACAAACCCTTAATCATTGAAGAAACCTTTCCACTCAAATGTGATGAACGTGAATTGGGACTCTTTATCGAAGAGTCGCGAGTCTATACGGCTGGCTGGATCGGCTTTTACTGGGGAACCACCCCAGATGAATATCGTAAGCTGCCGCAATCCATCGCGAATTCTATGACTCTCGGTTGGTTGGAGTTGTTTCAGGAGCGTCGCCCCGCGGCAACGCCGTAAGAAAAGGTCGGGGATCATCTCCTACTTTCCATTCCGCTTGCACGATGTTCTGCTCGCGTGCTTCGATAACATGCTGCACCGTTGGGCGCGTGATCTTGTCGACCTCCATCATCGTACCAATGACCGAACTGCCACCTCCATGGCCCGGCTTCCGGTAGTACATATAACCAGCATCCTCCAAGCGAATGCAAAGTCGATGCAGCAACCATCCCGCGACCACAAATCCACAGAGAGCCAAGGCCCATTGAAGCAGTATCATTTTTTACTTTCTGCGATCATTGCGATTCTGAATCTGCATCCGCCTTACGATAGGCTTGCGATAACACGACAAACGTGTAGCCTTCGCGACTAGCTTGACACTCAAAATCTGTTCGAGAGATCTCTTCAACCTTGGAATGCCCATTCGCTCTTGCATGTGCCAACTCTAACGCCACCAATTCATCTTCAAGAGTTTTCGGGATGAATTTGATAAGAATCCTCCCCTGTGTGCTTACGCCAGCTTGATTCAAGAGCTGCTGATCAAATTTCCGCAGTGGACTCTCTTCAGTCCACATGAAATAGAGTCGGTTTTCTGCCTTGCTTTTTCCTCTGCGTGATACGATCGAACCCGATAGTTGGCTGGCGTAGTCAACTCCTTGAATGGCTCCGCCTATGGCTCCTAGTTCGATTGAAAAGTGATCAAGTTGCTGTGCATAGGCTCGCAAACCCGACGCAGAGAACTTTAGCTTCCATCTTTCGTAGCGAGGAACCGATTTGCCGTCGTCGCCTGCAGGTCCCGCAGTTCTTTCGTCAGTACCATTTTCGCTACCAGCGCCAGCCGAAGCACCATTACCAATCGCAATTGACTCTGCATTCGATGCATCGTTCGCACCAACCACTGCTTGCAAGGTACCGTCGAGTGAGGTGGGACGCAGGGGCATGACCTCTGCAATCGTAGGCTCGTCGAATTCCATTTCGCCAGAAAACGGATTGCCGCTTTGGAATTTGTATTTGATTAGATCTGGGACCTCCGAACGGACTACCGGGCGGCTATCCAATAACCACGCAATGCCCCCGACTCCTACCAGCACGCTGAGCAGAATGGCAATCGTTGACAACATGGCTGCAACTTTGTCGTAACGCCGCACTATCATCTCTGAACCCAATCGCATCTCTGAACCCAATCGCATTGCGGTGTCAGAATAATTTTTCTGCGTACTAAGCATTTATAGATAACTCCACAAAAGAAAAGCCTGAAGCCAGGGGAGAAGCCGAATCCATTTCAGGGGCTCAACTCGCCTGCAAAATACCCCGGTCAAGCAGCGATTGTCAATAAAAAACTGACAAGTTGCTGGCTAGGCCGAGTCATTTTTCAAGAAGCACGCCGACCAATCGCTTTAGTCACAGCCATCTATGTCGTCCAAGTTGACTAGCGCGGAAATAGCTCTCGAGAGTAACTTTTGGGATTCTGTTTTTTTGACATAAAAGGTCCTGTAAATTGCGTGTCAACCAAACAAATCTGTATACGCTTGTCACTCGCTACTCTAGTTGTCAATTGAAATGAGTTGCGCTGCTTATAGCTGTACAGATACCTAAACGGATCTAAATCTGCCGTGATGAGCCTCGGCATCCGGCATTAGAATCACTTGCAGAAAATGAAAAAACCACCGCATTTCGGCGGTGGTTCAGTACAAAGCAATTACCCGGCATGGAGGACCGCCGGGGCGGAAATTAGCGGGAAATAGCGGTCAAACCAATCAACAAGTGACCGCCTCAATCGAAGCCCACCGGACTCTACCGGAAACACTTGAAGCGGACCCGCTGGCCGCAGCCGTCGACGCTCTAGCCATGTGCTATCTCTCCCGCCCCGATCGCCAACCGTCTGAGCTTGCCGACGGTCTTCGCATTCTCACGAGCACGCCCCCAGAACTCTTTACGTCTGCGATCGCCTATTGCGTCGATCGAGGTTGGCTAATCGCTCCCGACGACGACACCGACGCGATGGAACGAATCGTCCGCTCTCACGTTAAGTAGTTTTCCCTTTTTGGAGTTTTCAAAATGAATGCTGAATTGCCCCGACCACCTAAACCAAACGGCACGCTCCTAATTGTCGTCCCGTTATTCATCCTTCTCTTAGGCGCGGTCGCGTCGATCGCCGTGCTGGTCAACTTGCCTTTGGAAATGCCGCTGTGGATGATCGAGGCTTGGGACCGCATTTATCGATATGGCCCCCTGTTGCTCGGCGTGTTCATTTTGATCTTCGCCGCCGTGCTCGCTGCCCTCTATGTGAACAAGAGGCTCGGTTAATCATGGATGCCACAACCAGCCAAATCCACCGCTTACGAATGATGGTCGAGCCCGGCCAAACCTATTGGGACTTGAGCTCCAAAGATGTTGAAGCGATTCAGCTAGCCGTCGACGTGCTAGAGGCTATCAGCACGCTGGACAGCCCCCACTGTGCAATCGTCGACGTCCAGCAACGGCTAGGGCTCTCGGTGGAATCGAGGGCGGTTACTCTTTCGTTCGATGATTGATCGATTTGAAATCGGGGAAGACGCTGGACGCCGCAACCCGCACTGCAATTTGCTTGTTGCTTTGCGGGCATCCCGTGCACCATGCGTGTAGGGCTTGCGGTGTTTGGCGATAAATCAAAAGCGGCTCTCGTGATGGGGCGATACGGAATAGAACTGACCAGCGATAAGAAGTGGTTACGGGGGTTCGTGGCCGGGGTGGCTTTTTGGTCTCGGAGATAGCGGTTCTGCGATGTGGTGTTACTTAGGCTGGCACGACTGGGAGACGGTCGATAGTCGCACTATCGAGGAGGTCATACGCCCCCATGCGTTCGGCGTACCATCCGTTAAGCCGAGATTGCAAAAGAGAATCTGCCTGCGATGCGGCAGGATTGATGACGAAATTGCGCGGATGCGGGATCAGATAGCAGCGAATAAATCCCGGCAACGGGACCGCCAGCAGTTGGCCGAGAGATTATTGTCGCCCCACTGTGCGGATTTGACACAGTTATCGTGAAACCGGGTAGATTAGGAATAGTTTGAGCCTGTCCGATGTAGGCATTAACTTCAAAGAAAGGTGGGGTTGTCGAGATGACGAATCAAGAGTGGAATCCCGAATCACGTAGCAAAGTAATCGTCTGTCTCAAGCGGTGCTTTCCCGGAGTGTCTGACGATGACGCGGACCGCATTTTTGACTTGCTGGCAAATTCAAATTTTAGTGCGGGCATTGGGTTCAAGTTTACCGCCCCCGCCGAAAAAGATGACGATCTGTCGTGGCAGGTGGAAGGAAGGGTGATCGGCCCAAATGATGATTATGTGACCTCTGTTTATAGGTTGATAACCTCGGGCCAATCAGTCTGTAATTCAATGTCGCTTGGGAACGGTCTTGCCTTCGGTTTCGATTCGGCACTCAAGGGCAACGGCGATATAGTCAGGGACAAGATCATGGCGATAGTCAACAAGACTGTACAGGACTTATGACCTCCATCGACTTCACCACCCTCGACGACGCCAAATTTGCCCTTAGGCGAGAATGCACTTTACTTTCGCCACAGTTGCGTATCTTTCTTCCGTTTCGAGAAAATCTCGAACAGATAAAATGTGGGGAGACCGCACTTATTGCACACTGCACCAGCAGGTCAACAAAACACAGACTGGGGGGTGGGGGCATGGAAATTCATGAATTGTCATCTAACTGTAGGGTTTCCCCAGCGTAGCAGACTCACGCATGCTTGGCGCCGCTCTTGTTAAGC
>JBGTBJ010000054.1:0-95183 GCA_041749395.1 Pirellulaceae bacterium
ATTCGTCAGTTCCGCCGCGAGGAACAGGCTGACCAAAGCGAGCGATCACGCTACGTCAAAGCCCGTCGCCGCATCGATGCGCGGCTGCGCCGCAGTCAGGAATCGCCACGCGCCGAATAATGGTCCTGCCGGGCGCTTACCTTCGGTTGCGGATATTGGGGCCTACGAGTTCCGTGGTAATAGCAACGATACGTTGGCTCCGACCATCCAATCCTCCAGCCCTTCGATCATCGATGTAGAGGGAATTACGGCTCAGCCCATCGATACCATTCAATTGACCTTTAGCGAAGAAGTGAATCCGATTGATGCAAGGTCGCCTGCCGCGTACGAGTTCCGTGGGGCGGGACCGAATAATGACTTCGACGATGCGGACGATCTGATATACGGGTTGGCTCCACAGTATTCCGCAGGACAGGACACCGTGACGCTGGGGATACTAGGCATCAGCGATATGCTTCTACCCGGACGGTATCGGCTCACGGTGCTGGGATCGCAAAGTTCTTCGATTCACGATTTGGCAGGCATTCGTCTGGATGGCGATGGTGATAGTAATGCGGGAGGAAATTACTCCCGCATTTTCCGAGTCATTGCGAATGACGCGCCCGTTCTGAACGGAGCACATGACCTGATTCAAATCGACGAGGATCTATTGCCGGTAAATAACCCCGGCGATCTCATTACCTCTTTGATCGACGGTCTTGTCTCAGACCCCGATGGTCCAGCTGCTGGTATTGCCATAACAGGCGTGGATCTTGCTCATGGTTATTGGGAGTTCACTTTAGATGGCGATACTTACTTACCGATTGCGCCGGCAATTTCGGGTGGACAAGTACTGCTGCTAGCAGCTGATAGCAACACGCGAGTGCGATTTGTGCCTGATGCGAATTTCTCTGGTCAGGCTGGTGGCATTTCCTTCCATGCTTGGGACCGGTCGGACGAGCAAATGGAAGGCGTTAGTGTTTTTGCTGATCACCTCTTTACCAATTCGTTGAGCAACGAACTGGTGACCGCGCGAATAGAAGTTCTGGAGGTTAACGACGCACCTGAAAATATAGTGCTGTCGTCAGGGATAGTAGGTGAGAACATGCCTGCAGGTACAGTCGTTGGGACGTTAAGTGCGGTTGATGTGGATTTAGGTGACCAGCACAGCTTTACGTTGGTTTCGGGTGCTGGAGCTACAGACAACGTAAAGTTTGTCGTTGTGGGTAATGAGCTCCGCACAACCACCCGCATTGATTTTGAGCTCCATCCAGTCTTGTCGATTCGCGTCCGTGCGACAGATAACTCGGGAGCTAGCTTTGAGAAGATACTTCAAATCACGATCGATGATCGTACGGAAGTAGAATCTGTCGTAGTGGGAGATGGCACAAGCCAAAGATCGCGAGTCGATCAAGTTCAGGTTGTTTTTGATGGATTGGTCGATATCGTCGATCTAAACCAAGGTGCATTTGCCATCCGCAAGCGAGGAGTTGCGGGGGGGAGTGTGTCGATCACTGCGGTGGCGTCGAATGACTTAATTTCGGGGAAGACAGTTGTTACATTGACTTTCAATGGTGGAATGACGGAGATCGGCGGGTCGTTGAAAGACGGGTTCTATGAGCTCATGGTGGATGCGACCAAGGTTCGCCGTGCCGGAACGACCGCAGATGGAGGGCGCTTGGACGGCAATCTAGATGGCGTGGCGGGTGGTGATTTTGTTTTTGGTGCTGATCCACTGGACAATTTCTTCCGGTTCTTTGGTGACGTTTCAGGTGATGGGTCGGTGACTTTGCAAGAGTTCAACCAATTTCGATCGGCGTATGGTAAGAGCGTTGGAGAACCGGGCTATCAAAACAACTATGATTTCAGTGGCGATGGCGTCATCTCGTTGAATGACTTCAATAGCTTCCGCTCGCGATTCGGGCGGACCATTTCTTGGGAATAGCAAACGAATTAATAGTCAATGACCGGTTCAGAGATAGGGTCTTCCGACGGTGGGAGTGAATTGCCGACGACGCTGGAATCGATGTCGATTGAGGCAAGGGCTCTTTTGGCATCATTACCATTCCAGATGCTTGAGAATTGGCAGATTCCAGCCCAGTACGAGAGGTCGGTCAAATTTTCGCGAGATGGTATATTTGCCAACCGATACCTGCTGATGCTATTGCAGGCAGATGTTCCACTATGGCAGGTAGCCACTGAGTTGAATCGGCTCCAAATGCCTCCTCAAATGTTGTCTGGGTTCGTCGATGTATTTCCCCAGGCCAGCAAATGGATCATTGGCTTTGAAGAGGGCTCGCAACGGTCGACCTATCGAGCCTATGTCGAATTTGACTCCCCTGCAAAAGACGTTAGCGAAATGACACCCCAACCGCGGGAGCAGATTCATAACCCGCAAAGTTACATGAGCCATTTGGGTTTCAAGTGGGATGCGGTAACGGGTGTCGCGAGTGAGACGTCGCAGTATTGGTATGTTCCTACTTCCACAATGGATGAACTCAATGAGGTCATCGGCCGAGCGGTGGCAAAGGCTAGTAAGACAATTTCTACTGTGGTGGACGGGGTGATGAAACTGATGAATGGCAGCGCGACCCGAGTGAAGTTATTGGTCACCCGTGATGACAGCGGGCGTCGCATTTCGTTTGACTTGAATCTCTACGAACTGGAGATGTGCGTGGGGGACATCATCCCGTTACTGAAAATGGCTGCGTCCGATTGGGAATTGAATCGAGAAGAATTTCAAAGATTTGAGAGTCTTTGTCACGGCTGTTGCCTGGGACATGTATCATTCGGTACAAGCGTCTCGCAGGACGACTTTATCACCGTTTACTTTGAACCGGCACCCGCATATTGAAGAGTGTTTCCGTAATGCTCGATGAAAGGAACGAGCGATCACACTTCCGGGTCAAGATCCGCTAAGACCACACGTAGTGCGAGCAGTGCGCGTCCGTAACGAGTGCTGGCGGTTGATGGGTTGATTTGCAGGATGGTTGCCGCTTGTTGATTCGACAACTGTTCGAAGTGGCGAAGCATCAGCAGTTCGCGATCAATGGGGTCGAGTCGATCGAGTGCATTCTGTACGCGAAGTTTTAATTCCGCCAAAGAGGAAGCCTGTGTAGGGCTAGGAAGTCGATCGACAAAATGGTTGGCCATCGATCCCGAGTCAGAACCGGAATATTCCCAAGGGCGTGATTCGCGGTTGACTGAACGCATTTGGCTAAGAAAGTGCTTTCGATGGGCGTCGATCAGTTTCTCCAAAACGAGTTGTCGCAGCCACAAGAAGAATGGTAGCGGTCGTTTTTCCAGATAACTGTCCAAACATCGTGCAGCCTCGACAAATGCTTCCTGTACAATATCTGACGCGTCCACTCGAGTGACAAGTTTGGGGTGCATTCGCAACCGAACCGTACGCTTGAGGGCGTCACGATGCAGGGACCAGAGTTGATTCGCGGCGATTTGGCTCCCCGAGTTGGCTTGTTGGATCCACGACTCTTCGTCATTACCTTCGTCAGATTTCATTACCAGCCTCAATATGCCCAATCATTCCGACCCGAGCGATTTTGTCATGCAACTAGCCGAAGAGTTTACGGCTAAGCGTCGTCATGGTCTTCCGGTATCGATAGACGAGTATGCTACACGCTATCCGCAATGGGCGAGTGAAATATTGGAGCTATTTCCTGCTATCGTAATGTTAGAGACAGTTGCAGAAGTATCGCCGGCAATTCCCGACGAATTTCGCAATGCTTATGATTCGAATTTAGGCGGGTACGAACGCTGTCCACCACTTCATGAAGTTCACGAAAAATTATTGACGGGCATGGAGTTTGGTGATTTTCGACTGGGGAAACGTATAGGGCAAGGAGGTATGGGGGTAGTTTATGAAGCGGAACAATTGTCTTTGGCGCGAATAGTTGCGTTAAAGGTTCTTAACGATACACTTAGCCGCCGGAAGCACCGAATACGATTCCAACGCGAGGCTCGTATCGCAGCCAGTCTTCACCATACTAACATCGTTCCCGTTTATGGTTATGGTGAACATCAGGGACGACTCTATTATGCGATGCCATTAGTAGATGGAATTGGACTTGACACTATGATCAAGTCGCTTCGGTCGCTTCCTGCAAATGGTGACAGCGATCATCATGATCAGAATCGTGAGCATAATCGAGATCTGGCTAGTGACGAAGTGAACCAGTTGGCCGATGACCAGGAACGTCAGTTTGCATTGAGCCTGTTGCAGACGACCGAGGGTGCAGTATCCGCTTTACATGCTCAACAAGGTTTCAGCGAGAAGAATTTGCGTTGGTCAAACCTATATGAAGGTGCCGCTAAGCTTGGAGTTCAAGCGGCATCAGCCCTCGCGTACGCTCATGCAAACGGAGTGTTGCATCGAGACATCAAGCCAGGAAACTTGATGGTTGATCGGGTGGGGCGATTACGTATTACGGATTTTGGGCTGGCGCGATACGAGGCGGATGAGAATTTGACAGACAGTGGTGATATTGTCGGAACGCTTCGCTACCTTCCACCGGAAGCATTCACGAGCGCATTGGATCAAACCAGCGATCAATATTCACTGGGCATTACTCTGTACGAGTTACTCACTCTTCGTGCAGCGTTTCAGGAGGACTCACGTCCGCGACTCATCAAAAAAATCCTCGATGGTAAGCTACCGAGAATTGACTCGATCTCACCACGTTGTCCGCGAGACCTAGCAACCATTATACAAAAGGCAACAGCGGTTGATCCTCGCGACCGCTATGAAACGGCCATGGGATTCGGTGAAGATCTAAGACGATTTCTGAGTGACGAACCAATCTTAGCACGAAATCAAAATGTACTCGAAGCATCCGTGAGATTCGTGCGCAGATATCCTATTGGTACTGCGCTCACGGCTCTCTCAATGTTGCTATTGGCCGCGATTGCAGTCACATCGATTGTTTTTGCGTATAACTACGACGAGCAGAGGAGTCTTGCTCAGATTGCGCAGCGCACGACGGAACAGCGCGAGGCGGAAGCGAAAGAGAACCTCTCTTTGGCGATTGCAGCGGTAGATCAGTTCTGTGATCGCGTTAGCCAGGATGTACGCCTCGCACAATATGACTTGCTTGATTTAAAAAAGGAGCTGTTGGCGAATGCCGCAGATTTCCACAGACAACTATTGGACAAACAGGAGTCTTCACCCGAGTCGCAACTGAATCTCGCGCGGGCCTATGTTCGCTTAGGGCGGATAACAGGCGAGATCGAGAGCAAGCAACAAGCGGTCGAGTGGATGGAGAAGGGTATCGCCGTCTATTCCGAGTTACTGGCTGGTTCACCAGGTGACGTGGTTGTTGAATCTGAAGCGATCGAAGAGAGCATTCGATATGCCAATCTTCTGAGTCTAGCCGGCCAGTCGCAAAAATCCGAGCATGTCTTTCTGGCTGTAATAGAAACGACAGAGCAATTCGTCGCCCAAAGTGCTACTAGGGCAGCCAAGCTTCTATTGGTCGAAGCGATGAGTGGTTACTCCGCATTCCTGACGTCAACAGAAAATAATATTACAAAAACCGAGCAACTGGCTGCCTCTGAAGAACTGCTGCGAAAATCACTTGCTATCGTTAACGCGATTTTAGTCGAGGATCCCGACTATGCCTTGTGCAAAGAGCTAAAGGCAAATACGGAAGTGAGTCTTGGCAGGATGTTGATGCACAGCGCAAATATTCGTCGCTACAAAGAGGCCGAGCCATTTCTCGAAGATGCCGTCGCCGTCCTCGGGGGTCTACACCGAGAGTATCCGGAAGAGGAGCGGTACTCTGGAGGTCTGGCCGGCGCTCTAACCCAGTACGCGATCTGGTTAAAGTTTGCGAACAGGCGTGAATTGGCTGAAGAAAAACTTGTGGAAGCAATTGCCGTACAGCGACGACTGATTGACAGACACCCGAGCATCAACGTCTATCGGGTACGTATGGGGAACATGTTGAATGCTCTGAGTGAGATGCGCATTTTCGAAGACGGTTTCGATACCGCGAATGAAGTGGCTCAAGAAGCCGTATTTCATTTGGAGCTAGTTTGTAGTTTGGATCCAAGCGATCTGGGTGCAATGGGTTCATTTGGTGTTGCGCTGAATCAATTGGGCCAGTGCGAAGCGAAGGTTGGAAATTTCGAAAAAGCGCTAGTTTGTTTCTCCAAAGCCGTATCAATGCTGAATATTGAAAATGAATCCAAAAGAACGAACAACCGAGTTAGGTTGAGTGGCACCTTGGAAGAGCGTGCAAAGGTGCTGTGTAAACTGGGGCGCATCGACGAAGCGATACTCGACGGCGAGCGAGCCGTCGCGTTGATCAATCCCAATTCAATGTTGACACCCAACGTCGAACTACATCTCGCCAGAATGTATGCTCAGAATGGACAGTGGAAGCGGGCGACAGAGTATGCTGAGCAGATAACGTCCAAGCTTGATTTGAGGCGACCAAGCGGAGTCCGACATCACTGTATGTCTGCGGCGGAGGTGTACGCCTATTGCCTAGCTGCGATTCAGACAGATGACCAGCTAAGCGCTGACCAGCGGCGGGCGTTGCACGAACAGTATCAAGCTCGGACGCTCGATTGGATTGAGCAGGCCATCGACTTAGGTTTCAACGAACGCGACGCATTGCTGGACAAAGAATCAATGAAGGGGCTGCATTCTAATGCCCGGTTCAAAGAATTGGCGGATAGGCTGTAAGTTTAGGATAGTAGCCTTTCGCTCCGCGAAAGTAGCGGAAAGTATAGGTAAAGACGACGCTACTTTCGCGGAGCGAAAGGCAACTATCATCGCTACTTTCGCGGGGTGGCTGCGAAAAAAGTTCGACACCGTGACAGGATCTTGGCGGTAGCGCCTATTGAATGTACGGCCCTGCATTCTTTCGCCGCAAAAACAGAGAAAGCACGTGAACAGAAAAACCCCTATGGCCGGCGAATCGGTTGAAATATCCCAAGATTTGCTTCGCGCATTTGCGAAAGGGCAGCTCGACGAATCGACCGAAGACAAGATTGTGGCGATGCTCGAAGATCGCCCTGATTTGGCTGCCGAGATTGAGGCGATTTCGGTTGATACGGTCTTAGAAAAAATGAAAGCACACAGCCAAGTGCTCGCGGAGAAATCCCTCTCCAGTCAGATTGCTCCCTTGGCGACCGATTCGTCTCCTGCGATTGAATTGCCGTCTCAGGAAATTGACCTGCCTGCTGAACTTGCCGAGTTAAGGGAGTACACCGTCCTTAAGGAAATAGGACGAGGTGGAATGGGAGTGGTGTACTTAGCACAGCACAAAATGACTGGACGCAAGGAGGTATTAAAAGTACTCAACGAGCGTTTGATGAACCATTCGATTGCGCGTCAGCGATTCGAACAGGAAATTAAGTGCATTGCGTTGATGAATCATGAGACCATAGTTCGCTGTTACACAGTTAAGCAGCTCGCTGGAGCAATCGTGTTATGCATGGAATATGTGCCTGGCACAAATCTTCATCAGTTCGTTGCGACGAACGGGCCACTACCGCTTCACATTGCTTGTGGTATTGCTGCTGAAGTTTGCCGAGGCTTGCAACACGCGATGGGTAATGGGCTGGTACACCGAGATATCAAGCCATCCAACATCATGCTGTATAAGTATGATGGCAAGATCAAAGCGAAGATACTTGACTTTGGGCTTGCTAGGCTTACTGCAAAAGACCGACCGAAGGGAATTACCGACGACGGCACTCTATTGGGCACACTTGAGTACATTGCTCCCGAGCAAAGTATGAATGCGGCAGCGGCCGATATTCGAGCGGATATTTACTCTTTGGGATGTACCCTATATCACATGCTGGTTGGTCATCCGCCATTTTCGGGTTCGACGGGCGAATTGATTTTAGCTCATTCGCAATTGTTGCCACCGTCGATCAATTTGATCCGTCCTGAGGTGCCTGTAGAGTTGGCCAATGTTGTCTCCCGGATGTTGGCCAAGCAACCGGCACGACGTTTTGCCACTCCTAAAGACGCGGCGGCAGCGTTATCTCCGTTTCTGTCGAAGAAGCGTAATTCGCGTCAGATCATAGCGGAGAATCCTCCCATGGTCGAAGTGGAAGCAAAGGAGCGCGCTGCGGAAGTGGAGGTTGATACGTCGGTCGAGATTAAGGGTCAAGCAAAAACGGCGGTGAAATCAAAGAATGTTGGCGACGGTGTTGAACAGAGGGCCGAAGATCAAGCCGTCGGAAGCTCGCCACCGAGCGACGCCGTATCGATTGTTGCACTCGATACATCGAGTAATTTCAAACCACCATCGCGACGAGTGCGAAATCTCGCTGGATTCTTTTTTGGTGGTCTCTGCATTTTCGCGATAGCAATGGGAGTGATCATTGTTCGAATCAACAAGGGCAAGATCGAAATTTCTGGATTGCCGGAAGATTCTGTTGTGGTCGTAGAGGGAGCCGATGTTGAACCACAACCAGCGAACGAACCCAGCAGCGAACCGAATGCGAGTGCATTATCCACAGAGTGGAACGTGCTGCTCGACGGTTCCATTGAAAGCTACTATGAGAATTGGAACAATCACCACGTCACACCGCCGGGCAAGATTGATTTTGACACACCCAACGAAATGAACATTCATACGGCGGCGGGGGACGCTGACTTTATTGGCTTTATTTCCAAGAAGGAATTTGGGCCTAACTTTCATTTATCGATGCGATTTAAAAATTTTAATGGAAGTCCAAAAGTATTTGACTTTACTTGGCACAGGGGAGCCGGTCCACGATTTCAACGCTATTCGGTGACTCTTGGTGGATTTCACGATTCTAAGCCTAGGGCTCCGATTCGAGGGGTCGGTAGTTTACAGGCGTCTTATGTCGCAGAGCCTGGCAAAAACTTTGACATCAGAGCCATGCCAGTTTTTTTGAAGTACGGCGAGCCGTGCCATATGGAAGTGCTGTGTTTTAACGGTCGCATTGTCGTCAAGATTGACGGCGCAGTCGTTAATGGGACGAAAATTGAAAACGAAGTGTTTCTACCCAAAGAACTGCACTTTTGGGCGAAACGAGGTGCGGAGATGGCATTTCAAGAGATTAAGATTCGTGATCTTAAGGATGTCGAAGCTTTTGAGTTGGCAATTGCGCCTTCAGCACAGAACGATTAAGATCATGCAGGAAACGTCACTCAGCCTACTCGATCGTTTGGCCAATGATGGCAGCGATGCCGATTGGAAACGAATGATCGATATCTATCGACCCTTCATGTTTCAACGCATTTCGACTTACCCTCTGCTCGTTGATCAGGCTGAGGATATTGTTCAGGAAGTGCTGATGGTGTTGGTTCGTGAGTTGCGCACATTTCAACATCAGCGGACGGGTTCCTTTCGAACCTTCGTGCGTGGCATCGTCCTCAATCAATTGCGGTATGCCATGAGGCGTGCCAAGAAGACGCCGCTGGTCGCAGGACAGGCCGATAAATTGGCGGCACACATTGAGCAGTTGGCGGATCCCAATAGTGAGATGTCGGTTGACTTTGACTACCAGCATGACAAAGCCGTATTTCGCCATGCAGCAGAGATTGTCAAGGGTGAGGTCAAAGAGTCGACCTGGAGTGCCTTTCAAAAACACGCTATGTATGGTGAAGAGGCGAGTATTGTAGCAGCAGAACTAGGAGTATCAGTCAACGTCGTCTTGTTAGCGAAAAGTCGTGTCACTCGAAGGATCCGTGAAGAAATCCAAGGCATGGTTGATTGAGTGTTTTCCCGAAACCAACGCATTCTTTAGTGCAAACCAATAAGCAGAACTATCGATGGATACCGCCAATCCGCCGGGGACCTTTCTCGAATCCGATGAAGAGATTAAGCAAGCGCAAGAATTACTGAAAAAGAGCGATTCCAAGAGCCATGGTACCGTCGAAAAGCTGTTTCGACCGTCGATTCGTCCACCAGTCGCTCTGCTCACAATCTACGATGATGGTCGAGCAAAGGGGGAGAACATTCGTATTCGCAATGAACAGTTTGTTGTAGGACGAACAGAAGGTGATCTCAGGTTGGGCTTCGACGAAATGTTGTCCTCCAGGCACTTTGCGATTACTCGTCAAGTTGTGGCTGGAGATTGGCGGTGGGTGGTAACTGATTTGCAAAGTCGAAATGGCGTTTTTTTTCGCGTTTCAAAAGCTCCACTAAGTCACGAGTCTGAATTTCTCGTAGGTGGAGGATGTTATAAGTACCAGATCGTTCAGAATGTTGAACCCGAAACAACCGGCTGGAATCACGCTCAACTTAACGGCCCAGGCACGAAGGCGTATCAACCGGAATTGCCAGCAGGAGTAGCCACGCTCAGCGAGATTGTACGAGGCATTGGTGGCACTCGGACTCGGCTCGCGAAAGATCTTTACACAATTGGAAGGTCTACAGCGTGCGACATCGTTCGTCCCAATGATCCCTTTGCGGCTCCGGTACATGTTCATCTGAGTCGTAGCGCGAAAGGGACGTGGATTATTCAGAATAACGGTACGCGAAATGGTGTTTGGTTGCGGCTTCCGCAGATTGTAATTCCGCCTGGAAAGAATTGTGATTTTCAGGCAGGTGAACAGCGCTTTCGCTTGAGTTTGGGTAGATAGTCGCCTTTCGCTCCGCGAAAGTAGCGTCGGAATTTTTTCACTTACTTTCGCGGAGCGAAAGGAGACTGTTTTTTTGCTTACTTTCGCGGAGCGAAAGGAGACTATTTTTTTCTTACTTTCGCGGAGCGAAAGGAGACTATCTTTGAATAATCCTAAAAATGTGTGAATCGGTTCGGCGAATTGGGTATTCTTCCAGCTGAGACTTTGCAAAGGGGCGGCTGGCGTGGGAGAGTCCGATGGATACCGAGTGTTCGCGCATCGAAAGTTGGATGGAGAAAATCCGACGTGGAGATCAATCAGGGCTTGCCGATTTATTCGGATTCTATCGTGCTCGATTGGAGTTGTTGGTTCGCTTGCGAATGGACCAGCATGTAGCTGCGCGTGTAGATGCTGCCGATGTATTGCAAGAAACTTACTTGGATGCGTGTCGACAAATTGACAACTTGCTGTTACTGGAACCTCCGCGTGCCTACATCTGGCTGCGAGGCTTGGCCTTGCAGCGAATGATGAAGACCGTGCGTTCTCACAAAGATGTCATCGGGAGAGCTGTTGGGCGCGAAATTGTGCTGCCCGATAATTCGTCCGCTGACTTGGCTCGATTTTTGATCGCAAATGGGGCGACGCCCAGTCGCGTCGCGCAGGATCGTGAGATGAGCGTTCTATTGCAGCAGGCCATTGGTCGACTCAAAGAAGATGATCGCGAAGTCATTGTGCTGCGACATTTTGAAGGCCTGTGCAATAGTGAAATCGCCGAAGTGCTGGGGGTTCAAAACAGCACCGCCACCATGCGATATGGCAGGGCTTTAGTACGTCTTCGAGAACAACTAGCCTCCGTATTGGACAATCGGAGGATGGGCCGATGAGTCCAGAGATGACATCACCATCTTCCTTTAGCGACGAGTCCAATGAGCATGATCATTTTCAAAGATTGGGAGAATTAGCCGAACAAATACAAGAATGCTATCGAGCGGGTGAAGAGCCAAATATCAAGGAGTTAGTTGCCGGCGATGCTGAGTTAGAATTGGAGATCCGTCAGTTGCTACCATCATTGCGCGCGTTGAATGATCTGGGTTGTAGTGCAGCGAATGAGGCGGGGACTCTAGAGCCTCCGATGACGATCCAGCACCTTGGAACGTTGGGCGACTATCGGATTTTCCGTGAGATTGGTCGTGGAGGCATGGGGGTCGTTTATGAGGCCGAGCAAATATCACTAGGGCGTCGCGTGGCACTGAAGGTGCTACCGTTTGCTTCGGTATTGGACTCGCGTAGGCTAAAGCGATTTCAAAACGAAGCGTTAGCAGCTGCTCATTTGGATCATCCTCATATCGTTGATGTCTATGGTGTTGGGTGTGATCGCAGTGTGCATTTCTATGCGATGCGGTACATAGAGGGTCGGACATTGGCCGATGCCATATCGCAGTTGCAAAATTGGCAGCAAGACGATGCCTTGTCGAGTATTGAGGAACTTCTGCAGCGAGTTGCTTCGCCGCTTGAACCCAGTTCCAGTCATGGCGCCGCTAACCACGATTCAAAGCCGACTGGTCGCCCCGTCGCTGCGTCTGATTTAGCGACGCAGCCAAGTGGTGTCCCGCAGATGTATGAGAGTATGGGTAGGCTTGCAATGCATGTTGCTGAGGCGTTGCAAGCGGCGCATGAGGAAGGAATTGTCCATCGAGATATCAAGCCTTCTAATTTAATGTTGGATGCGCGCGGCAAAGTTTGGATTACTGATTTCGGCTTGGCTGCGACGGAAGGAGATCATGGCATTACAATGAGTGGTGATTTGCTGGGGACGTTGCGATATATGAGCCCCGAGCAAGCACTTGCGCAGCGAGTCCGCATTGATGGTCGGACTGATATCTATTCTCTGGGCGTGACGCTTTACGAGTTACTGACCTTGCAACCAGCGGTGCAGGGCGAAGGACGCGCGGAAATCCTGCGGCAGATCACCTTCGAGAGCCCACCGACCGTGCGGCGAATCAATCCAGCCGTTCCCGCAGATCTGGTGCTTATTGTTGCAAAAGCAATGGAGAAGAATCCGGAGGATCGCTACCAAACCGCTGGTGAGATGGCAGAGGACTTGCGACGATTCATTGAACGGCGACCCGTTCAAGCACAGGCTGTCGGATGGTTGCAGTATGCGAGTCGTTGGATGCGGCGGCACCATCGCATTGCCGCCATTGGTGCGATCGTTGCTCTGTTGTATATGGTTGGTTCGGGGATTGCAGGAACCGTCATTTGGCGAACGCGTCAGGATGCGCTTCAACAAAAGCTGAGGGCGGAAGCAGAATCCGTAATTGCGAACGAACAGCGCGATACGGCAGATCGATTGCAGCAGGAAGCCGAACAGCGGCGCGAACAAGTCATCGCCAACTATCACGCCGCTATGAACGCCTTTCGAGCGATTGAATCGAGCGTGCGCAATGAACCTCAACTGTTATTGCCTGAGCTCTTAAACACAAGACGCCAATTATTGATCAAGGCGCAGACGGCATACAAAGATTTCTTGGGATCGGGTGGAGAGGATCCCGAGGTATTGGTCGGTCGTCGAGGTGCGTATCGAGAGCTCTCCACAATCTCAGCCGAATTGGGCGATTTAAAGGGAGCGATTGACCATCTGTATGCATCGCAGCAAATTGCCGAGCAACTTCTAACAATAGAGCCTGGAAACGTAAGTCACTTGGACGCTATTAATACGATTCAGGGTGAGTTGGCTCAACGATTGAGCGATTCTGGAAAGCATGTTCAGGCAGAGAAAGTCTTGGTGCAAGCTTTGGATGGCATTGCGAAATTGCGTTTGATGGATCCACAAAGCAATCGCTATCAGCGTCGTTCAGCCGTATATCGCAAATACCAAGGGATCAATCACTATTCGCTGGGCCACTATCAGGAGTCGCGAGATGCATTTCAGGATGCACTGTATTCAATCGATGCAATCCTGCGCACCTCCGATGACATACAACTGCAATTTGACCGTTTGGCGTGCCTTTCCAATTTGGGCGCTGTGCAGGGGAAGTTGGGTGAACCAACTGCTGCGACAGAGCTCTTGGAGAAGCTGGTGGCAACTTGCGAAGATATGGCCAGCCGAGAAGAAGCTAGTGGGCGAACACAATTGTGGATGACGTGGGGCGCCTCGTTACAAAATCTTGCTGCAACGGCATTGCAAATGGATCAGCCGACCAAAGCGTTGGAAGCACTAGAGCGAGCGGATGTGGTATGGCGAAAGGGATTGGACCAATTTCCTGCGCGATTTGAGTTTCGACGCGAAGAAGCAAAGGCCGTGTTATTTCGTGGGCAAGTTTTGATCGCGATGTCGAAATTCTCTGATGCCGAGGCTGTCTATCGACATGGAATCGAACTCCGCAAAACACTCGCTCTGGAATTGGTAGAGGATCCAACATGTCATGAAGAATGGGCAGCCTCTGTGATAGGAATGGCCAGTCTATTATTGGAGCAGGGGCGACTTGATGAGGCCGCCGCAATGTTTGAGCAATCGACGGAAATGCAGGTTGCAGCACCTACAGCAGAAGCACAAGATCGTCGCGCGATGTGGCTTCAAAACCTAGCCGTCGCTTTTGCGGAAGCGGAACGATGGGACGATTGTTTGGCTTGCTTTCAAGAAAGCATCGATGTTCGGGAGTCGCTGATGCAACAATTTCCTGACGATCTTCGAATCGCCGTGCGACAAGCGGAGGTCATCGGTAATTTGGGACTGACCTTCTATCACAGACAGCAGTGGCCAGCGGCGATAGGAAAATTTCAAGATGCGATCGGGCGATTGCGGAGAATTCAAGAACAGGGAAATGGTCCAGTAGAAGTGATGTCGATGCTTCAGCGGTTTGAAAACTTGTTGAAGTTAGTGAACAACAAGCAGGAATGAGGACTGACGATATTCGTTTGCAAGCATTTTTTTTGAAAAAGCGACAACTAAGAAATGTGCGAGAAAATTCAGTTTAACTGTGAATCGCCCCTTCGAGTCCGGTATTCTCTCACTAACCCAGGGCATGAAACTCGCTTATGGAGACCTTTTTTTCCGTGAAATGCCTGGCATTTTGTTTGCGGAATTGGTCGGCGAGTCATTCGTGCAGGCACCTGGATTAGAAGACTCGAATGATGAAAGGCGGACCGAATAATGTCGTTACAGCGAGCAAACCGCGCCAGATCACGTGGAAAAAGAGCTAGATGTAGCCTTGTGATCGAGGCACTGGAGACGCGGCGAGTGCTTGCTGCCGCCCCCTTCCTGGTTTCCGATATTGAGCTGGCTCCGGCGAGTTCCAGTCCGGGCCAGGTGGCCGTGATGGGAGATCATTTTTTCTTTGCCGCCGATGGTGGCTTCCTCGGTCGCGAACTGTGGGTCAGCGATGGAACTGAGGCCGGGACCGAACTTGTCAAGGACATTAACCTCAATGCGGCTTCGTCATCGCCGTCGGACTTGGTGGTAATAGGAGACGTGCTCTTCTTCACTGCGGATGATGGGATCCATGGACGGGAATTATGGAAGAGCGATGGGACTGAAGCGGGCACCGTGATGGTGAAAGACATTGTGAGTGGTTCGTCAACATCATCGCCTGAGAAATTGATGAATTTCAATGGCCAGCTGATTTTTTCCGCCTATTCCAGCGGGCTGGGAGTCGAATTATGGACCAGTGATGGTACTGCAGAGGGAACAGTTGTCGTTGCAGATATCTATCCTGGGAGTAGTTATTCTTACCCACAAGGATTCGTGGAATTCGATGGTGAGCTCTACTTTTCCGCGGTCGCCTCAGGAACGGGGCGTGAGCTGTGGAAGACGGATGGAACGACCTTGGGTACCAGTTTGGTAAAGGACGTTTATCCGGGTTCAACATCGTCCAGCCCGGCGCAGTTGATCGTGATGGGTAACCAGTTGTATTTCGCTGCGACAACTCCCGATGAAGGGACCGAGCTCTGGACGAGTGACGGTACGGAAGCGGGAACGATGCTCTTGGCAGATATCCGTCTAGGCGCCAATTCATCGTTTCCGTCCGCGTTGACCCCTGCTGGAGATCATTTCTTCTTTACGGCCTTTACGGATGCAGCAGGAGGCGAACTATGGATGAGTGATGGCACGGAGGAGGGTACGGTTCAGGTCATCGATATTAACTCGGGCTCCTATTCAGCGAGCCCAACCAATTTAACGATGGCAGGTGACAACCTCTATTTTGTCGCACTCCAATCAGGAACAGGACGCGAGTTGTGGAAGAGCGATGGGACTTTGGCAGGCACAAGTGTTGTGTTGGATATTTACCCAGGGAGTAATTCTTCTGATCCTAGTACTTTCATGAATGTGTCAGGTGAGTTGTTTTTTACAGCCATCACAAGCACTTCCAACCGCGAGCTCTGGAAGTCCGATGGTACTGCGGAGGGTACGGTGATGGTCGCCGACATCCGACCTGGAGCGGGAGCCAGCAGCCCACAAAATCTACAGTCGTTTGCAACAGCATTGATTTTTTCCGCGACGACCGATGAGAGTGGTACGGAGCTTTGGATCAGCAACGGGACCGAAGCGGGAACGATGCAGTTGAAGGATATTAATACGAATACGCTGGATGCTTCACCCGGGGAATTATATTCGGATGCAGGGACTCTTTATTTTTCTGCGAGAGACGGGGTCGATTCCTACGAATTGTGGAAGTCGGATGGATCGAATGAATCAACAGTCCAAGTAGCCGATATCTATCCAGGTAATTATGCCTCTACACCTGCAAGCTTCACTAAAGTTGGGTCAACCCTCTTTTTTACAGCATTGAAAAATGGTGTGGGTCGTGAGCTGTGGAAAACGGATGGTACGGCAGAAGGGACCGTTTTAGTCAAAGATATCTACGTGGGGTCGGGTTCGTCTTCACCAACGGAGTTGGTTGCGTTCAATGGACGGCTATATTTTTCGGCCTACGGATCTCAAGGTACCGAGCTTTGGACGAGCGATGGCACTGACGCGGGGACATTTCAGGTAATTGATATAAATTTTGGTGGTAACTCAAGTCCTCAAAATTTAACAGTTGTGGACAACACACTGTTTTTTACAGCTACAACTGTCGGTGAAGGTCGTGAGTGGTGGACGAGTGACGGGACGATGGAAGGGACCGTCATGGTCAAAGACATTCGGCCAGGAGGTACTGGTTCCTTCACGGGGGCAGCCGTAGCATTGGATGGAAAATTGTATTTTTCCGCCAACGATGGTATTAGTGGCGATGAGTTGTGGGTAAGCGATGGAACCGCCGAGGGGACCATGCAATTGGCGGATATTTCGCCTGGTACCAGTGCTTCGACCCCGCGTGAATTGACATCAGTTGGAGATCGATTTTATTTCAGTGCTTACACAGCAGCGCTAGGCCGCGAGTTGTGGATGAGTGATGGCACGACCGCGGGAACGGAGCTCGTAACAAATCTCTCACCAAGCGGAACAAATTCTACGCCTCAGTCTTTGCTGGAATGGAATGGTCTGCTGTATTTTACCGCAGATGTTTCGCAGGGGCGTGAGTTGTGGGTGAGTGATGGCACAGTGCTTGGTACGAACCAAGTGAAGGACATCAATCCAGGCTCCGGTTCGTCGGATCCACTGGAATTAATGGTTGTGCGAGGGCAACTCTTCTTTTCGGCCATCGATCCCGATTTTGGTCGAGAGCTATGGACGAGCGATGGATCCGCTGGAGGGACGATGCTGTATGCAGATATCCGAGCAGGGAGCGGTTCCTCTTCTCCCGCCGGATTGACCGATGTCAACGGCATGCTTTATTTCGTCGCTAACGATGGCCTCCATGGCACCGAAGTATGGGGCGCTTTGGTTGGCGATGCGCCGATCAATCTTTATCCTATACCGCAATATGTTGTTGAGAATGTCACCATCGGTAGCGATGTGGCATCGCTGCGAACCGTGGATCCCACTGCCGGAGACACGTTTACTTACACATTTGTGGCCGGAGATGGGGACGAAGACAATGCTAGTTTTTCCATCAGTGGTGACCAGCTAATTGCTGCCACGAGTGTTGATTTTGAAATGAAGAATACATATTCACTACGAGTTCGATCGACCGACTTGGGTGGCGACTTTGTCGATAAGCAGTTGTTGATTCGGGTGAGTGACACGAATGATGGCCCGGCGATGAGTAGTGTTAGCACGCTGCACACTGCCGGTATCAATGCGTCCTTCACGGTGACCTACGATGAGCTGCTAGCCAGCTCGGATGCATTTGACCAAGACAATGATCCATTGTTTTTCGTCGTGCAATCGGAGCTTGATGGAGGTTTGACAAAAGATGGGCAGCCGGTGGTGCCCGGCGAGACGACACTGGGTGCAGGAGAGAGCTGGGTCTGGACGCCCAGCCTGGATAATTTAGGAGTCCTGCCTGCTTTCAGTGTCGTGGTGTCCGATGGTGAGCTTGACTCCGGTACTCCCGTTTCCGTCTCGATTGAAGTGACACCATGGACGCTGTTCATGGAAATTGCGAATGACGAACTGAGCGAGGCTGATGAGCTGGTCGCCTCCACGATGGTGATTAGTCGCGTTGGAGATTTGAGCGAGGCACTGATCGTAACCCTTTCAAATTCGGACAACACGGAAATTGAATTGCCGCTGACGGTGACAATTCCGGCCGGTCAGGGATCCGTGACGGTTGATGTGAAAATTATCAACGACGGTGAAGTGGACGGAGATCAAACGGCGGGCATTCTTGCGTCGGCCGATGCTTATGTGAGTGCGTCCGAGTTGATTTCGGTGGTTGATGACGATACTCCGGAGCTGCGAACGATTGGAGGGAGTTTGTACGGAACGTTGGCAGTCGATAGCTATACAGTCTTGCAAGATGTGGGTGTTCTTGCGAACGAGACACTGGTTATCGAACCTGCGAGTCAACTGCTATTCAATGCGGGTAAGAGTTTGACAGTGCCGCAATCGGCCACGCTAATAGCTGAGGGGACGGAAGCGGATCAAATCGTTTTCACCAGCGCGTCAGCAGAGCCAGCACCGGGTGATTGGACTGGGATTACGATTGCAAGCCTAACAGGTGCTCGATCGATTCTGGATCATGTGGAAATTGCCTATGCGACAACGGCCATTAGCAATTATTCTTACAGCCGAGCGCTCTTTGATCTGACCAACTCTGAGGTCCATCATGCATCCGCACACGGAGTGTATCTGCGAGTTGGTTACGGAAGCTATTTGGGACCAACGGACGTGCGAGTGATTGGCAATCGCATACATGATATCGGGCAATATGGGATCACAATTCTTGCCTACGGTATCTCGGGTAATCCGCCGAGGAGTAGCAATAATCAAGCCTACATTGAAGGCAACGAGATATTTAATACGGATACCGCCATTTACGCGGTCGCCGTATACAGTGCCGCTGGAGGGTTTGTGGGTAGCGCCTCGGTCAGCCCCACGGTCGTGAGTAATTACGTTCACCAGAATCGCATTGGTGTTAGTGGGGAAGCGTACAAGCCGTCCAGTGCGTTCGGAAGTTCTTGGATCGCTGGTTCCTACTCGAACAATGTAGTAGTGAACAATTCAAGTCACGGTTTCTACATCACTCGCAGTTCTGGTTTTATTGGCGTAAATATTGCGAACAATACCATCGCTGGAAATGGAGAGGCGGGAATCTATCATGATGTTTTGCAGTCGTCGGGATCGATTCGCAATAATAACGTAGTTGGAAATGCTGTAGGGATCCAAAATAGCGTTACAAGTGCGCCAATTGCGGGTCAAGTTGCTAATAACAATGTGCAGGGAAACACCGAATTCAATTGGCGGAATTATCCAGACAGTTTTGGCGATATTACCACGACCAATGGAAATGGGACTCCGTCTGACAGCGAGTTGAACATTAGTGAAGTGCCTCAGTTCGCATCCATAGTGACCAGCGATTACCGCCTGCTTGTCTCATCGCCGCTGATTGATGCTGGAACGGTTACGGGCGCACCGGCAACCGATTTTGATGGTGTAAGCCGCGACCTGAATCCGGATATTGGTGCATTCGAGAAATACTCTTTACCACCCACGAGTGTTCAACTGGTATCGAATCAAGTCAACGAAAATGCGGTCGCTAATTCCGTAGTGTCGTCGCTCATGACGATTGATCCCGACGAAGGTGATGTGCATGAATATAGTTTGGTCTCAGGTGACGGAGACAGCGACAATGGCAAGTTTGTCATTGTCGGCAATGAGCTGATGGTGATCGGCACACTCGATTTTGAGACGAGTCCTGTTTATTCCATTCGTGTACGCAGTACGGACCTGCAGGGGTTGTGGATTGAGGAAGCGATATCGATCGATGTTGCCGACTTGCCTGAAGTTGAGTCCATTCAAGTAGGCGATGGCACAGAACAGCGGTCGTTTGTCAATCAAGTGGTCGTGACATTTGACGGCGAAGTAACGTTTGACGTCGGCGCCATTGCAGTTATCAAACGTGGAGTTGGAGGAGGGATCGTAACCACCGATGTTGCGACTGCCGTAAATGGTCTGGGACAGACCGTTGCCACGATTACTTTCAGTGGCGCACAAACGCGAGGTGCTCTGGGAGCATTGCAAGATGGAAGTTATCAATTAAACATCGACGGAGCCAAAGTGCATCGGGGTGCCGTGCATCTAGACGGCGATCAGGACGGGATTGATGGTGGAGATTTTGCCTATGGAACTGAGAGCAGCGACGAATTTTTTGCGTTATTCGGGGACTTGAACGGAGATCGTATGATTGGACTTGCCGAATTCAATGCATTCCGAAATGCCTTTGGCCGTGCCGACGATGATCCGCTTTATCGCGAAGAACTCGACTTCGATGGAAACGGTAGTGTCTCTCTATCAGATTTCAATCAATTCCGCAGCCGATTTGGCAGGACCTTGGCATTTGAATAGAGGTTTAGATGAATGAGACAATTTTGTTGAACGCTGCTTTGCTTAACAGGATTGAGTTGTGTGTCGCGTTGACCGTTGCATGCCAGCATTGATCTTTTAGAAAAGTGTTTTGCACGGGAACGAGGAGGTCGAATTTTCCCGCGATGACCCCGATTTCAATCTCGTCTGATGTGTGAAGTTGGTTGACGTAGCTCGATTCCTCGTTTGACAACTCACGCATTGAAGGTAGGAAGCGACCGAGGAGCTTTGCAGCGCGTTTTGCGATGGGTGAGCCCGTATTGGGCGGGGCCAGCAACACAATTCTACCTAGATTGCTCGGTCGTGAATGGTTGATTGCTGCCCGAGTGATGATGGCACCCATGCTGTGCGCCACGATGTGAAATCGCCGTTCGTTCGCCAGATCTTGAGTGAGGTAGGTCGAGAACTGAGTTGCATGATGCTCTATCGTATCGAAAAGCGATTGATAGCGCCAAAAAGCTACACGGAATCCACGAGAACGAAGCCGCGCAGCGAGGGGCCACATTGCGATCCCTGTGGCACCAAACCCATGGATGAGCACAACTAGAACGGCATTATCGGCGGGAGGTTCGATCAATTTCATTAAATTCCCGCGCCGCTGCGTTTGATGCGTTGCGAATGTTCTATCAGCTCAATAGTAAATTTTGACGGCTGTATGGATTAGGATGAAGTTAGCCATGGAGTAAATCGACTCGTGCAGATTGTAACGGTTGCTCCGCTAGTGTGTTCTCGCAATTCCTAAGAGGGATAATTCCACCTCTTACGCTTCATCAGATATTAACGAGAATACCGAAGAGTTTGGTGAACAGTAGCCAGCGCACCGGGTGGTTTCATGGATGAAACACTGGCGGCGCATGATAGCGAACGGCTTCAGCGTTCTAACTTATTTACTGAAGTCAAGGATGATTTCATGGCGGTTGAAATTTGCCGAAAGAGAATCTGTACGTTTGTTGCTTTGCTGTTGGTTGCAAGCCCACTGGTACAGACGAGCGCCGCTGCAGCAGACAGCCCACAATGGTTGCCACTGAGTGATCCAGTAGTAGGTGCTGCGGAGATTGGCATGCTCGCTTCGACCTCGCTTCTTTTTGACGACGAGGAAGTTGTTGAAGAACCTGACGAGGAAGAGGCTGATCAAGAGGAGCGCAAAACAATATCGGTTGAAGAGTATGAGGCGTTGCTAAAGCGAGTCGACGAGATCGAGGGCTCGTGGAAGAAGCAAGCTGACAAACTTGCCGCAGAAGAAGCTGCGAAGAAAAAGAAATCGACTTTAAAAATTGGCGGTCGTATCCATCTCGACAACTGGTATTTTCCCGACACCGATGCCGGTACCAACTTTCTGGAAACTGGAAATCCCAACGACGATCCTGAGGATCGCTGGGATTTTCGTCGAGTGCGGCTCGAGCTTGCTGGTACGGTGCCAGACAACATGCTGTACCGATTTCAAATCGACTTCAATAATCCGAATTTACCTGAATTCAAAGACGTATACATTGGTTGGGATGGACTTCCTGGGAATCAAACCATTCTGTTAGGCGACCAAAAGCGCCCGATCGGGATGGATCATCTCAATAGTAGCCGCCACAACGTCTTCGTTGAGCGACCATTAGCAGTTGAGGCGTTTAATGAAGATGCGCGTCGCTTAGGTGTTTGTATGTATGGCACCACAAGGGACGAAGCGGTGAATTGGCGTTATGGTGCGTTCATGCTGGAGAACGTATTTGACGACGGTCGCGTCCGTGGTGACTTTGAAGAAGCGGGGCTCTACGGACGCCTTGCTGCAAGTCCTTGGTATGACGAAATAAGTGGTGGGCGTGGGTATCTTCATCTTGCAGTTGCAGGATCGGTAAACAAGACGGACGGCGATGGTACCGTCGATCAAGATCAGAACCAAAATGAGGCTCGCTTTCGTACTCGGCCGTCTGGACGGTCCGATTCGCGTTGGTGGGACACAGGTCGAATTCTAGGGGCCAATGGTTATCAGCAATTGGGATATGAAGCGGCACTTAATATTGGATCGCTTCAGATTACCAGCGAATATCTCGGGAACTGGGTAGAGCGTGACGCGTTCGGAGGATTCGCAGGAGATAATCTCACTTTCCATGGCGGGTACATCTTTGCCAACTATTTTCTCACAGGAGAGTACATTCCTCTGGAGCGATCGTCAGGCACAATTGATCGGGTTAAACCGCTGGAGAATTTTTTCTTAGTCGATCGTTGTAACGGTGGATGTGGATCTGGATGGGGAGCTCTATCAGTCGGTATGCGTTACGATTATTTGGACTTAGTTGATTCCGATATTCTTGGCGGCCGTGGACACACTTGGACCGCATCCTCCAACTGGTACTGGACTGCATATTCTCGACTCCAAACCAACTTAATTTGGGGACGTGTCGAAGATGCGGGGCAAGGACGATCTAACGTTCCATTGGCGAATGGAGTAGCAGGCGGCTTCACCATCCTCGGAATGCGATACGCAATCGACTTTTGATTGCCATGGCATAAATTTACATTCAACTTTATTGTTTAAGGAATGGAATCATGAAATCGTGGATTCATGCAATCTGTGTCGTGTCGCTGATGATGTCTGTTGCTGGTCTTTCAAGCACAGAGCAGACTGTTGCCGCATGCGAGTGTGCCAAAACTAGCTGCCATACATGCCCAAGTTGCAAGTATGTCTGCAAGTTTGAAGCGGAAAAAGTGGATGAGAAGATTCCCTGCTTCGATGTCGAAGAAAAAGTCATTTGCATTCCAAGAGTTGTTTTTCCATGGCAAAAATCGAAGTGCAATCCCTGCGCAAATAATGGTGCTTGGATTCGCAAGGTGTGCGTGCTGAAGAGCGATAGCTACACGTGCCCTAAGTGTGAATATTCTTGGAAGGCGGAGAAGAAGGAAGTGTGTGGCGGATGCACTAGCTGCGATGCAAAAGGAAAAGATACTCTGGGAGTGACTCAATTACCCGCGCCTGTTCTGGACAGCGCTGCAGAAGTCGTTGGGCCCCAGCCAGTTGTCGTGCAAGGGGTTCGGTATTAGGAACGTACGGTAATACCCCGGTTGATGAAAAATCGATGTTGGATTTGGGTTTGCTTGGAACCCAGGTCGAAATAATGGCTTTGCGAGCACGAGTGAGCGGTTTTGGCGCTAGCCACCGGCCTTCCTCAGATCGATATAATGGCTTTGCGAGCACGAATGAGCGGTTTTGGCGCTAGCCACCGGCCTTCCGTGTGTTCAGTGAAGCAGTACTCGTGCTCGATCGAATTTCTGTAGTCTTCGGTCGGAAGGTAATGCCTCGGTTGATGAAAAATCTATGTTGGTTCGAGCAGGTGCGCTGAGATGATGAGCACGCGAAAGGCCGGTGGCTAGCGCCAAAACCGCTCACGTTTGTGCTCTTCGATGTGGAATAGTAGAAAGGCCGGTGGCTAGCGCCAAAACCGCTCAGGTTTGTGCTCGTCGATATGGAATAGTAGAAAAGGCCGGTGGCTAGCGCCAAAACCGCTCAGGTTTGTGATCGTCGATATGGAATAGTAGAAAGGCCGGTGGCTAGCGCCAAAACCGCTCATGTTTGTGCTCTTCGATATCGAATGGCTAGTTGGGTGCTTCAATTGCTACGTCGCAAAACGTTAGTGCGGCGATTCCATTTGCGCCGTAGAGCAAACGGTTTACATCCCAGTTACTGCTGTCTAAATAGGTCACAGTCTTTGCTGACGAGGATGTCTTCAATGTTAATTTACATTGCTTGCCACTAACGGCTCCGGAGAGGATTTCCACGGTGCTGTCATCCAATCGAAAGTCAGTGACCAATTCGTCACGCCATACAACGGGTTGGTCAAATTCCAGTATCAATTCGTCTCGTTGTAGATTGGAAAAGTAGGCTCGCAGCAAATTCGGTGCGGTAATGGGTCGATCGAATGTTCGCTGATACAAGTCTTTCTGAAACAACGGTGTGAGTAGCCGAGCAAAATCCGCGTAGCCCTCTGCTGGGAAGTGACATTCGCCCGGCGGTTTGATTCCAACCGTTGACATTACGGTTAAGTTAGAAAATAGAGTGGGCAGTGTCCGCTGGACTTCGCGCAGTTTGTTGTCCGATCCATCGATGCCCATAGCACAGGATTTGGGCCAAATTTGGAATACATAGTATTGCTGAATGTTTGGAAAATCTTGTTTCCAACTTGCAGAGAGTTCTGTGAAGAGTTGGCGATATGTCTCATATCCATACCCACCGGTTGGTCCGTCTGCCCCTTGGTCATTCTCGCCCTGATGCCAAATGATGGCTCGCACTCCGTGAGTGAGCTTGGCTTGCTGGGCTCGCCACAGGAGCCGACCGTATATCGAATGGACGTCGGTCGGGTCATTCTCATTTCGTTGATGTTGGTCGATGCGAGTGCCACCCACCGCGCCATTGAGAATGCAAATCGGTATCCCTTCGCTTTCTACCAGTCGGCGGGCGAGTTCCATCCCCCAGTACCCGATTGCTGCGCGGCCTCCGTCACCTCTAGCCACTGCGTCGGTCCATGGTCCGTGCGGATCACGGTTTGTATCGCTGCTGGTTGTGCCAAAGGTGCGAATCCACTCATTGGGTTGAAGGTTATTCTCATTACCAAAATCGGTAGCGACTGCATTGGATTGTCCAGTAATCACATAGACGTCGCCGCACAGAATGTTGGTGGCCGTGTGTCGGATGGTTTCGCGATTATTTGATCGAGAGCCGAACTCGGTTCGATACTTGATCAATCCTGCCGTCAGAGGTGCTGTGAGAGTGTAAGCTCTTTCGTTATTAAGTGTTGCTTGCTGGTTTACAAGCAATTGTTCATCGGCAAAGACACGCAAGAACACAGAATCGACATTCTCTTCCAGCGTACCTGAGTAGACTAGCGTGCCATGTCTTTTTCCAAGGGGACCGATTCCATCGCACGGGATGAATTGGTTATCTTGCGGCTGTTCGTGAACGTCATAGGTTCTATCCAGCCATGATTCACTCGCAGTCGGAGGCTGGTTTACGTCAATGAGAATGGTTTGTTTTATTCTCTTACCACCATTATCGATGGAAGCTGAGACGCTCAGTTGTCCGTTACCTTGGGCGCGCTGAAGAATTAGCTTTTCAGCCAAATCTTGTTTGATTACCGCGATGTCGTCGGTGGACCATTCGATATTCAAGGCAGCTGCGTTGTGCGACTGTAGTTCTGCTAGGTTGGCAATTTGAGGTTCAACCTCGATTGTCGTGCGTCCATCCCAAGTTGATGGGGCAGTAAGTGTAAAGATGGGATCCGGGATTGTGTTTTTGACATGGATCTCAATCTCTTTCGATTGGTTATTGTCTGGGTAAACTGCTTGAAATATCAACGTTAACGTTTGATCCGTGTCGACTCGCCCCGCATTAAACACATAGGAGAGTCGATCCGTTGAAACGACGGACTCTATGCCATCACGTTTGAGAGTCCAAAGTAATTTTTGGGCACCGTCTGCTTTTGTAGTGATAGTTTGTTGTTGGTCTTCGTCGATGGAAAGTAACGTGTCTGAAACGGCAAACTGGTTTCCCTGTTGAACGACGGGGCCGACAAGAGTTTGATTTGGCTTTTGGTTTTCATATTGCAGCTTTATCCAATCGGGAGATCTCACAGTGTTTGAGACCCGAACCTCATCGAGGTCGCCAATGTAATTGTAGTGGTGGTACCAACCGCCTATCCATAAGCGGGCAGGACTGCGCAGATTAAGAGGCGATCTTGGATCGCGATTGCTGCCGTCAATTGCACCATTGATGTACAGCAATGATTCGCCCTTCTGATACGTATGCGCGACATGCGTCCAATCGCCTAGCCGTAGTGGGCTATCGCTGGCGACATTCCCTTCCGAAAAGTAGCAGTCCATACGAATATGCGGGGGGCTTCGAAGTTGCATGACCACTTTGCCCTGTGCTTCTTCGTTGCCCCAGGCAATCAGCGTGGTGTTGGGTTGCAGGGTTCGAAACCATGCCTCAGTGGTGTGGGCATTTGAACCGGTTGGAAAGCCAGTAATCTTATCTCCGCCAAATAGACCAGTGCCCTCGGAAAAACTTCTGGAGGGTCCGATTCTTCCCTTGACTGATGTCGTGCCGGAATCGTTGATTGTTAGCTTACCAACGCTGTCGCTTACTGGATCGTCCATGTGCCACACGCTTAGAAACCCGTTGGCTTCATTGAATACTGCAGCGCCATCAGATTCGCTGGATGCCTGGGGATTACCCCAATGCATGTGGACGGGCTGTCTTGTATTGCCGATGATCTGAGGAATTCTCACCCACACGTTGGCAATACCGATTGCCGCATCCCAGGTTTCAATCTGGTATTCGAGCGGCTGACCGGAATCGGAGGAGAATCGCAAGTCGCTGGCATCGGATTGCGCCAGCGTGAAGTCAAAGAACTCGCTGTGCAAACACAGCAAAATTGGAAAATCGGTGACTCGTGCGTTGTCGGGTAGGTTTGCACCTTCGGGAGTGGTAATGAGCCAGAATACTCCTGAATGTTTCCACTCTTTGTATAGGTCAGCGGTTGTATTTACTCTGGGACCGGTATTGCCAAGTTGATCGGACGCGTCGGTTTGAGGTTGTTGAATTACACCCCACAGCGAACTCAGTAGATTGAACATTACCGGGTCATGACGTTCAAGTTCATCGCTTGTAAAGGGGAAGAAGTCATTGGTTGAAAAAAAAGCTTCGCTACATTCCGCGAAATACTCTTGAGGGTTGGTGATCGCATACGCCCGAACTACGGATGAGCGTCCGTCGCCGAAACGCTGTTCGACACGTTCATAGAGCGATTGTTTCTTGGCGTTTTCAAATGCGGCACGAATGTCAGCATTGTCGAATCCGTTGGCGAGCGAGCGATCGTGGTAGGCGTGCGCCAGTTCGTGCAAAGTGAAGTTAGGCATTCGGGCCGTTTCACGTTCGAAGATGCGGATGTTGGTATATTCAACTCCTTTCTCCATCTCTGGATCGCGGCCATTCGCTTTTAACCAGCTGGCACCGGGATGATATTCAGCGCGCGGAGGCACGTTGGGATATTCGGGAGACAGCCAGAGAGGTACTTTGCGCAGCTCAGTCAGGGCCACTTCCGGAACGACGTGAGTGATTTCTTGGAGTTGGGCCGTCAGTAAATCGAGTGCGCGATCGGTTGCGGCTGCTTCTAGCGTTAGCAATCTGTTGCTGATGTGTACGGTCCAGCCTTCAATCTGTCGCGTGGCGCTACCACTGTTTGCAGGAATGTCCTGTGCGATCGATGCAGGCAACTCGTGCATTGTCGAGAAAAAAACAAAACAGGCTATTACAAAGTAGGATTTCATGAATGTGATTGATATCCTAGAGAGTTGCTTTTAGAGGGATGTAAGTCGATGGTTTGTGGCTCAAGCTATCAGAAGTATAGTCGGGCATGTCGAGACAAGCCTCGATGCTATTGGAATGAAGCGACAAATCGCTTGTCGATCCAGGTCTTGAGAGTCCAACACCATTTGGCATGAGTGGAAAAGGGACCATATTCAAGAATTGCTTTTCCGTCGCCCGTATTGATGAGCTTGAGGAAGTCGCTTTGAGGGTGGTAGGTGCGAAGCTTGTGTCCAGAGATCAGTGCCTGCAGGTTGTGCCATAGAATTGGGCTTTGCCGCACTGCGTAGACGCCCGCTTTGGGAGTAGGTGAAGCCAGAATGGTACCGGAATCACCCACCGCGAAAATGCGAGGATTCGTCAAAGATTGCAGCGTATTGGAGGTGGCAATGAAACCGCGTGAATCACCTTGCAAACCTAAATCGGGCAAGATGTGGGGAGGAGCAGAGTTTGTTGCCCAGAGAGTGCAGTGTGCAGGGTGTCGTACACCATCGTCGGTTAACAGATCGCAGGCGGTGACGTCGGTTACTCGCTGGCCCACGTGGACTGCGATATTACGAAACTGAAGTACCTTTTCAAGCATCCGTCTGCTGCGAGGGCGGAGATCAGTGGCGATATGATCATGGCCAGCAAAAATATCTATATGGATTGAATTGGTGGCGAAATTGCGTTGCAGTTTCTGTTGCAAACAGCAGGCAATTTCGATGCTGGCGACACCTCCACCGACAATGGCAATGTGTAGGGGTTCGTTGAACGTCTTGAGTTTCTGAAGGTGATCCTCAAGACGAGTCAAAAAGGACTGCATCGGTTTGATTGCAACAAACGAATCCAAGTGGGAATACTGGCGCCATCCCGAAGGCATTGAGCCAATACCGATCGACAGCGTTTCAAAGGGAATGGGTGGCCGATCGTCGAAGAGGAGAAGTCTATTTTCTTGGTCGAGTCCACTGATCAAACCGATCACTAATTGAGCGTTTGCTTTTCGCGTCAGCGCGGGCAAATCGATCTGCATTCCCGCTGGCGCGAATTGCCCCCCAAGGGTTCCTGGCAGCATTCCAGAATAGGTCGCCTGCGAATAATTGCTAATGCAGATCAAACGATGATCGCTAATGGGCTGGCGCGCCCATTGTTTTACGATGTGGGCATTTGTATGACCGATACCCAGCAAGACGACATTTTTATCCGCGATGGAACTCTCCAGCATATCGGAGCGACTACAACTGTTCTACTTTACCAACGAATAGGATTAGTCCAGTGTGACGATGGCGAATGAGGAATGCAAAAGGATGATCAGCGATTAGTTCGGGAACAAATGGAATGTCGGCGATTTGAGCCGAGGTTGGGGCCATCACGACTGCGGTTGCTGCTGCCGCTTCGGTTCCTTTTTCGTTGACTTCAATGAATGCTTTGTGAATTACTTCCGAAATGAACAGCCCCTGGGGGCTGATGGCGGAGAAATCAGCAGCGGAAGCCTGAAAGGCGTCGTGCATTCCCATGCTGGTTAGCAATTCTTTGAGATCGTACTTGGCTTCCAATTTAAATTTAGGTAACTCGATTCGGAAATCGCGTTTCTCTAATGAGTTCGCCCAAGACTCAATTCTTTCAGCCGATAGTGTTTGGATTAAACTTCCCAAGCCATTGCGATTGGTGGGGAGGAGAATCATCATCGAGAGATCGCCGCCATTATAGTTTAGCTCGACAACTTGGCATCCGCTCTGGGGATATCCGGCAGTTGGTTCTGCATCTTCGGGAAGAGTGCTTGGTGAATTGAATAGCTTGCCGTCGCTCGTGAATGCACCATAACGACTGGATGTGCAATATTTGAACATCGTCGAGACTAGGGTTTGATTGGACCCCAAATTGAAGAAGGGTTTTGGGGTAGTTTGTGATTCCTGAAACGGATCTTCCCATGTGCCATGAAAATAGACTGCATTGGCGAGAACCATTTGAGTTTGCGAGGTAACAGTGCCAACAGAAAGGAGTTCTTTTATTTTCTGTTCTGTTGCCGTGCTTACCCACTCGTTGATTCGTGTTCGTTGTGTTTCTGGATCCCCAGAGAAATTGACATTCTCGATTGCCGCATCGTAGTCCTGGGCGAGGGTGTTTTGAAATTCGTGTTCCACTGGAAGTGAATTGTCTGCCCAGATGCTATTGGCGATATTCAGCTTGTACTGATCAACGGACTTAGCCAATTCATTTATTTGGTCAGCCAGTGCCATGGCCTTCAGGGAGAGTGCTTGGCTTTCATTGTACTTTTGCTGTTGCGCGAGTTGAGCTGCCCTGCGATTTGTTTTTTCCAGTTCCTGTCGCAAGGTAGCGAGTTTTTCCGTTGTGCGACTTTCGTTGATCGAATCGGAGCGTTGGAGGCTGCGGAGAATTGCGGTCATTTCCTTGCGGATAGGCTCGAGCGCCCAAGGATCGCGGCTGTCCTTGGTTTTGAGCGAGGCGGGTAGGCAAAGAGTGCTGCCCATCTCAGCAGCTGTGTTCTCATGGGCTCCTTCCAACGTCATCAGCAACGCCGACTCGATCGAGATGGGAGAGAAGACTTCGTTTTCGGCGTGCGCGGCCGTCTCAATACTCTGTAGGAATTGCAAAGCGAAACGATTATTGGCGATGGTCAAATTGTCATCGCTGTTGGGAGGGCTGTCCGCCATTCCCCAGCGAGGTAGAGCAAGTAGCCCAGCGCTGATTGCAAGCTGCTGAAAACTTCTTCGTGTGAGTTTTGTTGCAGAGGGGTTAAATGGCAATTGCATGATGCGAACGACTCCATGGGGAACTTTAGGGCAACCGATCGACGCATGATTGGGGTGAGCGGTTCCCAAAAAGTTTTATTCGATCAATCGCCTTAGTAAATTCGCAGAGTGAGCAGCCGACTAGGCCGGCAAGGACGCATTATGGTAGACGTCTTGAACGTCGTCGCAGTCATTGAGCATGTTCATGAATTTTTCAAACATGGGCAAATCGTCTGCACTAATTTCGGAGCGAGATTGCGGAATGAAGGTAATTTCCTCCACTTCCAATTCGACTTTTGGTAGTGCTTCCAAAAGGGCTTGTTTGGCCTTATTGAACTCCGTTGCGGGGGCGAAAATTGTGACGTTTCCCTCTTCGCATTCAACGTCGGTAACATCCACATCGGCTGCCAACATGGCTTCGAGAACCTGGTCGCCGTTGTCCCCTTTGAAGGAGAGCACTGCGAGGTGATCGAACTGGTAGGATGCTGCGCCGGGTGCACCCATTTTAGCGCCGGTCTTGGTAAAGCAATTGCGAACGTCGGTGATCGTGCGATTGTTATTGTCGGTCAGGCAATCGATGATGACCGAGCAGCCACCGGGTCCAAAGCCTTCGTATCGTGCGGAGACGAAGTCTTCGCCCCCGCTACCCCGAGCTTTTTCTAGGGCTTTCTCTATGACGTGGCTAGGGACTTGTTCTCGTTTGGCTTTTTCGATGAGGCTGCGCAGAGAGGGGTTTGCAGATGGGTCGGCACCGCCATTTTTGCCGCAAACGTATAATTGTTTGCCATACTTCGAGTACAGCTTCGATTTTTGGCCTGCCGTTTTGGCCATCGAAACTTTGCGAACTTCGAAACTTCTACCCATAGCGATGGTCTCGCAGCGAAAACGTGGTTCAATTGCCTGAATGGAGTCTGGAAAGCAACAATATCGCAGCAATTCGGCAAATTTTCTAGCTCACCGAGAGGAATTCTGGAGCTCCATTTCCGTGGTTGATTGAGCCGCGTCAAGATTATCGGATGGTAGAGTGGCATTCCAAAGTATGACGCCGTTCGTTTCATCGCGGCTGCCGCCTGCTTGGGCCAGCATCTTTCCATCGGCAGAGAGGATCAGTTTGGAACCGCTGAATCCATAGTCTGGGTACACAATCAGCGGCTCACTGGTTTCCAGTTGCCAGAATTGGACTTCGCCTGCCGCCGTTATCAGGGTGCGACCATCGGGGGTGATGACATGCGGAATGGTTGAAGTTTGGATTGAATTGAGTTTTTCGCTACCGTCAACGTTCCAGCGCGCGACGCCAGTCGGAGTGACCGTAAGAACTTCCCTATCTTGGTGAGTAAATTGCAGATGAGTGACGGGTGCCATGTCGCTGACGAATGAAGTCTGTTTTTGGAAAGAGTCTAACCGCCAAATAGAGATGGCGCCGTTAATGTCTGCGACAGCCAGTTTGCCGCCATCCGAAGAAAACGAGACTGCATTCACCGCCGATTCGATTTCGATCGTCTGGGAGGGTTGCTGTTCCGCGAGATCATAAAGGTTAACGCGATTGCCGGTGGCGACCGCCAGCCATTGGCCAAGGGGAGAAAAGGAAGCGCATCGGCTTTCGGGCCAGTCGTGCATCGCTTTGCCCGTATCAACATTCCAAAGTCGGATGGCATGAGTCGTCGAGTTCTTGTCAGTAAAATGGCCAACGAGGAAAGGGCCAAGGGGAGCGGGGGTGATTGCGCGAACTGAATCGAGCAGTGTGGGTAGCTCGGATCGGATCGTCCCTTGATTTAAATTCCAGACGCGAACGAGTGGACCTCCTCCGCCGTCCGGTTCGCTCTTTCCAGCCGTGATCAGAAATTGGTCGTCTGATGATAGGCTCATGGCAGTCGTCCAGTGACCGGTTCGCACGCTGCGCAAAGGTTTGCATGTATTCGTGTCGATCAGCCACACGTTACTGAAATCCGATGCTAATAACCTATCGTTGGTAGAGTTGAACTGCAGGCTTTGGATGCTCCATGCGGGAAGCTGAATTTGGACTCGATCGGATTGAATGTTCGTATCCCAAAGGCGTATTTTCTTGTCGGCACCGCCACTAACAAATTGACTGCCATCTCGATTGAAAGCGAGGGAATCGACAGAGCCGATGTGCCCTCGATACTGGGCGAGTTCATCACCGGTCTTTGTTTGTCGCAAGCGGATCAGGCCGTCGTTCGAAGCGATAGCCAGCGATTGAGAATCGGGGGCAAAGCAAATGCAATTCACAGCACTCTTTGAGTGTTTCCATTCTCGTCGATTGAGATAGTCATTGGACCGCATCAAGGAAACGGTACCATTGAAGAGTCCTATTCCTAGCCATTTACCATCTGCAGAGTAATCGAGTGATTGTACTGAGGCGGTGATTCCGATGACCTGATGTCGTTGTTGAGACTGGAGGTCCCAGATGGCCAGTTCGCCTTGAGCGCGACGATTCCAATCGGGTGCGCGCGGATCACCTCCACCACTTGCTAGAAGACTGCCATCGATCGAAAAGTCGAGTGCGAGAACACCGAGTTTGTTGCCATTTAGCGTATTCAGTAGGGCTCCTGTAACAGTATTCCAAAGCCGAATGGTGCGATCGAGACTACCGGAGGCAAGTATCTTACCGTCGGGTGAAAAGGCGACTGCCGAAACAACGTCGGAGTGGCCCGTGAGTGTGTGAAGAATCTTGCCAGTGCTGCGGTCTAAAAGATGAATCGCTAAGCGATCCGGTATGGCGATCACATCGTTAGCGGGATGAATTGCAAAGCACCGAAAGCCTGCAAAGTTGTTTGTCGCGGCGCCACTGTCTTTGGGCTGCTGCCAGAGAAGCTTGCTTGTCGCATCGGAGTTGGCTGGAGATATATTGGCCGGAGAGGTAGAAAAGAGAGTACCAGGCTGAGAATAGGTGTAAGAAAACTCGCTTGCGAGAATGCCCGAGTCATCAGCCAAGTAGGCGACCATACCCAATGGAAGTTGCCGAGTGGTCAGCACGCATCGCTCTGGGTGAGCGAGTCTCCACAGCAGGTGCCATTCAAGCCCTCGCATTTCATCCTGGCGAGACTCCTCTTGTATCGCGGCGGGATGGTGTCTTTGGAGCAATGCAATCGAACGCTCGAGCTGGCCCTGCTGCCAACACATTTGTGCCAGTGAGATATCCGCAGCGTATTGCAATTGAAACGCATGGTGAGCCAAGGAAGTCGAATGCTTCATCGCAGTCTCGGCAGCGCGCAGGCGATCTGTAAGTTCTTCAGGTTCTTGACCACAGACGGAGGGAACTTGGAGCATGAAAGAGATGAAGGCAAGAAGTACTAACGCTATGGCTCTGTAGGTGAGGTGGAGTGGTGCAATGAGCATCGTGGGAATGATCTTGGTCAGGTAAGGAACGACGGGCCGGAGCCGAATGGCAAAGGATATGGCGATGTGCGGAACGGTGCTACAATGATAGTCGCCTTTGGCTCCGCGAAAGTAGCGTCGTTATTCGCTGCTTTTTTAGAACTTTCGCGGAGCGATAGGCGACTATTATTGCCTTCGATTGATGACTTCTTGAGGAAAATAGCGATGCGATTCGTGTTGGTAATGGCGGTGTGCTTGGGAATGGTTTCGGTAACGCACGCGGAAGTGCAGACCAAAGTGGTCGAATATTCCGACGGTGAGACTGTATTGGAGGGATTTGTGGCATTTGATCCGGAAAAGGTAAATGCAGCGGAGGGGAGGAAATTGCCGGGGATCTTGGTGGTACACCAGTGGACTGGGTTGACCATGTACGAGAAGAATCGTTGTCGTCAATTGGCAGAGATGGGTTATGTAGCCTTTGCGTTGGATATTTATGGAAAAGGTATTCGCCCCATGAATCAGAGTGACGCTGCGACTCAAGCTGGCAAATACAAAAGTGATCGCGAGCTGTATCGACGTCGATTGAATCTTGGTTTAGATCAATTGCGATCACAAGCAAATGTCAACAAGGATCAAGTCGCTGCGATTGGATACTGTTTTGGTGGAACCGGGGTACTGGAATTGGCACGAAGCGGCGCGTCGGTGCAGGGGGTGGTCAGTTTTCATGGTGGGCTCGATTCGCCGTCGCCTGAGGATGGCAAGAATATTCAAGCCAAGGTATTGGTTTGCCATGGCGCGGATGATCCCTTTGTTCCGGAGGCCGACATCGACGCTTTCAAGCTGGAATTGAACGATGCCAAGGTCGACTGGCAAATGATCTATTACTCTGGCGCCGTCCATTCATTTACGCAGCCGATGGCGGGAAACGATAACTCGACAGGCGCAGCATACAACGAGAATGCTGACAAGCGATCTTGGACCGCAATGCGAAGTTTTCTAAACGAACTATTTGCCAAGAAGAAGTAAAGGCATCGTGCCTTAAGCTCATTGTGTTAACAATCGGTTCCATCTTTTTTCAAGGAGCAAGCAATGCTCAAGAAGTCCATCGTGTTGGTAGCGGGGATCGTTCTGCTGAGTCTCAGTGGATGCAATTTGGTTGTCACAGATCGTCCCATCGGTGATCCATTGCCCGAAAAAGAAATCCAACAGCTCGTCGGAAAGTGGTTGGACGATTTGGAAGGAGTGGTCGTCGAAATTCGACTCTCTTCGAAGAATGAAATCATTTTGGGTGCCTTGGAGTGGAACGAAGACTTGGATCAATTCAAAGCGGAACAGCATACGTTGGAAGCACGTCTAATTGGAGCGAATAAGTACTTGTTTTATAAAGGAGACGAGGGCTTTTCGTTCTGTCTCTATCAGCTAGCCGAGGATGGCAAGTTGGAGATTTGGATCCCGGAGCCGACGAAATTCAAGGCACTGTTGAAAGAGAGTCAAGTAGTGGGAACATTAAAAGAGTCGAGTCAAGACTTCGTGGTGCAACTAAAAGGTGAAGAATCAAAAAACAAAGAAGTTCTAGCAAGAGAAAAAGTGAAAGACTTGCTGATGGACAAGCCACTTTTTCAGCTAAGGCGTCTTAGCAAGAATTGACTATCCAAGCCGTTTTAGATTTTTTTCATTTGTCGCGAACCCTAAGATCAAGGGATTGTCTCTATCATTGTTCCCGAGTCTTTTTTCCATGAGACATGCGATGTTTTGACATTGATTCCTGAATTTTCACTCATAGAACTTGCGGCGCTGGCCGGGTGGTCAGGGTGCGCGCGCAAGGTCGTGAGTGCATTTATGGGAGATGGAATCAATGTCCGGTGCTTATTCGTCGGGCCACGTTGTTGGTGCCAATAGCAACTATATTGTTGCAGCAAATTCTTTTCGAGTAATGTGTCGTCGGGCCAATGGGAACGCATCGCTGGTGTCGATGTTCCCGACGCTTGCAGCGGCCGCGACACACGCGAAGCTGCGGGTTGATCGCTACCTGAAGAAACTGAGTTTAGATCGCAGTTTCATCGTCAGAGACCCATCGCGACCCAGCGAAGTCTATATTGAGCGCTGGATCGGGAGTCTGCTGGCCGGTTCATGGGAGGTCGTGAATCGCGAAGACGGGGGCTATTTTTTCTTGTTCTTGGACCGAGCCCCGCGGAGCCACCAGTATGCGAATGGTGTCAAGTCGCGTCATGATCACAACGGCGTGCGATCGGGGGATATCGTACAGTGTGAATTACTCGCCAAGCGGACGAGGAAGGGTGGCTGGTTTGCTCGGATTGTCAAGCACTCGGCCAGTGGCCCGATTACGAATTCCAGTGAGGTTCCGAGTCACTGTCAGGCGGGACAGCAGGTGCCGCTGCGGCTTTGCGGCATCAAAGTGGAGACTGGTTTTGCACAGTTTGCTTGGATTGGACAGTTCGCGTGGGATGGCCAGGGCGGGAAAGATTGAGAGCAGTGGGCTTTGCGTCAATCGAGTTGCGTCAATCAAGTTGCTCGATTAGATGTTGTTTGGCATTCATATCGAGCTCTCGCCAGTCCGTATTTTGCAATCCGGCCGCCAATGCCCAAAGCAGGTTTAGACTTGCTTTGGGCTGCTTTTGTTTGACCAATTGGAATGCCAGGACGGGGCCGAGTCGATGGAGTTCTTCAGTGGAGGTGATGCCCGCCTGGCGAAGCCATTGGCTGCTTTTAGGACCGAGATTAGGGAGTGATTCAATAGGGTTCATCGAAGTGACCGGTTGCTGGAAGTGACAATCGGACTATGACGCGAGCACTGTTTTTTCACGAGCTTTTGGAGGCCGCATAAGTACCACGATGGACCTGCCCTTGAGGTTGATTTGTTCGCTGGCAACCGAGGGTTCGGTACCAGGCAAGTGAATATCGTTGGGGCTGGGTTGGCTTGTATCGACAACTAATTTCCAACCTCGGCCGTCGTATTCTTGAATAGTGAAAATCGTCTCTTCCCAATGAGTGTTGATCATTACGTATAGATCCACATCCTCTTGAGAGATGCCATCGAGGCAATAGGCTAAGTGGAAGGCGTTGTCGGAGAAGTCGACAAGGGGTCCGCAGCCATACCAACGAATGTCTTCGCGCCAAAAGCGGCTGCGTGAGATAGTGGGATGTGCTTTTCGGAAAGCGATCATATGCTTGAAGAAACGAAAATAATCCTGGTGTTGTTCGAGGCGATCCCAGTCGAGCCACGTGATTTCGTTGTCTTGATTGTAGGGATTGTTGTTGCCATTTTGTGTGTTGAGGAATTCGTCACCCGCGCAGAACATGGCGGTGCCGTTGGCCAGCATGAGAAGAGTGCAGAAATTTTTGGCCTGTTGAATTCTCAATTGAGTGACTTCAGGAGGTGCATCGACATCCCCTTCGCAGCCACAGTTCCAACTAAAGTTGACTTGATTGCCATCGCGATTGTCTTCGCCGTTGGCCAAGTTATGTCGCTCGTTGTAGGCAGTTAAGTCGTATAGGGTGAAGCCATCGTGAGAGGTAATGAAATTAATGCTTTGATAAGGATGGCAGGCTTCCATGAGATTATCCGGAAAGAGATCATCGCTTCCGTAGAGTCGGCGCATGACCGAAGTAACGAGCCCGGGATCTCCTTTTACAAAACGTCGAATGTCATCACGAAATTCGCCATTCCATTGGTACCAGCGTTTACCTGGAAAATCACGACCTAGTTGATTAAGGCCAGCCGCATCCCATGGTTCGGCAATCAAGCGACAATCGCCCAATACAGGATCAGCTCGGATAGCTGAGATGAGCGCTGAGTCGGTTGGAATGGTTGAGCCAGGTTCCTCGCGACTGAATACACCTGCCAGGTCGAAGCGGAAGCCATCAATGTGGTACGCCTGAACCCAGTGTCGTAAGCTGTCGAGAATCATTCGTCCGACGTAGCGATTCTTGCTGTGCAGCGTGTTGCCAGTGCCGGAGTAGTTGGCATAGGGAAATTCGTCAGAGCCGTTGGGAATGTAATAGGTGCTGTTATCAATTCCTTTGAAGCTGTAGCAGGGCCCGGTTTGATCTCCTTCTGCGGTATGATTGAAGACCACGTCGAGTAGTACTTCGATATCGGCAGCGTGCAGAGCGGCCACCATTTGAGCGAATTCATCGGCGGCTCGACGTGCGTCTTGAGCATATTGGGCGTGAGGTGCGAAGAAATTCATCGTCATGTATCCCCAATAGTTGCCTTCTTGGGGATCGAATTGATGCACGGGCAAGAGTTCAACGGCCGTCACACCCAAGTCGAGCAGGTAAGGGATTTTGTCAATCACACCCAAGTACGTACCGCGTCTATCTTCCGCTACGCCACTGGAGGAGTGCATGGTAAGTCCGCGCACATGCATTTCGTAGATGATCAAATCATGTTGATGAAAAGGGACTTGATCGGGAGTTGTTGGAGCGGGCGGGTGTTTGGTTGGTAGGACTCCAAGAGGCGCTTTGCCAATATTGGAACCGGGCCGCATTGCGGAATTGCGATTGAATGCTGGTGGAAAATAGATGCTTTTGGCATAAGGGTCGACCAAAAGTTTGTCGCGATCAAACGCATGTCGTTCCCATTCGTAATGAGTGGGTGGTCCATCGACTACATACGCGTAATAGCGGCCACAGGCCACCAGAGACTCGGGAATACGACAGTGCCAGATTCGACCCGATTTATTCGTTAGGTGACTAAATTCAAATCGTAAGCAAGGGTGATGAAAATCTTGATCGCTGAAGATCAGCAGAGTTACGTTGGTTGCATGTTTCGAATAGAGAGCAAAATTAAATGCAAGTTCTTCGGGAATCCAAGTAACACCCAAGGGAAATGCGATGCCCTCGTGAGAGAACCAGCCGGTACGTTTGAACCGGGTAATTTCTGATGGTGTATTAGGGCGGCTTGCCATGTGATTATTAGACTGAGAGAGAAGATGGTAATTCCGGAGGCTGCGGGCACCATCTTAATAAGCAATGCTCGACAATGCAGGGCAATCCGGCGCGATCTATTGTCCTGCGGACCCTAGTTTTCAATTTCGCTAGAAAACAGTGCGCTGCAGGATAACCACTGCGGCGCCCGACAGGTAACCGGCCAGCGCCCATGGGGCGATACGACGGAGGTACCACACAAAGTCCACGTGCTCGATACCCATCGCAGCCACGCCTGCGGCGGAGCCAATGATCAGGCAGCTACCACCGGTGCCAGCACAATAGGCCAACAGCATCCAAAACGGATCATTGGTCGGCATGGTATACATCTCCAGGCCGGCGGCGACGAGCGGTACGTTATCAACGACCGAGGAAACGAGACCAATCACGATGGCAACCGACTCGCGGTTGGGAAGCGTGTTATCGAGCCATAGGGCAGTATTCTGCAGGAGTCCAAAAGCGCCAAGCGAGCCGACTGCGAGGAGGATCCCTAGGAAGAACAAAACGCTCGACATGTCGACACGCTGCAGTGCACCAATCACTCCAGTAGTTGAGCGAACGGCTTCGTCCAGTGTGTGGCTGACTAATTCTGAAGCCATCCACAAGACGGACAGGCTAAGCATCATGCCCATGTAGGGAGGCAAGTGGGTAAACGATTTGAAGAGTGGAACAAAAAGAAGTCCGAGCAACCCAAGCACCAGAAACAACCATTGATGCCAAGGCTTGATGTGATGATCTATTTTGCGAGCAGGAACTTCGATTGGTTCCAGTTCACCTTTCATCGAGAGTGAAAGTCCAATGAGTGGAACAAGCAAGCATACAAAGCTGCCGAGGAACAGCTCTCGCATCACATCAATTGCTTCGATCTTATGTTTGATCCAAAGCATGGTCGTGGTGATGTCACCGATGACGGTCCACGCGCCTCCGGCGTTTGCCGCGATTACAATGAGACCTACGAAGCGGAGTCGATCTTCACGGTTTTGAACCAATTTGCGAATCAGTGAAACTAGCACGATGGTTGTCGTCAAGTTATCGAGTACCGCGGAAAAGAAGAATGCGAGAAGCCCGATGATCCAGAGGAGCGTTCGTTTGTTTCGAGTCCGAATGCAATTAGTGATGATTGCCAGACCCTCGTGAGCGTCAATCAACTCTACGATTGTCATTGCTCCCATCAGGAAGAAGAGAATGCTGGCGATTTCGCCAGTGAGATGAAGGTGTTGACCTTCCAAGGCGAAATGTTGAGGTATGTTGTCGACTTGGGATTCTTGGGCCTCAAGAATGAACCAATCGGGGATCATCGCGGGAGGCAGAAGACCATTGACATTAACGATGTACAGCGTCCAGCAAAGAACGCCAATCAACAGTGCAGAGGCGGCTTTATTGATGCGGATAGTGTGTTCGAAAGCGATACCGAGGTATCCAATGACGAACACGGCGAGAATAATCGAAACCATAGTAAAGTGCGGACTCTCGATTTCGTGTGCGCAAGGGTTAGCGAAGGGATGCGAAAGACAGCCACTCTATATTGAGGTTCGGGTTTGGAGAAGGCACAGGTTGCGGCTCAAGTGGTAGCGACTGGGTGTTGTTGTGAACACCAAGTGTGGTTTGAGCAAAGGAAAAGTGAGATGGAATCTAGTCGTGAAAATGCATTTCATGGGGAAATGGCCGCCAGTTGGAGCGCCTTAGGGGAGGGTGCCCCAACCTTAAGCGCGTTGGCAGCCGTTTGTGCCCGATCTATCGTGCATCCACCTGACGCAGAGTCGGAAGGGGACGCGAGAATTTCGCTGGAAGGTCAAGCGATTCTCTATGCGGCTCGGCATCGGGGTGTGATTGAGGTGCGTGGCGTCAGTACGGCGTTTGAGGCACCCGCCAGAATGTTGGCCATCTATGTGGAAGAGGACGAGCACCGCACGATAGCTTTTCGAGACCGGGAGCGTCCTGAAGTGACGCTAAGGTTTTTTGAAGGGTTTTGCGAGCTTTGTCGGGCGGGATTGATTTTGCATCATCTGCACCGCGATTTTTCGCTGACAATGCGGGGGTTTGTCCGGGCCAAGGAGATTCAGTTTGCCGAGGTCGAATCTTGTTTGAAGTTAGCGACGGAGTTTGGTTTGCACGATTAGCATTTGCACGATGAGCATTTGCGCGATTAGTAACAGGGCATTGATGAAAACGGCAAAGTGTCGGAGAAGCAACAAAAAAAGCGGCTCGGAGGTTTTCACCAACCGAGCCGCTTTCAGGTTCACGTCTTAGGGTAGCAGCTACTAACGCTTCGCTTTATCAGCGGGCGTAGTTGCTGGCCTGAATGACGCGACGCTTGCTGTTCAGGAACGCACTGTGGTCAACAACCGGTGCTGGTGGCATGGGGCTGACTTCTTGTGCTGGAGCTGAGTCCATCATCGGTGCTGGGGTCGTGCCCATGGCTGGAACACTTCCGCAGCTTGAGCAGCTGCTGCAACCAACGGCATCGCACGCTGTATCGCAACCGCTGTCACAGCAGCTCTTGCTCTTGAGCTTGCCGAACAATTTCTTGAGCAGTCCACCTTTTTTAGGTGCACAGCAAGAAACTTCTGCACCGCAGGTGGGTGCACAGCTGCAACCGCAGTTGCTGGCGATTTCGCACCCGCAAGCTGGTTCGCAAGCGGGAGCACAACCTACGTCACAGCAGCTATCGCAGCCCTTATCGCCACACTTTAGGCCACCGAAAAGTTTGTCGAGCAAACCTTTACGGGGGCTGCAAGCGCTAACTTCGCAACCGCAAGTGGGTGCACATTCGCCGCAAGGGGTTTCGCAACCACAAGCAGGTTCACATGCCGAAGCACAACCGCCGCAAGGAGCTTCGCAACCGCAAGCTGGTTCGCATGCCGAAGCACATCCACCGCAAGGAGCTTCGCAGCCACAAGCTGGTTCGCATGCCGAAGCACAACCACCGCAAGGAGCTTCGCAACCGCAAGCAGGTTCAGCACATCCACCGCAAGGAGCGGAGTCGCATACTACTGTATCACAGCAGGAGCTATCGCATCCGCTGCCTTTGAGACCGAGCATTCGGTCGAGCAAGTCAAAGCCAAAGCTCTGGGAACAGAAACTTGTTCCGAGAACCATGACACCTACAAGAATTGATCGTTTCATGGAGCCACGTCTCCTACGCTTTCAACTGGGTCAGCAGATGCGCCGCATAGTTAACAAGTTATCTGGATGGCCGCGGACGCGATCGGTGGACGAAGCCGCCGCCGATCGAGCCCTGCCGGGCCGGCTAGCACTCCCGCCTTCATTGCCCCTCTCAAGGCCATGTCAACGTTCGACTTCGTTCTGCTTACCAAATCCAGAACACAGGGCCGTTTGGCACCTGAGCATTCCTGTCACTGTGCGATGCATTCTGCAGCATTTGTTCGAACCATCCGATGGTTCAAACCGCAAAGTTTTGTCACTGCTTCAACGCACGCTCACCGTTGCGGGATGGCGAGGCGTTGCATCAGCGACAACATAGGTATCGGCCTAACTGACTCCGCTGATTAACCTCCTCACCCAATTTCCCAAGCTTGTTAACTTATGACGGCCAGTTTTCTATTGGGTGTGGTCTAGCAAGCTCACTCGTCAGTGGGGGCAGGTCGTTGCTTATGGAATCTTCGCTACCATCGGTGTAATATGAACTCGCGCTTCCGTGGTTCAACACGGGATTCTGTCTCGCTCCCTTGTCTTTCTTATGAGTGCTCAGAAGTATATGCAGGCTAGTCGTAACGATACGGATGTCGATCTTGATGTGATAGCTGGCAAGGGAACGCTGGTCGATCTGCTTGAGATTGCGCCCGTCGAATGCCCATGCGGGGTGTCGCGACGGGCATTTGGGGAGCTGCGTGAGTCAGCTACGTCCGTTCACTTAACGGACATTAGCAAAGATGCGCGAACGCATTACCACCGCATGGTAAACGAGACGTACGTTATTCTGGAATGCGACGAGGGTGCTGCCATTGAGCTGGACGGCGAAAAAAGACCAGTTGAGTCGTTAATGGCAGTGTTTATACCAGCAGGCGTTAGGCATCGAGCCATTGGTGAGATGCGAGTGATCGTTTTTTGTTCACCAAAATTTGACCCCGAAGATGAGTTTTTCGATTGAAGAGTGAACTATCTGTTTGGTTGATGTTGATGGTTGCGGTGGGGCTTGGAAGCGTCGCTGCTGCTGGAGTTGCTGGCTGTCAGGACGATAGTCTTGAGCAGGAAGCGGAGCAGCGGCTTGATGCGGTACAAGCGCTCGAGGAAAACGCACCTCCGGAAAAACCTCCGAGCCCGGCTGCGGATCAGCAATCTGCAATGCCTAGCAATTCTGCTGGGTATGGCGCTGAATATGGCGCTGAGAAAAGTGAAGAGCAATGGTTACTTTGCCGCGCGTCGGTTCGTGAACAAGATTGGCCGCAGTGGGGTGGAACATCGCTCAAGAACAATTGCTCTGCCGCTGTCGGTTTGCCTATGAACTGGAATGTGGGGAAGTTTGATCGACGAAGTGGCGCGTGGGATAAGTCATCGTCCGAGAATATTCGCTGGTTTGCTAACTTGGGGAGCCTAAGTTACGGGAATCCGGTAGTTTCAGAAGGCAAGGTGTTCATTGGAACGAACAATGGCTCCGGCTACCTTTCCCGCTATCCGAAACAGGTGGACCTGGGATGTTTACTGTGTTTCGATGAAGCAAATGGGGGGTGGTTATGGCAGCACAGCAGCGAAAAATTGAGCTCGGGCCGGACACACGATTGGCCGTTGCAGGGTTTGTGTTCTACTCCGCTGGTGGAGGGGGGGCTCGTTTATTTTGTCACCAACCGCGGCGAAGTTTGCTGCGCGGCGACGGCGGGTTCAACCGAGGGGCATGCGGAAGTGGTGTGGGTATTTGACATGATGAAAGAGCTGGGCATTAGCCAGGTCAATATGTGTGCCAGCAGCGCGACTACTTGGGGCGACTGGCTTTATGTCAATACGGGCAACGGTTTCGATGAAGGTGCACGAAGCGAGTTTGCTGCATCGGCGGCCAGTTTTCTTTGTTTGAACAAGGCGGATGGAACCATCGTCTGGGCTGACAATTCACCTGGAGCGAATGTGTTACATGGGCAATGGTCGAGTCCTGCAGTGGCAGAGCTCGGTGGTGAGGTGCAAGTGCTTTTCGCGGGTGGTGACGGTTGGCTTTACAGTTTTGCGGCCAATTCAGGTAAAGCAGGCGAGCCTGAACTGTTGTGGAAGTTTGATTGCAATCCCAAAGATTCCGAGTGGCTTTCAGGAGGTCGTGGAGATCGCAATCAACTGATTGCTACACCCGTGGTCCATGAGGGGCTGGTGTACATTGCCGTCGGGCAGGATCCGGAAGCGGGGAGTGCAGAGGGTTGTTTGTGGTGCATCGATCCGACCAAGCGAGGCGATGTGAGTGCTGAATTGGTAGTCAAAGAGGTTGGCGGTGCGCAGGTGTCGGTGCCTGCGAGGAGGCTTCAAGCTGTCGATCGTGCTGCCGGTGAGACGGTGATAGCGAATCCCGAGTCCTCCGCCGTGTGGAAGTATGTCAGTTATGATGTTGACGGTAATGGGAAGCTTGCTTTTGAAGAGCAGATGCATCGCACCTTGAGTACTGCCTCCGCCAGCGGCGAGTTGCTCTATATAGTTGACTTTGCGGGTATTGTTCATTGTTTGGCAGCGAGGGGTGATGGCAACGGACAGCCTCTTGTGCACTTTACCTATGACATGGCTGCTGCGGTTTGGGGAAGTGCATTGATTGCGGATGGGCGAGTCTTTGTGGGAGATGAGGATGGCGATGTGGCGATCTTCGAATTGGGTGCAGATCAAAGGGAACCGATCGCCGAAATCAATATGGGATCGAGTATTTACAGCACGCCGACCGCCACCAATGGCACTTTGTTTATTAGCACGAAGGATCGACTGTTTGCGATCGGCGAAGCGGTTCAAAATCCAGGGGGGCTGCAATAATGGATGTGGTAATTGATTGTGGTAATTGCGGTCCGGACTACTCGGCAATACGTGGAAAGATTCAGCGGGAGTTTGCGGCGCAGGTTGTGCAAACCCATGGTGCGGAGGATACGCTGGAGCGATTAGCCGCCGGGCCGGTGAAGTTGGTTTTGGTAAATCGCAAACTAGATTGCGACTATTCGGATGGGATGGAAGTGATTCGTCAAATTCGCGCCGACGAACGCTGGCAGGATATTCCCGTGATGCTTGTTACGAACTACGCAGAGCATCAGCAAGAGGCGATCAAGTTAGGTGCGATTCAAGGCTTCGGAAAATTATCACTGTCGGACCCTCAGACGACCGAGTTATTAAAGTCGGTACTCGGTTGAAGCAGACGAGAAATGTTTCGCAAATTGTTGTTAGCAAAAATTCACGGTGCAACAGTTACCGCCGCCAATCTCGATTACGAGGGAAGCTTGACGCTGCCCCCTGAGTTGTTGGAGGCGACGGGTATTGTGCCCTATGAGTCATTGCATGTTTGGAATGTAACACGGGGGACTCGCTTGGAGACCTACGCCATTGTTGGTCGCCGTGGGACCAGTGATATTTGTGCGAATGGTGCAGCGGCCCATTTGATATTTCCGGGCGATCGCGTGATCGTGGCCGCATTTGGATTTTATGCAGCAGAGGAATCCTTGAATCACCAGCCCAAAGTGGTTTTTGTGGACGGGCAGAATCGGATTTCGCATGTTGGTCCTGAAGTCGCTGGTCCGGAGAAGCGGGAGTTCATGGCAGCGGTTAAATCACAAGGATGATCGCTTGAATCAGCAGAGTTGGTTTTTTCCGTTAGCGGTATTAGTTGGATTGCTGGCGGGATGTTTGCTGGGTGCGCAGCCGAGCGCCAATGGATTCTTGGGGCGATTTGTGGGGCATCCCTTGCATGCGTCCACTATTTCCTTTGCATCGGGAACCGCGCTATTGGTCATCGTGTTGGTCCTGATGGGACAATTCCCGCCGCGGATGACGGTATCACCATTTTCGCTGCCGTGGTGGACATGGATTGGTGGCGCTATTGGAACGGTTCTGGTCACTGCTTCCTTATATTTTGTTCCGAAGATTGGCTCGTTAGCCTGGTTTGCTGCAGTGATCACGGGGCAGGTGATTGCTTCGCTGATATTGGATCAGATGGGCTGGATGGGAAATCCTCGTCAGCCCGCCAACGGTTTGCGGATCACGGGCGCCATGTTATTGATCGTTGGTATATTTTGCATTGTCAAATCAAGATCGACCGAAACGCTTCTACCGGCAACGAAAGATGCTCAAGGATACTCGGCGTCGCCAGACCTGTTAGAATCGGAGCGAGTTGATACGAAGCGTCCCTCGCCGTAGCGTTCGTGAAGTCTCGCCGAGGCAATTGCGGTAAATGTTTTAACAGCGACCGATGGGCATGAAGGGGTGTACGTATGCGCGAACACATGGAATGCGCGGGATTAACAGATATTGGCCGTGTACGCTCCACCAATCAGGATCAGTTCTTGATTGCCAACTTGAAGAAATCGATGTTGGTGGAAGCGACGAGTCTCCCTTTGTCGCAGCAATGCCGATTGTATGGTGGATCGATGGGCCGGTTGCTGATGGTGGCCGATGGTATGGGTGGCCATGCGGCAGGTGAGCGAGCCAGCACCCTGGCGATTGACTATTTAGTGGAACGTTTGCTTAACAGCATCCACTGGTTTTTCAATTTGGATCGCGATTCTGAGGATGACTTTATTGAGAACCTCAAACAGCTACTGAAATCGGCCCACCGACGCATCGTGAAAGAAGGGAATACGCATCAGGGTCAACGGGGAATGGGAACCACATTGACGATGGCTTATGTCAATTGGCCCCGCTTATATGTCGTTCATGCTGGGGATTCCCGATGCTATCTTTTTCGCCGCGGCCAAGTGGAACGCTTGACGCGCGATCACACCTTGGCGCGTCAATTGGTGGAATCGGGCGGATTGAAGGAGGAGGAAGAAGAGACAAGTCGTTGGAGCAACGTTTTGTGGAACGTTTTGGGAGGGGGGCAGGACGATCTCACTGCGGAAGTGCGGCGGGTGGATCTGGTTCCCGGCGATTCGATTCTGCTATGCTCGGACGGGCTTTATCGCCATTTGCAGAACGACGAATTGACCAGCATTATGTCTGGCGAAGGGACCGCTGATTCGATCTGTCGTGAGTTGATCTGCAAGGCAAACGAGCGCGGAGGCGCCGACAATATTACCGCAGTCGTCGCCTTGTTTGGCAGGGAGAATGCTGACGCGATTGCGACAACGGTCGGTACGGAAGTGCCCCTGGACGAGTTGTTGAAGGGGCAAGCTGACAAGCAAGTGAATTCCGCGGACGCGGTCTGGGCAGACCGCGAACCGGAAGACACCTTACCCGGCTAGGGATTCAGTTAGACGGGTATTTGAAGGTTGGCGAATGCCGATTCGAGCAATTCGGCCTGTTCCAGTTTATGAGCATTAAGGCTGCCCGTGCTGGGGCTGGCCGACTCACACCGGCTGATGCGACGGAACTGAAAACGCTCGCTCAGTTCGTCACCGAAGCGAAGTTTCATATACGGCCAAGCGCCCATATTGGCTGGTTCTTCCTGAATCCAAATCAAGTCACTGCCCGTGGCAAAGCCTTCCAGCGACTTCATCAGTTGCGGCGACGATAGGGGATAGAGTTGTTCGATGCGCATGATCGCGACATCGTCGATACCCCGTTGTTGTCGTGCATCGATCAGGTCGTAGTAGATTTTTCCGGTACACATCAGGATGCGTCGGGCGTCCTCAGGCAGGACCTGGGTATCTCGCAAGATGCGTTGGAAGGAACCCTCCGTAAATTGTTCGATATCCGAAACGCAATGGGGATGTCGCAAGAGACTCTTAGGGGTCAAGCAAATCAGCGGTTTCCGCCAATGCTGAAGAACTTGTCTGCGGAGCAGGTGAAAGTACTGAGCTGGAGTGGTCGGTTGGCACACCTGAATGTTGTGTTCGGCCGACATGGCTAAAAAGCGTTCGAGTCTAGCGCTGCAATGTTCAGGGCCTTGACCTTCGAAGCCGTGAGGCAGCAGCATCGTGAGGCCGCTGAGTCGTTTCCATTTGTCTTCACCACTGGCGATGAATTGGTCAACGATCACCTGAGCAACATTCCAAAAGTCGCCGAATTGAGCTTCCCAAACGACTAGACCTTCGGGGCAATCGAGCGAATAGCCGTATTCGAAACCGAGTACGCCCACTTCGCTGAGGGGGCTATTGATGATTTCGACCGGTGCTTGATCGGGAGCCAAGTTTGCCAGCGGCATATAGGTCGCGTTGTCGTTGCAATCGTGCCAGACGCTGTGGCGTTGGCTGAAGGTACCGCGTTCAGAATCTTGGCCGGTGAAGCGGACTCGGTGGCCTTCGTTGAGCAAGGAGGCGAGTGCCGCCGCTTCGCCGCTGGACCAATCGAATGGGCACAGGCCATCGGACATTTCGCGACGTTGTTCAATGGGACGTCGCAATTTTTTGTGGAGATTAAATCCGCTTGGGATGTCCGTAATCTTTTTCAGCAGACGCGACAGGGTCTCGCGAGGGACGCGGGTAACTGTCTCTGCACCGACCGGTTCCGTGCCACCGAAATAGTCCTGCCAGCATCCGCCGAGGGTTTGATTGTCGGGAATGAATTCTTCGGTGTGGCTTGCTTCAAATTCGCTTTCCAACTTCTCTTGTCGTTGGTGGTGAATTTCGTCTGCTTCTTCCTGAGTCATTTGCCCCAGTTCGAGCAAGCGTTGCAAGTAATTTTCTCGCACGCTTTTCCGCGAATCAATCACTTGGTATTGCAGCGGTTGGGTAAAGCGAGGTTCGTCCCCTTCGTTGTGACCCCAGCGGCGATAGGCATAGAGGTCAATCACGACATCGCGGCGGAATTCCTTGCGAAAATCCATTGCCAGCGAAACCACTTGGGCAACCGCTTCGGGGTCTTCACCATTGACGTGGAAAATGGGGATTTGCAGCATGCGAGCCACATCGGTGGCGTAAGTAGTGCTGCGGCCTTGTTGAGGTTCCGTAGTGAAGCCCACCTGATTATTGATCACGATGTGCAGGGTGCCACCGGTTTGATAACCGGCCAATTGGCTGAGGTTGAGTGTTTCTTGCGCGACACCTTCGCCAGCAAAGGCGGCATCGCCGTGAACCAGAATCGTTAGACCTTCGGTGCGAGTGGCATCGCTGCGGCGGTCTTGTTTGCTGCGGCATCGACCCAGCGCAACGGGGTTAACGAATTCGAGGTGGCTGGGGTTAAAGCAGAGAGATATATGTAGTTTCTCCCCTGCGGCCGTGGTCCAGTCGCTGCTATATCCGAGGTGATAGCGGACATCACCGCCACCTCGGTTGAGATCGGGGCGCGGGTCTTCGAAGGACCAGAAAATATTCATTGCCCGTTTCTTGAAAATATTGGCCATCACATTGAGGCGGCCGCGGTGAGCCATCGCCATGACGACTTCTTTGACTTTGTGCTGGCCCGCTTTTTCCAGCGCCAAGTCAATCATCGGGATGAGGCTTTCGGCTCCTTCGAGCGAAAAGGTTTTTGCGCCCACGAATTTGCGCCGTACGAATTCTTCGAAAATCGAAGCATCCGCCAAGCGTGTGTAAATACGACGTTGGACTTGATGTGCCAGCGGCAATCGGTTTTCGGTGGTTTCCATGCGGCGTTGCAGCCAATCGCGGATATTGCGATTATCGATGTGCATGAATTGGGCACCGATGCTGCGGCAGTAGGTATTCCGCAGTTTGTCCAAAATATCCGAGAGGGTGCGGCCGGAGACATTTTCGAGCGCTGAGGTATCGAAGGGGCGGCTCAGATCGGCTTCACTGAGCCCGTACGCACTCGGGTTCAATTCTGGGCAAGAAGGTTGGGAAAGTCCCAGCGGATCGATCGCCGCTACCAAGTGTCCACGGACACGATACTCGCGGACCAGTTGGTCAATGCGGTCTTGAACTCGAGCCAGCCAGAGCATTTCGTCAGTGACGGTTTGACCGGAGGCGAGAGGTTTGGGCGTTGGCGAGCCAGCCAGTTCGCTCGACCCGTTTCCGGGTGGCGTGGGCACAAGTGCCGAACGCATAGCCAAATTCGAGCCGCTGGAGGCGACGAGGAATTGCTCGAAATACTGTCTCCAGTTTTCGGAGACACTATTGGGATCGTTGACGTATTTGACGTACAGATCGTCAATATAGTCGAGGCTGTAGGTGTTCATCCCGGGCAATCCGCTGAGTGGGCGGACGGGTTGAGGGGTGAGTCCATGCGGTGCGTGCGAAGCATTACCGACCTTGGGCCGACAATGACACCGAATGGCTTGGGAAATGGGAAGAGCGAACGCCGTCGGGGCGGAAGTTGAAACAACCACTCGGTTGCCAAATTGGACCGTTGCATACGGCGTTAACACATGGAGGGGGGGCAAGATAGAGCCGACCTTCCTATCTTAACGAATTGGCCGGTTGTGACTACGGCATTTTTTTACGACTTTTCAATTCTTCTCCCCTTTTGTCTGTAATACTGGGCGCTTTCGCGGACCTGAGTGTACTGCCGTCGTCCTTTTCGGGTCATTCGATTCCTCGCTATCGACTTAAGGAAGTTTGCTGTGAATGCGGATCCGATCAAGCTAGTCCATCATGGTGCGCGCGAGGGCGTCACTGGGTCATGTCATCAACTTTGGACTGATACTCAACGAAGTGTATTGGTCGATTGCGGCACCTTTCAGGGAAATGATGCAAAGCTTTGTCCCAATCCAGAGGTTCGATTTCCGCTGCTTGGAATTCAGTCGCTGTTGCTAACACACGTTCATATCGACCACGTCGGGCGGGTTCCTTACTTATTGGCTGCGGGTTGGGATGGACCGATTTTTTGCAGCGCGCCGACCGCAAAATTGCTACCACTGGTTATGGAGGATGCGCTCCGCATTGGTTTTACGCGGAATAAGCGGATGATTCAGGCGTTCCAAGGGAAAATCCATCGAATGTTGCACCCGCTGCCCTACGGCGAATGGTTTCCCTTGCCGCAGGGGGGGAAAGTGCGTTTGCGGCCGGCGGGACATGTTTTGGGCTCCACCATTTTCGAAGTGGAATTGGTCGATGGGCGGATCGTCGTGTTTTCGGGTGACCTCGGTTCTTCCAACGAGCCCTTGCTGCGGGAGTTCACCAGTCCTCCCCGGGCTGATCTGTTGGTGATGGAGAGCACTTACGGCGATCGCCTGCATGAGACGGAAGGAAATCGACGCGATGCGCTGGAGAAAGTTCTGCGGCATACGCTGGAGAATCGAGGTGTAACGATCATTCCTGCATTTTCACTCGGCAGGACTCAGTCGTTATTGTACGAAATGAATCTCATTTTCGAACATGTCCAGAAGACCGAGCAGCGATCGATGATGAATCAAGTCGACGTCATTGTGGATTCCCCCTTAGCTAGTGAGTTCACCAAGCTTTTTGAGTCATTGCGTGAGTACTGGGGGGCTGAGGCGTTGCAAGTGCTGCAGACGGACGCGCAACCATTAGTTTTCGAAAACCTAACCACCGTCCGCAACCACGAGGAGCATGTCAAGTTGCTCGAGCACCTGGCCAAGCATGAATTGCCGGCCATCGTGGTGGCCGGGAGCGGCATGTGTACCGGGGGGCGGGTCGTCAATTATCTGAAACAGTTTGTGGGGCAGGAGGAGACGGACATCGTTTTTGTCGGTTATCAAGCGGCCGGAACGCCGGGAAGCTATCTGCAGCGCGGCAGCAGTTGGGTGCGGCTGGATGGCCGACAATACGATGTGCGAGCGCGCATCCATACCTTGGATGGTTATTCCGCGCATGGTGACCAAGGAGATCTGATTCGTTTTGTGGAGGGCTTTAGCGAGCGGCCTGCCCAAATTCGACTCGTCCATGGCGAATACCAGGCCAAGAAAGTGCTGGCCAGTGAGCTTCAAAAGCGCGGCTATAAGGTGGATTGATGACCGACGTTGTGATTGTAGGAGCCGGCTTGGCCGGGTTGAGTTGTGCGCGTCGGTTGCAGGCCGCGCAGGTGGAATTCCAGATTCTCGAAGCGACCGATCGCGTGGGCGGCCGAGTGCGTACGGACGTCATGGATGGCTATCAACTGGACCATGGTTTTCAGGTCCTCTGTTGCGCCTATCCAGCTTGCCAAGAGATGCTCGACTATACCACTCTGCGGTTGCGTTATTTCGATCCTGGCGCGCTGGTGCGAGCGGCGGGGAGGTGGTATCCGCTGGGCGATCCGTGGCGCCGTCCCAGCGATTTATGGTCAACCGTAACAGCGCCGGTTGGGACCTTGGCAGACAAGTGGAAAATCGGTCGATTGCGTCGAAATTGCCGATCCGGTTCGCTGGACGAGCTCTATCAGCGGACTGCGGAGCCCACCCTCGATCGACTCCGCCGCTGTGGATTTAGTGAGGGGATCATCGAGCAGTTTTGGGTACCTTTTTTGGGAGGTGTTTTTCTTGAACCGGCCCTGCTGACAAGTAGCCGAATGATGGAATTTGTCTTTCGGATGTTCGCTAGTGGGCCGATCGCCTTACCTGCTGAAGGCATGGCGGCGATCCCGCGTCAATTGGCGGAGAGTCTTCCACGGGGCGTGTTGAAATTACAGCAAGGAGCCGAATCGCTTCAGGGGACCGAGATCACCACCAGCGATCAGCAGACCATTCGTGCCAAGGTGGTCGTGTTGGCCACCGAAAGCAGTGCAGCAGATCGACTCTATTATGGCGAGAAAAAGAATGCTGTTTCGAAAGAGTCGACTGGTCCTGTCAATCAAGGTTGTCAAGTAAATCGAGGTTGGCAGGGCTCGGTGTGTCTCTATTTTACGGCTCCCCGCGCAGTTCAGCGACGACCCATGTTAATGCTCTGTGGTGACGATGCGAGCGGTCCCGTGCGGCATGTGGTCGAGCTGTCGCGGGTAGCGCCCGAGTATGCATCCGGTGGTCGAACGCTCCTTTCGGTAAGTCTGCAGGCCCATGCCGATTGGAGTGGTCAAGGGAGGGAAAGCACAATGCGACAAGTGTGCGAGCAATTAGCAAGTTGGTACGGTGAAGAGGTGGCAAACTGGAAGTTTTTGCGATCCTATGAGCTGCCCTATTCTCTGCCCAGGCAGAATGTGCCCGATTTGGAGCCAGTCGTCAAATCGGTCGAGCCATGGGGAAGCGATGGGCCGATCGTGTGCGGTGACCACCGTGAGACCTCTTCTATTCAGGGGGCTATGAACAGTGGGATCCGCGCTGCGTCCGCTGTTTTGGACCGGCTGGGCCACAGTAAATAGGGTTTTGTAGTCGATAGGGGGTCTGGCAATAGGGGGGGGGTGGTGAGGTGTCGATGTGCGGATTTTGACAATCGGCAGGATCAGTAATGCGGCAAATCAGCTTTTGTCTCAAAGAAAGTCAGGGCGGGGTAGTGCTTGCGAACTGTTAGTATGTTACGGTTGGGGTGTTTGGGCAGTCGCTTCTGTCCGCTTAAAAAGATTTACAACTCAAGAAGTACTGTGGAGCGAAGAAGATGATTCGAGCATTGTTGTTGGGAAGTTTTTTGGTGGCAGGGCTTTGTGTCGCTGGAAACTCTGCCTCGGCGAGTGATTATTGTGCACCGACACCTGTGTGTGCTCCTGCACCTGTCTGCTGCGTAACGCCTCCGCCGGTAGAAGTCGCCGTCTGCGTGGTCGATCCTTGCACGGGTTGCACCTACAAGGTTTGTGTTTGCGTACCAGCTTGCTGTGCGTGTGAAGTGCCCTGTATGGCTGGTTGGAAGTCGGGCATTTTCGGTCGCAAAGTATTGACCTATAAGTGGGCCTGCGGTCATTGTGTCGACGTGGTTATCACCAAACATGGCAAGACGATTGTCCGCGGCTAAATCGCGGGCGGTTAGCTGACCTAGCTGGAACAAGCTTTGATCCCCTCGGGAAATTTCCCGAGGGGATTTTTTTTGGTAGTTAGTAATTGGTTCTACACATAAAATCACGCATGGGGTTCTATGGGGTGACGTCGGCGACGAATTGCGGGACGGAAAGGGGGGCTACGGTAGCGGTCGGCAAGGGGCGCTCATAGAATCGCAGCAGACTGAATGGCGGATAGCCGTCAAGAAAAGAGCTCGATCGAATCGGCCATTTTCTATCCCACATTGATCGCGACTTATTCACTATGCCAGAGATTCGCCAGTTACCACAGAACTTGATCAATCAGATTGCTGCGGGCGAAGTGATTGAGCGGCCATCTTCAGTGGTAAAAGAGCTGTTGGAGAATAGTATCGATGCCGGTGCGCGGCGGATTGAAGTGACGATTGAGAAGGGTGGATCGGAGTTGATACGGATCAGCGACGACGGTTGTGGAATGCGGCCCGACCAATTGCCCTTAGCGGTGGCCAGCCATGCGACCAGCAAGTTGCCTGATGCCGAGTCGTTATTTCATGTCCAATCGCTGGGTTTTCGCGGTGAGGCGTTGGCATCCATTGGTTCGGTATGTCATTTGATGATTCGCAGTCGAACACCCGATAGCGATAGTGGTGCGGAAATCGAAGTGCGTGGCGGCGCGGTGGAAGGACCGACTCCCTGTGGTTGTCCCGTCGGCACAGTCATGGAGATTCGCAATCTATTTTTTAACACACCGGTGCGTCGCAAATTCATGCGATCTGCGCAAACCGAGATGGGGCACATTGTCGAAGCGTTTACTCGCATCGCGTTGGCGCATCCCTTGGTCCATATGACTATCCGCAGCGGCGGACGAGAATTGTATGATTTGCCTCCGACAACATTTTGGGCGGAACGCATAGCCGCATTCTTTGGAGGTGAGATCGCCGATGGGCTGATCGGGGTGGACAGCGATGACGGCGAGGTCCGGGTCAGTGGTTACGTTTGTGACCCATCGGTCAGTCGAGGCAATTCGCGGATGCAGTACCTATTCTTGAATGGAAGGCATATCCGAGACCGGTCGTTGCAACATGCGCTCACCGAGGCCTATCGGGGTCTGTTGATGACTGGTCGCAATCCGGTTTGTTTTCTGAAGTTGGACCTACCGGCAGAGATGGTGGATGTCAACGTGCACCCCACCAAGCTGGAAGTACGGTTCGCGGACGGTGGTCGCATCTATGCTCGTGTTCTGCAGACCTTGCGACACAAGTTTTTATCGTCGGATTTGACCATGCGAGTTGGACCCAGCGGCAGCGGGTCGGTTGCAGCGGTAGGGGGAGCGAATGTAGGTGGTGCTGGCGAGAGCTTTTTGGGAATGGCCCCCGCCATCGAAGAAGCGCAGCGGCAAAGCGTCATTCAATGGGCGAGAGGCGAAGTACCTGAGTTTAGGCCCTTTCAGGATTCCGGTGCTAGTCAACCGAGAATGCGTGGCAGCGACATGGTTTCTGCCGATCCTATTTCTGCTCGCAATACTGCTCCAGACGCGGACATTCCCCCATGGGAGCGAGCGGAGGGAGCGGACGTGCTGACAGGATCAGCGTATTCAGGCGACACTAGCGGCGAAGCGGTGGCGAGTAGCGATGCAGTTATGATGCGAGCCGACCGGCAGCACGTGGTGCCGATAAGTCACTTGGGGTACCAGATCCATGATCGGTACTTAGTAACCCAAGACGTAAAGGGGATGGTCGTTGTCGACCAGCATGCACTGCATGAGCGGATCCTTTATGAGCGGATTCGCGAAAAAGTCTTAGGTGGCTCGTTGGAGACGCAGCGATTATTGGTGCCGGAGCCGGTAGCGCTGACGCCCGCCGAGAGAAATGCAGCGTTGGATGCCAGCGAGTTGCTTGCCAAGGTGGGAATTGAGATTGAACCGTTTGGCGGTGATAGCGTGTTAGTTCGTGGATACCCGGCCATGTTGGCCAACTTGGGGCCAGCGGAAATGTTGCGGCAATCGTTAGAGTCATTGATTGCTGCTGGGAAAGATCCCGACATTCGGGATTTGCTCGATCATTTATTGCATACAATTGCTTGCAAAGCGGCCATCAAGGCAGGTGATCGGCTGACGCCTGAGGAAATTACCAGCCTGCTTGAGCAGCGCGAGATGTACCACGACACGCACCATTGTCCCCACGGTCGACCGACAGCATTGTTTTTTAGTCGCGACGAATTGGATCGGATGTTTGGGAGGCTTGGCCCGAGAGGTCGCGCTGGGGCAAACGGTTAGGCTGGCCTGCAGCGAAAAACTCTGCAGCAAGTCCAGCCGTCCGATGGTCGCTATGATATTACATTAAGGGCGTGTTGCTTTCCTTTCGAAGTGGTTTAGCGGTGTCTTGGTGGCCGAGTTGATGTGAATTGGGTTGCCTGGGGGGGATGGTTTGGCGCGGTGCTGGGGTAGCTATTTTTGATAGGGATCTTCCCTCTGCCGTGCGATTTAGTATTTTCTTAGGAATCGGCGCGAGTGGTTCGACAGCGACTGCTGCGCGGGTGCCTTACAGAAGACTGCATGCTGAGCGATTTATGGCGGACGAGCAGCAGTAGTTTTTTAGTAGCGTCGTGTTTTTCTTCCAGTCTGGATCAATTGGGGACCGCTTTTATGACCAAGTGCAAGCTCGAGTATATTTGGCTCGATGGTTATCAGCCAACACAGAGCCTCCGCAGCAAGACCAGGATCGTTAATGACTTTAGTGGCAATGTGAAAGATGCCCCGATGTGGTCGTTTGACGGCTCCAGCACTCAGCAAGCGCCGGGTGGATCAAGTGACTGTCTATTGAAGCCAGTAGCCTGTTTTCCTGATCCAGGGCGATTAGGTGTCGGATTTTTGGTAATGTGCGAAGTGCTCAATGCGGATGGCACCGCGCACCGCACCAATGGCCGCGCCACCATTCATGACGACGACAATGATTTTTGGTTTGGTTTCGAGCAGGAATATACGATTTGGGATCCTGAAACGAACAAGCCCATTGGTTTCCCTGCTGAGGGATATCCTGCTCCTCAAGGTCCTTATTATTGCTCGGTCGGTTCGGGCAAGGCAGTGGGACGTGAAATCGTTGAAGAGCATTTGGAATTGTGCTTGGAAGCGGGCATCAACGTTGAAGGCATCAATGCCGAAGTGTTGATGGGGCAATGGGAATTCCAAGTATTTTCCAAGGGTGCCAAGTCGGCCGGTGATCAAACTTGGATGTGTCGTTATTTGCTTGAGCGAACCGCCGAGCGCCATGGATTGTCCATTAACTGGCACTGCAAGCCAGTGAAGGGCGATTGGAACGGCAGCGGAATGCATGCCAACTTCAGCAATGAAGTTTTGCGTACGTGTGGAAGCCGCGAAGTTTACGAATCGATTTGCCGTGCGTTTGAACCACGCATCAAAGAGCATATCGACGTCTATGGTGCGGACAACAATCAGCGTTTGACTGGATTGCATGAAACCCAATCGATCGACAAGTTCAGCTACGGCATTTCTGACCGTGGTGCGTCGATTCGCATTCCTATTGCCACAGTAGAGAATGGATGGAAGGGTTGGTTGGAAGACCGCCGTCCTGCTTCGAATGCTGACCCCTATATGGTTGCTTCGGCAATCATTGCTACCGTTAAGTCGGCCAAAGTTCCTGTTGGCGTCTAATCGCGGACGAATCAACAATTAATTGGCTTGAATTGTCATTTGCAAAGCCCGGCGACCGGCAACGGTTGTCGGGCTTTGTTATTCTATGCACAGGCGAAGGGTGATTTACTACTTGCGACAAGGGAGGACGGAGAATGTCGCCGACACCAGAGGGGTATCCCGAGATCATATTGTCGGCAACCGATCCCGACTTACCGCTAGAGCCGGCTCGTGGATTGGCCAAGTACACGAATTTCCGTCCGATGGCGCAGGGTGGGAATGCCGTTTTGAGGTCCTGTTGGGACCCCATCGTGGGTCGCACGATTGCAGTGAAAACGTTGTTACCTCAAGCGATTTTTGATCGCACCGAGCGTCGGCGGTTTTTACGTGAGGCCCGAGTCACCGCGCAGTTGCAACATCCGGCTACTGTTCCGGTGTACGAGATTGGTGACGATCCGAAAGAGGGCGTTTACTTCACCATGAAACGCATTTCGGGTGAGAATTTTTTTGAGGTATTGAAGCGACTGGCGCGAGGAGACGAAGCGACTGAGCGAGCGTTTCCAGTGGCTCGACGCGTCGATATCGTGGTGTCTGCCTGTCAAGCGTTAGCCTACGCGCATGCGCGGGGTGTGATCCACCGCGACGTCAAGCCAGAGAACATCTGGGTTGGAAATTTCGGCGAAGTTGTGTTGCTGGACTGGGGTGTTGCCAAGGTATGGGGTTCTGCTGACGACAACGAACCGATACGACAGAGTACGTTGCGTGTGCCGCAGGAAGATGGCAAGCAAGAAGGCAATCAATTGAGGACCTTGACGATCGGAGGTCAGCGGCCCGGGACGCCCCTTTATATGTCGCCGGAGCAGGTGGAAGGGAAGCGTGCAATCGACGAACGCACGGACGTGTTTAGTGTCGGAGTGGTGCTCTATGAGATGCTCGCCATACGCGAGCCGTTTCGCGGCAGCACGGTGGATGAGACGTTTGACAATATTGTGCGGGCAGAACCTGAGCCGCCGAGCCAGCGATCGCCCGAACGGAATGTGCCGTCAGAATTGGAGCGAATCTTAACGCGAGCATTGCGAAAGAAGCCGTCGGATCGTTACCAATCGATGCGAGAGTTGATTGGAGAATTGCAAGCGGCGCGGGCCAGCATTGAGGGAGTGGATCGATGACTTGCTGGTTCGAGAGCGGGAGGGCCTAGCGCCAATTATTCATGTGCGGTATTACGGGAGCCGTTTGGAGCCGCGCGGAGCGCGCGGTGGAAGCAGGGACAATTGCCGCAATGACGGCAGCGATTCGGCATCGTGGTCCCGATGATGGGCACCTGCATTGCGAGGCGATGCACCGCGATGCTGCCGGTGATTCTCCCGGAGTCGCCCTGGGGTTCCGGCGGTTGAGCATTATTGATTTGGCTGGCGCTCGGCAACCGATGTGCAACGAGGACCGTTCGATTTGGATGGTCTTCAATGGTGAGATCTACAACTTTGGAGATCTGCGCCGTCGGCTGGAGGGAGGAGGTCATCAGTTCGCCACATCGGGTGACGGCGAGACGATTCTGCACTTGTACGAGGAGTTGGGCACTGCCTGTTTTGCGCATCTCAATGGCATGTTTGCCATTGCTTTATGGGATTCCAATAATCGGCGACTGGTGATCGCACGGGATCGCATGGGCCAGAAGCCGCTGTACTATGCTCAGCAGGATGGCAGGCTTTCTTTTGGGAGTGAGCTGAAATGTTTGGCAGAGCTCCCCGATTTGCCTCGCGAGATCGATCCGAATGCGATCGATGCTTACTTGACCTACCAATACATTCCCCATCCTCGCACTATTTGGAAACGTATTCACAAATTGCCACCCGGGCACTTTGGAGTCTACGAGCAAGATCGCTTGCAGATTGAATCATATTGGCATTGTGATTACTCATTGGAGCGTCCTTACACAAAAGTAGCCGCCTGCGAACGATTGCGTGAGTTGTTAGAAGATTCCGTTCGTTTGCGACTTCAGGCCGATGTCCCACTCGGCACATTTCTTTCTGGCGGCATCGATTCGTCCTTGATCACAGCACTCGCACAGGGCATGAGAGACGAGCCGGTGCGAACATTCAGCATTGGGTTTCCTGTTAAGGACTTTGATGAAACGCACTACGCGCGAATGGTTGCTGAGCATTTAGGAACCGTTCATCAGCGATTCGAAGTATCGCCTGATGCAGTGGAGGTGATCGATTCCCTGGTATGGCATTTTGACGAGCCGTTTGGTGATTCCAGCGCCGTGCCAACTTGGTACCTGTCGGAGTTGACCAAGCGGGAAGTGACGGTTGCTTTGTCGGGCGATGGTGGCGATGAATTGTTCGCTGGATATGAACGCTATCGAGCACTCTGGTTATCGGAGCAGATGGGATGGTTGATTCCCAGGCAATGGATGCGCAGCTCCGGTTGGCTGGAGAAATTACCGGACTCCCACCGACAGCGATCGTTTTGGCGACGTTTAAAGCGTTTTTTAGGAGCCATGAGTGAGCCGACGGCGCGTCGGTTTATGAATTGGCTGCAGATCTTTCCAGAGCAGTTGCGTGCCGAAATGTACACCGACTCGATGGTAGAGTCCTTGGATCCGGGTTGGGATCCGTTTGACTTTTATCAGGCAGCTTGGCAGCGATCGGGGGATCGTGATGTGGTCAGTAAAGCGTCATTGGGTGATTTGCAGACCTATTTGCCCTGCGATTTGATGACCAAGGTCGATATTGCATCGATGGCTCACGGATTGGAGGTGCGTCAGCCGATGTTGGACTATCGTGTCGTGGAGTTTGCAGCGTCCTTACCGGTTTCCTTAAAGTTTCGCGGGCGCCGGGGCAAACTGTTGTTGCAGGATGCGTTTGGGGATCGAATTCCGGCCGCCGTGTGGACTCGACCCAAGATGGGATTTGGAGTCCCCATTGCGGATTGGTTTCGAGGACCTTTGCGTAGCCTGACCCATGACATGTTATTGGCAGAGGATGCACGGAGTCACGAATTCGTGCGAGCAGATGTTGTGAGGAGATTGGTAACGGATCACGAATCGGGCCGTGTCAATCACTGCTACCGATTGTGGAACTTACTAGTCTTTGAAAAATGGTTAAGGCGATGGACATAGGCTTTGGCCAGTGACCCTGGGGTGACCGATTGCTAGGGTTACCGATTGCTGGGTCGCCAATCGCAGACGCGCGAAATAAGCAAAGGGAGTACAGGCGGAATGAAAGACACAATGACAGTGATATTGGCGGGAGGTCGTGGTGCGCGACTGGAGCCATTGACGCGAGATCGCGCCAAGCCGGCGGTTCCGATTGGCGGTCTCTATCGGATTATTGACTTCGTATTGAGCAATTGTTTGAACAGCGGCATGCGTCGCGTATTGCTGTTGACTCAATACAAGGCGCAGAGTTTAGATCGCCACATCAGCACAGGATGGCGGGGATATTTTTGTCGTGAGTTGGGAGAGTTCATTGACGTCGTGCCACCGCAGCAGCGGATTGACGATTCATGGTATCAGGGCACGGCCGATGCGGTGTATCAGAACATTTATGCGATCGAGCGCGAGCGTCCAAAGTATGTGGTCATCTTAGCTGGGGACCATATTTATAAAATGGATTACGGCGCGATGGTGGACTTTCACCGCGAGCGCGGAGCGGATGTAACCGTTGGTGCGCTGCGCGTACCACGGGAAGACGCGACACAGTTTGGTGTCATGGAAATCGATTCAGGACAACGGATTATCGGATTTGAGGAAAAGCCAGCGAATCCGAAGGCCACTCCTGATGATCCCCACTCGAGTTTGGCATCGATGGGGATTTACGTATTCAATGCGGACTTTTTGTTTGAGGAATTATGTCGTGACGCGACTTTACCAGAGAGTCGTCATGACTTTGGCAACAACATTATTCCAGGTGCGATAAGCCAGCACCGAGTGTTTGCTTTTCCGTTTCGGGACGAGAATCGGAAGCGGGATGCGTACTGGCGTGATGTTGGTACTTTGGACGCCTATTACGACGCAAATATGGACCTCGTGGGGGTAGATCCCGAGTTGAACCTATACGACGTACATTGGCCCATTCGCAGTTATCAACCCAATTTACCACCACCTAAATTTGTGTTTGGAAGTGACGGTGATCAGTCGCGGCGTGGTGAAGCGTTGGACTCGATAGTCTGTCAGGGAACGATTGTCAGCGGGGGACGTGTCTGTCGCAGCGTCTTGGGGCCGAATGTGCGAGTGAACAGCTATTCGGAGATTGATAGTAGTATTTTGTTTGAAGGTGTGGAGGTGGGGCGGCACGCGCGAATTCGTCGAACTATTATCGACAAGGGAGTCCATATCCCCGCTGGTGTTGAAATCGGATATGATCCCGATCACGATTTGGCTCGTGGATTTACCATAAGTCCTAGCGGTATTGTGGTTATTGCGAGGGGCGAGCGGATCGAACCGAATTAGATTTTTTGCACTCGTTGATGGAAGGAGCGGATCCTTGGGTAGTTTTGGGGAAGGCCTCTCACCATTTGTCGCTGGTCTAACGATCGGCGCATTGTTATTAGTCTTCGGCGCCGGGCTGGGCTTTTTGTTCGGCCGTCGACGTCGCGACGATAGCGATGCCGTGAGGGTTGATAATCGCCGCGTGTTGCGATTGTTGAAAGAACTGGGAACCTGGACGCAAGAGTATCGAGGCGGGGTTGCTAAGTACCAGAATCAACTGACTGAAATTAGTTCGGCGGCGAAAGCAAAGGGTATGGCGGGAGACACGTCTCAAGTCATGCCAATGGTCGAAAAGATCATGGAGACGAATCAGCAATTACAGGCTCGTTTGGAAGCGGCAGAAAAGCAATTGGAGCAGCAGACTCGTCAGATTGAAAGTTATTTATCGGAGGCGAGAACGGATGGGTTGACGGGATTGGCCAACCGACGCGCGTTTGATAAGAAATTAGACGAGTCGTTTGCAGCCTTTCGTCGTGGCGGGCATCCATTCGTGTTGGCTTTGATCGACATCGACCATTTCAAGAATATTAACGATACGTACGGGCATCCCGTGGGTGATATCGTGCTTCGGCAAGTGGCCCATCGGATGAGTTTAGGAATTGAGGATCCCATCCTTGTGTCGCGGTTTGGTGGAGAAGAGTTTGCCATACTCTTGCCGAGCCCGCTGCGGATGGCCGCCTCCCGAATGGATTCATTTCGCAAAGCCAATGCAGCAGAGGAGATTGAATGCGACGGGCAGTCGTTGAAGGTAACCTTTAGCGTCGGTTTGAGTGAAACGAAGAATGATGTGGCGATAGGAACTCTGGTGCGACGAGCTGACGAAGCATTGTATGCAGCCAAGGGGATTGGACGGAATCGCACGTACTATCATGATGGCGAAGCACCCACATTGTTTGGTGCACCGGAAGTAGCCAAGCGTCCGTAGTTCATTTCAATTGCAACGAGGGAATCGATGAGCAATAAGCCGAGTCTAGAGCCAAATTCAGCACATGCGACAGGGTCTGGCGGCTCGGGGTCGGATGATACAGGGGGCAGCGAGTTGTACAATGGTGCCAAGCTGTTTGGTCATCCAACCGGCTTATTCACCTTGTTCTTTGCTGAGATGTGGGAGCGATTTAGCTATTACGGTATGCGGGCATTGCTCGTGCTGTACATGTTGAAAGGCTTCTTGGAATATCGTGACGGTCAAGCAAATGCCGTTTATGGGTTTTACACGTCACTAGTCTATATGACGCCCTTTATTGGCGGGATGTTGGCTGACAAGTTATTGGGCTCGCGGCGCGCAATCATTATTGGTGGCCTGTTGATGGCATCGGGCCACTTATTGATGGGGGTTGAATCGGAGTGGAGTTTTTTCGGTGCATTGGCCCTGTTGATTGTGGGCAATGGCTTTTTCAAACCCAACATTTCGTCGGTGGTTGGGACGCTCTATAAACCCGGGAGCGAAAAGCGGGATATTGGTTTCACCATTTTTTATATGGGGATTAATCTCGGCGCCGCGATGAGCCCGTTGTTATGCGGGTACATCGGGGAGACTTATGGATGGCATTATGGTTTTGGGCTCGCCACGGTGGGCATGCTTGTCGGTCTCGCTGTGTTTGCTTTGCCGTCCCCCGCAAGTCGCATATGCACTTTGTTGGCGGCCTTGGCGATGGGGTTGTGGTTGTTGGGATCTGCCAACGCAGGCACCGATAATTTTCTGGGCAATTTGTATCCAGCGGGCGGACTGCCATTTTCCCGAGGCTGGGTGTACGGCCTGGTTGGGACATTGTTGGCAACGGCAGGCGTTACTGCTTTAGCACCCCGTTGGTCGAACCAAGTGTTGTTGGCCAGTGCTGCAGGATGGGCCATTTGGATGCTGTTGTATTTCCACTCCGACAACTTCTACATGGCCATGTTGAATTACCTGGTTGCCGGATCGTTAGCCGTCGCCGTGACGGTGGCCTGTATTGCCATGTCGAGAGGATTGTTGCCCATCGCTGCAGGTGCGCCCCCCGGTGGAGTGCGGAATTTTTCCGGAGAGCTCGCAGTCTATGCAGGAATCATCGTGGCGATTCCCATTTTGACTCTGTTCGTTTCGGGATTTTCGCTTGTTAACGGTGGCGAACAGGTGCAATTGATATCGGATGCCTGGATTGATAACGCGGTGGGAGGCAGCGAGGGGACGGAACCAGGTGCCATTGCAAAAATTGCCAAGGTTTTTCTATCGGAGATCAGCAAGCCCGCAGGTTTGGTCTTAACGATTACCGGTATTCTGGCGTTTGGATATCTGATCATTGAAACGTTTCGCTTGCAACGCATTGCCAAGCATCGGATGATCGTGGCCCTGGCGCTGATTTTCTTCCAGATGTTGTTCTTTGCGTTTTTTGAGCAAGCAGGAAGCAGCGTTAATTTGTTTACTGATCGCAATGTGGATCGCGTGGGAGAGTCGAGTGAAGTGTCTGCCGAGATGGTTGGGCAGACAATCAAAATTCAGCCCACTCAGGAACAGCTTGGTTATTTGAACGGCACGGAGATGTTCACGCTGACCAATCTCGACGCATTGCGCAAAAACGCTACGGAGGCGAAAATTGAGATCGATTGGCAAGTCGTCGATCAGAATGTTGGCATGAAGACTGCGAATCGCGATGACGAAATTCCCGCCAGCGTGTTTCAGGCGGTCAATGCAGGCTTCATTCTCATTTTTGGTTTGGTCTTCTCAGGAATTTGGAGCTATCTGGGGTCGCGGGGAAGAGACCCCAGTTCCCCCGTTAAGTTTGGTTTAGGGTTGATTCAATTGGGGCTAGGTTTTGGCGCCTTCTGGGTCGGGGCGGTGCAGTGCAGCGATCGAGGCATGGTAGCGCTGTCTTGGTTGATCCTTGGATATTTGCTGCAAACTACTGGGGAACTCTGTTTGAGCCCCGTCGGTTTATCCACGATGACCAAGTTAAGCCCGAAGCATTTGGTCAGTACGGTGATGGGGGGGTGGTTCTTGGCAACTGCCTTCAGCCAGTATTTAGCGGCGGTGATTGCATCCTTTGCAGGGATATCAGAAGGGGGTGGCGATGGTGGACAAGTGGTGCCTCCGCCTGTGGAAACCGTGATGCTCTACGGTGATGTTTTTCAGCAAATCATGATTGCCGCGTTGATCTCTGGCGTGCTTTGCTTAGCATTATCACCCCTTATGAAGGCCTGGATGCACGAGGACGAGCCAGCCTAGAATTAGCCTATTGTGACGATTTGTTGGCATAATGAGGCTGAATTTTGTTAGGCTAGGGGAGCAGAAAATGTTGCTCGTCCCTAGCGGGTGATCGCGTGAAGACGGTTGAATCAACACTATCGACGCCTCCGGTCCTGGGAAGTGTGCCGCCGCATGCTGACATGGTGCCGCCGCATGCTGACATGGTGCCGCCGCATGCTGACATGGTGCCGCCGCATCTGGACAGCGAGCTGATTGAGGACGGATTGAGTCAACGCCGCTTTCAAGGTTTGTCGGGTTGGTTGGTTTCGGCCCTGATGCACATGGCGTTCTTGTTAGGGCTGATGTTGATCACATTGCCCATCGGGCGAGAGTTCACTGCCTCGCTGCTCGTCAAGATGAGCGACGACATAGAAAGTGAATCACCGACGTTTGAATTGATTGCCAAAGAGGAAGAACCGGCGCCGGATGTTTCGGATGTCCCGTTGGTCGATGTGCAGCCGTTGGATGTAGTATTGCAAGCGGATGTAGCCGATATAGTCGATCCGCGCGCAAAGTTTGATACGGGCACTCAAATTGGTTCGCCACTTGAAACACAGGTCGGCAGTGCGCTGAAGAAAGCCGACGTTACTTTTTTTGGGACCAGTGCCAGCGGCCGGGACTTCATCTTTATTTTGGACTGTTCTGGCAGCATGCATGCTCGAGATGGCGAGCGGTTTGAGCGGGCACGGGACGAGTTGCTCAATAGTATTTCGATGTTGCGGGAGGAGCAGCGGTTTTACGTGTTCTTGTTTAACTGGTCCACTTTTCCGATGTTTGGACCGGTGGAGAATCCGGGCAAGTTGATCGAGGCTACGGGTGAGAATATTGCCAAACTCCGTGCCTGGCTCTACACCGTTTATCCCGAATCGGGAACCGATCCACGTTACGCGTTGGCCGAGTCCTTGATAATGCAACCCGACGCGATATTCCTGTTGTCCGATGGCCAGTTCAACACACCTAATAGTCCGAATCCAGCTCTGGGATGGAACAACAGTCGGACGAGCGTCTTTGATGTTGTAGGTCACAAGGATGCACCTCGGGTTCAAATCAATACGGTTGCATTTGAAGATGCGGTGGCTGCGCAGGGAATGCAGCGATTGGCGAAAGAGTCGGATGGACAATTTCGCTTCGTGCCGGCACCGGGGCGCGAAAACCAGGCGTTTGGAAACGAAGAGGCGGATGCGATCGCCGTGGGACCCGAATATGAGCCAGCCACACAAGCGGAACGATTGCAAATGGCCAAGGATATATTGCTCATCAGGCGAGCCGAAAAGTTAGTCACGCGGGACCGACACGAGCAGGCGCGAGAGTTAGTCAAAGAGCTCGACCCGGACAAGCTGCCAAGAGAGGCGCGAGCCCGACTTATTGCGTTACGCAAGTAATGGCAGCCTCGGCGGGCGCTCAGGTTTACCCAGTTTATCTTGCAGTGCGAATTGGATGTTGCCTACTTTGGCCCAAACAACGGCCAAAGGTATTTGCAAAAATTCTCGTTCGCAATGCGGTTATTCATGAATAACGACTTTCTGACATCTCGATTTTTTCAGACCAGTGATCCAGAGAACCGGAAGTTTGTGTATCAGATGCCGGTGGAATGGTGGAGCCGAAAATACGAGTACGAATGGGCCAAGCAAATGTGTCGGGAGAATCACGTTGTCTTGGACGCAGCCTGCGGTATTGAGCATCCGCTGAAATACTATCTAGCCGATCACTGCGCCAAGTGTTACGCGTGCGATATTGACCCGCGATTGATGGATGCAAAAGCAGTCGAGTTTGCTACCGTCGAAGGATTTGCCGATGGCAGGCAAACGCCGTTTCCAAAGCGATATATCGACGACATTCAGTATGATTTGGCCGCACTCACGGACTTGCCCTATGAGGACGATCAGTTCGATCGAGTGTTTTGCATATCGGTGTTGGAGCACCTCACGGATCGTGCGAACAAGTGGTCGCTGGTGCGCAAAGCGGGACCATTGGGACGCTTGTTTCGTCGTGACATCCACGATTCGTTGGTTGAGTTTCGACGCGTGCTCAAGCCGGGCGGATTGATTGTTTTGACATTTGATTTTCCTCGCATCAATCTCGATTATCTAAAAAGGGTGGTCGCGCAGACGGGCCTGAAATTTGCCGGCAACGTCGATTTTGATCGGCTGCAAACGTCGCTCTACGATGCAGAAAGAAAGCTCTATTGCTTCAGGGCCGTTTTGACAACGGTGGGGAAAACGAATAGTGGAGCTAGCAGCGTTAGCGGGCGCCGTGCCGCTTGAGCCTGTGCCGCTTGAGCCTGTCAGTGCGGTGACGCGACTCTTTATCTTAGGGGTTCAAGCGAAGTGCCTGAGCCAATTGGGACATCGGTTGTTGCCAATCACCAACCGTTTCTTGTCTCCAGATGTGATGGTGGTTGTACCAAGGGGTGCGATCACCGGTGAGTCCCCAGCGCCAATCGGGAACTTTGCCCAGCAGCAGATGGGTTTTCACGCCCAGTGCACCGGCGAGGTGACCCGCAGAAGAATCGATGGTGATCACACAATCGAGGTTCTGCATAATGGCTGCGGTGTCGAGGAACGCTCCGTTGGCATCGAGATTGGGAGGGAGTCGCACGATGCGATGGCCGAAATCACATTGCTGAATTTGTTCGCTGCCTGAACCATGTTGTAGGCTGACAAAAGTGATACCGGGCACGTCGGCCAGGGTGCGAAAGGCTTGTAAGGGGATTGATCGGTAGATATCGGCATGGTGGCTAGGGTTTCCTTGCCAGCATAGCCCGATGCGTCGACCGGGAATCACGCCAAGTTGCTTTCGCCAGAATTCGACTAGGTTTGGCGGGACATTCAGATAGGGTTCGCCAGAGATAGAGTGAGCGCCTTGCCACGTGTAGTCGGTCACATCGACCAGCGAGGCGTGATAGTCAACTGGTTGAAGTTGCCCTCCTAAGGGAACGATATTTTCAACCTGGGCCAGGCTGCTGAAGAGTGGCACAAGGCGTGGTTCGCAGCCGAGGGTTACGCGGGCCCCTTGCTGTCGTAGGACATCGATCATCCGCACGAACTGGATCGCATCCCCCAGTCCTTGTTCGGGATAAACGAAGATTGATTTGTTAGCCAGCGACTGGCCTTCCCAGAGCGGGCACTGCATTGTGGGGCGCGGCATATGGGGCATCCGCCATCTCCAGCGGTATTCTTGCCAGCCCTCCTCAAATCGCCCTTGAAGGAGATAGATTACTCCCAGATTGCGATGGAGTTCCACATCATCAGGAACGATTTTGAGAGCTTCTTGATACCATTGTAACCCACGTTCGATTTGCCCGGTCCACACCCAAAGCGTCCCGCGGTTTTTGAGGGCATTGGCATATTGGGGTCGTTGATCAAGCGCCTTTTGAAATGCCGCATCGGCCGCTTCGATTTGGTTAAGCATTCGTAGGGCATTCCCCAGGTTGTTCCAAGCGATGGGGAAGTTGGGTTGGATTTTGAGCGCAGCGCGGTAGCAGGTGACCGCTTCATCAAAGCGTCTCAGGTCGAACAGTGCTATTCCCAGATAGACATGAGCATTGGCGCTCTGGGGTACTTTTCTGAGGAGTTCGCGGTAGCCAGCTTCGGCCCCTTTAACATTGCCATTTTGATGTTGTTGCCAGAGTTGAGCGAGCAACGAATCGACAGTGGGCATGGATGGGAATCAGGGGGGAGGGGAGGTGGATGAAAAAAATAGCCGCGAGCTTTTGGAGAAAAGCTCGCGGCCATGAGAATGGTTATCGACCTTAAAAGTGGCAGGAAGAGCGTTAGTCGAGGAAGCCTACCAGATCTTGGCTACGGCTTGGTTGCTGTAGCTTACGAACGGCTTTGGCTTCGATTTGACGAATGCGTTCGCGAGTCACTTTGAAGATATGTCCAACTTCTTCGAGGGTGTAGCTGTAGCCATCCCCGAGTCCGTAGCGGAGTTTGATGATTTCGCGTTCTCGATAGGAGAGGCTGCGAAGTACGTTGTTAATACGATCACGGAGCATTTCTTGCGCGGCGCCGATGGCCGGGCTTTCGGCGGCGCCATCGGGGAGCAGATCGCCGAATTGGCTATCTTCGCTATTGCCGACGGGTCGATCGAGGCTGATCGGGTAGCGGCTCATGGCGAGTACACGTCGAGCTTCTTCGACAGTGGTTTCAGCGCGACGAGCGGTTTCTTCGATCGTGGGTTCGCGGCCCAGTTCTTGGAGGAGTTGGCGGGCCACGTTGCGCACGCGGCTCATTGTTTCCACCATATGAACGGGGATACGAATGGTGCGGCTTTGATCGGCCACTGCGCGGGTGATGGCTTGACGAATCCACCAGGTCGCATAGGTACAGAATTTAAAGCCACGACGATATTCGAACTTATCTACGGCCCGCATGAGGCCTGCATTTCCTTCTTGGATCAAATCGAGGAAAGAGAGACCACGGTTGCGGTATTTCTTAGCAATCGAGACGACCAAGCGGAGGTTACCTTCGCTGAGTTCGCGTTTCGCTTGTTGGTATTTCGAGTAAACGTTCTTGAGAACGGAAACACGGTTGTGCAAGCTGGAGGGGGTTTCCTGGCATGCATTGAGGATTTGACGTCGTTCGGACATCAGGCGATCGAGCACTTCGCGTGGTTGTTTTTGGCAAGCAGCGGAGCGGAGGAAATCGTCGATTTCACGGACGCGGGTATTGAATTTCTCGAGCGTGCAGATCCGCGTTTCGATTCGTTGGGTGCGCAGCCCCAATTCTTCAATGAGACGAACAGCGCGGCGACGTCGCCGAGCAAGCGCTCGCCAAGCTTCAGCGCGACGGTCTGCTTCAGCCGACTTGCTCGTAGCGACTCGCCAATCACGGCGGTTGCGGCGCAAAAGCAGCTTCAGCGTTGCCAGGTTGTGGGGCAACCGGCCTAGGATTTGTTCTTTCTCAAGATGGTCAGTCACAGAGACCTGAACGGTACGATCAAAGGGCAATTCGCCGCGGTAGACTCGTTTGAGGGTCTTGTAAGCTTCTTGGAGGACGTAGTCATTCTCCAACAGCTTGGTGCGGAAGCGGCGACGAGTTTCCTCGATACGCTTTGCCAATTCGATCTCTTGCTTGCGAGTGAGCAAAGGGATTTCTCCCATTTGCGTCAAATACATGCGAACCGGATCATCAGACCATGTTTCGCTATCGTCAACATCGGACAATAGGTCATCGGAGCTGTCTAGGTGAATTTCCCCATCGCCTACCGAGGGATCGGATAAACTGCTCGGTCCATTTTCTTCATCGTCACTGTCATCCAGTGGCAATTCTTGAAAACCGGCAGCAACCTCGGCTGCTTGAGGCACATCATCTTCGAAATCGTCCAATAAGGTTTCGTACAACTTCTCAACTCCTGTCCGTTTGCTTTTTGGGGTCCCATAGCCTTATGCCAACCGGCACAAGTCACCTGGGACATCTATTCCGACTCTGGGCGGTTTTAGAAACATGCTTAGTCAATACGTCGGGCTTCGTTAATTCTACCACCCCTTCTTGACCACTAAGCCATTCTCGACCAAATGGTAAAACATTGCGCACACACAAAATATGCAGGGCTACCCTTGCACCGCAAAGACAACGCGACCGATAAATATTACGGCGCATTGCCACTTGGACTCCTCCAAGCAGCGGGTATCCTGACGCGCGGTGCCCCTCGCGTTTCATCCGGACAATGCAATACCCCCACATCGCGAGGCAACGTGGCAATTTTAAAAATTGCCGACTTTCCGGACGATTCAGCCCGCTATTATGTGCTCTCGCAGCGTAGCAACTGCTGGCGGGAGAGCTAATGGACGTCGATCGCCTCGCATGTCTCCAAATCTTAATCAACTACGTGCTCCGGTCCAGTGTCAAAGTCGTTATCCCGCCTACGTTTCCCCGAATCGATTGCTTTCTGAGGTTTCCATTCCGATGTATTTGCTCCTCTGTCCACAAGGTCACACTATTCAGGTATCCACAGCTTCCGCCGGAAACGAGGTTCAGTGCCCCGAATGCGGCGTAGCAGTGCAAGTACCCAAACTAGGAGACTTGCGCCGCTTACCTCAAGTTGCCGACATCTCTTGGGCTTCCACAAAAGCGGAATCGGGTTTTGGGGCCCGCCTGATTTTTGGAATATTATTGTTGGTTGCCATTGTGACGGGGGCCATTTCAGCATACGGCGGGATGCGTTGGTACAGTCTTCCCGTTCCTTACACCAGTGATGACCACATCCGCATGGGACGCGAAGCGATCGCGGACAGGTCGCCTGCGGAACTAATCGCCGATTGGCAGCAATACGAGAGCATGTCGTTGAGTGAACGGAGTCCGTTTCCGTACCAGCAAATCCAAAATTTGCGAGATCATTGGAAACGAGTTTGTTTTATTCCGCTGGGTTTTTCACTGGCCTGCATTGTCTTGGGTTTGATCGCACTTGCGGTGGGCCGCAAGTCGTCTCCCTCGGCGGACACTTAGTCAGATAATCCCTCAGTCGTCCGCCATTTTCCCCAGGGGCGATTGCGGAATCCCGATCGGACAATTTCACCTGTGGGGCAATTGAATACAAAAAATGTTTGCTGGCGAAAGTTGCCACCCATGATGACACCTCGTTGATCATCCAGCCAGCCTTGCCAACGACTGAGCTTTCCCAGTTTGGTAACCGCATCTCGATTGGCAGCCAAAAAGGGCTGTAAACGCAGATCATCGCTGGCCAGACGATTTTCTCCGCGACAGTTTTGGCAGCGCTGATCGACTATTTTTTCAGGGCTGCTTTTTCGCTCGCACCACTGACACGTGGTTAGCTTGTCTGCCAAAACCCACTGTCCGGTCGACGCACAGCGCTGAAGAAGTTCACGACCGACAGTTTGTTGCGTCAGTTGGCAGGTATCCAGGTCGGCCAACAATCGCTCGCGCCCCGAAATCGCACATTTCCCAATTGCCGTCGGCACGGTCACGGTGCCGTCGTCCAGCAAAATAACTTCATAGCTGGTTAAGCCGCTGGTCGCGCACCGAAACATGGGTGCGGCCAGGCGCCCTGCGACATAATCGCGCGCCCATCCAGCAAAGGGAATCGAGACACTTGGTCCTGTTGTGAATTGGACGACAATCTTTCCTGCTGCCCACCGCGACCAGAGAACGGTAAGGTCCACCATGTCCACTAGTGCGAGCGACCCTCCGCCGTCGTGCCCCAGGTGCGGTTCAACCGCTTGCAACCATCGCTCAATGGATGCATGGTCGGTTTGCCGCAATCGTTTCGCCACCGTATGAACTTGATTCAATCCTTTGTGATCGACCGCATGATCGTTGATCGCTGTGCCATCGGGACCAAAGAAGGAATACCTCAGGTTCGCTTCACCATTTCGTGCTTCGACCAAGCCGACACGAAGTGATGGTCGGTCTTCCAGCGTGCAGCCGGCAAGACTGACGTGTCCATTGCGGATTTGGAAGGGAGCAAGGAGCGGAGTCGCCACTTCTCGCACCGTGTTAGGTTCATGATTGGGTTGACCTTCCCAGGCGCCGCTACCATGTTGAGCCTGAATTCCACGGGCGAGGCGAAGCCAATCGATGACACTTTCTACGTTGGCGGGAATTTCGGCGGGTAACGCTGCAATATCGGGTGCGTCGCTGGCGCGGCGCGTCAATGTTGTGGCCGCGGCGTCATTGGTTTGAGGAACAAAGTGCAAGGACTCCTCAGCGGGCTCTATGGTCAGACGTCCAGAGTCTACGGTTGCACAGTGGAGCCCAAGGGAGGCCAAAGTCCAATCCAATTGCGCAGTCAAATAAGCAGGCAGCCCCGCGCGGGAAGTCCTGGCAGGGATTTCGTTGTCCGGCGTTTCGCAGGCCGGTGGCTGCACATCGCTGGAGAGCGACTGCGACGGATTGGAGTGGGACATGGCCGAAGGGACCCATGAGCGGGCGGTGGGGTTAGCTGTGTCTGATCTTAATCGGAATCCTTGGTGCGGCGGAGTAAATAAATCACATCTTCGCAGGTGGGATCCACATCGATGGGTGTATCAATGTCGTAAGTGAAGTCATAAGTCGCCTCCACTTCCCAACCGCCGGCCGTCTTAATGAGGCGACGCAATTGGTTGTCCGTATAGGACCGGAGTACCAAGCAATCGGTAATTCGAAATTGTCGCAACGGCGTGTAGACATCGAAGCGAATTCCGAATCTTTCGACCCGTCCGGGGACATCGCGTTCGAGGGTCCACATGTGTGTATTAACGCACAAGTTACCCCGTCGTGCCGACCACGACTCGGTTTCACTGGGAGCCGCTTCGGTGGGGCGTAGATGCAAGCCCAAGAGATACAGTCCACCTTTTCGAATGGCCCCTGCCATGCACTGTAGATGAGCACGCGCCGCTTTTTCACTGCTCAAATGTCGAAAGCTATTGATGGTGTTAAAGGCAAGATCCCATTTGCGTTTGACTTGAAAGCTTGCCATGTCGCCGACGAAAGTGCTGGGAGCAAAGCCGTGTTTGGACAGACGCGCATTACAAAACTCAATAGCTTTGGGGTTGAGATCAACACCCCCGACATCGAAACCTTGTTTGGCCAGTCGAAACAGCAATCGCCCTGTACCGCATGCCGGTTCAAACATGCGTCGAGCGCGATCGCCCATAAATTGAGCGTTGCATTGTCGAATGAACTTCATTTCCGCTGCACAATCGGCACCGAAAACGAGGTCGTAGTATTTGGGGTGATCGTAGATACTCTCGTTGACTTCTTCCATTATCGAATCGGCTCCAAGCCAAGTTGACGGCGTAGCGCGCCGATTTGTCCCGCGTGTAATTGCTCGTGTAAGGGTGCAAACAGGATGGCTCCCAATTTGATGGGATAAACGGCGTAGGGCATGTCAACGCTCTCCAGCAGTTGCTGCGGGTCCGAGGCGCGGAGTTCGGTGAGTGCTTGCGTATGGATCGTCTGTAAGCGGTCGAGCAATAGTTCATTGCTGTACGTTGGGTCGGTTTCTACGGCAGGTGTAGAGCCACGGCCAAACATCTTGCGAAACTTGCCGGGGACGAGATCGAGATCTTCGGGTGCGCGACCCCGTTGGCGAAACATCAGCAGCCCATATTGGCTAACCGCGAGGTGCCCGGCTTGCCAAGCAATGCTGGACGCACCACCGCTGGGAATCGTCTGCCACAGCTCTTGCGGTGTGGCGGCGAGTAGTTCCAGGACATAGGCGCGTGCGAATTCGATTTGGCCAATTGCCACTTGAAGAATGGTGGCGGCCTCGGCGGCATCTTGCGGTGGCGAGCTCAAAGGGTTGGACATTTCGCTGGTGATATGCTGAGTGGCTATTAGTTGCAGCCGACAGCATAGCGAAAGGTGCGAGGATTCGAACCCGGGGAGTTATCACTTCGGCAGGGAAATGACTCCATCCCAATCATCGGGCGCGATACGACCGTGGCTGGCAATGAAAACAGTCAGAAAGTCTTTCACTCGATCGCTGGCAGGTACCTGGTGGAGTTTTTCAAAGGCTTCATCCCAGCGGCGATCGAGCAGTTTATCGAGCGCTGCTTCGTAGGTGAGAATATCTTGGTCGCTGAGGGTTCCGGGAGCACTGGCCGGTGGCAATAGTTGATGGACCATCAGTGGAGTCTGAATGCCGGCGGGTCGAACGCGCGCCAAACGACGAACACGAGCCACGCTGGGCGGAATTTGTTCACGAACATACGCAGCCGTTGTTTCATCGACCAGAATCTCTGCGGAAAAACTTTTGGTCATTCCTTCGAGCCGACTAGCAAGATTGACGACAGGCCCAAAAGCGGTGACTTTGACTTGATCGCTCGTACCGATGCGTCCGGCAACGCCCAGGCCGCTGGCGATCCCGATACCACAGCGGAAACCACCTAAGGGGCTTTGATTGGAAGCGCTGTGCTGGCGAAATTCGTCGAGAATCTCGAGTGCCGTTACGCAGGCACGTTGGGCCGCATTGGCATCTGCCAGTGGCCAACCCCAAAACCCCATGGCAGCGTCGCCGTGGAAATCCCCGATCACACCATCGCGGCGGAGTATGCTCCGCGTCATGATGCCCAGTGCCTCGCTGACTCGTTCGAGCAATTCCATCAGTTTCTCAGACTGCTCTTCACTGCGTCGCGAGAAGCCACGCAAATCGCAAAAGAGCACGGAAATTTCTGCTTCACGCGGGCTGAGGACTTCATGCGTATCTCGACCAGCCAGTGCTTCCATGACGATCGGGGCAAAGAAACGACTGAGTCCGGCTTGCCGCTTTTGCAACAACCGCATCTGTCGCAAGTTCCCAAGTGTTGTCGCCACGAGCTCGGCGAATTTAACATCATCTTGCAAATCGTTCGGCGCAGTCTGCATCGAGTGTTCTATTGAGCCTTGCGAGTCGGAGCCCAATTGGCCCGTGACATAGATTACCCAGCCGGGACACGCTTCCGACGGCACGGGGACTCCAAAAGCCCAATCCACATCTTCGCTGACGGTGAATGCTGCCCGCGACTCACTGGGTCGTGCATTGCCTCGTCCCCACAGATGCAGCACACTCTCGCCACTCTTAATGGCTTGTCGCGCCAAGCGGCCGCTGGGTCGCGGGCCATCTGTTGTCGGTTGTCGGCTATCGTAATGAAGTACGTCCACTTGTGCGTAGCCCGAGCTGCCATCAGGCGAGGTGGGTGCATTGCCGACGTGCAGAATTGCGATGGCCGTGGCGGATGGCGTTGCCTGCATTAATACGCCAGTCACTCGCACGAGCAATTCTGAATCGCTTGTGCTGCCACTGATCAATTCGGGTAAGCGGCTGAGCACTTCGATACGACCGGCCGCGTCGCGGTAAACACGGTTGCGCAGTGCAGTGGGGGCAAAGGCATGTTGAGTGACACCTGGTTCCATCGCTGACGATTCGGCGACACAGGGCCGAACGGCGAGGGTAAATGTCGTACGTCCGATGACGAAGTGCTCGCCCGGTCCCATAGTGAATCGATCTCGTTTGACACCGCGAAAAAAAATCGGATTGCGTGCCACTGAAAATTGTTCGACTTCGACCCGGTCCTCGCTGATGGGCCGCACTAAAACATGTTGTCGCGAGATCCGATCATCCCAATCGACTTGCCACGAACCGGTCGCGCGTCCGATGATTGCTTCGCTGCCGATTGTCAAAGCGCGTCGCCAGCGATCATCGGGGTGGGGGCCTTGGGCGATCAGGTCGGCCATCCAGTTTTGCCTGTTTGAGTGAGCTGGTCAGGGGAATATTGGTTATAGATTAGAGAGAAGTGGCGGCAGCGCTAAGTCCTGCCACATGGCCCGTGCTAAACGCTGACTGAAAATTATAGCCGCCAATCCAACCATCCAAGTCGAGGATCTCGCCGGCGATATAGAGGCCGGGAATCGAGCGGCTGGACATGGTTCGAGGGTCCACTTCCGAGAGACGCACGCCTCCCGCGGTGACTTCGGCTTTCTCAAATCCCTTCGAACCTGAAAGAGGAAAAATCTGTTGTTTGAGTGCTTGGAGTAACTGGGAACGGTTCGTCTTGCTCAGTTCACCGAGCGGAGTTTGTTCGGTTTGGGTCGCTTGGCAAATGCATTCAGCCAAGCGGCGAGGAACCAGTTCTCCCAGCAGCGCGGAGATTCGCTGTGCGCCCGATTTTTGGCGACGATCATCCATCCATTGGTTCAGGTACTCGCTGCTGTGCTGAGGAACCCAGTCGCAGATAAAACGAACTTCGGTTGGTTTTTCTGCGCCCGTGACGGCTCGGCTAACGTCCATAACCGCCGGTCCGGAGAAACCCCAATGAGTAAATAGAAAGCCGCCAGTTCGTTGCAGTACTGGTCGTTTGACTCCGGCGACGGCCTTGGGCCAGATGCTGACACCGACCGATTCTAAGGTCAATCCGCTCAGCGAGCGTGACCAATCCGCTCCGCCCAGCAGCGGTACTAAAGCGGGATAGGTTTTTTCAATGGTGTGCCCAAATTTTGTGAGCCACTGGTATCCGTCGCCAGTGGTACCACAACCAGGCCAGCTTTGGCCTCCCGATGTGACAATCACTTTAGATGCTCGCCACGATCCACCCTCGGCGACAACGGTGAAACCCTCCGCTTCGCGCAGCACGTCTTTGACTGCCACGCCCAGAATCAATTCTGCTCCGCTGGACGTAGCCAAGCGGAGTAGTGCGTCGCGGACTTCCACCGCGCGGTCGTTAACGGGAAACACTTTTCCGGTGGATTCAACTTTGGTGGAAACGCCCAGAGAATGAAACAATTCAATGGTTTCGCGCGGACCCAAAGCGGCCAATGCCTGTCGCAGGAATTTTCCATTGCCGCCGAAAGCGGTCATGATCCCGGCTGCATCACAATCGTGGGTGAGATTGCAGCGAGTTCCGCCCGACATCAATATTTTGACGCCCGCTTTTCGATTCTTCTCCAAAATCAGCGTTTTGGCACCTTGGCTCGCAGCCCTGGCGGCGGCCATCATTCCCGCAGCACCCGCACCGATGACAATCACATCTAACATAAGCTCAGTCGTATATCCGCACGTTCATTGGCAATCTCATTTGTTTCTAGCCGCAATTGTCGCAGTCCATCGTTGTAAAAGCGAGCGGAAATGGTGCGACCCGAATGGGGCAACCAAAAAGGTATTTTTTTTCCGAGAACAACTGGCGGATTCGAAAGCCGGGACCGGCTACTCAAGGATAGCAAGTACTAGCATTTCGGATTCCTCTGTAGGGATTCTTGCCAATATCGGTTTTGGATGAACAGACAATGACCATCAAAATGAGCCCCGCCAGACCGTCGTCTCCGCTCCGTTCCGCAAAGAAATCGAAACGAGCTAAGCCGCCGGTAATTCACCGCCGCAGAATCATGCTGGAGACGCTTGAGTCGCGGCAAATGATGGCTGGTGACGTTGTGGGGACATTGCTGGAGGATCTCAATCGCAATGGCGTTGCCAATCCGGGTGAAGATGGATTGTCGCATTGGAATGTTTATCTGGACATCAATCATGACGGAGTGCTGAATGCTGGCGAACCATCGGATCAAACCAACGGTGGGGGCGATTACCACATTCAGAATGTGACTGCCGGCAACTATCGCGTCACACTCGAAGTGCCTGCAGGTTGGATTCCCACCACGCCCTCCACCGTCGATGTAACGGTGACCAATGGACATGATTCGGTGGCGGATTTCATGGCTTTTGGTGGAGGTTCGATTTCGGGGGTTCTGTGGAACGATATCGATCAAGACGGCGAACGGGCCGTCGATCCTGAAACGGGCGAGTTTACCGAGCCGGGACTCAGCGGATGGAGAGTGTTTATCGATTCCAATAGCAACGATGTCTTCGATAGTGGCGAACCTGACGTCGTTACCGATATCGATGGCAATTATCACTTTGACGAACTGCCACCTGACGAATATCGCGTTGTGGAAGTGTTGCCCGACGGTTGGGAACCCGCGCCAACTTACGACTTTAAACAAGACGTATTTGTCGATGCAACTCAGAATACCGTGCAAGACTATGCTAACTTAAGCTTGATAAACGGCGGCATCGTTGGTGTTGTATTTGGTGACGACAATGTAAACGGCATGCGCGATATCGACCCAGCCACGGGTGAGTTTACCGAATTGGGATTAGAGGGTTGGACCGTTTTCATCGATCTCAATTCCAATCGCACGCTCGATGACGGGGAGCTATCGACAATCACTGATGCATTAGGTGGATATGCTTTTCTCAGCCTGGATGCAGGAGACCATGACGTTGTAGAAGTGTTGCCTGAGGGATGGGATGTATCACCTACGTCCGATACGAGGCAGACGGTCAGTGTGTTCGGTGGTCTCGTTTCGCTGGCTGATGACTTTGCAAATTTCACCACAGAAAATGGGTCGATTCGGGGCGTTGTTTGGAACGACGTCAATCGCAATGGTGTGCGCGACGTAAACGCATTGACCGGCGAGTTCCTCGATCCACCTCTAGCAGGTTGGACCGTGCTATTGGATTTGAATCGCAATGGGATAGCGGATACTGGCGAACCGGAAGAGTTCACCGGCAGTCTGGGGGAATACCAATTCCTTGATCTGCAAGTCGGCGAATACGATTTGATCGAACAAGTTCCTGCAGGCTGGGAAGTGGCCACGACCTTCAGCAACAATCAATCGGTGCGAGTCAATTCGGGTGTAGAAACACTAGCCCAAGACTTTGCTAATTTCGATGCCACCGGAACAGCTCCGGGCAGCGTGCAAGGGGTGGTGTGGGATGACCGCGATATCGATGGAGTCTTGGATGCGACCGAAACGGGCTTGTCCGATTGGGTTGTTTACTGGGATCAAAATGCGGATGGGGCGTGGACCACTGGCGAGCCCCAGGCGATCACATTGGCAGATGGTTCCTACACATTGAATGGTGTTGAACCTGGGACGGCGCGCATCGGAGTCATTGCGGTTGTCGGCTGGCGAGCTACTTCCCCAGCGACCGGAAGTCGTTCGGTTGTCGTGCGTGGCAGCCAGGCCACTAGCGGAGCCAATTTTGGTGAATCACTGATTTCGGAAGCAAGCATCTCGGGAACGATATTCGTCGATCGAAACAACAATGGCGTTCGCGATGCAGGGGAGAAAGGCATCGTTAACGCGCAAGTCTATATTGACGTAAACAATAACAATCAACTCGATGCTGATGAGCTCTCACTACTGACCTCTGACGATAAGTTCTATACACCCGTTCTCGACGAAGCGGGAACTTATAGCTTTACCCATCTGCCGCAAGGGACATACATCGTTCGCATGATTGTTCCCGAAACGCTCAGTGCGACTCCTGCGACCGAGTTGGTCCATGAAGTGATCCTGGGAGCAGGCGAAGGCAAGGCAAATGTCAATACGCTCGCCGTATATCGGGCGAATGAGATTCATGGAGTAAAGTTTGAGGACTTGGACGGAAACCATAGTCGCGATGATGGCGAACCGGGTATGGCCGGGTTGACTATATTTATCGACTCGAATCGGAATGGACTGCACGATGTCGATGAGCCAATCACCACGACAGCCGAAGACGGTACCTACGACTTCTTTGGCTTAACACCAGGCAGTTACGTTGTTCGCGAAATTGTCGAACCTGGTTATTCGCAGACGAGTCCCGAAACGGTCAGCGGTACCCTTTGGCCAGATGGGATCAGCAATCCGACTATTGGTAATGTTTCGCCAACGAGCATTACGGAGTCGTTGCAAGAGGACGAATCTTATCGAACGATTGTCTCGCTGACCTTGCCTGACAGCAATGCGTTGACAAACGTTGTCGATGTCTTCTTGCTGTTCGATGATACGGGTAGCTTTGTCTACAATAGCCCCATCGTGCGATCTGCATTCCCGAGCATTATCACCGATTTGCAAGCGGCGCTTCCCGGTATCGATTTGGGTTTTGGAGTAGGTCGATTTGAAGAGTACGGAAACTTTGCTTCCGAGTATGCCACGGGGCGGCCATTCATCTTGAATCAGCCCATTGTGGCGGCCAGTACACCCGGATACATGGATTCGATTCAAACAGCGTTGAATCGTACGACCCCCGGCTATGGTGGCGACGGTCCTGAGACGGACATTGAAGCGCTGTACCAATTGGTGACTGGTCGTGGTTTCGATGGCAATAACAACGGTTCGTCATCGGACAGCGGCGCCGCAGGTCTGGCTGCGACTCAAGTTACACCTGGCAACAGTGGCGATGTGCCGTCGTTTGCGTCTTTCCTAGCGGATCCTGCCAACGGTGTGATGGCGGCAGCTGGGAATGTTGGAGGGGGAGGATTTCGGTCGGGTGCGCTACCGATCATTCTGCTGGCAACCGATATTGGAATTGCCTATCAGCCGAAGGGAGAGACGTCGATTGCCGGCGTGAGCGGCGCTTCTTTGCCTCTTTCTAGTCTGACTCAGTATTCGCGTTCCACCACGCCATTCGATTCAGGGGCGGGGATTCAAGAAACGATTACCGCATTGAATGCGTTGGGTGCCTTAGTGATTGGCTTGGGGACCAATTCGGGCGCCACGGTCGACCCACGACAACAATTAGAATCGATATCGACATTGACCGGTGCGGTCAATCATACAATGACAACCATTGAGAACGGGACTGCCGATCCGATTGCTCCCGGTGACCCGCTGTACTTTCAAATTGCATCCGGTTTCAGCGCAAGTGTTGCCGATGGAATACGAAGCGCAATTCAAAATGCCGTGACAACAGTGGCTGTGGATATTGATGTCCGCGCCTCGGACCCCCGAGTTCACTTGATCAATCACACAGGAGTATTGATGGGTGTCGAAGCGGGACAAACGATATCGTTCGATGTGGAATTTATCGGCGATGGTTCGCCAAGGCGTTTTGATCTGGAGTTCGTACGTGCAGGTACCAATGTTGTCTTGGGCTCGATTCCTATCGTGTTAGGGACCGACATTGAGGGAGACGGATATCATCACGAAGAATTAGAAGATGGTGCTTTCTCGTCGTCTCTTGCATTTAGTGATCGCATTGCAACAGGTGGGCCGACCGATATTTGGTTGGACGTAGATCTCATTGCTGAGAATCTCTCTCCACTGGTCGCGCGACCGGTGGGGAATCTCAGTTCGGCAGACCCGGATGCGGGTGATACGCACACGTATCTATTGGCCTCTTCGACAGGAGTGAACGACAACACTCTGTTTGAAATCGTGGGTACCGAGTTGCGAATTCAATCCGGAGTGGAGATTGACTATGAAGTGCGACCGTCGTATGTGGTCAACATTCGATCAACCGATTCTACGGGCATCGCATTTGAGAAGGAAATCGCGGTCATGGTCGCCAACCTAGCCGAAGTTGATCAGATCGTGTTGAACGATGGAACATCGCAACGGAGTCGAGTCACGTCAGTGGATGTCGCCTTTGACGGGGTCGTGACGATTGGCGAAAACGCATTTACAGTGACCAAACATGGCGAAACGGCCGGGGATGTTGCTGTTACCGTAACCACACAAGAAGTGGCGGGGAAAACGATTGCCACATTGGCTTTTAGCGGTCCGTTTGTTGAAGGACGATCTTTAGTTGACGGGAGCTATTCGCTGACCATCTTTGGCAATCTGATTCTTGACGTAAATGGCGCGGGGCTCGATGGCGATCGCGATGGCACCGCGGGCGGAGTCCGATTGTTTGGTGAAAGCGAAGTAGATCAATTCTACCGGTATTTCGGTGATCAGTCGGGCGATCGAAACGTCTCGCTCACCGAGTTCAATCAATTCCGCAGCACCTATGGCAAAGTGGCGGGAAGCGCTGGTTATCAGGCGGAATTTGATCTCGAGGACAATGGCGTAATTGGTTTGAGTGACTTTAGCCAATTCCGTGCACGCTTCGGACGGACTCTGCCCTTCGAATAGGCACGTGGGAGGAGCGCGAACGGTCGTTTGGCTTTGGCGTGTCCAAAGGGTTACCATAGTGACAAGTGAAATAGGGCTGGTGTTCCAGCCCTTTGGATATGACTTGTCTTGCAACCCCCAAATGATCCATCATGCACAGTGTTTCTCGTCGCAATTTCTGTCAACAAATTTTGAACGTGGGAGGAGCCGCCGCCGCAGTTGCCGCAACTGGTCCTCTGGTGCTGTGTGGCGATCGAGCGTGCGCTATCGATCCTTTCGAGCGGAAAGATGACGGCGCGTTAAAATTGAGCTTGGCCGCGTATTCTTTTCGTCAGGCGCTCAGCAAGCCGGCTGGAACTGCTGGTGCAATGACTCTTTTTGATCTGGTCGATTATTGTCGCGAACACCAAGTGCCCGGTGTAGAACTGACGAGTTACTATTTTCCGGAGGGTTTTGACGAGTCCTATCTGAAGCGTCTGCGGCGTCATTGCCATACGCAAGGCGTCTCTATTTCGGGTGGTGCGATTCGAAATGATTTTTGTGTTGCAGCGGAAATGCGTCAATCGCAATTGGATGAAGTTCGCAAGTGGATTAAGGCCTATGCGATTTTGGGAGCGCCTGCGATTCGGATTTTTGCCGGCTCGCCCCCTCAGGGTGTATCGCGCGACGAGGCGATCGGTCGATGTATTGAAGCGTGTGACATGGCCTGCGAGGACGCAGCGAAACAGGGTATTTTCTTGGCGCTCGAGAATCATCACGGCATCACAGATACGGCGGAATCGATGTTGCAAGTGGTGCGTGGAGTGCAGAGCGATTGGTTTGGCGTGAATTTCGATTCCGGGAATTTCAAATCGACCGATGATCCCTATGCAGAACTCGCCATGATCGCCCCTTATGCCGTGAACGCTCAGGTGAAGGTGGAGATTTTTGAGCGTGAGAAAAAGGTGGAAGCAGACCTTCCACGCATTATTGAAGTGCTGCGGCAAGCTCAATATGGCGGCTGGGTAGCCTTCGAATATGAGGCTGACGTCCCGGCCGAAGAGGCGGTTCCCCAGCACCTCAAGACGCTCGCGAACCTGCTATCCTAATCGTTCGCAAATCGCTCGACGGCGTATTTATCTTGGATGGGTTCATGGTGCTTAGGCAGGTGCTGGAATGATGACGCGCTTTTCAAATCGACACATTGATCATGGATCGATGTTGAGTCGCAGAGCCTCGATAAAATTTCGGCTTTTCTTAATAGGCAGCTTGAGTGTCATCATTGCCGCGATGCCAAACGCGATTGCACAAAAGGCGATTGCACAGAACCCGATTTCAGAGGGAGTGCCAGCCAGCAGCCCCAATGCGACAACAGGCTGGTACGACTTAACACAAGTTCCATTGATGCCCACGTCGGGTGTTCCGGTGAGGCAAACGCTGGGTGGGCTTACGTATCAAGCGAAGGGAACTTTGAAAGAGGCATTTGACTTTCATAAGCAAGATTTGCTGGGGAATAATTGGCGAGAGTTCCCAGGGGGCTACCAAAGTGAACAGTATTGTTCGGCTACCTATGAACGCGACGGGTACAAGATCTCATTGACGATCTTTGCGAATGGGACTGAAGGAGAAACATCCGTCACGATGGTGCAACATGGGAACGTTAATCTAGCCTCCGTGCCGCGTACAGCAGACATGGTGCCTACCTTTGCCGGTCCCGTTATCGCAATGTATTCGGGCACGCAACCGTTGGCAGCATGCAAAGAGGCGAATCGTAAGTTGATTTTGCAAGCCGGATGGGAGCCGTACGGAGAAGCAGGCGAAGCGTTCTTTTTTCGTCGTGGGCAGAATCGATTGACGGTGAATTTTGGTACGGATGCCAATGATCCCAATGCAACGATCGCGCAATATTCCGTCGATTTGATGAGTGTCGAAATTCCGGCTCTCGCAGGTGCAAAACGAGTTCAATATTCCGATTATCCCATGCAGCTGTCCATCGATATTGATTTGCCATTGGCTGAGCTGTTTGCTCAGTACCGCGATAAACTTGCTCCGTTGGGTTGGACAGCGACCACGGAGAACAGCTTCAAAGTTGGCTTTCAGGAGAACCTGATTTTTAGCCATCCCACCAAGGCGTTACTGACCATTGAAGCGCATCAAATCGATGATGGGACACGCGCTCTGTTGAGAGTACAAAGCGCAGCAGACGTTGCTTTGGAACAGCAAGCGTTTGAAGCAGCAATGGCAAAACGCAAGCAGGATGCCGCGATGCAAGACAAGCCATCGCTCGTGCCGCTGATCGTGAGGATCCCCAAAGCGGCCCAAGGATTGAAATTGGAAACGTCGGAAATCAAATTTACAATGGAGCCAACTAAAGGAAAACTATTGGCCCAAGCATGGCAGAAGATCTTCGAAAAAGATGGCTGGAAAACGGAGACTGCTACGCTAGAAGCCGTGGCGGGGGTGGTGTTAATGGTCAAAGAAAAAATGAGTTTGACGATTAGCTATACCGACACCGGAATTCTTCCTGCCGAAATTTCGCTTGATGGGGTCGGGGTCGAACTCAAGCGAGAATAATGAGCCGGCGCGCGTGCTCAGTGACAAGCTACTCGTGCTCGTGCTCAGTGAAACGGTGCTCGTGCTCAGTAAAACGGTGCTCGTGCTCAGTGAAACGGTGCTCGTGCTCAGTAAAACGGTGCTCGTGCTCGAAACGTACACTGAGGTGGCGCGACACGATTTTTGACGGACTTTCTAGTTGCTCCTGAGTTTGGTCCGCGCTCCTGAGTTATGTCGGCGAGCACGAGCACGAGCACGAATACGAGCACGAATACGAGCACGAGCACGAGCACGAGCACTACTGGCGCTGCGCGCTGTTTGATTTAGATTTGGATCAAGAAGGAATGAACAAAGATGATAACTCCGATCACGGCTGCTGCGATGGCGACCGCCAAGACGGCCGCTGCTGCTAGATCAAGCGCAATGCCGATGTCGTGATGCTGTTGAGGGTGCAAGCGTCGAACCAACATTTCTATTGAAGTGTTGAATAGTTCTGCAGCAAATACGACCCCTACACACAACACTAGCAAGCATCCATGGAGGTAGGGTACTTGCAGTATCCAAGCAAGTGCCGCGACCGCGATCGCCATGGGTAAGTGCACTCGAAAACTGTCTTGCGTGCGCAGGGCAAAGGCCAGTCCTCGGAACGCGTGCTTGAATTTGTTTTGCCAACGTCTGCGAAGCGGCTGGTGCATATCTCGTCACCTATTCCAAACCTGCAACACCGGGAGGTGGGATCAATTTTCCTCCGGGGCGTCCCAGACGTCGGGCGAAGATGCGAGGTTCGACCATGAATTCGAATCCAACATTATCTCGTCCAGCGTCAACTGTGATTCCCATCTGGACAAGCATCGATTCGCCGATACGCGTGATTGCTAATTGTTGACCCACATTGCCGATGGCGCCCAAATCAAATGTGGCACCCGCGGTAGCGATCCATTTTTCGTTGAGCCGATAATCGAGTTGCCCGCGGAGCACGGTGCTGCTGATCGGACCCTCCAAGGAGAGTATGCCGATATAGGCATCGCCCAAGCCGGGACGACTCGACATCACTCCGGCGCTAATGCTGTGTAAGCCATTATCGAACCAATCAAAATAGCCGTCGCTGAGCAATGTCACACGATCGCCCGCGTAATAGCGGAAGTCATAGCGTGTTGGACCAACCACTTCTCCAAAATTGACTTGGTCTTCGTTGGCAAAGAGGATGGTGTCGATATCGAAGCGTAAGAGATCGACGATGCGTTCACGTCCAGGGAGGCCACGCTTGGTTTGTAGCCGCTGATTGAATCCAATTCGAGCTTGCAACATATCGTCAGCGATTTCTGTGCTGGGCGAAGTCACATTGCGTTGCAGGCCTTGTCGAAACGCATAATTTCTAGCGTCAAATTGTCCAGGCAGTACTCCGCCAAAAGTATTGAATAGAAAGCGACGACGAAACTGTTCCTGAGCATCATCATCGAGCGGATCGTAGGCAGGTAGTTCTTGGAAATTCGTATCGGAATCTGCGTAGAACAGATCGCCGGTGAGTTCGGCCTTGTGCGCGAGTCCGCGAATATTGAAAAGGCTGCTTTGAACATCGGGGTAGCTGCGCCAGGCGGGTAGCGAACCCCGAATACCGGCTTGTCCCAGCAGCCGACTTTGATTGTCGCCATTGATGTCTTCGCCCCAGTGGGCGGCCTCGCCCGATAGGTAAGGAACTATTTTGAAGGCACCCAGCGAGAAGGGAGTGGAGATTTCTTGGCGCGTTGAGGCCACGAGACCTTCTCGATTTGCTTCACCCGAGAAGGTAGAAAATTTTGGTATTTCAACAGGATTGGTCGGCGCATCGGCCACTTCCAGTTTGGCGTAGCCGACGCGATTGTGAGCGGACCAAACCATCCGGTCACCGAACAGCGTGGTACCTAGGTTGTAATGATCGAGCTGGGGAAGACGATTGGTATCGGTAAAGAAATCATTGACCCGCACGTCAGCATGCAAGTCGAATAGATTGTTGTCGAGGTACTTGCGCAATCGTAAGCTTGTGTCGTGATCTTTGTCGCGATCCCATTCATTTTCGAGGTATTGCTCAAGGAAATTTCGATCGCTCAACAAACCGACTTCGGCAATGAGCTCGAAATCGTTGGGCAAGTAATGGCGATGGCGAAGTAGGGCGCGGCCGCGAAAATCACTCTCAGGCTCAAGAAGCTTGCGGTCACTTCCCAGCGTATCGAGACCGTCGTCATAAATGCCCCACGTGTCGAAGTTGCCAATGACAGGGCCTGGAACGCCGAGCAAACCTGGCAATGAATATTGGAGTTTGGTCCCCAGTGCCGGGCCTCGTTCCGAGAAGTAGTCCGTCGAGAGAGTCCAGTCGACTCCTCGTGGCGGTTGTTCAACTCCGAACAACTGAAATAGGTCAAAGTCCGCCATGATCTGAGTACCGAAGACGCTGTCTCTTTTTACCTTCACACCCGTGACATAGAAGTTTGTTTTCTCTAAGTTTGTGGAAAAGACAGGCCAATAGAGCACCGGGAATCCACCAATGTAGACCGTGTTGTCACGGCTGCTGACACTCTTTTGACTCGTGATCGTGTTTTGGCCCGTAAGTGGATCAATTTGAGTCACGGGAGTATCGCGAAATTGGACCTGTTCGCTTTGAATCCAATAGCGAGGGACTCCCATCCTTGAGCTCGTGACCGCAGCGCCGAAGCCAATGTACTCTCCCTTGGAGACCTGCTGCAAAACGTCCGCCTTGAGACGCACGTATCCTTCGAATTCGGGAACCGAAGTGATGGCTTCGGCCGAGAGAATCATGCCGTATTCGCGGGTCACGTTGTAGTACATACGATCCGCATAAATGACTCGATCCCCTTGCCGAAAGACAATATCCCCTTCCATGTAAAGCTCACCTTCTGCCTGCTGCAACGTGTTGTCGCCGCTGAGAAGTCCGCCTAGTGCCGGGAGCCAACCCACAATCGTATTGGCTGAAATGGAAACTGTACCCAAATCAATGAGCGTCCCCGTTCCCATGTCGGCCTGTGCATCGCGGACTAAAACGGTCGCTCCACCTCGCGCCACAACGGCTGTCTCGTTGGTGGCGGGAAGCGGGCGAACACTCAACTGAACTGGGGTTGATGCATTGCGTGATTGAAATTCGACCGATTGGTTTCCGCCAATAATGAACCGCTGCGTTCCTTCATTGAGCGAGCGGTCCAGAGCGGCGGGAGTGTCAATCGGCATTGCCTGGGGCAGGGGAGCCAGTGGAAATGGCGCGGCGTTGCCCGGTTGTAGTTGTTGAAATTGGGCCTGCTGAAGACCTTGGTCTGCGGCGAATTCCGTAGCGCTCGCGAGTGCCACAGGTTGGTCCTGCACTCCCTCACCGCTTGTCGAGTTGGACGCAGTTTTCGTGAGGGCATAGCGGAGTGCTGGGATCGCGTCAGGAATTGTGCTGGGGCGACCGCGATATAGAGGCGCAGTCAATTCCGGTTCCGTCGACAGCGTCAGTATCGAATGAAATGGGGCTGACTTTTTGCTCTCAATGAGCAAGGCGACTTGAAACTGGTTGACTGAAACTGGCTGATTGACGTGATGGGGTGGATTTGCTTGTCGCAACACAACCGCTGTGACCCGTTCGCCTTCTCGGACATTATCCCCATGAGTAACCCGGCAATTTCCTTCAAAAATGTAACACTGCTCCGCGGCGATGTCGTTCCAACGAAAGACGGAGTCTGCTTGAATTGCCAAAGAGACTTCAGCAGCAGTAGGCTTCATTGGCGCCGGCGTTAAGGCGGTCTGTTGCCAAGCTGAAGCCGGGGAAGTTCCCAAGAGTGCGAACGCCAACCAAGCGACCATGAGCGCACCAACGAACCGCTGGCGGTCGCGATGAGTTCGGCCGTTTCTTCGATCAACGTTTCGTCGTGCTTCCTTGCCCAACGTTTATGTCGCAACCCGAGGCGCAATAAGTCCAAAATGGTTGCGGAGTATAGGAGTGGAATCCCCTGGAGAACAACATCATTTGTCGATTCCCCTCAACTCTGCCTTCGATAACTTTTGAGGCCGGATGTAAGTACGCTCGAGAACAAGGTTTACGATCGATTGCTAGCAAAGCGAGGACGCGGCGAGAGCTACTTTAGTGACCGCGTCGATAAGATCGCTGTGCCGTGGAGCCCATAGGCAACAAGGGCCGAACCCAACGATAATCCAATCACCACCAGCCATTTTGATAGCATCCAGTTTGGGTACTGTAGCGAAAGCCAGTAGGTGAAAGTCCAAGTTGCGGTGGTGATCAGTAGGGCGCGGATTGTGGATTTTACGATGGCCAGCGTTAGCCAAGGGGTATCGCGAGCCAGTGGAGGCGATACGTATCCACTTCGTCGGGACATCACCCCAGAAAAGACTCCAAAAAAGGTAGTTAGCCAGGGGAGCAGGTAGCTCATGGGACCTAGGACGCTGATTATGCCACCCCATCCCCAGAGGGGTATTTCTTGAGGGTGCCAAAAGACCCAAGTGCAAATAAGGGAATTAATCACCAAATTAATTACGACTTCGCGAACGCCGGCCACGCGCCATGCGAACCGAGTCAGGGAGATTGGCATTGGGGCAAGGTCAGATGTCACGTTGGTCTCGCAGGCAAGCACGATTAGTATAAAGCGACTTATATTGGACGCTGGAGAAACAGGCTACATGACTGAGTCGCAAGATCAACACTGGCCACTATTGCCTTTTGAGAGGTACATGGTGGAAGACGATAGCGTGGAATATCCCATGGCGTTTGCCGCCTCATGGCTGTTGCGCGGGACCGTGGATGAGAGCCTAATGCGGCAGGCGTTGAGCGATGCGCTGTGCCGTCATCCCTTATTGAGCTCGAAGATCGTGCGATCGAGTGCCGGTGGGCAAGGCGACGCTTGGGTAACTGCATCGACTACGGACTCCATTTTCCGAACGCACTGGCTATCGCCGGGAGTTCGTTTTGAATCCGCCTCATCGGACACTATAGGGTGTGTGCATCGTGTATTGAATGAGTGGCAACGATTCAATTTGGAATCGGACATTCCCTTGCGTGTCATTTGGGAGAGGGAGTCGTGTGACGGCAAGCAGAGTTCAGCGACGGAATTGCGCGAAGTAACACGGCTTGTTTTTGTGTTCCATCATGCGGCAGCGGATGGGATTGCCGCGCTTGAATTTTGTGGTGATGTGTTTAGCAATTACCGGCGATTGAGTGCAGGACCGGGTAAAGAGGTAGATCGAGACGGTGCGCGAAAGCGACGCGACCGATCGGCGGATCCGAAATTATTGATAGAGCGTGGCGTATTGGATCGCTCCATCAAGCAGACAGTCGATTGGTGGACGGCTTGGCGATTTGCCATGCGGGAATCGATTCGATTTTTTACTCGGCCGGCGATTCGATTGTCGCAGGGGTCATCAGCAGAGACAAAATCAAAGCGAGGCATAGCAGGAGAGTCAAGCGGACCGGAGGCCCAGTGCGACTTGTGGCCGGTGGTGTTGGACATTGACCAAACGGAAACTTTGAGACGCGTTGCCGACGAGAGAGGTGCGACGCTCAATGAATTGGCGATGGCGGTGTTGATGGAAGTGATCAACGCTTACGTAGCGGAAGGAAAAAAGGGTCATCGAGGTTGGTTGGCGGTGTTGGTACCCGTCAATATGCGACTGCGACGGCGGACGCGGCTGCCGGCATGCAACGCAATTGGGTATGGATTTGTGAAGCGTTCGCGTAGCGAAATATCCACCTGGGAATTGCTGTTGCCGAGTGTGGTTGCAGATCTGAACGCTATTCAAACGTGGAAGCTGGGCGGTATGTTTCTCGATGCCTTAGCGCGGCAAGAGGGTTGGCCGAAGTTTATCCAAAGGGGCATTCGCAAGTGGACTCGTCCGGCCACGTTTGTCTTCAGTTTTGTCGGCGATCCTTTTCGTCGCTTCGTGGAACGATTTCCACAAACCGAGCGCGGTTGCCTAGTCGGCGAACTTGAGATTATAGATTTTGCTGGTGCACCTCCGCCGAGACCTGGGACCGAGTTGGCCGTCCTGGGTTCCGTATATGCGAATCGACTGTCGCTTTGGTGCCGCGTCAGTCGCAGTGCATTTCCTGGGGAGAGTTTTGAGAAATTGCGAGATCGGATTGCGGAGCGACTTCTGGAGATTTGCAACGCAGAGACTCAGTCACCTGCAAAATCTTCATCGAATTCGATTCGTTCCCAGTTCCAGCGTTCTTTCCAGGAACCGTTACCCTCGAGAAAGCCGACAAACGCATCTTGAACATCGCTTAGATGAACTTCTTCCGAATCCGCAGCAAAGTGAGACAGATAGCTTCCTTCGCGATATTCGAGGACGAAGCAATTGTCACCTTCGCAGAAACACTGGACATAGACTTCGTCGTCGCTGCTAAGAATGGCAAAGTCATCCATCTGCATACCCGCTAAACCATCGCGAAGTGAGGTGGCGTCGACATCATCAAACTGCTTGTCGTCGTTGAGATTAAATTGCATTTTGGGAGAAAGCTTTAGTGCGTGAGCCGGTTGGATCTACATCGGGTTTTGTCAGTCGTCACTACGCGTCACGATGACTGAACTACCGATTGCAGCGACCGCCAACAGGAGTGGCATGATTGGAGCGCGCATGCGGATATTGCTCCAGTAGACTGCATGAACCGCCGTTAGTGCAATCGCCAGTAAGAAAGATGCGAATCCAGCGTTGTTTAGCAATTGCCAACGAAGCCGTAGTTTGGCCCTCGCGACAGAGGCATAAATCAAGCAGTAGTAGAATCCCAGAAAATAACTAGCCACAGTTATCTGGGACCCTAATCGGGGCATGGGTGACCAGAGATTGATGACACGAATGCAACAGGCGTACAAAAAGGTAGAAGGTGCGGCGTCGATGGTTTCGCGCGCCCAAGATTGAGCAATGCGATCCTGGGCTAGTTCTCGGTCTGGCGAGAGCGACAGAGAAGACGGTGTGGAGAGATTCAGTTCTGCCTCGAGCGTTTGGATTCGGGCTCGCCATTCTTCGTGAAATGGTTCAGCGTTCCAAGCGTCACCCCACAGGCAGGTATCCCAGATCGATTGCGATTGGAGATATTGGTAGTAGTAAGGGTTGTTGCCCAGAAGCAAAGTATAGCCTCCGTGAGTTGTCGCCCAAACAGGTGCTCCTAGTCGTTGTATATTGCGTTGTGTCCAGAGAGTGATCACGAAGGCTGGGATTAGGATCAGTGAGAGGACGGCTAAGATTGCCCGTTTACGAGGGGTTGAACCCCAAAGGATTTGGGTACTTTGCCAAGCTAACATGAGAACCGTCCAGATGACGAAGACGGGCCTGGTAAGGAAGCCAAGAGCGAGCACCGCCGCTGCGGCGAGCCAATGGAATTTCCAGTTGCCTAGGAGCAGCCAAGTGACGAGCACCGCCATGAAAGCGGCTAACGTTTCGGTCATCACCAGCGTGGATTGGGTGAGTAGAAGTGGATCGATGGCGACCAAGAAAAGGGCGAGGCAAGGAGACAATCGAGTACGCAAATGGCGGGTATCTAGAGCGAATTTCCTTTGATCACGATTGATTGCTGTGATCCAACGGCGGACCAAATCGCAGGTCAAAAGGCAAGTCAAGGTACCCAGGATTAGATGAAAAACGGCAACTGCCAAGGATGGGAGTCGACCGTTTGTCACCATCCAGGAGAGGAGGTAGGGATACATTGGCGGCCGAAAAGCGGTAGGATCGACGCCTCCACCGGGAATAGGTACTCCTAATGTGCCCGTCTTTTGCAAGGTTTCCGCCAGAATACGATAAGAATCAGGATCGCTTTCCAAGCCAGCTAAGGGACCGAAAGAATGCCACGCGGCGAATTGTGCTCCACTGCGAATAACCAATGCCAAGAGAGTAAGGAGAATCCAATGTCGATAATGGAATGGATAGACCATGGTGGCTGAGCGTGTGGCAGGCAAGCTGGTATCAGTGAGGTGGTGGTTGCTGCTGGGGGCAACGCTATTGTTTATAGCGTCCAGTTTGCCTGCCAGCCGATTGTCCTTTGACCGTCGCATCGAACAGATGTTCCCAGCATGGGACCCATCTGTCGAGGCATATGAGTTGCTACGAAGCCGTTTTGGTGGAAATGCAGTCGCGATGATGGTCTATCGCGATGACGATTTGATGTCGGTTGAGGGCATTGCTCAAGTGAGTCAGCTGGCCGAACGGACCAGTCAAATTCCTGGCATCATCGGAGTGCTTTCACTGGCACAAGTGAACGATGCGTTGTCACGCAGTCAACCGATACGTTTGCTGGGTATCGATGCGCCTCCGCCCATTTTAGGCGACGACAACTTGGCGACTGGATTTCGCGAGCTATTCGCTGACTATACGCATGATCGATCGGGCCACTATGCAGCGATTGTGGCAATGCTCGATCCGACGAAAGTAGAGACGCATGGAGCGACCATTGCCTCGCTGCGTGCCTTGCTAGAAAATTTGCAACTCAAGAATCAGCCTGCTGCATTAGTGGGTGAACCGGTATTGGTTGCTGAAGGTTTTGAATTGGTCGAGCGCGATGGGCAGCGACTCGCAACAACGACAATTATTTTACTGGGTCTCGCCACGTTCGTCATGTTTCGATCGTGGCGCTGGGTATTGGCAGAGCTGTTGTTGATATTGTGGTCGGTCGTCTTGACGCGTGGTGTTGCTTCAATTGTTGGCATGCAATTGTCGATGGTATCGTCCATGTTGACAGCAATCGTAACCGTCATTGCTGTTGCCTGTGTGATTCATATTGCAGTGCAGTTTGGGACGCGGCGACGACGTGGAGATCTTCCAGAGGTGGCGACGCGTAGGACGCTGCGCGAAGTGCTCCCGCCGATTTTTTGGGCATGCCTGACGGACGCGGCCGGTTTCGCCGCGTTAGCTATTTCGGAAGTAGGGCCCGTGCGTGATTTTGGGTTGATGATGACCTTGGGAACGGCCATGGTTTTGTTGGGAGTAATCATGGTTCTGCCTGCGGTAATCTTGATGCCGCCGCAAAGATTCGTGATGCGAGCAATTCCATTGGATCGACGCATTCGTAGAGTGTTGGTGCAGATGGTTCTCTGTTTGAATCACCGACGATTGGTTGTGGTTGTCGGCAGTATTGTGGTGATGGTGATCACTGGGATTGGCTTGACTCGCTTGGTCACCGAAACCAATTTTATTCGCAACTTTCGCGCCTCCAGCGAATTGGCGCGAGGCTATGCGATGGTCGAGACGGAATTGGGAGGGGCGGGCGTATGGGATATCGTTTTGCCAGCACCTTCACAATGGACACCGGAGTATTTAGCGAGTGTCCGAGAACTGGAAACGGAGTTGCGCGGGATTCGTATCAAAATGAATCCACCGTCCAGATTCGCAAGTGGCTTCACAGCCGATTCGTCAGAGGAAGAGGCGAGCCAGACAGCGCGGCTGACCAAAGTTCTGAGCATGGCGGATGCAGATGAAGTGGCGAAGACTTCGCCGCTCTTGTCTTTAGCGAATCCAGGAGTTCGAATTGCGGGAATGCGGGCCGCCATGCCAGCCTTTGTCGACGCGTTGTTAACGAAATCCGATGGCGATCAACAGCAATATTTGCGCATCATGTTGCGCAGTGCCGAGCGATTGCCTGCAGCCGCCAAACTGGAACTTATTCGATCAGTAGAAGACGTTGTGGCTCGACACACGCGTAGTGAAGCGTGGCGATCGCTCGTGCTGCCGCTCATGGCCGACGGAGTGGAAACGAGTGGGCCACTATCGTCGACATTAACATCGGAAGGTCGTGTGACGGGATATTACGTCCTGCTGGCGCGGTTGATTGAGAGTCTCTTAAGTGATCAATGGCTCTGTTTAGGAGTCGCGACACTAGCGATCTTCTTGATGATGACGATCGCCAGTCGATCGGTGATCCTATCGCTGGTTTGCATGATCCCCAATGTGCTACCGGTACTGGCTGTGATGGGAGTGTTGGGGATTTTGGGAGTGCGCGTGAATATGGGAGCCGCTATGATCGCAGCGGTGAGTGTTGGATTAACCATCGATGGTTCCATTCACTTTCTGCATGGATTTTTGGCGGCCAGGCGTCGAGGCGCATTGCCGTTAAAAGCAGCAATGCATGCTCAGCGTCGAGTAGGATTGCCCGTGTTGCTGGCCACCCTAGCGCTTGCGCTGGGATTCAGTGTTTTGGCAACAAGTACCTTTATCCCCACGGTTACCTTTGGCTTGTTAGTGACGGCAGCCTTAGCAGCAGGGACTGCCGCCAACTTGACTCTGCTGCCCCTGCTGTTGCTCTTGACCATGCATAGTCGCCAATAGTCGCCTTTCGCTCCGCGAAAGTAGCGTCACGCCCTACGCA
>JBGTBJ010000055.1:0-15182 GCA_041749395.1 Pirellulaceae bacterium
GGCGGAGGGGGATCTTCCGGAGGCGGCGGTGGGGGGGGAGGTGGAGGAGGCTGGTAGGCCAACCTCAGCCACCAGACAAAACCACCCACAATAGGTACTAAAGTTTCAAAAAAGAGGTCAAATGACAATTGGACGCAGGGAGCCATCTATTTATACTGTGCTCCGCACGCGGCGGATTGGGACCCTATTTGAGCTGGCAGTCAAAGCGTTTTGACCGCACCCGTATCCGCCTCCCACGAGGGTTCGTCACCATGCGTTTTCGACTGGCTACCACGAAGATTGTCGCTGTTTGCCTCGGTTTAAGCTTGACCATTGGCTCCTTTGCTAGCCTGGCAATGGCTGCGGATCCCGCTCCCAAGCACACGATCAAAGAAGTCATGAAGATTGGTCACAAAGATGGCCTGTTGAAGAAGATTATGGCGGGGGAAGGAACCGCAGAAGACAAGCAATTACTGCTCGATTTGTATATTAGCATGGTGGAATCGAAGCCTGAAAAAGGTGACATGACCTCATGGCAAACTCTTGCTGGCGCTAGTGCACTGGCGGCAGCCAAGGTTGTTGTTGGTCGCGAAGACGGTATTGAATCCCTCAAGGTCGCTACCAACTGCAAAGCTTGCCACGACGTTCACAAGTAAGCTGAAAACGAGTATTGTCGAATAAGTCGATCGTTCGCCTCGGGAGTGTCCATTTCCGAGGCGATCTTTTTTTTTACGGACGTAAGAATAGGCGCTGTCGTTGACGCTGCAGTGCGTTTGCGTTAGCCTCGCTGCTCATCCTATTGCACCCAGAATCCCGCCCCAGGAGCTTCCTCGATGGCCCACGAAGTCACGTTAATCACCGGCGACGGCACCGGTCCTGAATTGGCCGACGCGGCCCGCAAGTGCGTTGACGCGACCGGAGTGAAAATCAACTGGGACGTTCGCGAAGCGGGCATCGATGTGATGGCAACTCGCGGTACGCCCATTCCTGACGACACGATTGATTCGGTACGGCGAACCAAATGCGCCTTGAAAGCGCCAATTACCACCCCCGTCGGGACTGGCTTCCGCAGCATCAACGTGTTCCTGCGACAGGAACTCGGACTATTCGCCTGCATTCGACCTTGCAAGCAGTACACTGGTGTCCGCAGCTTCTTTAGCGAACTGGGAATCGATCTCGTCATTGTTCGAGAAAACACCGAAGACCTTTATGCCGGAGTGGAATTCGAAGTCGGCAAGAAAGAGACGGTGGAACTCATTGAATACATCAACTCTCTCCCCTCGGATCGCAAGATCAAGACCGGTGGCGAAGAGACGGGTGTGTCGATCAAGCCCATCAGCATTTCCGGTACCGAGCGCATTGTGCGCTGCGCTTTCGACTATGCGGTGAAGAACGATCGCAAGAAAGTCACCGTCGTCCACAAAGCCAACATCATGAAGTACAGCGATGGTTTGTGGCTTTCGACAGCCATGAAAGTCGCCAAGGATTATCCGCAAATCGAATGTGAAGAGCGGATCGTTGACAACATGTGCATGCAATTAACGCAAAAGCCTGAACTCTACGACGTGTTGGTCCTACCTAACTTGTACGGCGATATTGTCAGTGATCTGGGGGCCGGTTTGATTGGTGGTTTAGGCATGGCGCCTGGTGCCAACATTGGACCGGATGGTGCTGTATTCGAAGCCACGCACGGGAGCGCTCCGAAGTACAAGGGTCTCAACAAAGTCAATCCAACTGCGCTGATTCTCTCCGGCATGTTGATGTTGCGACACCTTAACGAATTCGATGCCGCAGATCGACTAGAACGCGCCGTCGCTTCGGTAATCGAAGAAGGTAAGTTCGTCACGTATGACCTCAAGCCACACCGCGATGATCCAACCGCTGTTGGTACACGCGAAATGGCCGAAGCTATCTGCCAACGGATGTAGTGTCCCTTTCCACGCGGTGACGATTTACTAATGTTCGATTACCGCTCGCTGATCTCCGGCCGCCGGCGCGATCCAATCGCTCTGGTGGCCCGAGTTGGTTTGCGAATTGCCTCGTGGCCTTACGGTTGGATTGTGGCTCTGCGCAATTCGCGATACGACCGAGGTCGTTATCCAACAAGCCGCTCCACTGCGATTGTCATCTCGGTTGGCAATATCACCACAGGCGGCACGGGCAAGACTCCCCTGGTTGCTACCATTGCGCGCCATCTGCGAAAAAGAAATCTGCGAGTCGGCCTCGTCAGTCGCGGATATCGCAGCGATTCCTCCGGCAGCAACGACGAAGCGAGGGAGCTCTATGACCTCCTTCCCGATGTGCCCCACATACAAAATCCTGACCGCGTTGCCGCCTGCCAAGTCATGGTGGACGAACTGGATATGCAGGTCATTGTGGCGGACGATGGCTTCCAACATCGACGTCTGGAACGCAATCTCGATATTGTCGTTATCGACGCTACTTGTCCTTTCGGTTATGGCTACTTGCTGCCCCGCGGTTTGCTCCGCGAATCGCTCGGCGGCCTGCGCCGCGCCCATGCCATCGTCATTTCGCGGATCAGCAAACTTCCAGAAGCGGATCGGCCGCAATTGCGTCAGTTGATACAGCGCTGGGCACCACAAGCCACGCTGAGCGAAGCCGATCATGTCCCCGCTCGACTCCTCCGACACGACGGCGCCTCTCAAGCGCTCGAAACACTTCGGGGCCAATCGATACTGGCCTTCGCCGGCGTTGGCAACCCACAACCCTTCTTTGACTCGCTCGTGGAACTAGGCGCTCAGCTCATCGACACACGATCGCTAGAGGATCATTGCGGGTACGACAAAACCAAAGTCAACGGACTGCTGGAATGGATCCAAGCCAATGCGTCTCAACAACCTCAACGCATTGTCTGCACGCACAAAGACCTCGTCAAATTACGAACTGCAAACTTGGCCGGCATTCCCCTTGTCGCGCTCCAAGTTGAACTCGCTTTTCAATCTCACGAAGCCTCGTTTTGGGAAGCGATCGATCGAGTTACGGCAGAACTTGAACCTGATTGACCATCCCCATTTCCTGCGCATAGGGTCGCACCGTCTCTTGCGCCAATTGCTTGTGATAAAAGCAGTGGACTCGACCAGTGATCAACAACTGAGAATCGTCGTATTGGACCGATAGTTCGCGTAGTTCGAACTGTGAGCTGGTGGCGAGCGCGGCTTGGGCTAAACGCTCTGCTTCATGCACCTTGCTCGATGAGACCTCAGAAAGGTCTTCGCGTGCAATCTTCAACATGGCAATAAGTCTCCCTACATGGCCGAGGAACCGAGTAGCCTAGCGCCTTGCAAAGGTGTTTGTCAAGCAGAACCAGCGAGTATCCTGGATGCCAATTGGCATCTTTTTTTGAATTCGGAAAACCGCAACTCCTCTGCGTGCCTCCAAACCCTCTACGCTAGCAAAAGCTCCACTATCCGATACCTTCCTCACAATCCCACCCAGCTTGCCCATGCTGCCGACATTCGTACTCGAAAACTGTGCTTGAAATGAGTAAAGAAAAGGTACCAAACCATGGGCGAGTCTTGCACAACTCGCTCGGCTCGAGTTTCCCGAGGCTAAGGTTTTCAACATGGTCATCGATATTCTGGTCGCATCGAGCTGCGGAGTGGCAGGGTTAATTTGTGGCTGGCTGTTATATCCGGCATTCAACAATGGAAGTGCCCGGGATGAGCGTGACGAACGGGAGCTCGCGGCCAGAGCCAAAATCGCAGCCGAAACGGAATTAGCCAGAACAGACGAAGCCAAAGCGGAAAAATGGTGTGTTGCCTCCGTTCCTGAGGAGCAACAATTGCAGCAAGCATTCCCGAAGATGGAATCCATCCCGGCTCCCCAAACTTCCTCGCTGGTGCCCTTCGAGAAAGCGGCAGTACCGCGTGCGCTACAGGGACTGCCTCGCGGTACCGAAGTGGCGGCAGAGTTTGGAGTGCTAGCAAAAGTCCCCACAGCACCAGGAACAACGTTTATCACTGCGGTTGTACGGTTCGACCGGCCCGCCCGTCGGGTCACCACAAGCATCGTCAACGCTCTGCAACCTGGAGATCTGTACCCAATGGTTCAATTGGCGAGGACAGTCCGCGGCGTGCTCGGCCCGCAAGACCGTATTGGGTTGCTGGACCCAGAGACGTTGGTGATTGTGATGCCCCAAATTGATCACGAATCGGCGATTCTCCGCGCAGATCGAATCCGCTCGATTTTTTGTTTTGAGGAATTGGAGTCAGAAGAACCTGGCGAAGATAATTCGGTCAGCGTATCGCTGACATGCTCAAGCTTACATACAGGCTTCGATTCGATGCTGAAAATTGCCTTGGCCAACCTCAAACGATCGATGGCCAGCAGCGATAATAAAACAGTCGAAGACTGGTCAGAAATTTTTTCTATTTGGCACTAAAAAACTCGTCTTGACCCGAACTCACCTCTGCCCCTATTCTCCGACCATCGCAGTGAGGAACGCAAGCGAAAGCAGCGGTCCAGCAGCGATCATAAAATCCACCGGCTCCCGGGTCAGTAGCACGCAGTCCTCCGCCCCCCTAGGACTCGTACTATCCGGGAGCTTTTTTTATTTCTCCGCTGAACCGGCTCATTCGCGAACAAAGCGATAGCCGGCGTCGCGAATGGTGAGAATGTGTTTTGGTTGAGCTGCATTGAGTTCAACGATTTTCCGTAGCCGAGCGACAAATTGATCGACGGCACGGGTTTGCACATTCCCTGACACGTCCCAAACTTCGGTCAGCAACTCCTGGCGTGGGATGACACGCCCTTCGTTGGAAATTAAGTACTGCAGCAACCGCAGCTCTTTGGGAGTCATTTTCACCGGGACGAGGTCCACAGTCGCTTCGTGCGTCAAAAAATCGACCAGCACGTTTCCAAAGGAGGCTTCGGTGACATCTTCGGGTTTGGCACGGCGGGAGGAAGCTTCGCGCCCCGGTGCGAGATGTAAAAGGTTTTTGATCCGCGACAAGAGCTCGTCGAGATCAAACGGTTTCGCCATGTATTGATTGGCGCCGACATTGAAACCCCGCGTGCGATCTTCGGCCAAAGTACGAGCGGACAGCATTAATACGGGCGTAGCCAAACCACGATTGCGAACGGCTTCACAAACCGCATAGCCGCTCATCCCGGGCAACATCAGATCCAACACAATGAGATCGATCGATGCCGCATCGTGCTCGATCCGTCGCAGCGCAGTAGGACCGTCGACTGCTAAAGTCACACGATAGCCCTCAGCCTCTAAGTTGTATTTAATGCCAACGCCAAGATGTTCTTCATCCTCGACAATTAATATGTGATGGGCCATGTTCGATTCGAATTCCTAGCTAAGCTCGTTCAGTTTGGCGATTGGAAACCATCGTCGGAGGCAACAGAAGGTAGCTGTGCTGGAGGAAGGCCGGCAACAGGCCCTCCCTCAGCATTAGGAAAGACAACTTCGAATTCGGTACCGCTACAGCCTTTGCGGTCTCGAACGCGAATTTGTCCTCCCATCCCGCGCACTGCGGTCCGTACCAAATACAAACCCAATCCCGTTCCCTGTTTACTGCGTTCCAGTTCATTCCCTAAGCGGACAAATCTTCCAAAGATTTTCCGCCGCAATTGTCGCGGAATACCGGGACCATTGTCGGTGACGCAGACCACTGCCAGCCCTTCGTCAAAGCGCGCCTCCACAATGACTTCAGGAGGCGATCCGCCGTACTTGATGGCGTTGTCGATCAAGTTGCGAAACACAATTGTCAGATCCATCGGATTGGCCTCGACAACAATGGGTTCCGTATCGACTCGCACCATTTCTTGTGGCAATTGATAACGCTCACAGACGGAAGCCACGCTCTGCAGCACCAATTCGTCAAGCCGACAGCTGACCAATCGTTCGGAGGTTCTCTTCCGTTCTACACTCGCCGCATCGAGCAAATGATTGATCAATCGATCCAATCTTTCGACGTCGGCCAACATGTAGCGATGAAAATCTTTTCGTTGCGCCTCGTCAACCTGTCGGCGCGACAACGTTTGCAAATACAATTTGAGTGAAGCAATTGGGCTTTTTAGCTCGTGCGTCACGCTGTCGACAAAATTGGATTGGCGCCGATTCAAATTGATCGCGCGCACCGAGAGAACCAAATAGACAATGACTCCTGCTAGAATAACAGCCAAAAGGAAGCTGCCGACCGTCAGCATAGTCCAATACACGGCCGCCGAATCCTGATTGCCAATGGCACCGACGACCGTAATCAACACCCAACCCACGGTCAACAAGATGACCAAAACGATCATTACCACCCCTAGGGTGATGGGCCATTTCAGTGATCGGTTGTCAAACATGAGTAGATGCGGGGTTGCTCTGGTGAGATTTCAAACGGTTCATCATATTCGGTGGTAGTCGACGTGACTTGTACTGGGTCCTCTTGATATAATCGAGCGGTTGGTTGGTGGCGCATATTTTCCATTCATTTCGCTGGCGCAACAGGGGTTTCGTCAGCAAGTTGGCCGCGGGAGGGTTGGCCGATGCAGCCGAACACTAGCGATAATCCATTTTCTGAACATACGCTCCGCCAAGTTGCTTCGGATGCCCGCCGAGCCTTGTTACGTGGTCGGTATTGCATTGAGCGTTCGCAGGTCGAGCGATTTCGTTGTGTTGAAGATCAGCAAGAAACAGACCACTCCTTTGGTAGACAACTATGGTATTTCGAGGGTCTGGGTGTTGATGAACTCGATCGACGGATAAGGGTTTATGGCGTCGTCGAATATGGAATTCAATACGGATTACATGAACTGGTCGAGGATGGCGTTTTCGACGCGATGGAACAACGCGAACGATTTCGCCATATTTACCATGGCGGCGGTATCGGTCCATCCTGGCGAATTCCCCTGCAGCGTCTGCTGTTGACGGCTGTTGCGGCAGTGATTGCCTCCCTCTTGGCCTATTCGGCCTTACGCTGGCTCGCAAAATAAAAATTCCCAAGGTTTTGGCCTCTCGGGCGAACCCCTGGTTCCTAAGACCGGTTTACAATCGTCGTCTCAAGATCCAGATCCCCGCTGCCATTCCCTTGAATTGAGTTTTGCAAATTGGTTATCACCGAACCGCTCGTCCGCGTAGAAGATCTTCGTAAGACCTATCGCTCGGGACTGACAGGGGCAAAACGAATTGAGGCTCTGCGAGGAGTTTCACTAGAAGTCCGTCCAGGTGAAGTATTCGGACTATTGGGTCCGAATGGGGCCGGAAAAACGACACTCATCAAAGTGCTGTTAGGAATCATCCGGGCTTCAGGTGGAAAGGCATCCGTCTTGAGCGAACCGGCAGGCTCCTCCGCCAGTCGACGCCGCATCGGCTATTTGCCGGAGAATTTGCGTGTCGAACGACATCACACGGCGCGCACAGCATTGCGATTCTACGGTCGACTCAATAGCCTCAGCGGTGCGGCGCTCGACAAAAAAGCGGATGAATTGATCGAATTGGTTGGGCTTCGCGGTCGCGATAAAGAACCAATCAAGCGTTTTAGCAAAGGAATGAATCAGCGTTTGGGACTTGCTCAAGCACTGCTCAACGATCCCGATTTGCTGATTCTTGACGAACCTACCGACGGCCTCGATCCCGTCGGCCGTTCGGACGTACGGCAATTGCTGCGCCGTCTCGGGGATGAAGGGAAAGGAGTGCTAATGAACAGCCACATCCTACAGGAAGTGGAATTGGTTTGTGACCGTGTGGCCATTATGACCCACGGCCAACTCCGCTCTCTCGGCTCGATCGATGAATTGACGGAGGTTTCGAAGTTTGGCACGTTGCTGATTCATGTGGCGAATGCCCAAGCCACTGCCGCCATCACCTGCTTGGCCGATCTGGGGACTCCGGTTCTTGATTCCAGTGTGGCCCGCGACCAAGTCCCTATCTCCATCGAAGTCCATGACCAACAATTGACCGATCGTTGTGTCGACACGCTCCGTGCTGCCGGTATCAGCATTTCTCGTCTGGAGATCAAACGGCCCAGCCTCGAAGACATCTTCCTGTCGACCGTTAAAGACAGCGTTGCTTGAAAAGCAGAATGTTCAACTGCACCCCTATTTGCCATCCGCCACTCTTCGATTGATTTTCTATGCTTCCCTATTTGGCAATACTTACTGACTCCTTCCGCGCAGCCTTTGCTTCGCGAGTCCTGTGGATCGTATTAGCGTCGCTCGTAGTCGTGCTGCTAGCGTTAGCCCCCATCGGCTATCGCGAAGTCTATACGGTCGATTTTAATGGCGGAGATGTCAATTCGGCGGAGCGTCTCACCGACTTACTGGCTCGCTCTCTCAGCAGCACCAAGGCCTCAGCCGCTCAAAATGTAGCCAAGGCATTGCCGGACGAACTGCGTGAACAAGTCATCAAGGGTGCGGAGTCGGGCGAGCAACTCCCTCGCCGCGGTGAATATGCCGATGCACTGAATAATTTGATCAAAGATGACTCTTGGTATGACGCCGACCTGTGGAAACAGGTCGCTCGTTTCGGTGAACTGAAGGAGCTCGATGCTCAAGATGCATCGACTATGGAAACGAGACTGGTGCAACGACGTTCGCGTTTGCGTATCGAAGCAGCCTTACCCGGCGCGTTTCGCCCTCGACCGGAACGATCTCTCAAAATTACTTACGCAGTTTTTGAAACTCCGTTCGATCTTCCCATTCGACGTCAACGCTTTGTCGAACTACTCAATCAAACAATTTTCCCCTTGATCCTCAACAATCTGTTCGGCATTGGTGCCGTTTTTGTTGGCATTTTGGTTACATCACCGATTATTCCCGAGATGTTCCAGCCAGGATCGTTGCATCTGCTACTCAGCAAGCCCATCTCCCGCCCGGCATTGTACCTGAGCAAATTTGTGGGTGGGTGCGCCTTCGTGCTGCTGTGCGAAACGCTATTGATTTTCGGTTTATGGTTGATCGCCGGCTTCCGATTGGATATCTGGAATCATCGCTTGTTCTATTGCATACCCGTCTTCGTTTTCCTGTTTGCCGTTTACTACAGCGTCTCCGCCTTGGCCGCACTTCAGTGGCGCAGCCCCATCGTTTCGATCGCTATTACCGTACTCTTCTGGTTTGGCTGCTTCCTTGTTGGCATTGCCGGCGGGGTAGCAGAAGGATTTGTGACAGAACCTGCCAAAATTCGCTCGATGGTGGCGAGCAAAGGAACCGTCTTCACAGCCACGAACTCTGGCAATTTCCAAGAAATCGGAGAGTCTGATCGGGCCTACCTGCCATTGATTACTGCAACCTTCGGCACAAACATTCGCATTCTCGGCCCCGTCCGCATGCTGGACGATCGCATTGTCGCAGCAAAGACCGAGTTCAATCCTTTCAATCCTTTGGGTGCCGACAACGCGGCTCTGTTGATCTACGATCCCCAACAGTCATGGAAGGAACTTCCGGGTCTGAAACTACCTCGCGGTACCACACAATTGCTGCCTGCTCCTGACGGTGGGATACTGGTGGCGACGAATTCTGGTCTGCTGTTCGCTCCTGCCGACAAATTACTAGTGGATGCGACTGCCGAAGAAGCAGCCGATAAACCGGCCGACTCGGGCGGGTTGTTCAGCGGCCTACAAAAGCTGCTCACTAAAAACACCGAGGAATTCACGGCAGTACTCCCTGCGACGATTACCTTGTCATCGCCCAGCGAAGTGGTGTTGGCAAACGGCAGCAAAGATCTTGTCGTTTACAGTGCAGGAACTCTCTATTGGCTCTCCAAAGATGTCGATGGTCCTGGCTGGAGCGAGCATGCACAGCTCACCAGCGAGGGTGACAACACCTTAGAGACTTCAATCGCAGCAACCAAGGACGCCGTTTTCTTGGCTCGTAAAGGCGAACCCCTACGCATCTACAACTCGGCCGAACTAAAAATGATCGGCGAAATTCCCACCGAAGAAACGAACTCTATTGCGCGACTGGTCTCCAGCCCCAATGGTCAACACGTAGTCGCGCAATTTGCCGATCACAGCTTGGCGTTGATTCCTGGAGATGGGACTGCATCCATGGAGACTCCCAGCTTCCCTCGTCAGGGGAACATTGAATCGATTTGCTTCGACGAGGCAGGAAACTTATGGCTAGCTCATGACATCGATCGACTCACGTTGGTGGATGTTAGCACCGCAGCGACATTGCAACAACGCAAACCAGCGAGAGACCTGTGGCGCAATGTTGACGCCTGGATCATCGCGCCGATTCGCTACATCGTTCCTCAAACAGGCGAAGTCAGCGAAGTGGTGATCAGCCTGATTAGCGGAAGCAAGAATTTGGAAATCAACATTGGAGATCAAACGCAACGAGTTCAACTCAACGTCGTACGACCGGTCGCAACTTGCTTGGGCTTCACGGTCGTGATGCTGTTGCTGGGTTGTTTCTATGTGCATCGCCAGGATTTCTAATCAAACAAAGTCGCCTTTCGCTCCATAGTCGCCTTTCGCTCCGCGAAAGTAGCGTTGATATACGGTGCTTTTTTAGAACTTTCGCGGAGCGAAAGGCGACTATGATTGCCTTCGATTAATGTCTTTACAGCCTATGCGCGAAAGTAGCGAGAAACGACGCTACTTTCGCGGAGCGAAAGGCGACTATCTCAGCGCTAGGGCTTGGTCGATATTTGAACCAAGGTCCCTGCCGTGCGAAAGAGAATGCCACCTTCCACTGGCACGGGGCTGGCCACGGTAAACTGGTCGTCATCACCTAAGCCATTCTCGGCAACAACCTTGACGTTGTCGTCATTGGCGGGCAATTTGATCACAAAGACCTGTCCATCTTCGCGAGTCAAATAGAGATGCGAATCGGTGATCAAGGGTGAACTCGAATAACCATGGCGATTGGGTGGCAATTCCATTTCCCAAACGGTTTCGCCCGACTTGATATCCAAGGCGCGAACTTTCCCCTTGTCGCTGCATAGATAGAGCTTGCCTTGCCGCACAGCCGGTGTGGGAACGTCGGATCCCATATCGTCGTGATGCCACACAATCGCATCTTTCCCTGCTCCTGCAATCAGCTTCGACATGTCGACCGCGGTCAGGGTCGCACCTCGCGAATAGGGACAAATGATGATATTGCCATCGATCACGGGAGACGCAATGGAACGAAAATACTGTTCGGCACCGGGATTGAAGCCTCCCAATCGCCCCAATTCTTTGCCAGTCGCAGCATCCTGCAAGGTCAGATGGTCGGCTCCCAACACGGCTACAATTTCATGTCCGTCCACCATGCAGGTTAGTGGCGAAGTGTAGCTCTGCGCGGCTTCCATCGGGGCATCAAGTTCACGATCAACCTTCCATGAAGTCTCGCCACTGCTGCGGTCAAAGCAAGCCACATAGCTGGGGCTGGGGGGGGATTGCATGACGGCCACCACGACTCCTTTGGCCGTCAACACTGGACTGGAACCCAGGTCCCACCAAAGAGTGTCTTCCCCAAATTCGGTTTGCAAATTTCGTTGCCAAACCACTTTGCCCGCTAAATCCACGCACGCTAAATCACCACTTCGGAAGTAAGCAAAAACGTAATTGCCGTCGGTAGTGGGTGAGGGATTGCTGCCACTACCCTTTTTGTGTTTGCCCCCTCGATCATCGCCGAGATCCACGGTCCAACGTGTTTCACCGGTTGCCAAATCAAAGGCAACCAATTGGTTCTTCCCTTCGGAGCCCATTGTGACAAATGCCATTCCACCAGCGATCACTGGTGTGCTGCCACCCTGCCCCGGCAATTCGACTCGCCAAGCCTGCTGATCCTCTACCGACCACTCCACGGGATATTCGCCGGCGGGCGCAATACCTTGCTGGGAATGTCCCCGCCAATGCGTCCACGTGTCCGCACCGTGCACGGTAGAATAATTATTTGCTACCAAAGAAATCGACAGGCCCATCGGAGCCATCGCAAAGCTCGTTACGACAACCCGTCGCAGCCATGACATTTTCATTTACAACCCTTTCGAGTGATTAACCAAAGTCTTCTTCAATACACCAAAGGTACCGCGTCTTGCTCCAAAAAGCGAATTTCACCCCAAGCACGCTTGCCGCGCGGTAGGATAGTGGAATGGTTAACTCTTTGGTAGCAACCACCGAACGTGACTGTACTCTATCTATTATGACTGTCTCGCAGCCAAACCATCCGAACTATCCTTTGCCGCGAATATCCACAATTCGTCGGCCCTGCCCTGAACATGCACATACGCTCCCTACCCCTGCAAAGCAGAATACGACACAAGTATCCCGCTCGCTCCTCACTTGTTCGGTGCTGGCGTTCTGCTCGCTACTCAACTCACCGCTAACCATGCTCCAACTGATCACTCCCCAAGTGGCGATTGGCCAAGAAACAAATGGGGTCGATGTCGATCAGGCGGCAAGTCTTTTTGAAGCTAAACGGTTTACTTCGCGGCAACGAGCCATGCGGCGATTGTGGGCCGATTTTGGTCAGTCGCGAGAGACCGTTCAGCAACTTTCGCAGAGTTCTGATCCGGAGATTGCTAACAGAGCTCGTTGGATTTTGGAGCGCTGGGAAATTGGCATGATGCCAAACTTACCTGAATCGGTGCAAAGAAAACTGGCCGCCTCTCAAGGTCGTCCCTCCTTAGCGATGGTTGCGTTGTTGGATGGAGGCTATCTAAGGGAGGCGATCGAAGTAGCTCGACATCAAGTCATCCATGGCACCGACGAAGTGCGTAGCCAAATCGCTACCGTGATTACTTATCGCTTTACGGGAATTGTTCATCAAGCTCAGCAACTCGATCACCTTGAACAACTTTTAGAGTTGCTTGATCTAAGTGCGGAGCAAACTCCGTTGGTGGTTGCTCGGGCCATCTTGCTGCAGAAGCTAGGGCAGTCGGTCGACAGTGATAATATATTGCCTGTCTGCGCTGATCGTTGGAGTGAAGCGAGACGCCACGAAGTCGCCGCGATCACCTGGGCTGTACTAGGAAACTTTGACGAAGCGGCCGAGATTGCGGAGCAAGCCCATCGAGCCGATTTGTTGTCAACCATTTGGTTACTTGCTGGCCGTTGGCCCGAGCTGGCGGAAGTGGCGAGGGATTCCACCGATCCCACCATGCCCGTGGAAGTTTCGGTAGATCAATACGTTGTTTGGTTGATTGCTGCCAAGGAAGCGGGACTGGAAGAACAATGGATGGAGGCTGCGGAAAAAATCGCGTCGGCCAACGATCGTAACGCAATTCGTTGGCGAGCTTTGGCGATAGCTGGACAATATGAAAACGCGATAACCGTCGTTCAAGAACTGGATCCTGCCGCGGCCGCCGATCTGATGGCCGCACGCCAAGATCTAGAGGGAGCATTCGCGGTGCTTGGCGTCAATCCCGTTGATCCGCAGGCCGACTTGGATCGGTTGATTGCGACTGCCGAGGAGACGCTTGGTAAAAAAGACGATTCGCGATCGACAGCGGTTGGAGTTGGCGAACCTTTGGAGCAAGTGCTGACAGCCGTTCGACTGCTGCATGCGATTGGCAATCATCCGAAAGTCGCTCCGGCGCTATTAAAAATCGCTCAGCTTTCAGATGCAGAGGGTTCAAATTCGTATGCACGCCGCGAGGCGTCCCTTTTGGCAATTCGCATTGGCCGCAATGATCTCATTCCCGATATGGTGGCTTCAGAACCCGATTTGTTCGAAAGTGAGCTCAGTCGCTACTTGGGTTTTTATTTAGCCAATCATTCGCCTGGTTTTTTTGCCAGCGTGGGTACTGCGTTGGCAACCGTTTCACCCAGTTCGGAACCTCGGCAACACGTTCAGGAACTCCTGGACTTGGTCGCAGGCAAGTTGCCAGTGGCATGGGATCGAACCGATGACTTGAATGCACTTTTTGACCAGTTAACGGAGTTGCCCGATGATGCGGGCGATCGAATTAGGCGGTTACGTGCCAGAGGTAACCTAAATTTGTCCGTCGCAATCACTCAGAAATCTTTTTTGATCGGCGATTTTTTTGCCAAATTGGGGCGAGGCGACTTGGCCAATCGTGCCTATGCGTCCGCTGCCAGTACCGGGGACGTAGCCTCAATCCTTCACTATGCGGATGTGCTGATCAATAGTGGTCAACCAGAGGCAGCTGAGCGATGGTATGCGTTGGCTTATGATGATTTGCAAGTCAACTGGACTTCGGGACGATTTGGATTTGTCGAACCGCACTTTCATCCCGTGCCATCGGCAGCCTCTGCATTACTTGGCCAAGCCTCGGCGTTGCAACGACTTGGGCAATCAGAATCGGCCCAGTCAATCATGCGATCGCTCGCCCTGATGCCTTTCAATCCCATTGGTGACCATGGGCGGGATATGCTCGACCGATTGAGTACGCTCAATCAATCGGAGACTCAAATCGAAGTGGCCAATTATCACTTGAGATTTGCTGCATTTGCGAGAACGAGTGATAGTGATTTCTATTCGCAAGCGATGGAGCAGGCTTTTCGCTTCGAAGATCATGATCCAGCCAAGGCGGCACTTTGGGAGCGCATCGCAATCATTGGGAGCCTCAATGCCTCGAACCTCTATAGCAGCTCGTATCTTGCCGTCCCCGCGCATTGGCATGCGAATGATGCAATCGCTGCGGCTCAGCGATCCGATTCATCATCCGCCCTAAGTTCAATGCAGAAGTCGCTTGAATACTTTCCCATGAACATCACGATGGCAGAAGAAGATTTGATTCGCGTGCGAGACGCGGGATGCCCCGAAGTGGCTGACACCATCTTGGACACGATTTTTAAAACCGGGGAAGAATACCTTCAACAATTCCCATTGGATGCAAATGCGACCAACAATGTGGCATGGGTCGCCGCAATTTATGACCGGCACCTTGAGCGGGCAACCGAATTGTCTCAGCACGCTGTGTTTTTGGTCCCCGACAGCACGTCCTATCGCGACACCTTGGCAGAAATTCTCTTTCGTCGCGGAAACGGACCAGCGGCAGCGGCCATCGAACGGCAATGCCTGTGGGATGCGCCCGACCAATGGCACTTGCACGAACAAATTGTCAGATTCGAAACGGAGCAACATTCGCCAGAATTAGCACCACCCTCACAAGCCCCCTAATCGTCCAGCCCAACGACTATAGATAGTCCATAGTCGCCTTTCGCTCCTAGGCTGTGAATTTAAGATAGTCGCCTTTCGCTCCGCGAAAGTAGCGTTGGTATTCGTTGCTTTTTCAGAACTTTCGCGGAGCGAAAGGCGACTATTATTGCCTTCGATTAATAAATTCACAG
>JBGTBJ010000056.1:0-67241 GCA_041749395.1 Pirellulaceae bacterium
ATTCGTCAGTTCCGCCGCGAGGAACAGGCTGACCAAAGCGAGCGATCACGCTACGTCAAAGCCCGTCGCCGCATCGATGCGCGGCTGCGCCGCAGTCAGGAATCGCCACGCGCCGAATAATGGTCCTGCCGGGCGCTTACAGCTTGGAGATGATTTGTCGACCTGGAAGAAGCCAACTTAAGGGTCCATCTTAGTTGTTGGTGTTTGATCAGCAGGCAATCGGAGAGTTGTATTCTTGTTGTGTACTGCGTAGGGACGTTCGACACATGAATTTTCGTCGGGTGCTCAGATATGTGCTAATCATCATTGCCTGCGTGTCGGTGGCATTTCTAGTTATTGCGTGGAGAATAGGGAGCACTCTGGTCGCGCCAGCCCATCACACAGTTGGCCAGTTTCCCGCAGGACTCGGTGTCGAATCGGTGATTATTCCTTCTGCTTCGGGAGCATCACTTGCAGCATGGTACGTTCCTGCCAATGGAGCGACTGCGACAGTACTTCTTTTACATCCCATTCGCAGCGATCGTCGCTCGATGGTGGAGCGTGCGAAGCTTTTGCACGCTGCTGGCTATGCGACATTGTTGATCGATTTTCAAGCGCATGGCGAATCAACCGGCGATTGCATCTCAGCAGGGTATTTTGAAAGTCTTGATGTTGCTTCTGCGACTGAGTACATCCGTATGCGGAGCCCAAACGACAGCATCGGGATAGTGGGTTGGTCGCTTGGAGGTGCGTCAACTTTATTGGCAACTCCACTCAACATAGATGCCCTGGTAATTGAGTCCGTATATCCGACCATCACGGAGGCGATTCACAATCGAATCTCGATGCGATTTGGACCGCTACATCACCTATTGGCTCCTGCTTTACTCGTTCAATTGAATCTTCGACTTGGTTTATCGCCATCGCAGCTTCGTCCAATTGACCGAATTGCGACAGTTGGTTGTCCCGTATTGGTTGCGTCGGGCGATCTGGATCTCCACACCACTTTGGCAGAAACCGAACGGCTATTCAACACAGCAGTCGAGCCTAAGAAACTAGTCGTATTTTCAGGAGCTGCACACAGCGATCTTTTGCAATACGATCCGGTGCGATATCGGAATGAAGTAATCGGTTTTCTGGATGCACATTTACGAAAGATGTAAGTGTCGGTGTTAGCAAACACCTAGGTGTAACGAGCGAAGCAAGTCCACGGACCACCCTCAATCTGCTCAATTAACGAAATTTCGGAGAACGTTGCAGGGAAGGGGTCTACTGCATTGAACAAATCTTGAAAAATTTCATCGGTACATTGGCCATTGCGAGGATGAATCAGAGTCAAATGGGGAACATGCTGGCGGGGCGCGAGACCATCAACTGCTAGTAACTCGTAACGCAAATGATCGAATGCCAATGCGCTGTCGGTAATCGGAAGGAAGACGAGGTCACCTTCTCGAACCGGCTTCCCAAAATGAACCCTCAATTCAAACGGGCATACCTCTTGAATTCTGTCCTTCACGAAATCCCAATTGGTCACTTCATCTTCGCGACAAAGTGTCAAATGCGGTTGAATTAACGAGGCTTGGACGGGATTGTATTGCTTACGTAGCGCCTCGATGGGTTCGCATCCGTATAGAAACAGCGTGGCCTGACGGCGTGTGGATATTTTTTGTAACTGCGTCATTTCACATGGCATTCCAGCAGGCAACCCCAAAAAGAACCATCAAAACAACATAGATCGGTACAGACATCCATAGCCGGCGTTTGCTCGAATCGATCGCTAACACCATCGCGGACAAGAGTGCTGAGCCACCCACAAAATAGGCAATCAAGTTAGATAGGTCGATGACGTAAAACATGGCTCCCATAGGCCAAACGACAACCCACAAATAGCCTATTGCAAAACAGACGATGCAACCGAACGGTACAAATCGGACCCAACGACGTCCGAGTCCATTACCCACTGCCGAGGAGATCAATGTTGTACAAGCAACAAACAGCGAGGTAAGGGCGAATATTAGGTAAACACTATCGTTGATTCTGTAAATCTGAAACCCGCCCTCCGAGAGGTATGGAACTGCGAGTGCCAATGCAATCATTGACAAGCCAAACGAAGTGAGCGTGTGAAATACCAAATTGGTAAACCACCTTTGCCCCTGAGGCTCCGCTCCCGAAAATTTCGAGCAGGCAGGTCCCTTCGCGGACGCGTAAGGATTATTGCCTTTGTCGTCAAACACGTGTCACCTGGTTCGCGCTGCAATCGTGATTGGTGAGGGAATTGGTCTTGGTCGCAGGGATATTCACGCCCCTTACCATGGTAACACGCAACTCCATTGGGGTGATGCGGTTAGTTGAAAAAGTCGGCAATCTCAGTTAAAATCGGTGGGTTGCCTGCAAAGTTGGAAACCAATGATTCGAACTGTTTATTCTCTCTGTTTTTTTTTCCTTGCCGTTGTTGCTACGGCACAGGAGGCGGATACGTCGCCCCGACTGGAGTTCAATCGGGACGTTCGTCCGATTCTCTCCGAAAACTGTTACTACTGCCACGGCAACGATCCCAAACACCGCATGGCCGATTTGCGATTGGACGTTCGCGACGAGGCAATTGCTGGGGCGGCAATTCTTCCTGGTGATCCCGCTAGTAGCCTCGTCATCGACCGAATACACAGCGATGACACAGATCAATTAATGCCCCCTGTTGAATCCAATAAGTCGCTCACCGACGCGCAGAAAGAGACGTTGCGTCGCTGGATTGCTGAGGGTGCCGAATATCAGCCACACTGGGCATTCGCAGAACCGAAGTTAGCCGATGCGGTTGATTTGTCCGACACTCACCCAATCGACTACTTTGTGCAGTCGAAACTACATGAGCACGGCCTGAGGCCCTCGCCTCCGGCGGAATTGCACACGCTTATTCGTCGCCTCTCCTTGGACTTAACGGGCATTCCGCCCACGCCGGCCGAGGTAGACAATTTCGTAGCCGCTGCGCAGCAAGATCTCGAACCTGCCTACGACGCATTGATTGAACGATTGCTATCGAGCCCACACTACGGTGAAAAGTGGGCGCGTTGGTGGTTGGATCAAGCAAGATATGCGGACAGCAACGGATACTCGGTCGATGCGCCACGGCAGATATGGAAGTATCGAGACTGGGTGATTCAAGCACTAAACAATGATATGCCCTTCGACCAATTCACTATCGAGCAATTGGCAGGTGACTTGCTGCCCCATGCTACGACCGATCAAAAAATTGCCACAGGGTTTCATCGCAACACACAGATCAATGAAGAAGGGGGTATCGATCGTGAACAGTTTCGAATCGATAGTGTCTTCGATCGAGTGGCAACCACAGGTACCGTCTGGTTGGGATTAACGGTCGGTTGCGCACAATGTCATGATCATAAATTTGACCCCATAGAGCAGCGTGAATTCTACCAGTTGTTTGCGTTTTTCAATAACCAAGATGAACCAACGATGAAGGTTTATCCTGCTGACGTGGATCCCGCGCAATTGGCTGACGAAAGGAATCAAGTCCGTGCGAACTTGTCTGCCTTTGCGAAAGATCACAATGAAGAGTTGAGTGAGTGGGAGAAGGCACTGACTGTGGAAGAACGCCAAGCGCTCTCCAAAGGTGTCCGACAAGCGCTCGAAACCTCAATGGACAAACGATCTCCGAACCAATTACTCGCGATGTTCGAAGTAGCAATTGATGATTCTGCGACGTACGGAGAATGGCTAGCGCGGGACAAGCAATTGGACGTGCAATTGAATCAGGTGCCTACCACATTGGTAATGCAAGAGCGTGCCTCGCCTCGCGAGACACACCGTTTCATCAATGGCGATTTTACGCGCCCTGCCGAGGAAGTAACCGAGAGTACACCTTCCGCGCTCCACCCCATGGAATTCCATGTTTCATCGGAGCAATCACATGATCAGCGGCCGACTCGTTTGGATTTAGCGAAGTGGATTGTCAGTCCGCGCAATCCACTGACCGCACGAGTGATCATGAACCGAGTTTGGCAACAATACTTTGGACGTGGCATAGTGGAAACCGAAAACGACTTTGGTTCACAGGGCTCGCTCCCCACACATCCCGAACTGCTGGACTGGCTAGCGCTTACATGGGTCGATCACGAATGGAGTTTGAAATCGATGCATCGCGCGATCGTGAAGTCCAACACCTATCGCCAAAGTTCCATAAATCGACCTGAGATCAAAGAACAGGATCCGAATAACTATCTATTAGCGAGACAGCAGCGGCTGCGATTGGATGCTGAGCTGGTTCGCGATATGGCCTTATCTGTGAGCGGCTTGCTGTCGCCCAAGATTGGCGGACCATCCGTCTTCCCACCACTGCCCGATGGGGTGATGGGTCAAGGACAAGTGAAAAGAGCTTGGAACGTAAGTGCTGGAGAGGACAAATTCCGTCGTGGTATGTACACCTTCGTGTATCGCGCTTCCCCACCTCCGACTTTGAGTGTCTTTGATGCGCCCGAAGGATTTAGTACTTGCACTCGTCGAATTCGAAGCAATACGCCGCTGCAATCGCTGACTTTAATGAACGACCTTAGCTTCCATGAGTTTGCCACCGAGTTAACCAAAGTCATTGAGCGGGATGGTTTGGAACTTGCATTTAAGCGATGTACTTCACGCATGCCGAGCCATGACGAGCTTGAAATACTTCAAAAACTCGACACGCTCAATGCGGCGCGGGTACTCATAAATCTCGATGAAACCATCACGAGGGAATAGTCAAGATGCAATCACCAACCATGCTCCGCGATCTCACGCGCCGACATTTCCTAAGCCGATGCTCTATGGGTGTGGGTTCGATTGCGCTGAGTACATTGATGGCAGATGGCAGTCTAACTCGACGGGCCCATGCTGATGAAAACCACTCCATTAAAAATCCGCTGGCGCCCAAGCCAACCCATTTTCCTGCTAAGGCCAAGAATGTCATTTTTCTATTCATGGCAGGTGGCCCTTCGCAATTGGACATGTTTGAGTACAAGCCTCAATTAACCGCGCTGAATGGAAAGCCAATCCCTGAAAGCTACACTGCCGGTAAACGCTTTGCTTTCATGGACAGCAGCCATCGTAGCGATTTGCTCGGTTCAAAAAGGAGCTTTGCCCAGTACGGTGAAACTGGTACTTGGGTAAGCGATTTATTGCCACACACTTCCAAAATCGTGGACCAGCTGACGTTTGTTTCAACTTGTAAAACCGATCTCTTTAATCATGCGCCTGCAAAGCTCTTCATGAATGCAGGAAGCGGACTATTTGGTCGGCCGAGCATGGGAGCGTGGGTAACGTACGGATTGGGGAGTGAGTGCGAAGACCTGCCCGGATTCGTTGTGCTGCAAAGTGGTCCGCGTGGCCCCCGCGGTGGAGCCGTGTTGTGGGGCAGCGGCATTCTGCCGACATCGTACCAAGGGGTCCCGCTTAGAAACCATGGCGATCCCATTGTGAATCTCTCCAACCCCGATTCAATCTCTACGCAGCAACAACGGCAGTTGGTTGACGCCGTTGGCGAACTGAATCTGAAGCGGCTTGTGGAAACTGGCGACGATGAAATTGCCACTCGAATTAATGCTTATGAAATGGCGTTTCGGATGCAAACCAGCGCTCCTGAATTGATGGATACTGCTAGTGAAACCCAGGAGACGTTGGACTTATATGGTATCAAAGATCCAAATGAAAGTAGCTTTGCGCGAAACTGCCTTTTGGCGCGAAGACTCGTAGAGCGAGGTGTCCGGTTCGTGCAACTCTATGATACAAACTGGGATCATCACGGCGGTACAACAGAGAATTTAGAAACTCACTTGCCAGAAAAATGCAAGGACATAGACCAAGCTAGCTCCGCACTTGTGCAAGACCTGGCTCGACACGGGCTACTGGAAGACACCATAGTGATCTGGGGAGGCGAATTCGGTCGAACACCAATGGGTGAAGTACGCGAATCTACTGGGCGTAACCACCACATCGATGCGTTCACGATGTGGTTCGCAGGAGGAGGATTCAAACCGGGAATCACGCATGGAGTCACAGATGAGTTTGGATTTGGCGCTGTTGAAAATCCAGCTCACGTACATGACATCCATGCCACAATTTTGCATCAGTTGGGCTTGGACCATCATCGATTGACGGTCCGTTCCCAGGGTCTGGATTTTCGACTAACGGGTGTCGAAGGGGCAAATGTGATTCAGGAAATCCTTTCCTAAACCATAGCCATCGCCTTAGTGATCACTACCTACCCGCCAACGCTCATTGCAACTAAACTTTCGCTAGATCGAACAAGGGATGCAATGTTGGGCAACAAACTTTCGCCAATTTGTGAATTTGTTTCAGTAAGTTGACATCATTGAGCGACAACTTGCCACTCGCATCGATGTGCTTTCGTAACCACTCAGCCTCTTCCGTCGATACTTCGCCCGGAGTGTTCATGTCGAAGACTAAATACTGCGTGATTGCATGGACATACAAATCAGCCCAGGTGGGACAGTTTTCTTCGAGTTGCCCTAGATGCTGGTTAATTTGAAACAGCATTTCCGCTTCATCGCCGGTCACAACCCAATCCAATTCCAATTTACGTTCAAGCAATTGAACCGCTTCGGTGCTGATCTTTCCGTCCGTGACTAGATGGCGAATAATTTCGTCCGCAGTCATATGGTCAAAGTGACTCATCCGTTTTCCCCATGAATCCAACAAAAACTAGAATAAAAGCCTAATCAAAGCAAACGAAAGCAAACGGTGTGCTGCCCTGCAACAGGCAGCTTTGAATGAGTACTATAATCAAAGCGGTCGGGGTTCAACACTGTTCTCAAGAAGGCTTCGTCGGAACCATCGTCTTTGAGCCACAGGACCGAACCACGCAGATCCATTAAGAAGCATCGCACGTGGACATCCCACATTTCAGCAGCCGCGCCTCCGGCAACTTTACTTTGGCAATGCGCATAGATTTTGTCGCGTAACTGAAACGCGAACTTTCGATGATCCCGCTCTTCCCGCTTCATTTCACGCGGCGTGTCCCCGTACTCGCCCTTCTTCCCTAAGAACTTTGCGTATGCACCGCAATTCCGGTGTTCCATGATGTAGACATCCTGGATTTGATGGAGCGTTACAGCAATGTCGAGATGCTGAAAAAATACGTCGTACCAGGATTCATGGTCCTTTTGGATGACTCCGAGTGCTGAACCGGCAAAGACAAGTTGATCGTAACGATTGGTTAAATTGTCGCCATCCATAAAGGGAACGAGATCATCGATCAAGCGAAGATCCATACAGCTGAGCAATAGCACATTCGTACGAGGCGGAGGATAGGGCCGAAAATTGGATGAGCGGCGATGAATTTCCATTGGTTCCTACTATGCCATTAAAAAACAGAACGAAGTTTGGCGTTAAAAAACTCTGAGAGACTGACTGGTTTCCAGAATTCAACGTTTCTACAGTTTTCAGTGTAGTGGCTCGTCAATGACTCATGGCGCGCCTTGCGCCCCGTTTTTTTTCCCGAAATCACCTTAAGCTGGACAAGTGAGTGCAGGAAAACGGCTTCGGATCAAACGATGTTTTTGTTAGCGGTCGAAGTATCAAACGCACCTGGAAACAAGATCGGCTCGTCCGTTACCGTAGGATTCGAGGTCCTTCGCCCCAATCGTGCGCACAAATCAATGAGCGAATTCTTACGGATTGGCTTCGTAGCATAGTCATCGCACCCTGCCTGTAGGCAACGCTCTTTATCGCTGCTCATGGCGTTTGCAGTTAGTGCGACTATTGAAATTGTCGAACCCTTGGCGCGCAGCAATCGCGCGGCCACATAGCCATCCATTTCAGGCATTTGCATGTCGGTCACAACAAGATCAAAAGGAGGAGGCGAGATTAAGTCGCCATCAATCTCACTGTTAACGGAAAGGGCCTCCACTAACTCCCGTCCATTGTTAACAATTTTGACTATTGCGCCGCTCTTTCTGAGAACGTGGGAGATGAGTCTCTGATTATCTAACCCATCCTCAGCCAGTAGGACTCGCATACCATCAAGGGCGGGCGTGGAATTGTTTCCGGGCGCTTCCGATTCTGGCAGTTCTCCAGGTTTTAACAAATGCAATACACTTTGGATCACATCCGGTTGAAGTATTTCCACATTGGTAAGATCCCCGGTAGAAATCGAAGCCACAAAGGTGCTTCCGATGCCTAATTGACTCGAAACACAAATATCACCACCAAGCATTTGCGCAAGTCGTTTGCTGATTCGCAATCCTAGTCCGGTACCACCAAATTTCCGCGTCGTACTGGCATCAGCCTGTGCGAAAGCACCAAATAGCCTTTCCATTTGTTCTGTCGTCATACCGATTCCGGTATCGACAATCGAGAAATTCAACTGTTGTGCTTGAGGATCGCACTGCACTCTTAAAGATACTTTGCCCTGCGGCGTGAATTTGATTGCATTTCCAACCAAATTTACCAGTATTTGTCTGATTCTCACGGGATCTGACAGAATGGTTGCGGGTAGAGGAGTTGAGAATTCCATCTCCAATGGCAGTCCCCTTTCTTTAGCGCGAACTGCCATCAGCGACAACACCTCATGCACGAGATGTGCTGGCTGAGTCGTTACCTGTTCCAACCGCATTTTCCCAGCTTCAATCTTCGAGATATCGAGAATGTCATTAATGATATCCAGCAAATACTCGCCGTTGCGGCGAATCGTATCGATATATTCTAAACGTTTTCTTGGAGCCGAAACGCGATCGCCGTCGCTTGCCAACATATCGGTAAATCCCAAGATTGCAGTCATGGGAGTCCGAATTTCATGACTCATATTTGCTAGGAATTCTGATTTGGCCGCGTTGGCAATCTCGGCCTGTTCTTGTGCCGCAATCAAAGCCACTTCTGCCGCTTTCTGTGCTGTAACATCGAAGCGAATGGATACATACTTTTCTACTCTCCCATCGATGCCGCGATAGGGAACGATCGTGCTATCGACCCAATACTTTTCTCCGTTCTTCTTGCGATTGCAAACCACACCGCGCCAGGCACTTCCCGACGCAATATTCTTCCAAATATTTACCCAAAATTCTTTCGGATGAACGCCCGAGTTGAGCATGCGGTGATCGTTACCAATAAGTTCCTCACGCGTGTATCCGCTGATTCTGCAGAATCCTGTGTTGACATCAATGATCTTTCCTGTCTTATCTGCGACGGAGAGCAACGAATGCTGGTCCAGTGCGGAGCGCAAAGCATTAATTTCACGAAGTGCCTTTTCGGCACTTTGCTTGGCCTCAAACGCTTCCTCTTCCGCTTCTTTTTGGGAGGAGATATCAACATGCACTCCTACGGCACGGAGTGGTTTTCCGCTTGCATCTCTCTCCGTCACTCTTCCCGCATCCAAGACCCAGCACCAGGAACCATCTTTTCTTCGTAGACGATGTTCGAAATGAAATTCGGGTGTTTCGCCGGCAAGATGATTTTGTAGTATCTCGTGAATTCGTTTGTTGTCGTCAGGATGGACCAGTGATGTCCAAGCACTTAAATTGGGTTGTATCTCATGAAGCTCATAACCCAACATACCCGCCCAGTTACTATTGAACGCAACCTTCCCAGTTCCAATTTCCCAATCCCAAGTTCCGAGCCCGGCTCCTCTCACCACTAGCTCCATCCGATTTGCTTGATCTCGGTGAGCCGTAATATCTGCAAAGCTAGCGACAGCGGCAATAATTTGTCCGTCCGTATCTCGAATCGGTTCGGTGCTCATAGAGATCCATCGCTGTTGTCCGTTGGGTATGTGAATCCCATAGACAAAATTCCGAATAGGATCACCGCAATAAAGCGTCCACACAGCGGGATGCTCGGCCGGTGAAAATTCGCTTCCATCCTCTCGAATCAGTTTCCAAGCGGGATCATGAAGCGTAGTTCCCAACAATTGAGTTTGATCTTTACCCAATATTTGAGACGCGGCAGGATTGCATTCGACAATTCGTGCCGACTTATCAAGATGTACGATCCCCTCTGCGACAGCTGCGAGAGTGGATTGCAATCTCAGTCGCTCCAAAACTTTACTAGTGACATCATTTTGGATGGCCATAAATCCGATGATTGCTCCATTGGCATCGAACTGAGGTTGAATATCAACATCAAGCCAATATTCGCGACCGTCTTTGCTGCGGTTGAGAATTTCTCCTCGGTACGATTTTCCAGAATCAAGCGCCTCGCGCATCTCATGAATCGTCAGCGGATCCGTTTTGCTAAATTGTAAAAGTGAGCCCGGAGATTTCCCGCGAACTTCCTCGAATGCATATCCAGTCAATGTGAAGAAACCGTCGTTCACCCAAGTGATTTTCCGGTGGGCGTCGGTAACGATTACAGAGTTCTGTGTTCGCTCAACAACAGTGGCCAACCTTTGCAATTTTAGATTCTGATCAATGACTTCGTCATGTTGAAAGCGAACTAACTGAATTGTGGGCTCAATCACCAGAATCGAAATCATCAGCATCATGCCAATCAGCATCCCAGCTGTGACTGGCTCCATTCGCTTATTTTGTAAATGCCGGTCGTCACTGTGCGCTTGCAGGCCGACGATCGCGTCGTGGGTCATTTGTTTGAGTTGAAAAGTGATTGAGACTATCTCACGTGCTTTATGCTGCATCCCTTGTTGGTCATCGTTGACCATGGCAAGGTACAGTTCATTCGCCAATCGAGTCAGCCGATCTCTGTCTTGAATTGTGGGGAGTTTTGCGGCAATAGCACCTATAAAACCCCTTGTGTCCTGTTGCCCAGCTATCTCTAACTGCTCAATAAGTACAAGATTCACTCGTTCCGTCTTTTTCAATTTTTCCTTAAGTGATTCGATAATTGCCTTGTCGGGCACGACTAACACTTGCGATGATTCCGCTGCAAGTAGCGCAAGATCTTGGAATGACTCCAATTGATCTCGCATCAGATTAGTCAGAGCAATCTCCTTCTGAAGTTGCGATGTGGATACCGAGTGGTTCCACAGTGATATGCCGATAAATACTCCGATGACACCTTTGGACAGCAACATGGTGATACGAACGCGGCGGTGCGGACTCTTAGCGCTCGATGGTATCGAATCTGGCCTCGGTCCATTCAACTGACGACGATATAACGTCCAAGACAGAATGGGACCGACCAACAGCATTAATGCAATGCCGTGCACGACACTATCCAGCATCGTCGGTAGATGCAGATCGAGCCCTAGCAACAGATAATGAAGGCCTAGCTCGGCGCCAGCGATCCCAAGCGCGAGCAGAATGGCGTCCAACCACCACGGTGGATTAACTGTACTTGGCGCATTGACACGAAACCCCGTGCTCAATTCAGCCGATTGATCTATGCTCGACGCGGTCATGGAACACCTGGAGATTCACCACCAAAAGCCCACTATTCGGGGCATTGAGCACCGTCTCCGTTCCATCATTGACACATCACTCATTGCTTGGCTTACTCGACAGTAAGGCATACGGTCATCAGTAAAATCACGACTAGGTAAGCAACAACGGGTTTTCCGAATGTCAGGATGGTTTAGTTTTCTGATTGTATCGATTATTCGGAACTAACTCGCCGCGCCCCTACGAAATGATTTCCGTAACGACTCTTGAAGGTTCAACCCCGGTCAGCTTGGAATCGAGCCCTTGAAACTTGTAGCTAAATTTCATGTGGTCAATACCGAGTTGGTGCAACATGGTGGCATGTAAGTCATGCACCGAGACCCGGTTTTCTACAGCGTGGTAGCCAAGTTCATCCGTTGCACCATAGCTAAATCCGGGCTTAAATCCTCCTCCGGCCATCCACATGGTGAAGCCGGCCAAATGGTGATCGCGACCATTCCCCTGGGCCATTGGTGTGCGACCAAATTCTGATCCAAAAACAACGATAGTATCCTTCAACATGTCGCGTTGCTTTAGATCCATGATTAACGCCGCTGCACCACGATCCACTTCGGCCGCTGATCCGGCGACGTGATCTTTGACACTGCCATGGTGATCCCAATCCCGGTGGTAAAGTTGAATGAATCTCACCCCACGCTCGGCCAAACGACGGGCCAACAAACAGTTCGCTGCAAAACTCCCATCACCCCCCTTGGTGCCATAGAGATCCAAGACGTGTTCCGGTTCACTACTAACATCCATCAAATCAGGAACGCTGGACTGCATTCGAAAGGCCAACTCGTATTGGCTGATCCGCGTTTCGATCTCAGGGTCGGCCGTGATCGAACTTTCGACTCGATTCATTGCAGAGATAGCCTCAACAATCTCACGTTGACTTTTTGCGCTAACACCGTTCGGCCGGCCCACGTACAGCACTGGATCACCGGTGCTGCGAAACTCAACACCCTGGTACTTACTAGGCAGGAATCCTGAATGCCATTGACGGGCCGCAATTGGTTGCTTTTGGCCGTACTTGCCTGTGGAAACCATCACGACGAACCCTGGCAAGTTCTGTGATTCTGCCCCTAATCCGTATAACAACCAAGATCCCATAGCAGGTCGTCCTGAGATCATGGAACCCGTGTTCATAAAAGTGTGGGCCGGATCGTGATTGATCGCATCGGTGTGAAGCGAGCGAACAATGCACATATCGTCCGCACACTTGCCCGCCAACTCTGGCCAAATGTTACTTATCTCGTGTCCTGACTGGCCCCATTTTTGGAACGGATGCTGCGGTGCAAAACAAACCAATTTTTGGCCCTGCAGTTGGGCTATTTGCTGGCCATTGGTAAAAGAATCAGGCATCGGCTGGCCATTCAACTCTGCCAGCTTGGCTTTGTAGTCAAAAGTATCCAGATGGCTCATACCGCCGGCCATATACAACCAAATCACTCGCTTGGCTTTTGGTGCAAAATGCAGTGGTTGAATAATCCCTTGGGACTCGGTCAACGATTCTGTCGCTGTAATATCACCGTCGAATACTCGGGATCCCATCTGATTCGTCATCATGGAGCCGAGGGCCATAGAACCCAACGAAAGCCCACTGCGTTGTAAAAAAGACCGACGAGCAACAGAAGAAGGAATGTTCATATTAAAACCATTCACTTTAATTTCGAGTGATTGTTTCGTGCAGGTTGAGGATGGTTCGCGCAATACTGGTCCAGGCGGCTAACTCCGTTCGATCTAAGTTCGCATCGATTGGCGAAGTCCTCACCGACAACAATTGATCTGCAGATTGGGGTTGTGCCACAAACTGCGGTCGTTGGGATTCTAGTAGCTGCATGAGGAGCTCGGTTTCTGCTGGTCGGATATCGCGTCCCAGCGATTGGTGAATGGACCACTGCAGTCGTTGCAGATCTTCATTTCCACCTTCAGTTAGGATGCGCTGCGCGAAGGCTCGTGCCGCCTCGACGTAACAGGGGTCATTGAGCAGGACTAAGGCTTGCAGCGGCGTATTAGAACGGGAGCGATCGGCTGCACACTCTTCGCGGCTGGGCGCATCAAAGGCCAGCAACGAAGGATGTAGATATTGTCGTTGCCAATGCGTATAGAGTCCCCTTCTAAAAAGTTGACTTCCAGTGTCGCTCTGCCATTCTCGTTGTGGAAAATTCAGATAGGCCCAGTAACCTGCGGGTTGAAACGGCTTGACACTGGGACCGCCCAGTTCTTCGACGAGCAATCCGCTAATGGCGAGTGCATTGTCGCGGATGAGTTCAGCATCTAATCTCCAGCGACTCTGATGGGACAGCCAACGATTGTAAGGATCCAACTCCTGCGTCTCCGCCGAGGCAAACGACGATTGCCGATAGGTTTCCGACATCACCATCGACTTGATGAGTCGTTTAACATCCCATCCGGAATCGATCCACTCGGCGGCAAGATAATCCAACAGCTCAGGGTGACTTGGCCATTCGCCTTGCGCCCCAAGATCATCCAGCTTTCGCGACAAACCGGCACCAAAGAATTGTTTCCACAAGCGGTTCGTCAGTGCCCGGGCCGTCAGTGGATTTTTTGGATCCACAACCCAGTTTGCCAGATCCAAGCGGTCAAGTGGTTCCTGAGTGGACTCCGTTCCGCCGATCCAGGAAGGGATTTCTGGTTGCACTAGTTCACCCGATTCATCCATCCAATTACCACGCGGCAGAACGCGAACTGGTCGCGGCGGCACACTTTTGGTCACTAGGGTCGTAGGGATTTCACTGTCAAGTTTGCTCAGCAACGCTTGTTGCTGGCTAAGGTAATTTCTTGTCTCGTTCAACTCTGGTGCAATCGATCGGTAGTAGACGGCAAGCTTGTCTTTCTGTTCCGCAGTGCGCTCCGTATCAGCAACGCGGAGTATTTGTTCGACGTCGGTGGGGACGGAAAGATTTGCTTTTACGGGCAGAGGTGCGGTGGTGGCAGACAGACGAAAGTGTCCCAATGTGTGCTGAGTGTTATCTAGATTTTGCTTCAGCACAATTCGCAGCGACCCGTCTGCTTTCGACGTGGAACCGGGGGAAATCTCAAACACAGCACTATTGGCCTTCCCGGCTTGTTCCATAACGGCCCAGCCCCACTTTACCCCCTTCTCATCGCGATCGACGGCTGCTGCCACTGCCCACTTTCCATAGGGGTTACCATCGGCAGCTCCGGTTTGTTCGTAGGTAGCCGTTGGATTTTGCAAAACGATCGGAGTGCCATCGCTCCCATAGGCTTCGATTTCGCTCAGTACAAAATTGCCGTTGCCGGCGCGTCCGGGACCTTTGTTAGGTAGCGAATCATGAGGTAGCACTTCCAGACGTAGCGCTGTGATCTCTTGCGGTACATTGTTAAACGTCAATGTATACGTGTCCGTACTTGGATTCTCGCCCGATGCCAGGATGGAGCCATCGTCCTGCGTTAGCAACGTGACCCCATTAAGCGATTCCATCACATCGGCTTGCAAAGGAAACCAAGGTAACGTCTGCGATTCCCATTCTCGCTGGGCCGCTTGCAGTGCGTCCGTGGTCGTATTGAGAACTTGAGAAAGGCGTTCTATTTCTGCTTTGGCTTGGGAATAAGCCAGCCGTTGTTCATCGCTGGGAACGGGAATGGATGGCCCCCAAGGATTGGTTGTGCTACCAGCATTGTAGAGTCCTTGTTCTTCGATGTCGGCAAAGAAGGCTTCAAATTGATAAAACTCTTTGGATGTGAAAGGATCGTATTTGTGGTCGTGGCACTCGCTGCACCCAATTGTCACTCCGAGCCATACACCACTGAGGTTGCGCACGCGTTCTGAAATGTATTTGGCAAGGTATTCTTTCGGCTGCACACCTCCCTCTGCGCTCATCATTCCAAGGCGGTTATAACCAGAGGCGATCCATTGCTCTTCGGTACGATCTGCTAATAAATCGCCGGCCAATTGTTCGATCGTAAATTGATCGAAAGGTTTGTTGTCGTTGAATGATTGAATGACATAGTCTCGGAAGGGAGCAACACTTACCGGTTGGTCTCCATGATAACCCGCGCTGTCGGCATAGCGGACCAGATCGAGCCACCAGATTGCCATTCTTTCGCCGAAGTGTGGCGATTCTAGGAATTGATCAACCAGGCGTTCGAAAGCAGCATCAGTGGGATCTTCTGCGAATCGATCTGCGACTGCTGGATCGGGTGGCAGCCCCAACAAGTCAAAACTGAGACGGCGGACGAGCGCGCGGGGTGATTCCCGAGGCGCTGCGGCTAGGCCCTGGTGCGGTAATGCGGCAGCGATAAACCGATCTACTGGATGGGCAGCAAATCGTTCGTCAACGACAGCCGGCAATGGCGCTCGCTTGAGTGGTTGAAATGACCAGTGGCCTTCCCATGGAGCGCCTTGCTGAATCCATTGGCGTAAAAGTTCGCGTTGCAGATCACTGAGATCTTTGCCGAATTCAGGTGGCGGCATTTGCTCATGGGCATCATGACTGTTAATGCGCTGAATCAGCAGGCTGGCTTCCGCATCACCAGGGATTACTGCCCCCGACTCTGCGTCTCCGCCAATAAGTCCGCTCTCCGTATCAAGCCGTAGATCGGCTTCGCGTTTATTTTTATCGGGGCCGTGGCAAGCAAAACAATGATCCGAGAGGATGGGGCGAATATCGCGGTTGAACTCAATATTGTCGGCAACAGCAATGGACGCAATGTGTAAAAAAATCGCCACAACGAACAATGGACGACTTAACACCACGAGACGCATTTTCGTGCGATTGGCTGAATTCATTGTTATTGAGTGGAGGGATTAGGATGGGTGGGAATTTCAAGGGGGGATCGAGTTCTTATTGTAACCCAGAATGCTCGCGAGGTGCCAAGACACAGCGGGTTCTAAGTTGAATTCGGTCCTGCGCCCGCATATTTTCGCAAATCCTACCGTCGTGTAGAGTGTCGCACCGAATTTAATTCCGCGACAATCGGAAACAGGTCCTACTTTCCCCTGCCAGCAAATGGATGTGAGAACATGTTTTCTTCCCACAGTTGCACCCCACTGAAGGGACCTGACAAAGCGTTGGCTCCCATTTTTGCGATGGCTTTACTGGCCTTTTCGATAGCAGTGACCTATCGCCACGATCGCCTGATGGGGGCTGAGGGCCCTGGGGATTGGTATGACTTTCTACCGAACAAGCTCGATACCGACCAATCCTCGGCTATCGATCTTCGCTTCCTTAATGAGCCCTATGCTGGCTCTCAGGGTTTCATTGTCGCCAAAGCGGGACAATTTCTCCATTCGGCCACAGAAACCCCTGTACGTTTTTGGGGCGTCAATGGTCCACCGGAGGATCTGCAGGAAGATGAATTGCGTGATTGTGCGCGGACTCTTGCCCGCTATGGCGTCAATCTTGTGCGCATTCATGGCAAAGTGTTTGACGCCAATGGCAATACCGACATGGCACAAATTCGCAAATTCCAAACGATTGTCCGAGCCATGAAGAGCGAGGGGATCTACACCCATTTGTCGATCTATTTTCCGCTTTGGTTTGATCCTGCAGCCGATTTGTCTTGGCTGCCTGGATACGACGGTAAAACGCATCCCTTCGCTACCCTGATGTTTAGCGCAGAATTTCAACAGCGACAACACCAGTGGTTTCATGACCTACTGACCACTCCAGACCCCATCTCTGCGACCATGCTCCGCGATGAACCAGCAGTCATGGGCATCGAAATCCAGAATGAAGACTCTTTCTTCTTTTGGACCTTCAACGAAAAGAACATTCCCAATCAACAATTGCAAATTCTCGAAGCACAATTCGCTGAATGGGTAAAGGCAAAGTATGGAACACTTGAAAAAGGACTTTCCACATGGGGAGGGGCGGAGTTGCCAAGGGATGCCATTCAAGCACGACGCCTAGCTTTTCGGCCGCTGTGGAATATGGCCAATGAGCGAACCGAAAGAGATATCGATACGGCCAATTTCTTGTTGGAGAAACAGCAACAATTCTATTCCGAGTCGATCGCCTATTTGAGGACCCTAGGCTTCCAAGGATTGATCTGTGCGAGCAATTGGGCGACAGCCAGTCCCGAGCGATTTGGACCGCTTGAGAAGCTCAGCTATCTCACCGCAGACTTCGTGGATCGCCATGGATATTTCTCTTGCAATCATGCAGGAGACAACGCCGCTTGGTCAATTCGCGAGTCCCACACGTTTTCACATCGCAGCGCCCTTCGATTCGATGGGAGCACGCAGAAAGAAAAGAAGGAATTTGTGCATCCGGTGATGGATCCGCAGTACAACAATGCGCCGTCAATGATTTCTGAGACCACCTTCACTCGCCCCAATCGCTATCGCAGCGAAGCACCTCTTTATTACTCTGTGTTCGGCGCGTTGCAGGACAGCGATGCGATAATCCACTTTGCACTGGATGGTGATCAGTGGCAAGTCAAACCTCGCTATTGGACGCAGCCTTGGACGATTTCAACACCCGCGATGATGGGCCAATTTCCGGCCGCCGCGCTGATTTTTCGCAAGAGTCTTGTTGACACAGGACCCGTTGTCGTGGAGGCCCACCTTAACCTTGAGAACATCAAAGCACTACGCGGTACACCCCTTCCTCAAGATGCTGCTTTCGATGAATTGCGTCAACAAGATGTGCCGCAGGGGAAATCAACCATTGTCGACCAACGCATCGATCCGCTGGTTCATTATGTGGGACGGACTCAAATAACATTCACTGACGGTGATGACCGAATTGAGAAAATTGAGCTCAGTTCGTTCATCGATCGCAGCAGTCAGAGAGTCATCAGCGCTACCCATGAGATCGAGCTCGACTATGGTCGTGGTCTGCTGCGATTGGACGCGCCCAAGGTTCAAGGGGTGAGCGGCGACATGTCGGCTGCCAAAGAAGTGAAACTCTCTCATCTGACCATCGAATCCAGCATGGATTTGATCCACATTGTCGCAGTCAGCTTGGACGACCAACCATTGGAATTGGCGAGCAAAATATTGCTGCAAGTAATGACCGAAGAACGTCCAAGCGGATTTACGACGGAACCAGCGGGTTCAAACTCCGAGAGAATTGTCCACTTGGGTAACGACCCATGGCAAGTGCGTCGTATTTCGGGTGCCATTCGTTTGCGGTACAAATCAGCCAAGAATCTCACAGTGGTGGCATTGAACCCGAACGGATCGAAACAAAATACTCGCCAAACGCTAGGTACCGACGAGCGATTCCAATTGTTGCCAGAAACGAACTACTACCTCATCGAACGCAATTAGAGGGACAAACTGGTTGCGGATTGTCGCAATGGGATATTGTGCGGGTCCTGCAACAGGGTTGCCAAAACGCATAGGATGATGGTTGGCCTTGCACGTCGATTGAACAGGTGAATCCGTTGAGCCGAATATCTACCGACCCTGCGGAATCGCTTTTCGGAGTCAGCGAACTGGCTGCGCTGCCAGCGCGAGTTGCCCAGTTGGTCGGATTACCGAAGCGATTGAAACGCTGGAAACCGGGCAATGAAGTGTGGTTGGGCGGGGTGCGTGATTCCGTCCGTGCGCTGGCGGCGGCGACCTTTATTCGAGAAGCGGGCATCTCGACACTGCTGATTCTATTACCTGAGCCGGCCGACGCCGACATTGTGGCGACCGACTTGTCCGCGTTCGGAATCGAATCGGCCGAGACACTACCTCTTTCAGGTGGAACAAATGATCCGCAAAGTCTGCGTGACCATGACTTTGCCGCCCGACTGCGAGTCCTACAAAAGCTTCGTCGAAGTAAGAAAAGCACCCTTCCCGACGAGCATCTGACGGTTATCTGCGCCAACATTGCAGCCGCGACTCAATCGGTCCCAAGCCTGATCAGTGTCGAACAAGCCACTAAGAAATTGTCGGTCGGACAACGAGTCAATTTGGATGATTTACAACACTGGTTGGCGGAAGCAGGCTTTCACCCATCGACCGCAGTACAGGCGCCTGGCGAGTTCTGTCTGCGTGGCGGGATTTTTGATGTTTTCGCTGCCGATCAAGTTGAACCGTTGCGCATAGAATTTTTCGACGACGAGATCGAATCGATTCGCTACTTTGATCCGGCTAGTCAACGGAGCACCATGCGTCTCGAATCGATCGATCTTTCTGCCATCGGCTCGGCGATGCTCGACAGCGGATCGATTGCAGACTATTTGGATGTGGATGCCGCGGTGATGATTGTGGAACCGGCTCGATGTCGACAAGCAATCGATACCTTGCGAGGTCGAGTCGCCGATCCTCAGAGGTTTGCCACATGGGACGAGTTGCTAAGTCGTTTGACCGATCATCGTCTGATCATGGCAACGGATTTGCCGGAGGTAGACAATGATCAAGTGATTGCGCTTCCCACTCGATCGGTTGACAGTTTCACGGGAGAGCTAGAGCAGATTCGCCAACGCGTAGACACGGTGGCGGCAGGCCATCGCGTGATCGTTGTGGCCGATACGCCTGCAGACGCAGAGCGAATGGGTGAGCTACTGCGAGAAACATCGGCAGCAACGCATGGTCGATTACGGATTGCCGTTGCCGACTTAAGTGGTGGCTTTCGCATCGCAGGCGAAAACGAAGCTGGTGTGCTGGTATTAACTGGCGCGGAACTCTTTCATCGCAGCCCAGTTCGCCGAGCCAAAGCAAGAGCCAAGGGGAAACCGATCGACAGCTTCCTGCAATTGGAAGCAAGCGATTTGGTTGTCCATTTGTCTCATGGAATCGGGCTCTATCGTGGCATTCAAACCCTAGAAAAGAACGGCCAATCTCAAGAACATTTAGTCATTGAATTTGACGGTGGTACAAAGGTCTTTGTGCCAGCGCATCGCATTGGCTTAATTCAACGATATGTGGGGGGAAATAGCAGTCGTCCTAGATTGGCAAAAATTGGCGGACAGTCATGGGGCAACAATCGTGTCGCGGCAGAGCGTGCTGTGCATGACATGGCATCTGAACTTCTTGAATTGCAAGCCACTCGCCGAACGCGAAGCGGCATCGCGTTTGACGTCGATAGCGATTGGCAAAAGCAATTTGACGCCAGTTTTCCCTACACAGAAACCAACGATCAATTGTTGGCGATCGACGCCACGAAAGGAGATATGGAATCGACGCGACCGATGGATCGCTTGATTTGCGGAGATGTTGGCTTTGGCAAAACAGAAGTCGCAATGCGGGCAGTTTTTAAGGCCGTCGATAGTGGATACCAAGTAGCAGTACTCGTTCCTACCACGGTTCTGGCGGAACAACACTACCACACGTTCTGCAATCGGATGGCCGAGTTTCCCTTTGACATCGGACGCTTGAATCGTTTTGCTGACTCAGCCGAAGAACGCGAGACCATTAAGAAAATCAAGAAAGGACAAGTCGATATTGTTATTGGTACGCATCGCATCGCCAGTAAAGATGTGGAGTTCTTCAATCTAGGATTGGTCATCATCGATGAAGAGCATCGCTTTGGTGTGGCCATCAAGGAACGCCTGAAAGCAAAGCACAAGAATGTTGACGTGCTTACTCTGTCAGCCACTCCGATCCCTCGTACGTTGCACATGGCGTTGGTTGGCGTTCGCGATATTGCTAATTTAGAAACGGCTCCCGCGGAACGACTGAGTGTCGAGACCCAAGTGACGCGTTGGGACGAAGGCTTGATCCGGCGTGCAATGATTCGTGAATTGAATCGTGGTGGGCAAATTTACTTTGTGCATAATCGCATCGCCGACATCCAAGAAGTTGCAACAAAGCTTCAACGCATCGTTCCAGAAGCGAGAATTGGGATTGGCCATGGGCAGATGAAAGAAGGTGAGCTTGAGAAAGTGATGATCGAATTCATCGAGCGTAAACACGACATTTTGCTTGCCACCACGATCATCGAAAGTGGCCTGGACATCCCCAACGCGAATACCATTTTTGTCGACGAAGCGAATCGGTACGGACTTGCCGACTTGCATCAATTGCGTGGTCGCGTCGGGCGTTATAAGCATCAGGCTTACTGTTATTTGTTGGTTGATCGCAATAAATACCTCACTCCCGAAGCGGGCAAGCGATTGCGAGCCATCGAAGAATTCAGCCAAATGGGGGCAGGCTTTGCCATCTCCATGCGAGACTTAGAGATTCGTGGGGCAGGCAATCTGCTGGGAACACAGCAAAGTGGTCATATTGCCGCCATCGGGTACGAACTCTATTGCCAGCTTTTGGAAGACGCGGTTCGACACGCGCAAAACTTGCCACCGCGGATCTCTGCCGATGTCGATATCGACTTACCAGTGGCGGCGTACCTGCCCCCTGACTACGTACCCGACATGAGACACAAGATCGACCTCTATCGCCGCATAGCGCGACTAGAGGCCTACCCAGAAATTCAAGAGATCCGCGATGAAATGATCGATCGCTTTGGCCCCATTCCTCGTTGCGTCGAACGACTTTTGGAAGTGGCCGAACTAAGACTCGATGCGGCAATTTGGGCAATCTCCACATTGTCGGTCGAACGCGAGTTCATGGTACTTAGGTATACCAACCGATCCTCGATAGAAACGGTGAAACGAACTTCCAAGGTTCCTGTTCGAATTGTCGATGATGCCAAGGCTTATGTGCCGATCTATGAGGGAATAGCGGAAGAATCAGGTGGAGATGGCTGGCTGAATTTAGCCAAATCCGTCTTGCGGCCGCGATAAAAAACCTTTTATAAGCGCATGTTGGTCATCATTTCTGAAATCGCCGCAGACCCACGCCCGAGCCCATGAACAAGCTCCGTCGCCCACACGACCATCTGAATGTTGCCTTAGGCCATGCCTGCCGCTGCACTAGGATGTTTGTCGTTTGGATGTTTATCGGTATTGCGATTGCGATATGCACCGCTTCTCCAGCGATGGCACAGGGACTCACACCTGAAGAAATCGACGAACTGAAGCAGACAGAGCTACCAACCGACCCGACCGAACTGCTTGCCATTGTGGGAGACAGTCCTGTGTTGGTTGGCGAATTGCTTCCCAAAGTAGACGCGCGCATTGCATCGCTTGCCAAAGGTGACATATCGCAGATCCCGCCTGAGGAGCTGCGTATTGTCCGACTAAAGTTACTTCGCGGTCTGCTGACTCAGACTATTCAAACTAAAATGCTTGGCCATGCGTTCCTTATGGACCGTGTAGGTTCATCGTCAAAAGAACAAAGAGTCGATGCACAGAAGCAGATTGAGACCAAAGCACGAAATGCGTTCTATGAGGAAGAGATTCCACGCATGATGAAGGAATTGGAAGTCGATTCCCTCCAAGCATTGGATACCAAGCTGAGGGAAAAGAGCTCATCTGTCGAATTCGTTGAAAAAGAATATTCGGAACAGATGTTGAGTCAAGTTTACTTGCGAGAGTTCATTCCCCGCGATCCAAAGATCACGTTGAATGAGATCCGCCTTTACTACAAAGCCAACTTGCAGAAGTTCGATCAACCTGCCAAGGCTCGCTGGGAGCAATTGACGGTCCTGTTTGAGAAGTTTCCCAATCGAGAAACGGCGATGGCCGCGATCTCTGAAATGGGAAACGCTGCGTTATTCGGCGGCAATGTGCAGCAAGTAGCGAGGGAAAAGTCTCAAGAACCACTCGCCTCCTCGGGGGGCGTTCACGACTGGACTCGGAAGGGAAGCTTGGCCTCAAAGGCGTTGGACCAGCAAATATTCAGCTTGCCAGTGAATCGCCTTTCCCAAATTATCGAAGATGAAACCGGCTTCCATATTATTCGAGTCTTGGAACGTACAGAGGCGGGAATTAGCCCATTGGGTCGTGTTCAAGATGAAATCCGCACGACCTTACAAAAAGAAAAGGTCGCTGAAGCCCAAAAGAAACTCCTAGCCAAAATCAAGAAAGACGTCCCCGTCTACAGTCGATATCCGCAAGATGTAGATGAAGCGATGCCCCTGGAACAAAACGCGGCCCTTAATCGACGCCTACGTTAACGGATCCCGAATACCATTCTGCGGGGGGGGGAAACCATCGGGTCGACGCTCGACCGCGGACTCTGGGACGCTTATGCTGGTTATAGAGGTGCAGCCAACTCGTGGCAGCACTGGCGTGAATATTACTCCACGTACGACCGGATGCGTTGATGGGCTGGATTGCTGTTTCTTGGATCGTCGCATTGGCTATATTCCCGGTGCAGGTAACACCTATTTCGGGGCAGCCCTATTCGGCAGAGCTGTTGACCGTTTCTTCGGACAGTGTCCAGCTGAAAGTTCTCGAAACTGAAAGATCAGTACCACTTACCGAGCTTAGCCGGTTGGAGCGTTCCGAGAACGACTCCACGGTGGGCCCAACGATTACAATTGGACTCACCAATGGTAGTCGACTCAAAGGGGAAGCAGTATCGATAGAAAAGACAGCGGTTACCATTCGAATGCGTCGCCAGGAACCGTTTGGGGTCCCTCTCAAACAAGTTGCCTGGATCCGATATCGCTCTGCGACGCCGACTGTCGACGATGCTTGGCTCGGAATGATCGGGCAGGAGAGCGCCAATGATCGACTGGTTGTGCCTCGATCTGCGACCTCCATCGATCAAATGCCTGGCGTGGTACTTTCAGCAAATGAAACCAAGGTCGAATTCGAGCTTAGTGGTAAAAATGTTGTTCCAGCTCCTGTGGACAAATTGGTCGGAGTCATCTTTGGCGGTACAAAGGAAGTGTCTGCTGGCAACATGATTGTCACCGATACGCTGGGTTCGGAATGGGTGGCCACTGCAGTGAATCTGCCGCTCGGTGCGGACAACCTTAGCATGACGTTGCCCGACCAAACCGAGAGAAAATTGAGCCTGAATCAATTGCAATCCATCCGCTATTTGGGGAATGCTTCTTGGCTAGCAGCTGAGGCACCCGCCGACAAATCATTTTCTCCGCTTGTCGAATTGCCATTGGACAAGAAACTTTTGGACACATGGTTCGGTCCCACAAGCGTTAATGCGCGGGATATCGTGCTCCGCAGTCGTTCCAAGATTTCGTTCCGCGTTGAGCCCAAGCACAAAATATTCGCAACTCGACTCATCCCAGATCCCAGTGTCACGGCAGGTACTGGCGCTGACGTTCGCATCTATCTGGACGATCAGGTTGTATGGAATGAAACGATTCTGCCAACGGATTCAGTTCGCGGCATTGAGATTTCTTTGGGGAACGCGCGACGCCTTACTTTGGAAGTAGACTTTGGAGAGGGAGATGCTCGTGGTGACACGGGAGATGTCATTCGCTTCGTTGAACCACGACTCATGCAATAAGGAAATCGAAATGCAGAATCCAACACGCTGGGTTCCCATATCGCGGATTTCGAAACGTACGAGTGCCTATTCAGAATTTCGCAGCCGACTTGCTTTGCTAAGCGTATGTCTTGCCTGCGTCGTTCTGCCAACGTTCCGCATCGCAGGACAAGAACCTGATGCGACGGAACCAGTTGAGGAAACAACTTCTGGCGTCAGTCTTGACGTGCCAACGGAAGTGCTGAAGGCAGAAGAGGAAAGAATTGCTGCGATCGCGCGGGCGGTACCTACAGCAGTCAGCGTTTTTGTTCCTGGCGGTGCAGGGGGTGGCAGTGGCGTTTTGATTTCGCCCGATGGTTACGCTCTCACGAATTTCCACGTCAGCAGCCCCGCTGGCTCCTTCATGCGTTGTAGTTTGTCCGACGGCAATGTGTATGACGCAGTCATCGTAGGGATCGACCCTGTTGGCGATTTAGCGCTGATCAAATTATTGGGCCGTGACGATTTTCCTGCCGCAGTTTTGGGCGACAGCAATCTCCTCCGCGCCGGTCAATGGTGCTTTGTTGTTGGCAATCCTTTCTTGTTGGCAACAAACCTGCAACCCACGGTCACATGGGGAATGCTCAGTGGCGTGCATCGGTATCAATATCCTTCCGGTACTCTGTTGGAATATGCGGACTGCTTACAAACCGATGCTTCGATCAATCCAGGGAATTCGGGTGGGCCTATCTATGATGCCAGTGGACAACTGATTGGCATTGTGGGGCGTTGTTCGTTTGAGAAACGTGGACGAGTCAATGTTGGCGTAGGCTATGCCATTTCGATCAATCAAGCGAAGAACTTCTTGGGGTATTTAAAGAGTGGTCGCATTGTGGACCATGCAACTCTCGGTGCCACCGTCGTGACTGACCCCGATGGTGGAGCGCGTGTGAGTAATATCTTGCAGACCTCCGACGCCTACCGCAGGGGTTTGCGCTACAACGATGAAATCCTGGAGATATCCGGACGAATTGTGCAAACGGCCAATGATGTTCAAAACATTCTAGGCACATTTCCAAAAGGTTGGCGTGTTCCATTGACGTACGCTCGCGATGGAAAACGACGTGAGTGGTTGGTCCGCTTGGCTGGAGTTCATGCAGAGGATGAGCTCTTAGAAAAGATGGCAACTGCACTCCCTCCACCGCCACCTGCACCACCAAGTCCGAAAGACTCGGAGTCCCCCAATAAGCCGAATGACAACATTCAGCCTGCGGACCCAAATCAACCATCGGACCCAAATCAACCATCAGACGCAGACCCTACCGCTCCGGCAAAACCCGAATTACTGGGCGCCGATGGGAAACCCATTCCAGCGGTCGTTATGGAACAGTTAGAGGAACGCAAAGGTTACGCCAATTATTTCTTTAATCGTCAGAACCAACAACGGTTATTTGCCTCACTGAAACAGCATGCGCCCGTGGCTCCGCTTGCGGGAGCCACGTGGTTGATCCGTGGAGAAACAGATGGCGGAGTCTTAGCAGATGTTGAAATTCGACTCAGTGATCAAGGTTGTACATTGATCGTCGGTAAGCAAACTCAGACCTTGACGTCTACCGCTGAAAGATTCGATGCGGTGGACGAACATGCGCTTTCCTCCATCCTGACTGGACTGGATTACTGGCGAAAAATGCTTGCCCTCGGTCCCGATCGTTTTGGCGATAGTTACTATCAGGGAACTGCTCCGTTTCTTGGCAGCCTGCCACTGCGGGACATTCTGGTGGGCACCTCGGGGGAACTGGAGTCTCGGTTTATTATGCATCCCGAATCGACCCTGTTAGAAGCTATTGAAGTACAAGCAGATCGCGCTGAGGATCCAGCGGAATTAATTATTGATTGGGGCCCTCAATTGCCGGACGGCAGCGGACCAGCAAAGCCCATCGCTCTTGAACTGCGCTATGGCACTGATGTGTTAATTCGAGTGAAAGTCTCCAGTTGGGATGGCAACGTGGATGGGGGTCAGAGCTAAAGCAATATGAAGCGCTTCAAATCAAATGTTATTAGGCGTGCAACGTGGTCTGCGATTTCGCTAGTCCTCGGACTTTGCTGCATGCATTCAGTTCAAGCGCAGCCACCTTCGCGTGAAACGACGGTACGCCAAGTCCAGCAACGAGTCGCCAAGGTTTATGGGGCTGGGGGATTGGCCGGATTGGAAGCGTACCAGAGCGGTTGCTTAGTCTCACCAGAAGGGCATATTGCCACAGCATGGAGTTACGTTCTTGATGTGGATCCCATCGTAGTCTTGGATGACGGGCGAAGATTTGAAGCAAAGATTGTCGGCTTTGAGCCCAAGCTTGAACTGGCGGTACTAAAAATTGATGCGGTCGACCTACCTTTCTTTCGTATGACAGACGACGTAATCGTTCAGCCTGGTTCGCCAGTGTTGGCGGTGAGCAACCTCTTTTCAATTGCCTCGGGAAATGAACCTGCCAGTGTGATGCGGGGCTATATTGCGAGCGAATCGAAACTCGAAGCACGGCGAGGTACATTCCGAACTGCTTATAGTGGCTCGATCTATGTATTGGATCTTGTTGCGAACAATCCCGGCGCTGCTGGGGGAGCCTTGGTCGATGTTCGTGGGCAGCTTTTGGGAATGCTGGGGAAAGAGCTGCGAGATGACCGGACGGGTGTTTGGTTGAACTACGCCTTGCCAACCAAAGTTCTCCGCAGTGCGATTGGTGACATCGTGGCAGGTCGCGTCACATCGAGCGAGGAAACAGATCCCGCGTTGCCGCAAGAGCGAGCTATGTCAGTGGCGCGTCTGGGAATCGTTATGGTGCCTGATGTACTGGAAAAGACACCGGCATTTGTCGACGCCGTGCAATCGGGATCGCCCGCTGCTGCAGCAGGAATACTCGTAGACGATTTGGTGTTGCTAGTAGCCGGTCGTCGTGTAGAAAACCAATCGTCCTTGCAGGAGATCCTGCGCACCATTGATGTTCGCGATCCTGTCAGCATGACCCTGCAACGCGGAACTGAAATCGTTACCGCAACCCTTCGAGCGGAATGAGCTAGATTGAATACTTTGATCAAAAGCGTAGTGATGCGACAGCTAGTTCGTTTTGGCCTGCTGCTTGGGTTGTTGAGTTGGACAAGCTCCATACCGGCCCTTGGACAAGATGAAATTCAATTCTTCGAAGCGGAAGCGGAGGCGATTGCCGCAGCCGTAGACCGCGTGGGTGATGCGGTTGTGCAGATTGAAATTGTGGGTGTCGTTGAAGTGGCGGCTGGAGAAATCGCAGTGGACGCTCCGACTGCGGGAACGATCGTTGATCCGTCTGGCTATATCCTGGCCAGCAGCTTAGTTACCGCTCGCCCCTCAGCGTCAATCCTTGTGGTCCTGCAAGATGGCACGCGATTGCCTGCAGTTGTTGTTGCCGAGGACAAGGGGCGTGAGTTGGTGCTGCTGAAAGTTCAACCAGCGGAACCATTACCGGCAATCGAAATACGTCCTCCAGGCGCTGTGCGAGTCGGCCAATATGCAATTGCTGTGGGTCGCGTTCGGAATGACGGCGCACCCGCACGCTCGATTGGCATTATTAGCGCCTTGGGTCGACTGAATGGTCGAGCTTTGCAAACCGACGCGAGAATTTCGCCACCGTTTTATGGCGGCCCTTTGATCAATATCGGAGGCGAGGTGCTGGGCATAGTTGTGCCGGCAATGCCTGACGAAGGTGGAACGGGAGACAAGGTAGGTTGGTACGATGCGGGCATCGCCTTTGTAACTCCATTCGAACAAATCGCGAAACGATTCGAGCGAATGAAGCAGGGTGAAACTATTCTGCCAGGCAAACTAGGGATCGTTGCGGCGAATAGTGATTCGCTTGCCGATGGTACTGAGATCGCCGCGATTCGCATCGGATCACCAGCTGCAGAAGTGGAAATGCAAGCAGGCGACACGATCGAGACGATTAATGGTATCGCCGTGCATAGGCATGGCGACATTAAGATGGCGCTGGGACCTCTCGATTCGGGCGATACCGTAGAAATTCAAGTGAAACGGGGTGAAGAAACTCTGACGATGCAACCAACTTTGGTTGGTGATATTCCTCCGTTTACGCCTCAAAGTCTTGGTCTGCTGGTAAAAGAAAGTGATGGCAAGGTTGTTGTTGAAGGAGTCTTTCCGAATTCACCTGCACTCGTTGCAGGTGTTCTAATCGGGGACGTTATTACATCGTTGGATGGCAAGGCGCTTTCTCAGCTTGAACAATTTCGTAATCGAGTGATGTCGATGCGACCTACTCGCGAAGCCACGCTGGTGGTATCTCGGGGCGATGCATTGGAGACGCTCACTATCACTCCCGATTCCGTGGCGGGCAAACTCCAAGATGAATTGCCGGCACTTCCTGGTCCGAGCATTGAAGGTGAATGGTCGTCATCGGAGCTTACGCTGCCCGACGTGCCCAACAAAGCGTGGATGCTGGCTCCAGCTGTGAAACCGGAAGAAACTCCGCTCGGACTGTTATTGGTTTTTGCAGAACCGGGAACTGACGATTTGAGTTCCAAAGTGGAAGCACACAAGAAAAACGCCCAACAATTTCACGTAATTGTCGCCTATTTGGGTTCTGCTGATCCGAAACGGTGGAGTCCCGAAGAAGCGGAACTCGGCTCGCGCGTGATCGCCATGATACGTAAGCGTTTTGTCATACAACCCCATGCCATAGCCGTAACCGGCGAGGGGGCTGGCGGTACCATGGCATTAGTCGCCGCGATGTTTGACTCTGGTACGTTTAGCGGAGTGGCGGTTAGCGTAGATACGAAGCCACCTGCGATACAGCTGCGCGAGAACAATCCTTCCGCGCCATTGCATGTACTACTTCAAGGCGACAAATTGCCTCCTTGGACAGAGGTATTGGGGAAAGCAGGCTATGCGCTGCTAACGTCCCCTGGTGACCAATTGGCTTGGTTTCATTATGTTTGGACTCTGGCACGCACGTAGTGGAGCGCGCATATAGTTGCCGCTGACAATTACGTCACCATCGTCTTAATCGTACATCTTTCACTTCATCACGCATTTCTGGCGTGTTTTATTGCCATGACACATAACTTTCCATTACCGCAACCGGCGTCGATATGGAGCCGTTTTTTTGAACTTGTGAGTGTGCCACGTCCATCGAAGGCTGAAGGCGCCGCCATTGACTATTTGGCCTCATGGGCAGCCTCACTGGGTTTTGAATCGCGACGCGATAGCGCGGGAAATTTGGTGGTTCACGTTCCGTCGACCCTGCAGAATACTCCTACGGTTATTTTGCAGTGTCACGTTGATATCGTTGCGGTGACCGCGAGCGGTGCAGGAGAGGATGCCGATGCGACATTGGGTAAAATCCCTTTGGTTCGCGGTAACGTGGATCCTAAGAACCCCAAGAGATTGATACCCGACGAGCAAGGGGATTGGGTCAATTCGCCACTTACGACTCTCGGTGCCGATAATGGAATCGGCGTGGCCATGATGATGGCCTTAGCCGAATCGAACGTGCGTCCGGTGCCTTTGGAATTGCTCTTTACCATTGATGAAGAAGCGGGCATGACAGGGGCAAGCGGGCTAGACCCCAGTGTGCTGGGACTTTCCGGCAATATCATGATCAATATTGACACTGAAGATGATACCGAAATCACTATCGGTGCAGCGGGCGGCCGCGATGTTGAAATTCAATGGCAAGGAGACTGGATTGAGGGCAGCGATCTGAAATCATTTCAATTGTCAATCTCTGGACTCAAAGGCGGGCATTCCGGAATTGAAATCAATCAAGGCCGAGCCAATGCGAATCGATTACTTGCCCGCCTAATGCAGCGATTTGCCGACCTATACCCAGTTCACATACGAAAGATCCATGGCGGTTCGCGGCGTAACGCAATTCCCGATACCTGCGAAGTGATTCTCTGTGGCGATCCCGGCCATTTGCCTGCATGGCAGCAAGTTGTCACCGATGCAGTTACCGAATGGAATGCACTCTACGCCAATCGCGACAATTTGATTTCGATATCGATGCAGCCGCTTGGAGGAACATCCAGCCAACCAGTACTCACAGCAGAGAGTTCGCTGAGACTCATGCGAATGCTAACAAGTATCCCCACGGGCATTTGTGAAATGACACCCGAGATTCCTCTGTTGGTCGAATCGTCCTGCAACTTGGCAATCGTTCAACTTGAGCCGAGTCAGGAAGCAAAGATCATTTGCAGTGTTCGGGGAACAACGGTCGGCAATTTAAACGACATCACGGAGAGCATTATCGCCATCGCTGCGTTAGTCGAAGGGACGGTGACCATTTCCGATGGATATCCAGGCTGGAAACCACATTTGGATTCATCGCTGCTGAAAATTGCCGTGGATCAATACACCACGCTCTTTGGTGAAAAGCCCCAAGTTCACGCGGTCCACGCAGGACTTGAATGCGGACTTCTGCTAGAAAAATTGCCCAACCGAGACGTCATTTCCATTGGCCCCACCATTAAAGGCAATCATGCAGTGGGAGAACGGGTCCAGATCAGTTCCGTCGCCAAATCCTATCGATATCTGTTAGCGATCCTACAACAAATTGCATCATCATAATGAGCCTGAACCACTCAGCAACGCATGCTGGTGCAATCCGAGATTGTTCGAACTCGCTGGAAAAGATGGTCGATCGCAAACCGAGAGTATCGATGGAAGACAAATACTTTCAAGAGCATCTACGACGATCATTCCTTTCGTTTCTTTCGGCCAACCGAAGATGTACCGGCGCCGATAGGCATATTTAGCAAGCCGAAAAGAACGAAAGAAAACGAAAAATCTCAACAGCATCTAAGAAGATCACTTCTTCCGTCCTCTTTCGTTTTTTTCGGCCAACCGAAGATGTACCGGCGCCGTTAGGCAATGTTAGCACGCCGAGAAGAACAAAAGAAAACGAAAAATCTAAACAGCATTTATGACGATCATTTCTTTCGGCCAACCAAAGATGCACCGGCTCCGTTAGGCATATTTAGCACGCCGAAAAGAACGAAAGAAAACGCAAAATTCCAACAGCATCTACGAACATCTTTTCTTTCGACTCCTTTCGTTTCTTTCGGCCAGCCGAAGATGTACCGGCGCCGTTAGGCATATTTAGCACGCCGACAAGATCGAAAGAAAACGAAAAATTTCAACAGCATCTACGAAGATCTTTTCTTTCGACTCCTTTCGTTTCTTTCGGCCAAACGAATACCGTTACACCACGTGAGGAGGGTCTCCAAATGCTATTTGCGATGTGCTGGTTGCGTTATTCTTCTGCAGCCTCTAGTTCATCATCATCGTCATCGCTTCCCACTGCCCAATCCGGATACGGTATTGCGGTACCTTTCATGGCGCGCCAGAGAATTCGATTGAGAACATCCTCAGGCGCTCGGTCCACTTCGCGGAAATTGAGTGTTGCTGAAACTAACGCATCGGCTCTCAGTATCTCGTCCTGAATCGCTTTGGGATCGGGATTCATTTTATCGAGTGGTACGGTATTCGGAACAGCTTGGAATGGCGTCAGGTCCACTTCGTCGGTAAAGCAATCGTGCATCGGGACTGCGCTGGCGTCGAATTGGTTCATCGGCGGTAGCCCGAGTATTTGCTCAATAGTGCGCAGAATACTCGTGGTATTGTATTGGGTAGAGACCAGCGACTTGCGGCGCGCATAGGGACTGATGCAATAGGCAGTCGTTCGATAGCCACTGATGTGATCCCATCCCGCTTGAGGATCATCTTCGATACCAAAGATTGCCATATTTGGCCAAAAAGAAGAATGACTCAAAGCATCTACAATCCGACCGAATGCCAGATCGTTGTCTGCCATACAAGAGTCTGGCGTCGGGCACCCAGCGCGCGTGCCACTGGCGTGATCATTCGGCAAACAAATAATGGTCAATTGAGGAAACTCGCCCTTTGCTTCAAATTCAGCGAGTTCTTGAATCACAAAATCCGCGCGATACTGATCGGGTACTGACATTTCCCAGCCGACATACTTCACCGGAGAAATATCTGTCAGGCTCTCGACAGACGGGGCACACTCAAAAATCACTTCGTCGCTTTCTCCTTTCCACGTTCGATAGCAGCTTAGGTAATCGGGTGACCCTCTCCGTGAAGCATCGCGATAACGCACGGTCGGCATCATAAACTCACCATAGTTGCGTATCGATACTCCGTGAGCCAGTGCGTTGTCCCAAATAAAACCTGCCGGTGAATAGGATAGAGCATCATTTTCATCGACCCCCATGCCATCTGGATAGCTGCGAGGAAAACCAGCAAAGCTCTTTTCCATATAATCTGTGCTAATCGCAGTTGTACTCCATTGATGCCCATCTGCACTCAAAATTCCTGCACAGTACGTATTGTCGAGCAACACAAATTCATCAACCATCTTGTGTTGATTCGGTGTGACTTCGCGACCGAAGATGCACAATTCTCTCATCCGACGACCACGATCAAGATCGCCGAACACTTGATCAAAAGTCCGATTTTCCTTGATCACATAGACAACATGCTTGATCAAACTCGGCTCGCCAATGCGATCAGGAATCGCCTTGGGCATCGCATCGCTCCTTGGAGGTAACGCAGTCGCCAAAATTCGCTCGCGTCGCATATTCCTCGCAACCACTTCGGATAGCATCGGCCACTCATCTTCATCGGGAATGGTAAATGCTGATATACTGCCATGGTAATGATGCGAGTTGAATGCCATCGCGCCAGTCTGTCGTTCACGCCTTGGTGTTACCGGCAATCCTTTGATATTGGCGACAAACAGTTTGTCTCGCTCTGTGTCCAGTACAATTGCGCCCGGAAACCATCCGACGGGAATCATTCCTTCTAACTCGGAACCCTTGGTCGGTTGAAACTCAATTACGGCAACGGCGTTTTGAGATCCATTGCAGACATACAGGAATTCTCCTTCGTCATCAAATACCAAGGCATTGGGGTTGGCACCAAACAAATCGGACGGTTTGGATTTTGCCCAGATCGTTTCAACGACTTCTTTGCTCTTAATATCCAGAACTGAAAGGGTGTCAGATGCAGCATTCGCGCACACGACATACTTTCCATCGCGTGAAACAGCTAAACCACTAGCGTGCAAACCTGTAAGCACTTCGGTGGTCGATTCACTACTGTCTGCTTCTAAAGGAACGAACGTCACGGAACCATCGCTGGCAATATGACGAATAGGATCCACGCGCACCTCGGTTCCGCGTCCGGCAGGTCCAGTAAGACTATCAGCCTCCGGCCTCCGCCCACCCCAGTTACTCACGATCGCTTGACTCCCGACCAGCACAACGTCATAGGGTGCAACTCCAACGTCCCATGAGCGAGAGACATTTTTTGTCGTTAAGTCAATTTCCAATAGTTGATTCGACAAGTTCGCACAGACATAAAGATGCTTGCCATCCAAGGTTAAAGCAAGACCACTAGGAATCTCTTCCTTGCGTCTCGGAGCATTCGCGGGTGGCAACGGAATCGTATGACTCGGCACTACTTTATGATCTGCATCCACTTGAAAAACTTTGATCGATCCGTTGACATTGCTCAGGTAAATCCAATGATCATCGGGAGAAAACAATAGTCCGGTGTAACTGACTTGTGCCTCATCATCAATCGCATTGGCCGGCGACAATTCTGTGAGCACCTCTTCACCTGGCATAGCCACTGTTTGGAGCAACTTTCCCTCAGTGGGATCGAACACTAGCAGGTCGGAAGTTTTCCCAGACACTACCAACAATTGATGATCATGCGAGAGGGCAAGTGCTTGAGGACGCAAACCGGGAACGTCTATTTGCTGACCATAAGGTGTCAACATTTGATTAACCGGCGTAACTACCGATGCATCGGCTTTGCGCCCTACCGTCGCTTCGTCTGAATTCTGGATTGCCACTTCATCCGCTGCTTCTTGAGACCAGCTCCACTGCAATCCTATGCAAAGCGAAAGCACGAATACCGCACCAAGATTCATTCTTCTCACTGGATGTCCTCTCGAAACAAATGAATGAAAACTCTTCCCAATCCCACCACGAGCCAGCATAGCAATTAATTGGCTATCGCAGGCTTTTTCTCAACCCTCAGATGATCGATTAAACGACCATCCAAGTCAAACACCTTCAACTCGGCAATTCGATCAAAAATATCGACGGTCCTATAGTGATGTCCGCGATATCGTTTGGCACTGAATTGCAGCGGGTTCGGAGTGAAATTCTTAAGATTTCCCCCGCATCGGAAAAACCAGTTTGGATTTGAAATGAAAACCCGCAAAACCATTTCTGATCTTGCGGGTTAAGCTTGACTCCATATCAAATTCAAGTCGCTTTGAATGATTTAGACCGCAGCACTCTCTTCAAGCTTGTTGCCTTTTCGGAAGCGGCGTACACCAGCACATGCTAGGCCAGCCAAACCCAATACTGCAAACGAACCAGGCTCAGGAACTGCCGTCAGCACATTGACGTTTGCAGTTCCTCGAGAGATCGAACTAAAAATCGAACCTTGACCGACAGCGGTCATGCGATCTTGGCCTTCGCGGAAAGTAATTTCCGTCGATCCAAGAGCAGTTGCGGTAAATTGCAACGTGCTGTGCAGTACGAAATCGCTGGCGCCGGTGGTTGAGACACCAGGCGTTGTTACAGCGGCAGCACGCGAGCGAATCGCCAAATCACCTAAAGTACCGCCATTCGGCGTACCATTCCAACGTCGGGTTGAACCAAAAACGATGGGGTTCTCAATCGTGTGGGAAATCGCTTGGAGGATTGCTGCGTCATTGCTGAGAATATCGAGCCCCATCCCATTGATCGTTTGACCACTGAGACTTGATACCCAAACAAACAGAGATGCGGTTTCACCTTCAAACATATTAATTGTCGTACCAGCATTTGCATCGGTTGCACTGGTGCTGAATACCAAGTCTGCGCGAACTGGCGCTGCTGCAAGCCCGCAAGCAATCAGTACGGCCCAAAAAATTCTTTTCATTATTTCCTCATCGGATAGATTCAAAAAAACAGAAGCGAAGCAAAATCATTAGTTGAGAATCAAGTAAACGAATCCGTCGATATCGCCGAACGTGAGCAATCCATCTGCGTCGAAATCCAAGACTGTGTTGGGGTCTACGCTGGGGAATTGATTCGCGTACTCCACGTCATCGAGAATTGCAAGGACAAAGGCGTCGATATCAAGAAAATCGATTGAGCCATCGTCGTTGGCATCACCTAACAAGAAATTTTGAGGATCGGCTTCGACCAGAACATTGTCGAAGGCAAACCACCAGTTGTTCTGTGAATCCACGCAACCGATTCGCAGAATCATCTTGTTGCTATTGCTCGCAGGAATCGCACTTCCAAATCCACCAAATTCGAAGAGCTGAGGACCCGTATCTACAGTGCTAAATGTCGAAGAGTTTGGATTATTTGCGAACTGGAATTGCGATAGCGCGACTAACGAATCGATATTGTCCGAATCGATATCCAAAAGATTAACCCAATTGGTTCCGCCATCGAACGATGCTTGAATCAGTCCTCGCTGCTCATCTTCAATTCGGAATTCCCAGTCAAGGGATACTTTCAGAGTTGTATTTGCAAAGTTCGTAACATCGTACTCACGATAGACGAACGAGTTGAATTCCTTGAATGCCTTGAGAGGATCATCAGCATCTAATTCGGTATCGTAGTCGTCATGTGCATCTGGATCCGCAACCATGATCGTGTTGTGGGGCTCAAAAGGAAAATCGTTAAACATCGATCTTCCGGGATTGTCTGAGTTGCCCTGTGGACCTTGTTCATTGATCCAAGCAACAACATCCATGGCGGACCAACCGTCGAAAGCACCTTCAGTGCTACGCGTCAACATTTGGCTGTTGTCGATGGTCCACTCTGGAATGTCTTGGCTGTAGTCGGTTCCATCGCCGACTGGCTCCCCAGCGGCAACTCCGAACTGTTCCAACGCAAGTCCCTCGAAATTGTCAAAGACCTGATAACCACCGAGTGACACGACATCGACATTGTCCACTGCGAACCACCAATTGTTCCCTGCATTCACACAGCCGATTCGCAGGATCATGGAGTTTCCAACTGGAGTAAAATCAACGCCAGCGACATAGGTGATCGGGCCCCGCAATACTGTGTCATTGGGATGACTGCCAGCACCAACGTTGAGCAACGTCGTGTAATTTGCACCACCGTCGAAGGAAACCTGCACCAACCCTTGTTGGTTGTTCTCAACTGCGAACTCGTAGTCAAAGCTGATCGCCAGCGAGTTGAGATCAGCAGTCGAAATATCGTAGGTTCGGCTGATGTAAGAATTGTAAATCCCACTCCCAGTACCACCAGCAAGCGGGTAATCATCCCACGCGTCAGGATCAGCGATTAACGCGGTATTGTTGGTACCAGCACCGAGTGCGGTGCGACCGATTTGCGGACCCTGTTCAGCAATCCAAGAGTCCACATCCATGGCTGTCCAGCCATTGAATGCGAGCTCTTCGCAGAGACGACCCATTTCTGAATTGTCGATGGTCCAGTTCGGGATGGAGTTGGTCCAATCCGTACCGTCTCCTACACCAACGAAAGGAGTATCAAATGGCACAAGAGTTACATTTTCGAAATCGTCGAATGCAACTTCATCGGCAACTGAAACATTGCTTAGTGCACTCAACATGCACAAGCTGGCAGCGACAGCCCATCGTCGCCGCTTCTTCAGCAGGCGACTTATAAAGTCGCGGGTAAATAAAGCAGATCTCATTAACACATACTCCAGAAAAGGCACAAATAGAAATCAAACAACACGTTGCGAAACAGGCCTGTACCGCGTTTTTGTTCAGGAGGATAAATACGACTTACTAAGAATTGAGGAATGGCCAATGAAAGCCGTGCGAAAAGGGGAGGCCACGGCGGCGATTAAACGCGCCGTGGCAGACGAATAAGCAATTCGACTTATTCTGGAAAAGACACAGATTCGCGACCTGCTCGAGTGCCAAGCGCACTGAAGACGGCCAAATCAATTGACTCAGCTAAGAATCGAACGGAACCATCACCGACGCAGAACTGAGCGCCCGCTGGATGTTCGCTTCCAAAACTGACTTCATAAGCGGCCCACTCCGGAGACCCATCGGAAAATCGCACGCTCACTGGTTTCGGATAGTTAATTGCAACTGCAGTTGAACCTCCTTGCTCGGACCAGTCGGTACCTTCCCAGTTATCGAAATCGTCACCGCCAAAAGCCCAATGGTCCTTTCGACCAGTGTTCTGAGTTTCTTGTCGCGATGCATTTGCAGCCAATTCTGGATCGGGCTCTGCTTCTCCATACATCAACGTGTTCGACAGGCCGTCGGTGACACTTGAGAATCGCGTTGCACCGCCACAGCCCCCTTGGTAAATTCGACAGCGATCTGGCGGACGAGTAATGATCATCCCATCCAATTCCGAATGATGGAGAGTCGGCTTACTATTTCCCCATGTTGGACGATTGGCACGTCCCCAGCCAAACCCTGGCTTCCAATCGTTAGGCTGAATTCCCGTTACTACTGCCAAGTAATTGCCCGGAACACGAGCGGCAACAAACCATGGTGGCGAATAGGTCGATGCATCAAAAATCGCATCCGGAGCAACAGATGACGGGCAACGAAACAGCGAAACAGGAGTTTCGGAAGCCGCGATCTGACGCTCAATCGGGTTCGCAGAAGTCAGCGATGGATTGATCACCGCGGCGCCCGAGGCCCAATCCGTTGATCCGAATGTCAGTGCAGAATGGAGGTTCGTCTGCTCACAATAAGGCAAAATAAACGAACTCCAATGAGCGCCCTCCTGGGCTTCTCCCAACATGGGAAGCTGTTCATTGAATGCCGACGCAAAGTTATGCGTTGCTAAGCCAATATTCTTTAAATTGTTTGAGCAGGACATTCTCCGTGCCGCTTCACGAGCGGCCTGAACTGCCGGCAACAATAGCCCAACCAAAATGCCAATGATGGCGATGACCACCAAAAGCTCGACTAACGTAAACGCGGGCTTCGCCCTTAATTTCCATCTCATCTGAAGAATCCTATTGAATAGTTATTTGCCCACATAAATCACTGGGCTATAGAAGGGATATCAAATTCAAAACGGTTTTCCCCTTGAGGCTTAACCTCGAATTCCACGGGGCTGTTTTCATCTTCACAGTACGGCGCGGGAACCAGTTCAACGGTCTCCAGGGTTCGGTTGTCGTCGACTTTTTCAGACAACGCATCCACAACCTGACCGTTCTTCTTAGCCATGCAAGAAAAGCTGACTCGGTACTTTCCAGCAGCAATTCCAGCTCCTGCTGTCGATCGCAAACCAAGCGTGCCAGCCGCGTCTGTTTCACCCACACCCAGATTGAACTTGTTAATCTTTTGATCGATGGGCCGTAGATACACAATAAGTCGCTCGTAGGACTTACCTTTCAGAGTCACCCGCCCAGTAATCGGGTAGAGCGGAGGCTCGCTATTGCAGCCGGCAACAACTAGCAGTAGCAACAGCATCAACACAGTACGCATTCCATTCGGCCCTTTTGTTTTTTTCTTCAGCAGTTAATCACAGGCCAGATTGGAACAACTCCTTGTTAAGAATTTCTGAATGGAATGCGAATGCGCAATAAACTATTGATGAAGACGATGGCCGACTTGATCAATTGCGTAATCTAGTTAGAAATTTGAACTGTTAAACATCGAAACGATGGTTTGCAACGCTGCTGTCATTCGCTATCACTGAGGTGCGAAATCGATTTTCACACCACCATTGACAAGGCTCTGATTTTTCATGGCAAGCTCTATCGATTACTTGAATCCCTCCATTCCAAAAAACGTTAAGAAATCCATAATTCCGATTATCGAAGCAACGAACGAATCGCTGCGAGGCTATGGCTACTTGCTCGACTCGGAAGCAGATATCGATATTGAAATCGTCCGCTGGCCTGCTCAGGGTTGGCGCCCGGTCGACTTAGATAGCGGAAATGAAGGAGGAGTGAAGAAAGGAATTTTTCACAGCGAGTGGAAGGGGGACATCCTTTATGGAATGAATGAAGCAGTCGGAGGCCATTACCTTTTGGGGTACGGCTGCGATCCAGACGACGCGAGCGAAAATTCAAGCAGAATTAGTGACTCGGTCTCGCTGTGGCATGCAAACTATCATCCCGATGGAGGACAGGCTTTTTTCCCACTTGATGGCTCCCCATTTGTTGTGCCTTTGGCATTGCCTGGTGACGACATTAAACCCGACGCCTTCGTTTGTTTTTATTTTCACGGCAACCGGGGCCTATATATTCATCCCAATGTTTGGCACGAAGGAGTCTTCACGTGCCAGGGAAAGCAACGATTTGCCGATTGCCAAGGCGCAGTTCATGCTCGCGTCTCTGTCAACTTTGTTAAAGAGTTTGAGTGCCTTCTGGCGGCTCCGCTTCGATTAAATCAAGCTTGATTGCTTCGCTACTCATTAGTCGCAGCTGGCCGGCCTGACTCTTCACGCTTAATTAACCCATTGCAAACCAACTCTGCTACTAATTCGATTAGAACACTGTCTGCTTCAGTGAGTTTTGCAGCCTGGAAGGTGCTTGGATGAAACGTGGATTTACGCTGGTTGAACTGTTGGTCGTCATCGCCATAATTGGCATTCTGGTTGGACTTTTATTGCCTGCGGTGCAAGCGGCGCGCGAGGCTGCACGTCGAGTGAAGTGCCAGAATAATTTGAAACAAATCGGCTTGGCAGTTCACAATCACGAATCGGCCCATAATCGCTTGCCTCCACTGGGCGATTATCAGTCAGCTGGTGAAACGGTCTACTGGAGTATCCATACTCGATTATTACCCTACGCAGAGCAGGCCAATCTGCAAAACTTGATCGACTACACAAAACCGATCAGCGCACAGCCCAACGTGGCGAAAATCCGAGTCCCCTATCTGCTGTGTCCCAGCGAAATGAATGATCGCGAACGACCCGATGGTCCTTCCTTCGTGCATTATCCAAACAATTACGCTGCGAATACGGGCGAGTGGCATGTCTATTCGCCGCCACACGGGAAAGGAAGCGGAGTCTTCATGGTCAATCGCTGGATGAAGTTAGCAGATGTCATGGATGGGACCAGCAATACACTGGGAATGGCGGAGGTAAAAGCCTTCACTCCCTATCTGCGGGACTCGGGTCAACCAGGTAATGGCGCCAGCATACCGACATCACCCTCTCAAGTAGCCACATATGGTGGCGAGTTCAAAGCGGACTCAGGACATACGGAATGGGTTGACGCGAGGACTCACCAAACGGGTTTTACCACCACCTTTACTCCCAATACTTTTGTCCCATTTGAACAGAATGGACAAATCTACGATATCGATTTCAATTCCATGAGAGAAGGACGATCCACCACGTTGCCCACCTACGCAGCGGTCACGAGCAGAAGCTATCATCCGAACGGCATCCATGCCCTGTTTATGGATGGATCTGTCCGCTACGTCGCGAACACCATTGATATTTTGACTTGGAGGTCGGTAGGAACACGAGCCGGGCGTGAAGTCGTCGAGAGCTTTTAGACGCGTATGTATAAGCCGTAAGTATCAGACATGTCAGGGACACTCGATGGGTTACCTTGAGCAAAAAAAACTAACCAGCAATGGAGCTTCAACAGCATGATTCTTAGACCGACCGTGGCATGGTGTTTGGCATTTTGTTTTAGTGCAACGATAGCACCAGCAAGATGTCAGGAACCTGTCGAAACCGCTCCATTAGTGAGCACGGAAAAATTGCCATCCTCGGCGCGAACACGTTTACCGGGGATGCAGCCAGACTCCACGGTCTTGTTGCCTAACGGATGGTCTCTCGCTCCGCAGGGAACTCAAATTCCAATGGGTGACTTCCCTGTAAACATTCAGGTATGTCCGAGCGGAGAATTCATCGCCGTCTTGCATGCTGGATATGGTATCCATGAAATTCGCATCGTGTCATTGTTGTCCAACAAGGTCGTCTCCACGGCGCAATTTGATCAAACCTTTTTCGGCATGTCCTTTACGAAAGATGGAAAATGGCTTGCCGTTAGTGGTGGAGAAGACGAAAAGCTCTATGTATTCCCGTTTGAGGATGGCTTCTTAGCAAAGCCACGCATGCTGAAGGTGGCTGAACCGGCAGAGAATTTTGTCGTATCTGGAGTGACTCCGCTGAACAACGGCGAGCAGTGGCTGGCGTGTGGCTTGTTGGCAAGTGAGATTCGTGTTGTACCGACAACGCAGACAGCGAAAAGCCAAACGATCGCGTTCGATAAGGACTCCTATCCCTATGCATCCATCGTGGACGAGGAAAAAAACCTTGTCTACGTAAGCCTTTGGGGAAATTCACAGGTCGCCGTGATCGACCTTACGCTTGGCAAAATCATTCGAACATGGCAAACAGAGAGTCATCCGACTGAGATGATTTTGCTCGATGAGGGCCGCTGGTTGTATGTCGCCTGTTCGAATAACAACAGTGTCGTGCTGCTGGACACTGAATCTGGACAACAGCGAGAAGTGCTGACGACCTCGCTCTATGCCAAAGCGCCCAATGGAAGTACGCCGTCAAGCATCAGTGTATCGCCTGATGGAAAGGTTCTCTTAGTAGCCAATGCCGACAACAACAACGTGGCAGTCTTTGATATTAGCGATCGTGGGCGTAGCACCTCCCTTGGTTTTATTCCAGTGGGCTGGTATCCCACCAGCGTCCGCTTCGATTCGCTTGGCGAGACAATCTTGGTTGCCAATGGAAAAGGAATGACCTCGCGAAGCAACGTCCATGGCCCCAATCCCAATCAGAATCCACCAGGGGGCGTTCGTGAATACATTGGAGGACTATTTCAAGGAACGCTCAGCGTCATACCATCGCCGTCGCCCGAGGCAATGGCCGCGATGACTCGCACAGCCGTCAATTGCTCGCCCACAAACGCATTGAATTCAGTTCGGTCGACCGAGGTAGCCGAGGGAAATCCAATCCCAAAGCTAGTGGGAGAACCTAGTCCGATTAAGCACTGCGTTTACATCATCAAAGAAAACCGCACCTACGATCAGGTGTTTGGTGACCTACCTCAAGGAAATGGCGATCCCAGTCTGTGCATTTTCCCTCGCACAGTGACTCCAAACCATCATGCGTTAGTCGAGCAATTTGTCTTGCTCGACAACTTCTATGTGGAAAGCGAAGTCAGCGCAGATGGTCATGAATGGACCATGGCCGCTTATGCAACCGATTATGTGGAAAAGACTTGGCCCCTTAACTATCGGGGTGGACCCAAGAAATTGAGCTATCCATCGGAAGGTAAATTCAAAATCGCAGAACCATCCAGCGGCTATCTTTGGGATCGCTGTCGCGAGAAGGGTGTCAGCTATTTCAGCTTTGGAGAGTTCATCGAAAATAGTTCTAAGGTCGGCAACCCTGCAACAACAAAAGTCGATGCACTGCAGGGTCACTTTGATCCCATGTACCGCTCCTACGACCTCGACTATCCCGATGTCAAACGCGCAGAACGATTTCTTTCTCAATGGGAAGAAATGAGCAAGGCAGGCACGTTGCCACAAATGATCGTATTGAGGTTGCCAAATGACCATACCTATGGAACTCGAATTGGCAAACCGACTCCTACCGCGATGGTCGCAGAGAATGACCTAGCATTAGGACAAATAGTGGCTGGATTATCGCGCAGTGATAAGTGGAAGGAGACAGCAATTTTCGTGGTCGAGGATGACGCACAGAACGGTGCGGACCATGTAGATGCTCACCGCACAGTGGCCTTGGCCATTAGCCCCTATTCGCGTAACGCTGGAGTCGATTCCACCATGTATTCAACTTCCAGTATGTTGCGAACGATGGAGTTGATTCTGGGACTTGAGCCGATGACCCAATTCGATGCGGCGGCCGAACCTATGTATCGGTCGTTCACAGCCATGCCCGATTTTTCTCACTACGAGGCCCTACCTGCTAACGTGGACCTTGAGGCAAAAAATGGAGCAAACGCCTGGGGGGCCGAGTTGTCAGAGAAAATGGATCTCAGCCGCGAAGATGCGGCGGACGATCTATTGTTTGGCGACATTGTTTGGCGAAGCGTGAAAGGCATCGATCATCCGATGCCGGCACCAGTTCGTTCAGCCTTGGTGTTCGCTGAAGTTGAACAGGATGACGAGGGCGAAGATAACGACTGATTAACGTCGCGATCTGGCCGGTGGAATCCCTACCACCATTCACCACTAATAGACTTGCGTTGGCCGTTGGTTTGACTAGCGGCCACTGGTGCTGGAGCGGCCGTGTGGATTGGTGAGATCCACTGACTGGCCGCCGGTACCTTATTTGCCTCTATTTTCAGCCATTCACTTGGCAAGGCAACCGACGTACCCCAGTTCTGTGTTACTGGCGGCTTTGAACCTGTAGACTGCAACCATTCGTTCGATGCCATCGGTGAGAACTCCGTAGGTTAGTTGACAGTCAGTTCGTTTCTCTAGTAACCGAAGGAAAATACCCGTTGGTTACTCAAGCGGAGCGAGGTCCAATGGGGTACACTCGTCGGCTTCCTCAAAATTGAGTCGGGCAATGTCGCAGGAACCGACTCTGAAGGGAAGTGACTTTCCGACAAATAAGGAAATTAAGAAAATTAGCTAGGCGATTTTTGGCAAAATAGTTTTCTGCATTGAATCGCGGCGCAACTACATTCGGTTGTGCGGGCTTGGTTACTGTAGAGATTTGGTTGCTGCAAAATTAACCAGTGGCAAAGCGGAGCATTCCGCTTGTCATTCAACATAATGAAGGAAAGAGCAGGCTGTGTTGCCAGTATTGAAGTCACCTCAAGAATCAGAAGAGCGAAAACGGGGTGGTAGATTGCCAGCAGGAGAGAACCGGCTCACCGGTTATCGCCGCTGGGCCATCTTGATTATTGGTATTGGTGGGCTCGCATTGGGGATTTGGAGTCATTGGCGGACTGGAACCACGGGTGAAGAGAGCTTCGGGAGCAATTCGGCATTTCGAGTGGGCGTTGTGATGATGGCCATTTGGCTGGCCTTACCAACACTGAATAAACCCATGCGTTGGTTGCCACCGGGGGCGGCCGTCCTGTGCCTAATTGCCGTGGGTGCCATTGCTGCACAACCACGATTAGTAGTGATTGTTGTGCCTGCCGTTGGCTTCTTATTGACAATCGGATGGTTGGTGAGGATTTTTCAAGTGTCGCGTCGGCGATAGATAGGCAATCTACGCAAAATGAAACGAACACCACCCACCATCGGGGCGACATTATTTGTCAGAACCCTCTTCTTGGTTGCGACCGTGTTAAACCGGTTCAGCGATAAAATCGAAAAAAACCTACCTAAACGACCCTTAACTGTCCGAAGTTACTTCTGACAACCGGCCCCGTGCCAGGGCGACGCGCCCGGCCTGGGGCGTCGGCAGAGTGATTGAGTTCGAAGGATTGGAAACAATGCTAAGACACAAAAGCGAAGTCGGCGTCCGGGTTTATTGAGGGGGGAATCGACCGGGGCGGTATCCCCGGGCCGTCTGCCGTTCCCGCAATGTATGCGGCGGATGGAACCGGGTGGACCGACGCAGAAGACCGTAGGAGGGTTACCATGCGACGCTTTTTTGTCGGCGTGGCGCTCTTTACGCTCGCCGCCGTCACGCCGCTGGCCGCGTGGGGCGGAGATCGTGAGATCGCCGAACAAATTTATTCGAAGTTAAAAGGACAACAAACAGCAGGAGTCCTCCAGGGTTTCACCTTGGATATGGAAGTCACTGCTGGCGTCGTCCTGCTGAAAGGTCACGTAAGCAGTGACACTCAGCGAACTGCAGTATTGGCGGCCGCCAATAGTGTGGAAGGTGTGAATGAAGTTGTCGACCAAATTACGGTTGGCAACGCATCGCCGGCAACATCGCCAGCGAAGCCCACACCGGTCAAAGTAGATGCGGTTGGTGCGGAGGCAGTTAAGCCTGCGACTCAATCGGGCGCATTCTCGCTGAGCAAAGCACTCACCGAGCAAGCACCGTCGAAATCGAATGGCGAAAATGGTCAATTCGTGATGCCTGCAGGGGCAACCGAATCGACGATTGGGTCAAGCGACAAAGAAGTGAAGTCGTCAGTGATTCGTACGCTCGGTGATGCACAACGGTCCGGAGCCCTGCGGGGATTCGGATTGGAAGTCAGCAGCACTGAAGGGGACGTGTTGCTGAAGGGTCGCGCCGGTAGCTCCGAAACAAAGCAAGCCATCATGAATATGGTTCGCCGAGTACCTGGAGTTCGCAATGTGATTGACGATATCGCTGTGGTTTCGCCAGTGGCACAACCTGCCAGTGCTCCACAAGATTCGGCAAAGCAAGTACGTCATTTGCAACCGGTTGAAGTCCAGACAGTGTCTGGCCGCATTCCTTATGCACAAGACGGACCGATTGCAACTGCAGAACCTATGCAGTTTCAAGGCCAACCTTACGCTCAAGTAGCCAGCATGGCACCGCAAGGTGCAATGATGGCACCGCAAGGTGCAATGGTCGGTGGCTATGATGGTGGTGGTTACGCTGGTGGTGGTTATAGCGGGATGCCTGTTCCACAAGGATACGGCGCTCCTCACTACGACTCACCCAACCTACCGAACTATGCATGGCCAGGTTATGCAGCCTATCCAAACTATGCTGCAGTTACCTATCCACAGCAATACAGTCCAACCGCATGGCCATACATTGGTCCCTTCTATCCTTACCCACAAGTCCCCTTGGGATGGCGTAAGGTATCGCTGGAATGGGATGATGGCTGGTGGTTCCTTGACTTCACCGACAAGTAGACCAGTCAAAGCTGCGTGAAGCAATTCATCGCAAAAGCGTAGATTCAAAGCCTCGCGTCGATCATGGATCGATGCGAGGTTTTTTATGCGCGCACTGAGGGTGCATCATTCGGAATGGTCACGACCACTTTCGATTTGCCCTACTCAGCGAGCGCCTAGGATGTATGCTCTCGAGATACACAGAGCGATATTAGCGACGCGTGAGGATCCTGCGCCCGACTCTGCATTTGAAAGGCTTGAGGCGTATTGCAAGTCTCTACGAGCTGGTAAATTGCTGCACTCCTTCAAAGAGGATTTGCGGTTTTGGACGAAGGTGGGTTTGGACCAGCTTCCAAGCTGTTTCAATCGACTTTTCCGGATACTTCGTGAAAACCCGCAAGACCCCTTCACTTTGACACGATAGTAGATGTACCGACACCGTATGCCGTGGTGACGAGTTTGGAACAACTGGCCGTCTCGGATACCCTGCGATCGCAATATCGCTTCCGGGGAGCTGCTCAAGGGAAGGGCGAAAGCATGACGCGTTATGGATCAAAAGCGCTGCTTGGATTAGTGGCTTCAGTAGCCGCGATCAGTAGCACTGGCTGCTTCGGGATGAACAACGGGATGTCCTTGGGGATCTTCGGATTTCCCATTCCAGTCAGCCCTTACTTCCAACAGAAGCAGGAAGACAAACACGATTGGCATCGGATGTATGACCGTGTGCCAATCCTTGGGCCAACCACCGCTGGTGGTCCTCCCGTGGCACTCGATCCTCCCAGCGATCATGAAGTCATGATGGCCTTGGAGAAAGCACGTCCAGTGCAAGGAGGCGTTCCTTTGATTTATGAAAAGCAACGCAACAACGTTCGCATCATCAAAGAGAAGATCGCGGATTACATCGACCCACCACGACATTATCCATTGTTGGGCCCGGCGCAATTGCACCACGCTCACTACAAGTGCACCATTTACTCCAGCGAACGTGAAATCGTGGGCTACCCCGTTCCACACACTCTGGAAGATCGCGAATCGATTGAGGTCTTGTACATCGACCATAACCACATGCATCAAGTTGGCAATGTCGACGATTGCATGCCAGCTATGCCTTAGTCAACTTGGCATGCTGACACAGGTCCTTTCCGTCTGCTAAAGTGGTCGAAACCGCTGCCTGGGTACCTGAACCCATGCGGCGGTTTCTCCATTTCTGCTCTGTACTCTTTGATTCCTCTGTCGATGCGATTTCTTGATTCCCCATTCGTAGTTGTTACCGGCAGTTCCAGCGGCATCGGTCGCGCGATTGCCGTTGCCTGCGCCCAGGCGGGTGCGAACGTTTTAGTCCATGGATGTAAAAACCTCGCTGGCGCAGAAGAGACAGCCGAATTGGTTTGCTCGCTGGGAGTTCAATCGCTGGTAGTGATGGGTGACCTTCGGGATGAAACATTTCATTTGCAGCTAGTGCAACAAGCGTTTCAGTGGTCTGGCGAACGACTTACCGCGTGGATTCATAACGCGGGAGTCGATGTGCTGACGGCTGACCTCGCCCAGGCTTCCTTTCTGACAAAATTGGATCGACTGTGGGAAGTGGACGTGCGCGGCACGATGGCCTTGGCACGCTTGGCGGCCGATCGTTGGCTCGAATCACTCGCGTCGGCAAGTGCGCAGTCCCAGCCCGCTTCCCAGACACCGTCGATGGTGTTCATTGGCTGGGACCAAGCCACCGCGGGCATGGAAGGAGATGCAGGCCAGATGTTTGGTGCAATCAAGGGTGCCGTGATGAGTTTTTCGTTGGCACTGGCACAAAGCCTGGCTCCTCAAATTCGCGTCAACTGCGTTGCCCCGGGCTGGATTCGAACGGAATGGGGCCAAACGGCGGATGAGTATTGGGATCAACGCGCCATCCGCAGCAGCCTCATCGGACGCTGGGGCACACCGGAAGATGTTGCCGCTGCCGTCCTCTATTTGATTGGTCCATCGGCTAGTTTTCAGACAGGCCAGATCCTCAACGTCAATGGTGGATGGAATCGACGGGTTAACTGATTGAAATGGCTCAGGTACAACACTGGCCATTGCGTCCATTTCACTGCTCACACTTTACACGAAAAATACGATTCTCATGAGTGTCAAGATCCTCGATGGCAAAGCAATAGCCGCCACAATTCGCAGCGAAATTGAACACCGATGCGGCAAATTCGTCGCGGAGAAAAACGTTCGACCTTGCTTGGCCGCCGTACTGGTAGGCGAAGATCCTGCCAGCCAAGTCTACGTGCGCAACAAACATGCTGCCTGCGAACAAGTCGGCTTTGAAAGTCGCTTGCACAAGTTATCCTCAGAAACGACGATTTTTGAATTATTGGCGCTGATAGAGTTGCTCAATAACGACCCACTGGTTCACGGTATTTTAGTTCAGCTTCCTTTGCCTGCAGGACTCGACGAACGCATGATCCTTGATGCGATTCATCCTGCCAAAGATGTCGATGCGTTTAGTCCAGAAAATGTGGGATTACTGGCCCAAGGTCGGCCCCGATTTCTGCCTTGCACACCTCATGGCGTCATTCAACTATTGCACCGTAGTCAAATAGAAGTAGCGGGTAAACACGCCGTCGTCATCGGCAGGAGTGAAATCGTGGGCAAACCCATGGCGCTATTGCTGGCTGCCAAAGATGGTCCCTGTGGCCCGGATACTTGCAACGCCACAGTGACGCTTTGCCACAGTCGCTCGGAGAATCTAACCGACATCATTCGCAGTGGTGATATCGTTATCGCAGCCGTGGGACGAGCCGAAATGGTTCGCGGGAAGATGCTGAAACGTGGTTGCACAGTAATCGATGTTGGCATCAATCGCGTTGGCAAGAAGTTGGTCGGCGACGTCCACTTTGAAGAAGCATGCGAGGTGGCCGCTGCGATCACGCCTGTTCCAGGTGGAATCGGTCCTTTAACAATCGCCATGCTCTTAAGCAACACGCTCAAAAGTGCAATGGAATTCGCCGAAAACTAAGATGGCCCTAGCGGGGATGCCGAACAGCGTCCATTGCGTCTGGTACGGAATCGGGCACGGGTAAGATCGATTGCAGTGTCGCTTTGGTCGATGGCATTCTCTGTAACATGGCACGTGCACCCACAATGGTTTCCAGAGTACCCTCTTGGAAAACTTGGCCCCGTTCGCCCAGCAAACGCCGCTTCCATTGCACCCGTCCAGCGCGACGCCCATATTGCTGCAGCGCAATCACTTCTGTTTCCGCAATGACTAAGTCGCCGAAATAAATCGGTTGCCGAAACTCATAATCGCCCAAGTGAATTAATGCTAACGTTTTCACTTTAGGATGTTCTGAAGATAAGCCGGCCAAAATACTGAGGCCGAGCAGCCCATGTGCGACCGGTCGCCCGAACGGTGAACTATCGCTCCTATCGTCATCGGCACTCAAATGGAGCGCCGTATGATCTCCAGTCAGCTCGGCAAAGCAGGCGACATCTTGAGCGGAAACGACTCGCCCAGGACTTTGCCATCGCTGCCCAACTTTCAGGTCTTCGAAATGAAAAATGTCAGGCAATTCGATGATCCCATCTGATAGGTCTGAACGCGAACTCTATTCAGACTAAATGGATTCAGGACTACTGAACACTGACAATTTCCACTCAATTCAAAAATAAAATGAGCAAAAAGTGGTTTATTGGGCGAGCAATCCGTTTAGGCTGGCTATATACCGTCTATTGTCTCTGCTCTACTGTAAAGTACTAGGTGGGGTACGTCGTTGAGTTGGCGAGTCGGGGCGGGTATCCTAATTGTATCGGGATCTTGAAAGATCCTCTGCTTTTCCCATCTGCCCCACCACCCACCTGGGCCAACACATGCCAAAATTCCCTTCACTGCTAAAGCTGGCAAGCACTCGATTACCATTCCGCTCGCTGCTCAGTTCCGCGCTCTTCCTCGGAGCTGGCTCGTTTTCGGCAGGCGCGTTGGCACCTGCTGATGGAGTCGCTGCCGAGCCGACTGGCGAATTGCAGTTTGACATTCGGCTGTTAAGCGTCGATGCCAACGAAGGTATTGCCACTGCAGATATCGACGGTGACGGAAAGTTGGATGTTGTTGCAGGTCGCAATTGGTATCGAAATCCGGATTGGGCCGCAAGACCATTGCGTATGATCGAAGACTGGAATGGTTATGTGCAGAGCAATGGCGACTACATTTATGATGTGAACCGAGATGGCCGCCCCGACATTATCGCTGGCTCCTTCATTCCTACCGAAGTTCGCTGGTTCGAAAATCCAGGTACCGAAGGGCTACGCCTGGGAAAAGTCTGGCCCTCCCATTTATTGATTGACACGGGTAACTCGTCGAATGAAGGGCAATTGTTCGAAGATGTGGATAACGATGGTCAACCCGAATGGATCGTCAATAGTTGGCAGCGAGATGTGCCCAGCTACATCTGGCGATTGATTCCTGGTGATGATCCCGCTAAACCGACCAACATGGTCCCCTGCCAAATCGGAGACAAAGCCAACGGACATGGCATCGGTCTCGGCGATTTGAACGGCGATGGTCTGAAGGACTTGCTAGTTGGTCAAGGTTGGTATGAACAACCCGCTAGCGATCCTTGGGCGGGTGGCTGGAAATTTCACGCCGACTGGACTCTCGATGCCAGCATACCAATGCTGGTCCGCGATCTAAATGGTGATGGTCGCTCGGATATTGTGTTTGGCAACGGGCATAATTACGGTCTGTATTGGTGGGAGCAAAAGGAACCAGCCGCCGATGGCAAACTTCAATGGCAAGAACACTTGATTGATCGTGGTTTTAGCCAACCCCATAGCATGGTCTTTGCTGACCTCGACGGAGATGGCCAAGATGAGTTGATCACTGGCAAAAGATATTTCGCCCACAACGGTGGAGACCCGGGTGCCAATGAGCCTGCCTGCTTGTACTACTACACTTGGAATCCAAAGCAACAAGAATTCACTCGTCACATCATCGATGAAGGACACGTGGGTACCGGATTGCAAATTGCTGTGGCCGATCTCAATGGGGATGGTCGAATGGATATCGCAGTTGCGGGCAAAAGTGGCACGCATGTGATCACTTCCAAAACAGCCAAATGACTACAAGAGATCTATGACCGCGACTCCTGATCAGCCCCATCCCACGGCACCCCAACTATCCACTCCCGAACCACCAAGCTTGTCGATCCGACAAGCTCAAGCGGAAGTGGATCAGTGGATTAAAAATGTCGGAGTGCGATACTTCAATGAACTGACAAATCTTGCACAATTGCAAGAAGAAGTCGGTGAAGTAGCCCGTATTGTCTCGCGGACCTACGGCGAACAATCGTGGCGAAAGGGTGAGACGCCGGGTTTACTCCAAGACGAGCTTGCCGACGTGCTTTTTGTCGTCCTGTGCCTTGCCAACCAAACCGGTATTGATCTGGAACTGGCCTTGCGCCGCAACCTTGAGAAGAAGACCAAACGCGACGCTCAACGACATCTTGAGAACCCCAAGTTGACCAACTCCTACGATGATCTGTAACGGATGAATTCGCAAAATAAGGAAAGCACTGTGGCATTGACCATCATGAGACGAATCCAGTTTTGCGCTGGCCATCGCTTGCTCTTGCATGGTGGGCGATGTGAAAATTTTCACGGTCACAACTACGTCGCCGATTTTTATGTAACTGGCGACCGGCAAGATGAAGTCGGCCGAGTCATCGATTTTTCAGAACTAAAGCGACGTTGCAAAGGATGGATCGACGAGCATTGGGATCACGCCTTCCTCCTCTGGAGCGAAGACCACAATGGGATCGCAGCCATCCGTATGGTGACACCCCATCGCTTGTTCCTGATGCCCTACAACCCGACAGCGGAGAACATGGCCAAATACCTGCTCGAAGTTGTCTGTCCAGAAATTCTCGCGGAGACGGGCGCGAGAGCAACCAAAGTTGTGATCTGGGAAACGGCCGAGAGCTTCGCCGAAGTTTCCATCCCATCCTAACCAATCGAACGTGGTCGCAAGGTTATTTTTCTTCCGTCTCACGCTTGAACTTGACTAGCACCAGCGACCCATCATCGCCTGTTTCAAAACTCGTCGGCCTGTTTGGTGCACCGTTTGCCTTGCGCATACAGACTTCGAGTTTTCCCTCCTTGAATCGGTAAATTCCCAGCACTGCTTGCTCTTCTCCTGGAGGCATAAACTCCAGTTCCTTGGGGTTCTTGGTAGCGTCAATCTTAAACGGGCTGGCAACTTCGCGTTCATCTTGAAAATTGCCTCGGATGAGCAATTCTTTCTCTTGAAACGTAAATCTCATAACCTTTATTGCCTCGGGCGGAGCTTGCTTTCCTCCACTCTCGAGCGACTCAGCCACCCATGCTCCCTTGAGTTGTTCAAGATCCTGTTCCTCGGCCGCAGTACCGGGAGCTACCAAAATACCTAATACGCAAAGAGACAGGAGTGAAAGTGAGCAAACAACCATTTGTGAAACACCAGTGCGAGATCGCTAGAAAAAAGTGCAAGATTCAAAGCCGACTGTGTCAGCGATTATGACGCACCTCTGCCACCAGTTTCAAGCAATACCAGCGTGAAAAGGTTCTCGCAGCCCAAAAAAACTAGCGTACGAAGGTGCTGCGTGTCCGAAGGGCCTGGGCAGCGGCCGGTAGTGCTAATTCGGGGCGACGTGTCTCGGAGAAGATCTGTCTATTCTCTCTCTCCGGGTCGGTTTGCGTCCACGTTTCTCGAAAGGCCGTCGACCAAATTTCTCGCATAACTCCATCGTCTTGCCAGATAGAGCGATATCCGAGGGGATTCCAGGTTCGTACGGGCCATTGCTCGGGTCGCTTGACCATCCGCCAGGCAATCACGCGGAATGCGGATCGATGCGGCGACCATTCGTAAAACACCAATTGGTCAAAAACATGTCGGCCTGCGTCATCGAGAAAATGATTGAGCTCGATGAGATCGACCTGTTGTCGAGCAATGGTGGCGTGATTGCCACCATGAGCAAACGCAACCGCAAGAACTGCTGCAACACACATCCACATGATTCGATCCTTTGCATCCGACAGGAAGAAAAAATTTCCTCGCGGCCAATGGCGAACACCGGCTAATAAGCCACGTCCTTCACGATCCGACCATCAACGGTCGGAATCCCAGGCGGATCGAATGGGGTAAATCAATGGTGTAGCGGACCTGAGAGTCCGAATTGCAAAATCTCTGTTAGGCCAATAGGGAACGTGGTGTCAAGACGTTTTGAGCAATGAACTTTCACTGGGCGACCTTTCACTGGGCGACTAGTGCATCGTGTCGAAGCTCTCGGGCGAGTTTAAGGTGTTGCTAGGCGAGTCGGGCATGTTGATTGGCAATGACAATCGAAAACAGCAACCCGGTCCGGCTGCATCGGCCAGCACAATCGTCCCACCATGCTCTTGCGCTATTTTTTGGCTCACGGGTAAACCCAAGCCAGTCCCTCGCGCTCCCTTTCGCGACTCGAACAGGGAAAAAACTTTCTCACGGTCCTCTGGGTCAATTCCCGGACCATTGTCCTTAACTTCAATAGTCCACCCAGTGGTCGTATCAAATTCACTTCGAATGGTAACCGTCGCATGTTCAACATCGGCGACAGCATCCAGTGCATTGGTAACTAGATTCAGGACCGCACGGTGCATTGCCTCGGGATCAAAGTGGCATTCGGGCAATTGGGGCTCGAGCAAGAGAACTAGTTGGCAACCTTGTTCATCCGCTCGCACTTGCATCAATTCGCCGATATCGCTCAGCATCGTATTGAGATTGGAATGTACTCGATCGGGCTGACGATCCTTGCTGTAGGAGAGCATATCGAGCACCAAGTTGGAGATTCGTTCTTGATTCTTTTCAACGATCTTCCAACCGCGCTGGATCGCATCGGGATCTTCTCGTTTGAGGCCCGCACCAATCAAATAGCTACCGCCCCGCATACCCTGCAGAATGTTCTTCATGTGGTGCGAGAGAATAGCGATTGTCTGCCCGATTGCCGCCAGTCGCTCACTTCGCAACAACGTTGAGTAATAATAAGTGTCTTCAATCGCTAAAGCGGCTTGGTGACCAATCGCCGTCATGAGGCGAAGATGTTCGTCACTAAATCGACTTTGCTTCGGTCGTCCGATCAGATTACCCGGCGCGGTGAAGGTATCGACATAGATTGCTCCGACGCAGTCGTATCGACCTAACAAGGGCACACATAGCGCTTCGCGAATCCTCATCTGGACGATCGAATTGGCTGCATCCCAGCGATCATCTTCGCCAGCATCGGTCGTGCGAACCCCTTCACGTCGCTCCATGACAAAATCAAGAATGGTGCGACTGATTGACATGCGATCCTGACTTAACACATTGGCAGCTTTTCCCTGGCTATTGCGGTCACAGCGCGCTGCCGGGGTCAAGTCACCCGACTCATTGTCTCGCAACATAATGCATCCCCGGTCGGCTTCCACCCAATCGAAGACCAAATGCAAGATGCGGTCGAGCAATTCCGGAATCTCCATAGTTCTCCCTACCGCGATGGCCGTTTGATACATCACGTCCAACGATCGCAAGTTCGCGCTGGCCAGTGGAGCATCCGGAAGAGGAACTTCAGGCGTGAGATGGATTGCCGCCGAGGAGGGTGGCCAAGAAGAGACAATGCGTGAGGCGTCCGCAGCTTGGCTCTGTTGTACGATGTCGACACTGTGAGCAGCCTGCATCGAATCGGGCGACGATGAACCGGTAAAGATCATCAATGTTTGACCAATCTGCAGCCGATCTCCGCTTCGCAGCACTCGCTGTTCGATCTTTTCACCATTGAGCAAGGTGCCGTTGCTGCTGGAAAGATCCACCAATTCCACCCCACCTCCTGGGATTACACGCAACTCAGCGTGACACCGCGACACCTCGCTATCACTGAGCTGAATATTGTTCGCAGCATCGCGTCCAATACGCATCGTCTGGCCATCGATGCCAAAAAATTTCCCTTGGTCTCGGCCGCGGATCACAAACAACGAAGGCATGGTGGAGGAGGGGTCAGCTGGGGCGGGAAGAAGGAATGATTGGCCATATGATACCGTGCAAATTCAGTGCGTTGACCTGAGGCGCCCTTTGTGACCACAATTCGTGCGGCAGAAGCTGGTTCCCCAGGTTTTTTTTCTCATTCCTTCATCGGACCGTTTATGTTGCATTCATTGGTTTCACTCCGATTTTCCCTGCTTTCTCCTGTGTTGTTCTGTGCTTTTGCCCTGCAAACGGCCCGCACCGCACAAGCAGAGAACCCAGTCGTTATGGACGTAGAGGCACGTGTGAAGATGGAATCGCGCGAGCGAATCGCATCGGACCTGCGATATTTGTCCAGCGATGAACTCAAAGGGCGGGATACGGGATCCGCTGAAATTGAAGTCGCCGCGCAATTTATTGCGGATCGATTTTCATCACTCGGTCTCAATACACAACTTTTCAACGGTGCACCCTACCAAGTGTTCACCGCCACAACGGAGACGGTCGCAGGGCCTGCTGAAAAAAATCAACTCATTCTGAAAAAAGATGGCGCACCCGATCAACGGATTGAAATGGAAAAAGGGGTACGCCCTCTGGCGATCGGCACAACGGGGGAAGTTTCTGGGGAATTAGTGTTTGCCGGCTACGGTATTACGGCCCCTGATTCTGGGTACGATGATTACGCCGGCCTAGACGCAACGGGCAAGGTCGTGGTCATTATCCGTGGCGAACCAAGACGCGGTCGAGCGGACAATCCTCTTTCATCGCAAGGCCCAAGCCGCTTTGCGTTGTTCAACGCCAAAGTTGCCAATGCGATCGCTCATGGCGCTGCTGGTCTGTTGATCGTCAATCATGCGGAAGCCACCGGTCAAGACATTCAATCCGCTGAAACACGTTTGGCCGAACAGAAAAAGCAAGTTTTCGATATTGATTCGAAACTAGCCTCTCTGCCTGAAGAGGCCGTCAACACTCGCAGCAAATTATCTGAAACCAAGGCCATTGTTGAGTCACAAATTAATGCTCTGCGGACCGAACTGCAGCAAGCGCCCGAAGGATTGCTTGGTACGACGCAAGCAGGCGAACCTGAGGGGGACAAACGAATTCCGGTGGCATCCTTGGGGCGTCGAATCTTTGCTGAATGGGTTGCCGCACAAGGCACCGCGGATGCCCCCAAATCGCTGGACAGTATCGAAGCTCAAATCGACGAAACCATGAAGCCCGCCAGCTTTGTTTTTACCGGCACTATTGCAACACTGCTTTCATCGGTTGAAACTCGCGATGTGATTGGCAAGAACGTCATTGCAGAACTACCAGGCGTCGGTCCATTGGCCAATGAAACAATTGTCATTGGTGCCCATTACGATCACGTGGGAATGGGTGGTAACGGATCTCTGGCACCAGGAACCGTGGCCGTTCACAACGGCGCAGACGACAATGGCAGCGGCACAGTGACCATGCTGGAACTGGCTCATCGCTTGACCAAGGAACCCATGGAATCGCGACGACGAATCGTGTTCATGGCATTTTCGGGCGAAGAATTAGGCCTCTTGGGCAGCAAGCACTATGCCCGTGAGCCTCGTTTTCCTTTGGAAAATACCGTCGCCATGATCAATCTGGACATGGTGGGCCGCCTAAACGATGACGAAGGCCTCACAATCTACGGCGTCGAATCGGCGCCAACCTTCGATGGTTTGATCGATGAATGGAATGCCACCTATAAGCTCCCAGTGGTAAAAGATCCCAGCGGCAATGGGCCCAGTGATCACACGAGTTTCTACGAAAAGGGGGTCCCAGTACTGTTCTTCTTTACAGGACTTCATCCCGATTATCACCGACCAACCGATGATTTCGAAAAAATCAATGTAGAAGGGATGGTCCGCATAACCGATATGGTTTCACAAGCAGCGCGTTATTTGGCCACCGTTGCGGAGCGACCGACTTATCAAAAGACAGGACCGGGTGCGGGGATTCGACGTGGAAACCGCACTGCTTATCTCGGCGTCTCGATGGAAGAGCAAGGAACGGTAGTAAGCATATCTGCCGTAACAGAAGAGGGGCCTGCGGCAAAAGCGGGGCTTCAAGTGGGTGATACCATCGTTCAAATTGGCGATGATGGCATGAATAAAATCGCAGACGTGCAACGAATCGTTAGCGGCAAACGTGCTGGAGATAAGATCACGTTGATAGTTCTACGAAGCGGACAAGAAATTACCGTAGAAGTTGAATTGTTACGACGACCTTAAGAACTAAGAAAATCAATCTTTACTCAGAAGACGGGCTCAGCGCACAATGGCGCGAGCCCGTCATACCGGACCACCCTAGGTGAGCTCTGGAGCCACGGTCGATGGATTGGCCCCACCGTGGTAAGCGAACGACCTGCACCAGTTACGCAAGGAGAGCGAAAGTGCGAATTTGCCCGAAGTGTGTTCTATTTCTTGGAATGTTGACCGCCGCCGTGATGCCCACTCGTGGGGCATCTGCACAAGGCGCAGCCGACGCGCCACACAAAGTCGCCGTCGTCGATGTTGCTCGTATCTTGAAAGAGCATGCGACCATTCAAGCGGAAGTCAAGCGAGTTGAGCAAGACTTGAAGGACTACGACGCTCAACTGGCCGCGAAAAAAGAAGATCTGAAGAAGGCAGTCGAATTACTCAAATCGTATTCAGTCGACTCGCCTGAGTATGCGGCTCAGGAAGAAAAAATTGCTGACAGCGAATCCCGTTTACGCCTCGAAATGAATCGTAAGCGGAAAGAACTCGTCGATGCCGAAGCGCAGATCTATTACAAGAACTATCTTTTGATTTCTGATGCCGTCAAACGCATTGCCGAATATCACAAGATTGACTTGGTCATGCGTTATAATGGCGAAGAAATGTCCTTGGAAAATCAAGAGACTGTTATTCGTGGCGTGATGAAAGACATTGTCTATCGCAGCGAACGCATCGATATGACCATTGCTGTAATGCAAATGCTGGATCAAGTAAGCCAAGCCAAGGCAAAGCCTGCTACGTCAGCACGCTAGTCGACTGACCTTAGCAAGGATTTTAATGCTGCACGCCGTGCCAGGGAGGGTACGAAAGTGTTAGTTCGCGAACGAAACGAGCACACCATCGCCGAGCGAGTCCAAGTAACCGGACGCGGGTATTGGAGCGGACAGGGTATCACTGTTCGCTTCTTACCAGCTCAAATAGGTACAGGGATTCGTTTTGTTCGCACGGACTTGGCAAAGCGACTTGAAATTCCTGCTTCGATGCAAACGCGTTCAAGCCAGTCGCTGAGAACTTGCTTGGTCGCTGAAAATGCCCGTATCGAAATGGTCGAGCACTTGCTGGCCGCATTGTACGGGATGGAAATTGATAACTGTGTCGTTGAAGTAAGCGGTGAAGAACTGCCAGGTCTTGATGGATCAAGTGCCGGCTATGTTCACGCTTTAAGAAATGCTGGATTGGTGATGCAGGCCCATCGCCGCAAACAAATCGTAGTGGATCGCACATTGCGTCTGGGCGATGCGAACCATTGGATCGAACTTGCTCCTTCCGACGATGGTCGGATGTATGTGGAATATCGATTGGACTATGGCATTGAATCACCGATTCAACCACAATCCCATCGCTGCGCGGTCACTCCTGACAATTTCATGCGTGAGCTCGCGCCAGCAAGAACATTTGTAACTCACGAACAGGCGGCTTCGTTACGCGCCCTGGGCGTTGCCTCGCATGTAACAAATCGCGATTTATTGGTCTTCGGAAAAGATGGACCAGTTGATAATCTATTGCGATATCCCAATGAGTGCTCTCGGCACAAGGCATTGGATATGGTAGGAGATTTAAGTCTTGTTGGTGCTGACATTATTGGTTGCGTGACGTCCCATCGTGGCGGTCATCAGCTAAATGGATTGTTGGCAGAACAAATTAGTCAGTTAGCGGTATGTGTTCCTGCGGGATGCAGGAAAGCGGCTTAAAGCATTTAGAGTCATCTAAAGAGAAGGATCTTCACTGATGAGCGTCACCATCGCCCCAACCGCTGTTGTTGACCCGCGGGCGACTATCGAATCCGACGTTCACATCGGACATTTTTGTGTCATCGGTCCGGACGTGAAGATTGGTCGTGGTACTCGAATTGAGAACAATGTGACCATGATGGGTCACGTTTCCATCGGAGAAGACAATCACTTCTTCCCTGGAAATGTCATTGGTGCCCATCCACAGGATCTGAGCTATCGCGGCTCGGCTACGCGTGTCGAGATTGGTCACTCCAACGTTTTCCGTGAAGGCTGCACCGTCAATCGCGCCTCGGAAAAAGAAGATGGCATTACTCGAGTTGGCAATCAATGCTACCTGATGGCCTATTCCCACGTCGCCCACGATTGCAAAGTGGGTGACCGAGTGATTATGGCAAACAATGTCATGCTGGGCGGTCACGTGCACGTGCACAATGACGCCACCATCAGCGGTGGCGTGGGTGTGCATCACTATGGATCGATTGGTAGCTTCTCCTTTGTCGGCGCGGTGTCTCGTGTGTTGCACGATGTGCCACCGTTTATGTTGGTCGAAGGGATTCCCGCCAAGCCTCGCTGCGTCAATGTCGTGGCGCTCAAACGAAATAATTTTCCAGCCGAAGACATCCAATTGATTTCGGATGCTTTCAAATTGCTGTATCGCTCCAAAGTGGGCGTGCAACAATCAAGAGATTTGCTCCTGGCGCGTGGACCCATGCGCCCTTGTATTAAAGCGCTCTTTGATTTTCTCGATCACCAATGCGGTGGTCGCCATGGTCGCGGTCGCGATCGCAGGAAGAAAGTTGCCTAATGGCTATTCGATTCGCAGTGGTTGGGGCAGGGCATTTGGGTAAAATCCATGCTCGGCTTTTGGCAGGGATTGATGGCGTCGAAGTCGTTGCGATCACCGATCCCAGCGATGCAGCACGGGCTGCCGTGGCAGAGCAATTCCAAATTCCAACCTATGCCAGCCATAGCCAAGTTGTCGATAAAGTGGATGCTGCGATCATCGCTTCACCCACCGATCTGCATGCCAATATCGCTCGCGATTTTCTCTTAGCAGGCAAACATTTGTTAGTGGAAAAGCCGCTCACCATCGCGGCAATCGACGCCGACTCATTGGTGGATTTGGCACGCCGCAAAGATTTGGTTTTGCAGGTCGGCCACGTGGAAAGATTCAATCCAGCATGGGTGGCCGCAGCCGACGTTACGGCCCATCCAAAGTATATCGATGCGACCCGGGCCAGCAGCTTCCCAGGCCGATGTCTCGATGTTGGTGTGGTGATGGATTTGATGATCCACGACATCGACTTGGTACTCTCCTTGACCGAAGCGGATTTAGTCGACGTCCAAGCCAGTGGCCTATCGGTGATCTCGGACCACGAGGACTTGGCAGAAGCTAGATTAACTTTTGCCTGTGGCTTGATCGCTCAACTACGTGCCTCGCGCGTCAGCTTAACCGCAGCTCGCACCATGCAAGTGTACGGCGAGCACGGTTTTGCCGAACTCGATTTCTCAGGTCCAAAAGCGACCCTCGTTCGTCCTTCTCATTCCGTCTGCCAACGGACACTCGACCTAGGTTCACTGGGAGAACCCAAGTCGATGCGAGATAAGATTTTTGCAGATCACTTGCAAATTGAATCTCCAACTTTGGAGTCGAGAAACGCCATCTTGGATGAATTGCATGATTTTGTAATCAGCATTCAATCGGGAGAAGAGCCCACCGTAAGTGGCGCCGCTGGGGCTCGCGCCGTGGATGTAGCGAGTCAAATCCTGCAAGCCATTGCCCAACATCAATGGAATGGCAACAAGGATTTAGTTAACCGTGGTGCCCATGCCATGCCACCCGAGCGAATCGGGCGCTATCGCAAGTCGGCTTGATCGGCTCGAAGGATTCAATCCGCTTGCTCGGATCGATCGTCGCCCAGTTGTTGTCGTAGGCGACGCATGATGCGACTGCGCACTTGGCGGACTGTTGCAGGAGTGACTCCGAACTGTTCCGCTACGACTTGTGTCGGCAGTTGATCAACGGTCGAACGAAGGAAGATCTCCCAGCTTTTCTGCTCAAATTCGGCCCGAACCTGCTCCATGGCGCGGGCCATCAAGCTGCGCAAATCATCGTGGGAAGTGGGTTCTTCATCGAGCAATGAAAGTGGCTCGCCTTGGGGATCTGCTAACATCTGCAAATTCGCAAGAGCCGTACTTCCGCCCGCCGCGCGATCGTGGTCGTGTTCACGACGAATTCGGTCGCGAACTTTGTTGGAGGTGATGGTCCATAACCAGCTGCGGAACCCTCCAGACCGGCCTGGAGATCGATACCCGGTTAACGATCTTGAGACGGCCGAAAATACGTCCTGCACACAATCGGCTGTTGCATGCGAATCAAACCCGCAGCGATGGCACCAATGCGCAACCAATGGTCCATACAGATCGACCAGTTCGCACCAAGCCGTTTCGTCGCGGGTGCGAGCCCTGGAGATCAGGCTTGCGCAAGTCACGCCCGAACTCTTCTCTTGGGAATCCGAACTATGGGTGTCGCCGTTGGGGAACTTTGCCATGCGAAAATCCTGCGAACCAATTGGTGTCACGCTAAAATCGTTCTAGGAGCATAGGCAGAAAACTGCACCTGGCAACACCGAACCCCAAAGGTTACTCCCGATGCCCAACGGTACCACCACCGCTCCCCTCGCAGCAATGACCAACACTTGCCCCTCCCGCGAAACACTCAGGGGATACCTTAGCGGCTGGACCGACGAGGAGGATAGTCACCGCATCGAAGACCATTTGTCGCAATGTGGAGACTGCGAGCAAGTGATCACGGAGGTCGAAAACGAACCGGACTCGTTGGTAATGGAAATGGAGTCGGGGGCGGGACAAACTCCGCTGGATTCCATTGTCAGCTACGCTTTGTCGCTAGCCAAACGCCAGCCGCTAGCAACAGATGGACTGGCCGCAGGTGGACCTGTTAGCGGCTCCGTAAATTCGCTGCAAAATGAGTTGAATCACCCCGATAACTCGCAGCAGTCCGCGTCTGGTCGGGCAACGCTGGTTGCCAGCGAGATCGGTCCCTATCAGCTGATCCGTTCGCTGGGGCATGGCGGAATGGGGTCGGTCTATCTGGCACGGCACCGGGAATTGGACAAACTGGTCGCCATCAAGGTATTTCCAGCGCGCTGGCTGGGTAACGATCACCATCAAACTCGGTTCAAGCGAGAAATCCGGGCCGCTGGCGGTTTGAATCACTCCGCAATTGTCACCGCTACGGACGCTGGACAGGTCGAGGATATCCATTATCTGGTAATGGAATTCATCGATGGTTTGGACCTTAGTCGTACGACGCGTCTCTGCGGTCCGCTTGGGATCGCCGACGCTTGCGAGACGATGCGACGGGTTGCTCTGGGGCTTTCTCATGCACATGCAGCGGGGATTGTTCACCGCGATATCAAGCCCTCGAATCTGATGCTCAGCACCACTGGAGACGTCAAGATTCTGGATTTTGGCTTAGCCAGACACAGTCTTTGGGACGAAGCTTCGGCTGAATTAACGACCGTTGGGCAGCTTATGGGGACGCTGGACTATATGGCCCCCGAGCAAGCGGAGTGTGCCGCGGCAGTCGATTACCGGGCCGACCTCTATTCGCTTGGTGCCACCTTATTTCGTTTGATTGCCGGTCGTGCGCCTTTGGCTGCGGCCCCCGATCTATCGCCACTAGCCAAATTGAGATTGTTGGCCACGAGCTGTTCACCAAGAATCGACACGTTGCGAGCCGATGTCCCCAAGGCATTGGTTGAATTTATCGCCACGCTACTGCATCGCAGCCCCGACCAGCGCCCGGCCAGCGCGGCCCATGTTGCCGAACGACTGGCTGACTTTAGCGCGGACCACAACCTGGTCGCGCTTGCGGATCAAGCCAAGCAGAAATTGGCGGCCAGCCCAACGGCCGACTCGTTACCCGTCGAACCGTTTGCCCACACTTCCAGCATTATGAATCCGAAACTCCCCTCGACAAGCTCGCGATCGGGGAAAGGAGGTCGTTATTGGCAATGGGTTGGGGCGGCTGCCGCTGTGCCGGCGATCATCCTGGGGGGCATACTATTAATGATTGAAACGCAGAAAGGACAATTGGTCATCGAGTCCGAAGCAGAAAATGTAACCATTCAATTGCTCAGTGACGGCCAAGTTTATGACTCCGTAAAAGTCGTTCCCGGCGCGACGTCGACACGTCTGTTAGCGGGCCGCTACGAGATCACCATCGCCGGGGCAGCGGAAGATTTCCAAATAGACCACCAGAGCGTCGAGATTCGCCGAGGCGAAACGATCGTCGCCCGCGTTCGAAAAGCCGACACCAACGCGGCTGCGACGAACATATCTGCAAACTCAAGCCCAACAATACCACCCTCAGCCAGCCCAATTCAATTTTCTGAGGAATGGGTCTATGAGGGCAAGTCACTATCGGTGTGGATGAATCAGTTGGCCTTTGAACGCAGCCCTACGGAACTATCGAAGGCAATCGCTGCCGTCGCCGCATTGACAGGCACCGCGAACGCGGATGAAGTCGTGAATGCCCTGTATGCAATCCTACCAATGATCGATGACCAGAAAGTCTCGTGGGAGAAACGCAACTCAACCGTAGATATCGATACTTTTCAAATCTTGGTCTATGCTGCGAAAACTCCTACCGATTTCTACAAACGACTCGTGAGAGAATTAGAAACTGCAGATGCCGAATGGGCCAAACGGTTGTATGCGGGGGCCATGCAAGGAAACATTGCAGCGTCTTCGCCGTTGCTTGAGTGGATTGTCACCAACGAACTGGCAAACGACAAAGATCCCGAGCGAGTAAAAAGCGCCGCCGACTTCGTGCGAGTCTATTTGTTTAATGCGGAGATCGATCAAGCGACCGTCGAGTCTTTGGTCCAGGCCTTAAGTGCCAGCAACAGACTGGGCCACGAGTTTTGGTTGGAAGTTGTACCGAAAGATTCCAATTCCCAAGATCGAAATACAGTGCCGTTACTTTTTCTTAAGGTGATACGGGACAAATCAATTGAGGCCTTCACGGCGGAGAACACTGATTCGGTTGCTGTCGCCCAGGCTGCCGTGATCCTTAGCCGGCTAGCCGACCCGATGTACTCAAAGGACCTATCAATGTCCGACCAACAACAGCAGGATGTATTCGACGCTCTCGCCAAACGATTGAGTGCCATAGCAGTCTCGAACGAAGCGATAACATCCACTTCACTAATCAATAGTGCGTACTTCGAAGCGTCTGTCCCGAAGACTACTTCTGTTGCATTTTTACCGATCTCAATCACTCGATGGGCTGTACAACCCAGTCGTCTTCAGCCCATCTCCAACGCGATCATCCTATTCAATCTCGCCAAATCAATTCAATGCCCGGGGCAGCGTCTTCCCGCCTGCGAGTCAATTACTCGCCTGCTCGAGGATCGAGTAATTGAGATGTATGCTCCACAGTCTCTTACATTGAATTCCGGTTCGAAATTGAGCAATAGAGGCACTGGAATTGCTATTGAATGGCCGTCACTGCACGGCTCGCAATTTAACGCAGAGCAGCTAACACACTACTTGATCTATGCCGGTGCAGTGAGCTTGCTGTCTGAAGCTGAAAAAGAAGAGTGCAAGCTGCGATTCTTTTCCAAGGTGTTCGATTTAGTCTCACAAACTGATTTCCAAAGTCGCGATATGGACGAAAGTGGTATACTCAATGCCGATGAACTGGATGGGCTTCGAGACTGGCAGCCGAATGACCTCGATGGAGATGGAGAAATATCAAAAGAGGAACATCGGGCTATGACTGAGAAAAAGCTATCAGAATTGAATTTTCAACCTTCATTAAAAGAAAATTTGACGGTAGCGGGTGTGGATCAAAAATATGTGAGTTACGCTGAGAGAATAATTTCAAGGGCAGACAAAAATGCAGACTGGCGTCTGTCCGGAAGCGAAATAACAGAAATGCTATTGGATGTACGCCCTGCGGACCGTGACATGGATGGCTTTATCACCATCGCGGAGTACGCAAATTGGCTGCAAAGTAAACAACGCAAATGAGCGGTTTTGGCGCTAGCCACCGGCCTTACACCTCAACAATAATCGCCTTTCACTCCGCAAAACTGGCGTAAAACGCAGCATACACCAACGCTACTTTCGCGGAGCGAAAGGCGACTATCCTAAATCGTCTAAATTCGATTGCTCGATCCAAATGGTTCCAGCATCGCGATGCTCCTGCGCGGCTTGCTCTTCGATGTTATCACGCTGGTGTAAAATTAACCGCGTGAGCTGATTGCGAGCATCGTTTACGAGATCTAAGAACCCATGAACTAGTCCTTCACCTTCGAGTTCACCTGCTGCAAATTTTTGGACAGCTTCCGATTTGATTGCAGCCAGTTCTCGTTGCAATCGAATGAGCGTCCTCAAGTCCAATTGCGCCGACAGCTCGGTCTTCATCGATGTGCTCTCGATGGCAAGCACTCGCTCCATATACTTCGCAAAACTTGCTTCGCGATATCGTCTGCTGCGGCCAGCATACCACTGGATCATGAAAAACGTTCCACCCGCCAGCGTAGCCGTGATCGCAAGCACCTTTTCCCAGTAGTCGATCGCATCGCCAGCGATCAGCGGTTTATTGCGCTGCCGATAGTGCGCTGCACCGGGATGCATTGGAAACTCTGCTGGTAAATCGAGCAGGCTTGCTTCCAATGGCGGTCGCTCCGCACGTGAGAAATCAGAACTGTACAGCACTTCGAGCAACTGCGTGATCACTTCGTTGGATACGCGTTCGTTGGCGATCAATAGCAGGCGAGTTCCAATCGTAGTTAGCGATTTCGGCGGTGCGGCTCGACTAACGCTATAAGTAAATGCAGGGATATGGGTTTCAAAAAGATGGCGTTTATCAATTGATCCGCCCGTTACAGGGTTGCCGAGCTGCAGAAACGATTCGAGTGCAAGAGCCTCACCAAAGGCGAGTGGAATCAAACGGTATTCATGCTGCTCAATCAAGTAGTCTGCGATGGGCGACGGGAGTGACGAGACAGTAAAGATCGCATCGGGCAAGCTCTTTGCATCCAAATTCATCAGTTCGCCGTAGCCGAGCAGACTCGGTTCATAACCTTCCTCTTCAGTCGAAGACTTCGGCCTAAGCCCAACAAATGCGAGTACTTCGGTTGCCAGTAGATTCGTTCCGCTGCCCGTCGATCCCAGGTTAACGCGTTTGCCGCTCAGCTCTTTGAGACCCTCTTTTTCAATCTGCAGAAACAAATCGGATTTTACAAGTAAGTGCAATGGTTCAATATGCATCGCGGAAATTTGACGGACGCCCGAGGCAGACTCGTTGGCCAATCCACCTTGAACCAAAGCCAAATCAAACTCACCTCGGGCGAGACGCTCTGTTGCTTCCTCCGAACCACTCGTGGGTTGCACTTCGATTCGGATTCCAACCTGAGCCGCTTCCCTGGCCAGTTCCAGTGCCAATTTATGGCGCAAACCTGACGGGTCACCCGCTGTCATTTTCAAAGTACGCGCCCGCTGATTTCGCGCTGGCCACAGCCAAATGGAGCTGAGCACTACTACACAAACAACGAGCCCTAGTAGCAGCAGAAATTCTTTGATTCTTCGTCGCATATTTTTCTTTGCTTAAATTACTTGTGCGTTGATCAATTGCTTCGGTATCAGGCTAGGTAATGTAACAGCATCGGACTGTCGTCGGCTCTACATCTAAGCTCTATGGCACAAAAGGTCTGCAATATGAGGCGCGGCCGACACCGGCCCCACATCACAATCACACAACGACGTAATGCAAAACGTTGCGCGCACAAAAAGCAATGCGCAAATGAGCGGTTTTGGCGCTAGCCACCGGCCCCAAAGCGCAATCACCTGGAATTGCATTCGCGAAATGTAAGGCCGGTGG
>JBGTBJ010000057.1:0-15756 GCA_041749395.1 Pirellulaceae bacterium
ATTCGTCAGTTCCGCCGCGAGGAACAGGCTGACCAAAGCGAGCGATCACGCTACGTCAAAGCCCGTCGCCGCATCGATGCGCGGCTGCGCCGCAGTCAGGAATCGCCACGCGCCGAATAATGGTCCTGCCGGGCGCTTACACTTCACCCCCATCGATACCAGTGCCGCCCAAGTTATTGGGAAGACGATGATGGACAAATATGGGGCGTAATTCCGTCAGCGTACGTGGATCTTCGAAGAATACGAAATTCGACATGGGGCTGATGAAATCGTCAAAGCAGTGGTCGCTTTTTCGCAGGCTAAATCCACCCAGCAGACTGCATGAGCCGCTCATGGAATCGCAACCCGAGTCGCACAGGCTGTCGCAGCACTCGGTATCGCAAAGGTTGACATCGCAAGCGGTGTCACAACCTGAACCGAGAATTTGATCCATCAATCCAGCGCTCGCGGTCTCACCTGACAACAGTATGGCCACGACCGCGGCGGTCGCAAAAAATGTTCTTTTCATTGCAGCAGTTCCTTTCTGCAATTTTCATAAACGAGGGAACCGATGACCCGAAGTTCGTTCGGAAGATCGATAGGTGTTAAGTGTCCGTTGTCGGTATCGAATTTTTTGGGGGGAAAGGTACAAAAAAATTGTCATGCCCATCGCATTTTGCCTAAACCCCCAGCGGATGAGAGTGAGTATCTGTGCGCGAGTTGCCTGCGCGAGTTGCCAACCGATTGTTATTCGACGTTGGTCATGGCAGAGTCGACTGGATAAAGGACAACGCGATTGCGGCCTGCATTTTTGGCTTGATAAAGCGCTTTGTCGGCCTGTTGGATGAGGCAGTCTGGGGATTGATTCCGTTGTGATCGGCAGGCGATGCCGATGCTGACAGTGACTCGCAGCTGCGACAGCGAGTTGGTGGCAGGCCACTGCAGGGATTCGATTTTTTGTCGAATTCGCTCGGTGATCTTTCTCGCATGCTGGACCGACTTGCACCTTAGGAATGCACAGAACTCTTCGCCGCCGTAGCGACATAGGACATCTTGGGAAGTCAATTCCTCGCGGATTGCGTTGGCGATTCGACATAGGACGTCGTCTCCCCCGGCATGGCCGTAGGAATCGTTAATTTGCTTGAAGCGGTCGGCGTCCAACATGAGGCACGCCCACATGGGTCTGTCGGAATCGACTGCATTCCATGAAGAGGATAGATTGTGCACCAACGCGCGACGGTTTAGGCAGGAGGTGAGTGCGTCGATCGAGGCGAGGATTTCCAGTTCTTCGTTTTTGCGAAATACTTCGTCGCGGCTGCACTTGAGCACTTGCAACATGGATTCCATCGACGCACGGTGTTGCTCAACTTCCGTGACGTCCCGAAATGTTACTAAGACCCCTCGCGGGGCAAAGTTATCAGGCATGATGGGCGAGCAATTGATTGCGAAAACACGCCGGGATCCATCCTCACGTGCGAACAGGATCATCTGATCAATCAAAGGTCTCGCTTCGCGTAGCGAACGGGACCAGGGGAAGTCCCCCTCCAGGCTATCATCACTACAAATCCACGCCAACTTCTCGGCGTTGAAGCGGACTAATTGTTGGTTAGGCAAACCGACCATTTTCGAAAACGACTGATTGGCTAAGATGATCCGTTCGCTTTCATCTAGCACCAACAGGCCTTCTGCAAGGGTATCGAGCGCTTGATGGACCCGCTCAGGTACGACTTGGCGAATTTCCAAGTTGTAGAATCCTCGCGTTAATAAAAACGAAGCCGCGACGATTCCAGTCGCCGTCCAGACGGAAATCGCGTCCCCTTCCATTGCGATCAAAATACCCAAGAGCGCAACGGGTAGGCAGAGTCGCATCGATAAGACCAACAGCTTGTTCACTACCGGGTGGTCCCCGAGGAGTTACTTCAATGCGGCGATTCCTGTCACCGCCCCGTGTTGAAAGCATTGCACGTGGACTACCAGAATGCGGAGTTGAAATGGTGAATTGGTTGCCCGAGATAGGCAATTTGGTAGGTGGTCATTCGTTGGTGCCGAAGATAGCGATCGTAGCGAAAAGCTGAATTGGGTAGAGAAAACAGCTGGCGGGGTGGGGTCAGTGGGGCGTGCGACGGAGCTCGAAGAAATCGCTATACTGATTTGGAGCGAGGTGGCATGGGTGTAGTGAAAGTAATTGGTTCGAAACGACCGTTTCAGAACGATTGGACAGGCAAAGCGAAAAATGGACTTTACGGCAATCGACTTTGAGACAGCCAACGAACAACCCGATAGTGCGTGCCAATTGGGAGCCGTTGTGGTTCGCGGCGGTGAATTGGTCGAACGGCATTGCTGGATGATTCGTCCGCAGCCCTTTCGGTTCTCCGGTCACAACATTGCCATTCATGGGATAACACCCGATCAAGTTCATTGCGAACCCGAATTTGGTGACCTATGGAAGTCGATTTGGGACGCCTTGGCAGGCCAAGTGCTGGTGGCCCATAACGCAAGATTTGATCTGGGGGTCCTCAAGGCTTGTTTGCAGCGATATCGCATATCTATGCCCGATGTGGAATTTTCATGCACTCGAGTTGTCTCGCGCGCCGCATGGCCGGGAGAACAGGGGTATGGATTGCGCGCCATAGCCGATCGCCTGGGGATTACTTTTCAGCACCACGATGCGCTGGAGGATGCGGCTTGTTGCGCCAAGGTTTTGTTGGCTGCGGCGGATACCCACCGAGCTCATTCTTTGGAATCTTTAGAGCGGCGGCTCAAAGTAACGCGGGGCAGGGCGGGAGAATGGGGATGTGGCGGTCCACGAGGATTGGATTCTCGCTACGAAGGTCCCAGATTGGGACGCCGCAATCAATCATCGCGTATCTATCAGCAACGATTACGATTGCGAGGTACTGCGGACGATCTTCGCGCGGAAACGATTGCCAGCCCACAGCGACTGCAGGCATGGCAGGAAAACGCTCGGCTGATTTCACCCTTGTCCGCGCAAGTGGTAGCGATGACTGGGCTCTTTACCACGATTGATCGGGACGAAGCAGAGCAGTTGGTCGTCGCGGCCGGTGGTGTTAATGGGAAAAGCGTTACCAAACAAACAACGATGTTGGTGGTTGGTACGCCCGACGCGAGAACATTGCGAGCGGGTCGAAATCGAAGTTCCAAGGAATCGCGAGCCGAACAGTTGCGTTCCGACGGTCAGGCGATCCGAATTCTCGATGAAGCGGAGCTTCTGCAACTATTTAACGTTTCTCAGGTGTCGACATGAAATGGATTTCAAGAAGTGTGCTTGTCATCGGCTTACTATCGGCAGGGATCGATGAGGCGAAGGGACAGGACGAACCGCCTCGTTCCATTGTTACCAGTACGGATGGAGAGCCTGTGGAGCCTAATAAAGAAGCTATGAGCGATAAGGGCTATCTCAATATTCCCACGCCAACTCTCGGGGGAATGCAATTTTGGACGGACTTTGCTTGGAACGACGGTTGGCGCATTCAACAGAATGCAGTGACGGAGCACTGGCGTTTGTTGAGCCCCCGAAATGTCCGCTATGCATGGGGAAGCTTTGTTGCCTGTGAGGCAGCGCTCAAAGAGCGAGTATCGGCAGATCGGCCTGCGGACACACGCATTATTGTGCTCGTCCATGGTTTAATGCGATCGAGCCAATCGATGTCGAAGCTTGGCAAAGTGATCGAAGAAGCCGGTATTGGTCGATCCGTTAACTTTGAATATGCCAGCACCCGCCGAGGGATTGCCGAGCATGCTAAAGCACTTCGTCACTGGATCGAAACGTTGCCAGGCGAGCCGCAAGTGGATTTTGTTTGCCACAGCATGGGAAATATCGTCGTGCGTCACCTGATGGCCGACTTGCAGCGAGACGGAGATCCACAAAACACTTTGAAGCGGATGGGCAGATTTGTGATGCTGGGGCCACCGAATCAAGGCGCTGAGATTGCTAAGCAATTGAGCAAGCTAGGATTGTTCGAAATTGTCACCGGTAAAGGGGGAATGGAGCTGGGGCCCGCATGGGATCAATTTCAACAACAGCTGACCATTCCACCCTGTCCGTTTATCATCGTGGCGGGAGACATTTCCAACAGCTGGATAAAGAACCCCATTATGGATGGGCCTAGCGATCTAGTGGTTCGCATTGAAGAAGCCCAACTAGAGGGTTGTGCTCATTTTTACCAAGTCCCCGTGCTCCATTCGTTCTTGATGAACGATGAAGCGGTACAGAAATTGGTAATCGCGTTCTTGGCTGGCTCCGACTTGGCTGGCTCCGAGAGCGAATAAGTAAGTCGGTTATTCGATCAAAGCAGACTCGGCAGGAGGCAAGACGAATTCCGGAGCTGCGTCCTGAAATATTACCCCTTGAGTCGAGACGGGAGCCGACGGATCAAACGGCCCGCGGCTAACCGGACGAGGTTGTGAAACCTCATTGGGGTTGATGCGAGGCGTAAAGAATCGTCCCATTTCATGTGCGTCGCCATAGGCCTTAGCTGCCCAAGGGCCTTCGGCCAATTGAACTTGGTTATAGGCTAGTAGCGATCCTTTTTGGCGGTGCAAGTCGCGTATTGCCACATTGTAGTCAACCAAAGAGCGATAGAAATCGGCTTCACTGACCACTGACTGACGTTGAATCTGGAGCAATTCAAATTGCGAGTCCAGGCCTTCATTTGCCTTCGAGAGCAAGACTTTGACGGCTCGCTGGTCGGCCTGCATGCGATTGAGATGCGTTTGCATTAACTGAAATGCTCTTGTCACTTCACGAGACGCATTAGCCAAGTCATGACTGATTCGCAGTTCCGTTTCGCACAACAGCGCGCGATCTCTTGCTAGGTTGAGTTGCGCGTGACTGACAGCAACGCTGGCCCTTCGCAATCCAACGGGAAAACTCAGTTCCATACCAGCGACCCATTCTTGATAATCGCCACCCGTGATGGTGCCATAAAGATTGTCAAGTTGGCCGTTTTGGTTGCCGATCAAATGATCCCCCAGACCTCTCCAGCGATAGGTGCCGAGGAAGTCCAATTGTGGTCGACGATTGAGTCGGGCAGCCACCAGTTCGAGCTCGCGCCGTTTTACATTCCACTGTTGGCGCCGGATTTCAACGCGTCGCGACAACGATTGCTCCAGCGCGCTCTCCCAATCAAAGACGACACGAACGGTTTGTGGATCGGAAACCGGTTTGATCAACAATCCATCGGACGCCGGCATACCGAGCAAGTATCGCAGTCTTTGCTCGAGAGCATAAATGCCGGTTGGGCCAGCGAGTGCATTTTCAACTTGCGATTGAAATAATTGATATTGGGACTCAGCTTGAGGAAGCACGTCCATATTATCAAGTCCCACGTCGGTTCGATTTTTACGATACCCATAGAGCTTTAATGCCGATTCTCTCGCACGTAACTGAATTTCCAGTTCGCGGTAGGCACCATAGAGTTGCCAATAGGTCAGTTCCACATCGCTAACGAGCGTGATCACAGCGGCTTCGAAGTCGGCCAGACTGATGTCGTTGTTAATGCGAGCGATGAGCACACCGTTGTACTGTCCGATGCCCGAATTCGGACCTGCAATGCGATTGAAGGTTGTGCCAGCCCCTTGCATCAACGGTTGTCGCCATTCGGCTTCGACCCACCCGGTAAAGTCCGAGGGAAATCGACGGAAAGGACGGTTGTTGCGATCGTATGTGACAATGTGTCGAAGGGAGAATGTTCCACCTTGAGCAGTTCTCTTGGAAATCTCACCCCTGAAGTTCGACGTGACTTGACGCGTTGCAACGGGCGTAAATGCATTTCCCAATCCGCCCGTTTGCACGTTGTTCGGAAACTCGTTGTGATTCCAGTTCAATGCGCCGGTCACCTGGGCATCGAATGCTGCCAGGGCGGCTTCTACGCCACCGAGCGGATTCGCATAAGACATCGCCGGATCGTAGACCGTCGATGATCCTTGAGGAGCTTGTATGACGCTGCCCCCCACGGAACGCAGCACCGGACTCTGGCTGACCGCCAATCGCACCGCTTCGGATAGGGTCAGATCCATAGTGGGCAGCTGTGCTGGATCATTGAGCGCCAAAGGGGCACCACTGGCCATCGCTGCATCCCCAGGGGCACAGGGGCAATCGCGGGCATCCGGGTACTCAATCCTGAGTCCCACTTGATCGTGGTAGCTGGTCTTTGTGTCGTGTGGCCCAGGGCTCAAATTGGGCAACAGTTTGGGCCCCGACGTACAACCCACTATCGCTTGAGTCGATGACCATGTCGCCAACGCCAACATCAACAAAGTACGTCGACGCGAGTTACGAAGTCGATAGACCGAATGCCTGACAACCATGTCCGCTGATCCCGTTAGAAGATGCGGAGGGACAATCAGTGTCTATCGAACTAACCCTTAGAACGATCCTCCACTGAATCTCCGCTAGATCTGCTATCGGCGATAGATTGCAACGAACTAGAGCTACCGTTAGGTTGCAACCCGGTAGATTAATCGCTAATGCCGGAACGTCCGGAAAGGTCGGGTTGGGTCGTTCGGATTCCGTAGAGTTTGCCGACTGCCGCAGCAGAACCAAATAGCACCACCCCGAAAAATAGATCCCCCATCACGGTGTTTCCAAAGAAGGGAATCGCAGCGACGTAGCAACGGGTCAGGCCGGCAATCGTGTACCCAAAGTCACCACGCAAATAGACGCCAAAGTTGCTCAGCAAGAAAAACAGTGTTGAGCCTAACAGCGAAGCGGCAACAAGGCTGGTCGTGACCCATGGTGCACCCATGCGATCCTGAGAAACACGCGTTGCCAGAGCACGCCCCAGCAAGCTGGTGGCTGCGAAGCCGCTATACACGAGCGTCATTGTTAGTGGTTCGTAGAACCCCATTCCAGGAACGCTGAATAGGTGCCCGAGGATATCGCTGACCAACAAAGCCAGCAGTGGAATCGCCAATCCGCTGACTGAACGGATGTTGTAGCCGGCAAAAAGTGCCAACGCACCGATGCATGCAAAATTGGGTGGGTGGGGGATCAAGCGACTGAGGGCGACCAGCAAAACTACGGCAAAAATATGCATGGCAGGATCGAAATCCGTAGGAACAAGCGGAACAAACTTTACAAAGCTGCGACTATCTTAGCGGCCTTCGCTAGCCAGGGCGAGAAGTGAAACCAGGAAGATTTTTCCTAATAAATGACGGGCTGGTTCGTGGTTCTCTTGGCGAGACTTTTGTTGAGCTCGCACCACGCAGGAGTTAGTCACCACTTATCCGATGATTCGACATGCTGGATCCATCCCCAAATACCTCCCCGCAATCGCAATGGTTGCGCGAGGCATTTGAAGATCACCACAGAGCTCTTTTGAGCTACGCGCTGCGAGTGACTGGAGGAATGCATGATCGAGCCGAAGAGGCGGTGCAGGAGACGTACTTGCGACTTTGTCGTCAACCACCCGAATTGCTTGAGGGTCGAGTACGTGCGTGGCTCTTCAAAGTTTGTCGAACGAGGATCATCGATATGCAACGCGCTCAGCCGTCGGCCGCCTGGCCCATCGAAGAACAAGTCGGGGATGCACCCTCGGCAGAGATGTTAGTGGAAGGAAACGAAACGATGGGACGACTGCAGTCCCTGGTGGAATTGCTTCCTGAGCGGCAAAGAGAGCTGCTGCATTTGAAAATTCATGGTCAGCTCAGCTATCGCGAGATCGCCGAAACCACAGGGCTCAGCGTTTCCAATGTCGGCTATCTGTTGCACCAAGCCATGCAGACCCTACGTCAGCAGTTTGCTGCCAGCGAACAAGCTTAGCCGTTTGTAAGCCCAAATCGGCCCTTCCATCTCCAACTTCATCGCCTATTTATCGCTGTTGAGAATATCCCTATGTCAAACGACGATTATCGCTCGGACGATTTGCCCCGTTCCGAATCCGCATCGCCTTCCAATCCCGAATCGGATTGGCGAGTCACCGCGTATGTATTTGATCAGCTCGAGCCTGCAGACCGAGCCGCTATCGAACAATTGATTGCTAGCGATGATCGCTATCGTCAGGCGATTGAGCAAACCAAAGCACTGGCTGGCGAACTGCTTGTTCAAGCTCATCGAAGCGATGACGCGAGTACGAGTACCGCCATGAGTCCTTCGCTCTCGCCAGAAAGGATGGCAGTTCTGGACCAAGCATTTGCAGCGGGTGCTGCTGGCAAAATCCAAAAGGCCTCAGCGAGTGTTCGACGTCGTCGTTTGCGGTTGTTGTCGCTATTGGCGGTAGCGGCCACTGGTGTCGGCGTCGTGGCTTGGGGGACTCGCCCCGGCGGCGAGAAATTGAGATCGGCATCGCTAATCGTCGCCAACTCATCGGGCAACTCGACGGCCAACTCATCGGGCAATCAGCCGTTAATGGAGATCGAACAACAACGCGAAGAGGTTGCACGGAATTTGCAAAAAGCAACAGCCAATCGTTCGATAATTCGCGATGCAGAAAAGGCAGGTGAGCAGCGCTTGCCTGAGTTGGCGTTGCCTGAGGGTCCCTTGGCCGGGAAACCAGTCGCAGACCATCCATTCGCTCAAGATGCAGTGACGTCGGTGGCAGACGATACGCTTGTAATTCGCGAACTGTCCGATGCGATTCCCGCTGCACCATTTTCAGGGCGAGAGCGGCCATTGGATGTGTCGACGGAACATCTCGAACAGCAACAAGCTGCTCTGAGGTTTTCAGTCCCCGACGGTGGTACCGTGCATCTAGGCGGCATCAAGAAGGAAAACCTTTCATTATCGAAGACCTCGGAATCTATGGATTCCAAGGTAGCCGCTATGGATTTCGTTGATAGGGTAGGGGAAGAAGCACGATCATTGGAGCGATTGTCGCGTATGACTGTGGCCGAGTCTGTACTCGGAGATCAATTTGCCCCTATTGTTGACAATGCATTCATCGGAGTGAAGGAATCACCATGGAGCACATTCTCGATCGATGTCGACACTGCGTCCTACAGCAAGGTGCGAATGGCTTTGCTGCAAAGAAACCAATTGCCCAATCCCGATGCAGTTCGCATTGAAGAGTTGGTAAATTACTTCACTTATGATTATCCACAGCCGGCGGACGAACAGGTTCCTTTTTCGGCCGCGATGGAAGTTGCTACGTGTCCATGGAATACCGAGCATCGCTTAGCACGCGTAGCCATCAAGGGTCGCGAGATCGAAAATTCACAGCGAGCTGTAAGTAATCTGGTTTTCTTGCTCGACGTGTCCGGATCTATGAATGAGCCCAACAAGCTGCCTTTGGTCAAGCGAGGCATGCAAACATTGGTGCGACAGCTGGGCGAGAACGATCGAGTTGCGATTGTTGTTTACGCGGGTGCGGCAGGCATGGTGCTGGATTCAACCACGGCCGATCATCAGAGCGAAATACTAGCCGCCTTGGATCGTTTGCAGGCGGGGGGCAGCACCAACGGCGCACAAGGTATACGGCTCGCCTACCAGACGGCCCGCGACCATTTTGTGGAGGGAGGAACCAATCGTGTGATTCTCTGCACAGACGGCGATTTCAATGTGGGGACGACCGGTACCGAAGATCTAGTCTCGCTCGTGGAAAAGGAAGCCAAGGGAGGCGTCTTTCTCAGCGTCCTAGGTTACGGAGAAGGCAACTTGAATGATGCGATGCTGGAATCGATCAGTGGTCGCGGTGATGGTAATTACGCGTTTATTGATAGTGATGCCGAGTCGCGTAAAGTCTTCGTCGAACAGCTCACGGGAACATTGGTGACCATTGCCAAAGACGTCAAGATTCAGATCGAATTCAATCCGCGATACGTATCGTCGCACCGCTTGATTGGATACGAAAATCGCATGTTAGCCGCACGCGATTTTAATGACGACACGAAAGATGCAGGCGAGATTGGTGCGGGACATACCGTCACCGCGCTGTACGAATTGGTTCCCGTTGGCGCAGCGACGCAAGGTGTGGATCCGCTGAAGTACCAAGAAAATCCCGTGGAGACGATTCCGGAAGTGTCGGATAAATTTGCCGACGATTTGCTAACGCTCAAGTTGCGTTACAAAGCGCCCACCGGTGGTGAAAGTCAATTACTGGAGTTTCCGATCGTCGATGCAGAGCAGAGTTTTGAACAAGCAAGTCTCGACTTCCGCTTCGCCGCTGCTGTGGCCAGCTATGGGATGTTGCTGAGAAATTCGTCCCTCGCTGGCAATGCGAATTTAAGCAAAGTACGAGAGTGGGCCATGGCGGCGGTCGGGAAAGATGAGCGCGGTTTGCGAGCCGAGTTCATTAGCCTGATCGATGCGGCCGCATCGATCAAGCGTTCCGGCCAATGAGGCGGACGGCACGACGGAGCGTGCCTAGTACGTTGGCATTGGTGTCTATGGGAAGCCGATCATTACACCCGCCGTTGCACCTGCTTGAATGACAGCTGCGCGGCGGTCGTACGGTGGACGTTGCCACAACGCGGGGGCGCAGGAACCGGGGCGATAGTATCCTAAGTGATAATCGCAGTCCCAAGGATCACGCACGGCAGCGAGATAGGGAAGCATGGGGATCGTAGCAAAGAATCGTCCACCAGAAACCAGCGGCTGTAGTAGGGGAAATCGTTCGTGCCCATGGCGCTCTAGCATCACGTCTTCGAAATAAAGTGGATGCGAGAACGTATTCGGCGCGTTCCAAAAGTAGGACGTCAGTGACCAATTCTCTGACCGATCGAATCCTTCCGGAAGTGCCTCCGTCCGGGACAGGGCCCGGCCTCCAAAGTTGACCGGGATTTCATCCTGGATCTCCTCGACACGGGTCGTGGGAACGATGAGACCGGGGATCATTAGCACGCTATCGGTGGTCGTTGCGATGCGGTTGTCGCCGTAGATCGAACTACCATACTTTTGCGCCACACTGTCTGGTTCGCCAACCTGTGCAGTGAGTGCGGTAGGTGCCGCAGGTTGCACTGCGGTTAGCTCTTCCGCTGGAAACTCGGGTACGGCTGGCAGGGCTGGCTGGACCGTAGGTAATTTCGTCCGAAATCTGTTGGTGGATGAGTCTTTGGGCGAGCTGAAAGGAGCAGGGGTCTGCGGTAGTGGATCGACTGCAATTTCATCCGCCACTGGCGTTTCGATCGCTGCCACGTTTTCCGCTGCCACAACGTTCGAGTTGACTCGGGAAATCATTGGTCTAGCAAACGGATTATCGTCAGCTTGAGCAAGTGGCAAGTTCCACAATCCCGTCGCGCTGGACGCAATCGTCAACATCAGCAGACTTGTTCGACGCATGGCAGTAAATTCCGTTTCTGGCAAGCGATCCCTGTTCGCAACCGGACATCGGCACGAATCGTGTTATGACGTATTTATCGGTGGTGATACGACAGGAATGCCAGAAAGAAAGGCTCGCCCATTACATTCGGTACAGGCGATGCGATAAGAATTCCCCTGCATGGGGGTTTCGCGGGCAGTTTCACCGGTCGGAGTCCGCTCCTTTCGTCTATTTTTCCGCTGATTTCTCGGATTCCGCCGCCGAATCACTCTCCTTGGCTTTGCTGACATCGATGAACTTTAACGACGCAGAATTCATGCAAAATCGCAGGCCGGTTGGGGCGGGACCGTCATCGAAAACGTGTCCTAAGTGGGCTCGACAGCGGCTGCAATGAACTTCGGTTCTGGGATATCCCATCTTGTAATCGACGTTGGTCGCGACCGCTTTCTCTTTCACTGGCGCCCAAAAGCTGGGCCAGCCTGTGCCCGATTCAAACTTGGTTTCCGATAAAAAGAGAGGTTGCTCGCAGACCACACAGTGATATTCTCCCTTGCGTTTATTGTCCCAGAAAGGGTTGCGAAAAGCGGGCTCGGTCCCTTCCTCTTGAGTGACTTCGTATTGAATGCGAGTCAGTTGACGTCTAAGTTGAGCCTTGGTCTTGGGTTTGTACTCGGGCTCGGCAGCTTCGTCCTTGTCAGATTTGTCGGTAGCAGAGTTGTCCTTGGTTGGCTCAGCATTCTTTGGTTCATCAACGACAACTGCTCCAATAGCAATTGCCCGCGTCGCGATGAAAACGCTGGGAGCCAACACTGCAAACGTACACAAAGCTGTGACGTAGTACCAAGACTTTCTGATGACCATAATGAATGCACCCGAGTGGTGAGGGAATTTTACGACGCAGAATTCCACGACGCAGAATTTCAAGATGCCAGTCGCAAACATGAGACACAACGTAAGCTCCTTGCAGTATAAACGAATGTCCAAGGGAACTTCAAATCCGCCGCCGAATGACGCCGGGATCAATGACGCCGGGATCGCCGTAGCCCTCCGCGGCATTTACAAGCGTCTCGGTGAGCGCGACGTCTTGTGCAGCGTAGATTTGGCAGTACGCGCGGGTGAGTCGCTCTGTATTGTCGGGCCCAGCGGGTGTGGGAAGACCACCCTGCTGCGGCTGGTGGCGGGATTAGAGTCAGCCGACCAAGGCTCTGTTTTTTTGCACGGTCGCAATCAACTGGGAGTGGCCACAGAACAGCGTCAGCTAGGGTTTGTCTTTCAAGAACTGGCGCTCTATCCCCATTTGTCTGTGGAAGAGAATCTGGCTTTTCCCCTGCGGATGCACAAGGTGGATCGCAGCGACCGATTGACACGGGTGCACGAACTGGCGGGGTGGCTGGGGCTGACCGAATTTTTGCAACGGTATCCAAGCGAAATAAGTGGCGGTCAAAGGCAACGTGTAGCGATCGGGCGGGCGCTTATTCGCCAACCCCGCGTGTTGTTATTGGACGAGCCGTTTTCGCAGCTAGATGCCGGATTGCGATTGCGGCTGCGTGAATCGATATTCGATCGCCAACGCCAAGTCGGAAGCACAACCATTGTTGTAACTCATGACCCTGGTGAAGCGATGGCTATGGCGGATCGTGTGGTGGTGATGGATCAGGGGCAGATTGTTCAAACGGGATCACCTGAGGAAGTTTCCAGGAATTGCCAAACGAGATTTGTGGCCGACTTCTTTGGTAGCTATCCCATGAATTGGCTCGCTGCGAACAGGGAGGATGATGGGACATGGAGTTTGCCAAGTCCCTGGCGGTGGATGGGGACCCGAATGGACTGGGAGGGGCGCGACCCCATAGAACTGGGATTTCGGCCCAGCGATGTAATGCTTGCAGATAGCGAAGCGGGTTTAGAAGAAATGTCCGGTGAACTGGCTACAGGAATTCACGGCCTGTTCGTCGTTCAGCGTTTGCGATGGTTAGAAGAGCATCGCGAAGTCTGGGTTGCCGCAGCGGCGCATCCAGCAATTTCCTGGCGCGTGTTGCTGCGGCACAGCGATGCACAGGCATTGGCCGTTGGGGAATCACTACGATTGTGGGTTCCCGGCGAATGCCTGCGGGTCTTTCCAAGTGAGGGAAGAGGCTAGATCAATCGTCGGTATGATCCACTTGACCGGGCTCGGGGAGGAAGCTGGTGAGCAGTGCACCTACGACGGCATAGCCACCGGCCACGCAAGCGCCAACGAAGGCCAGCTGGCTAGCACTGCTTGCAAAAGTGATCGTTAAAAACGCTGCGGCCGTTCCGATAATGCGTCCACCGATGTTGGCGGCAAAGCTCTCACCGGTTCCTCTCAAGTGGACCGGGAAAACCAATGGGATGTAATTGCCCCAAAAACTGAATTGTCCAACGACCAACACTCCCGCCATGAAAATGCCGAATTTGATCATCGTCAAAGATTCGGCTTCCAGTGAATTGCCGACCCAGAAGAAGAGGGCCGGGATCAGCAGCAGCGATGGGATTTGGAAAATGCGGAACAACGATCGACGACTGACGATTTTAACTGCGAGCACGGCCAAGAGCGCGCGACCCAGTAGACCACCTAATTCTTGCCAGAGGGTCACGCCGGCCACGACGGCATCACTTTCATTCCCTGCCATCGCCTTTTGAGCCGGGGTATATTCGGGTTTACCGGTTGCCTTATTAACTCCAGCCGGTTCGCCCGCTTTGGTTTTGGCAGCCGCAATGACTTGTATGTGGCCACTTTCTTTCGGCGTGCCAATAGCGCGAGCGCCAATGACCTGAGGCAATTGTTGGATAGCGCCAAAGGCCAGGCCGTAGCTGGCTGCAAACATCAGAGTGGTGACAATAGTTGTCAAGCGAAGTCCTGGGCTAAACAACTCCATAATGGAGGGGCGGCGCAGGGTTCCGGCTTCCTTTTTCTTTTGCCATTCGGGAGACTCGGGTAAGAAGGGCCGAATCAGGATCAGGGGCAGGGCCGGGATTACACCGGAGATGAGCGTATACCGCCACGCTTCGTGACCACCAGCAATTTCAGGCAGGCTTAATGCGATCTTGCCCGCCAAAATATTCATTCCCGCGACCATCAAACCGCCGAAGGACGAAAAGGCTTGGGTCCAACCCAGCACTTTTTCCCGTTGCGCCTGGATGGGAAACAATTCTGCCAACCAAGCGACAGCGGCCACAAATTCTACGCACACGCCCACGAACACGCAGCAACGACAAAACAACAATTGGGGAAAGGTTTGAGAAAAACCTGCCGCGAACGCACCAAAAGCATAGAGCAAAATGCTAAAGGTCAGGACTCGACGGCGGCCTAGTCTATCGGTCAGCCAACCACCCCAAAGTCCGAATATTCCGCCTGCCACCGCCGGAGCAAAGAAAAGCAAGCGGGCCCAATAGGTGTAATTTGCCCCACCAGGTAACCACAATGCCATGGCTTCCGGCCGGGACATGCCACCACGGACCAACTCGTCGATCAGCGGTGCGCTCAATGATGCCACTGCCGGTTTGATAATCAGCGGCAGCATCAATAGCTCATAAATATCGAACGCGAACCCAATCGCCGCGATAATACAAACCATCCATTTCGTAAACGTAAAGCTGTCGGACTGAGTCGGTTCGGAGGTCGATGAGGCCATGGCGATCGGCGCGCTCGTTTATCTTGGGTGGGTCGAGTCGGTGTTGAACTCGATGGATGCGGAAAGGGCGACTGTTGGTTGAAGTCGCATTCTAGTAGCAACGCGACAGGGGAAACAGTAATGAAAGACGGAGCCGCCCGGGTAGTCTCATGGGCCCTCTATTCGACCGAAGTCCATTGAGGCTCGGGTTGAATTGCGTCGTCAACAGCACCCCCTTGATCCTTGCGACCACTTCCTTCGAGCCGACTGATGATTCGCAACGAGAGATCGGCATCGCACATCATCTGACAACTGAGGCGAATGGCCGGGTCCGTCACGCCCCGTGCGGCGCGAACATCGCGTTCTGCCACGGTCATTTGAGCTGGGTTGCCAGATGTCACTTCGACACGACAAGTGGTGCAGCGTGCTACGCCACCGCAGGCATGCAACTGGTCCGTGCCGGCTTCTTCAATCAGTGCTTTGACAAGCCTTTTCCCTGAGGCAACTTCAAAAGTTCCAACGCCTTCAACGGTCAATTTCGGCATAATAGATAGGGGGGCCATTAAGGTGGAATGGAAACAGCTGGACGAATTCTCGCAGCCAATCCCTGAATTTACCATAGTCGTAGTCCCCTTTCGCTCCGCAGATAGTTGCAGATAGTCGCAGATAGTCGCCTTTCGCTCCTAGGCTTTGAAGCTATCGACGAAACGGACTCCAACTTTGTCTTGGCGAGACTTTTCAAAAAAAATCTTGCCAAGAGAAAGTCAAATCGAGTTGTTCGGCCCTACTAGCTGGTGTCCGAGAACCACGCTTTCCAGTGGGCAACTATGCCACCAACAGCGACTTCTCTCCATTTTGCTCCGCTCATGCTGCCTTTGCCTCCAGATTTAGCATGCGGTGGAAGTTAAATGCCAGCGCGTGCAATAGCGCCA
>JBGTBJ010000058.1:0-3823 GCA_041749395.1 Pirellulaceae bacterium
CAGATTCTCACGACCTTCCAGACTTTCGTGCGCGTGTACTCGTTTTACCCGTCCTGTCTTTCTCTTGCAGTTATGCCTGCCGTACTCTTGCAATTATGATTGTTCGATCATGATTGCTACTCCTCGAATTCAACGTAAATATGATCATCGTCTTAAAACGATGGTCAAAAGTGCTGGAAGCATCGAGTTGGCTCTCGAACACGGCATTCCTCGGTTTACAGCTCGCGGTTGGCTGGAGCGTCTCGATTCTCCTTCAGTCGTTTCGTCCGATGTCGTTGATCAAGATGCAACAGCGCTCCAATTGGAAGCTCTGGCGTTGCGGCGAAAGGTCAAGCGACTGACTGCACTCTTAAGATTGATGCTCGTTGTCTTCAAGCTCTCGCAAATCTCGTTTGCTTGAATCCGGGTTATGGTCACTCGAATTATCGGGCTCTTGCGCAGCAGATACTATGAATGGAAGCAAGAGAATCCTTGTGGACTTGATGACAGGTTTTCGTGTCCGAAGAAATCCGTTCACCAGATTGCTCCGACCGAATTCGGAGTAATTCGAGATATGGTCACATCCGTCGATTACCGTCATGTTCCCACAACCAGCCTTGCTCGACTTGCCGAGCGGCATGGAAAAGCCTTTGTGTCTGCTTCGACGTGGTACCGTTTGATTCGAATTCATAAATGGAGACGACCAAGATTGCGGCTCTATCCTGCGAAACCGAAAATTGGTATCTGAGCCGCTGAGCCAAACGAGATTTGGCATGTCGATACGACGCAGATCCGAGTCTTGGCGTGGAACGTATCAGATACTTTCAATCCAGCCGTGACTGCGTCCTTACTTCGCAAATCGCTAGAGGGTTCAACGACATCCATTCCGACTTTAATGGTCGACGGTGGAATCGAAAACTATAATGCTTCCGTCAATACGATTGTTGATGAAGGCCTGCTCAAACGAGTGCTCGCTCAAACCGAGATCAACTGAAAGCTTCTCGACTTGCGGCTCAGAAGAAACGGCTAGCAACGAATCGAGCACAGTCATGCCGGTCGTGCGAAGACTCGCCTTCCCGAAGTGCGTGAATCGAATGTTCTGAATTCAAAGCTCAGCATGCGACTCGCTGAAGCCCTGTACCTGCAGCCCGAATCCACATGAATCAGGCGAACTTACAACCGAATTGGTCAGTTTCCAAAGTCGCCAAGCCACGGCCCTTGCCTCTAGGAAATGGAATGTGGCAAGTACTCGCGCACTTTTGTCCAGAATGTCGTGACAAGCTGCTGGGTGTGCTTCCAGTATCGAGCAATGACCTCTGTGATGGTCAAAGATTCACCGGCAGGCTTGGTCGGCTGCCGATCGTTGCTCAACCATTCGACCACTAGGCGGTCGTACAGCATGCGGCTTGCCTTGGAGCCGTGGCGACCTAGGTAATGGTCCTTGCCAGCGATGGTAACAACCGCTTGTCCACTGGCTTTATGATTGCGATAGCGGGGCAATGACGTCGTGAGTTTTGGCATTTTTCGGTTTTCTCCCAATACCAAAACGGTAACTACCGTTTTGGCTTTTCGGAAAACGTCGCAATGCGTGACGTCGGCATTGCAATCTGACTGCGGGATTTAGCGGATTTTTGAAGAGTGGGCGATACAGAACTCGAATCTGTGACCTCCACGATGTCAACGTGGCGCTCTAACCAACTGAGCTAATCGCCCTCTGAAAAGTCTTTCTGGTTGTATCGGCTTGAGCCGGGCTGTTCCATAGACTTGCTTAATGACTTTCTGGTTCGGTAGTCTGGACAGGCTTTGACGACTCGTCAAGGCCTCCTGGGACCATTAAATCGGCTGCTACTTTTGCTTTCCCGGCCATCGTTGCTGGGTGCCCGCAAAGGCGAAATATTGAGTGAAAGCTGCTCAGTCCTACCCTAAAGGTGGTAAATGCGGTAAAATTTCCGTTGCTCTGTTGACTTTAACCTTTCTGGTGGTCGATACTTTGGCAGACTGTGCGGGAAATGCGCGTCGTATGATTACGTTGCGTTAGACATCGGCAATTGGCCGGCGGGTTGGCCGCCGTCCCACACGGCATTGAACACGATTGGTCCGGGAATGCCACCCGGCCGAGGACGATAGATGGCTCTGGCACGACGAGGCTTTCAGCTTCCCGAACGCGATGCGACTCGCGTAAACGGACAAATTCGTATTACTCCGATCCGTGTGATCGGCCCCGAAGGTGATCAGCTGGGAATCATTCCCACCGAAGAGGCACTGACTCGTGCCCGGGAAGCTGGCCTGGACCTGGTGGAGGTTGCGCCAAACGAGCGCCCACCGGTTTGCCGCATCATGGATTACGGCAAATACAAGTACGACAAAAATAAGAAGAAAGGTGGCGGTGGCTCGCACACCAAGACCAAAGAAATTCGCTTACGCCCGAAAACTGGCCAAGCAGACATCGACACCAAAGTCAAACAGGCTAGCAAATTCCTGCAGCACAAAGACAAGGTGCAAGTCTCGGTTCTGTTCCGTGGTCGCGAAATGGCGCACATCGAAGAAGGCCGCAAAGTGATGGAAAACGTCCTAGTAACCCTCGCTGAATTTGGGAAGGTAGAGACGGCTCCGCAGCAACACGGTCGCCGCATGATTGCCATGGTTGCTCCCCGATAATTTCGCTGCGAACATGGCTGGCAGCTGCTTCGTGCTGCGCTCCAATTTGAATCAGCTCGCCGAAGATCAACATTATGTCGTCAAAGCGAGACAGAGTTTCACTACAGCTACTTACGGACACTCTCGCTCGGCTCGCGCCTTTAGGGCTCGCCGAGTCTTGGGACAATGTGGGTTTGCTGGTGGGGTCTCGCTACGGGCATATCGAACGAGCCATGACTTGCTTGACCGTAACCGCTGCGGTCGTTGCGGAGGCTATTGAGCGAGACGCTCAGTTGATCATCTCGCACCATCCCCTCCCCTTCAAACCGCTGACCAAGATCACCAGCGACACAATCACCGGTCAATTGTTGCTTGACCTGATTAGCAATAACGTTGCTATCTACAGCGCACACACCGCAATGGATTCCGCTGCCGAGGGAATTAATCAGCACATTGCTGAACGCTTACAACTTGAATCCATCCAACCGCTGTCGGTGATTGATGCAAATGCCCAACCCAAGCTGGCGGCTATGGGACTTGGCAGTGGGCGATTTGGTACGAATCCTAGATCACATTCGCTGACGCTATTTGCTGATGAAATAGGTTCGTGCTTGAATGCGAACTGCATTAGAGTCGTCGGGCTACCCCAAACGGCGACGCAGCGAGTAGCCATTGCTTGTGGGAGCGGAGGCAGTTTTTTAAATACGGCTCATCGTCTCGGCTGCGATACGTTAGTAACTGGCGAAGCAACCTTTCATACCTGCTTGGAAGCCGAAGCCCTGGGTATTTCCCTGGTGCTGACAGGCCACTATGCGAGCGAACGGTTTGCGATGGAATGGCTCGCGGACAGGCTGAGTGAAGATTTTCCGCACCTTGAGATCTGGCCCAGCCAGAACGAAAAAGACCCCATTTGGACGGCATTTTCTCGTGGGGGGTGATTGCGCTCGCCCTCCCCTCGCAAGCTCGACCCTCCCGCAGACGGGAGGGTGGACTGATACGCCCTCCCCTCGCAAGCTCGACCCTCCCGCAGACGGGAGGGTAGATTGGTACGCCCTCCCCTCGCAAGCTCGACCCTCCCGCAGACGGCTTTTTATACAACACATCTCGCCGCGAGCCTTTTTGGGTTTGCCTTGGAACTCTGGCTTGGGTATCTAGGCAGTTTTGGTAGCACAGTCAAAGGATTGGCGATGATAGCTGCTTGGGTCGA
>JBGTBJ010000059.1:0-5572 GCA_041749395.1 Pirellulaceae bacterium
GATGCCCTGGATTCGGATCAATTCGAACACTTCGCGTTCCTCTTCGGGGAGATTTTCGATTGCTTCTATCATCCTGATTGAATCTGATCCAAGAATGGATCCGGAGGTTTCCGGCGAGGGTGCGGCATCTTCGTGAAGCCCTATGACTTGTGTCTGTTGATCTAAGCGTCGGGCCAGGTCATTGAGCTCCCAACGCATGTGGCGGTTCGCTAGCGCAAAGAACTGTCGTGGGGTCTCCGGGTGCACCTTCCGCATCGCTTTCAGCAGCCGTTCCACGACCGCGCTGAGCATCTCCTCGGACTGCAGATTTATGGGGTAACGCATGAGGCGTGGATACCTGCGAACCAGCATTGTTATGCACAAAACGTGCAATCGAGCTGCAGCCCGCTCGAGTAATGCGCGCACGATCGGCTCTGATGGGGAATCTCCATCGAGTTCCCGCAGGTACGCCTGAACCGCGATTGTGGTGTTTTCCGTGGTCATATAGGGAATTATAAGCTTCGTGCTATCGGAAATAAAGCAACGCACCTTCGCTCAAACTCAGCCCTGTCCACCCGCCCCGCTGAATACGGCTAGACGGGGCAACTGACCTCGCAAAATTCACTCTTTTGAAGGATATAGCACCATGAACAAGACCGGATTAAATGCGCTCCTCACGCCCGCGGAAAGCGTTCTCTTGTTAATTGACCACCAACCTTTCCAGTTTGCAAATCTTCACAGTCACGAGCCCACGATGGTTGTCAATAACGTCGTGGGATTGGCTAAAGGGGCCAAAGTTTTTGGCGTGCCAACGGTGCTCACAACCGTGTTGGAGGAACGCGGCGGCCTGATCATCAAAGGAATACAAGAGGTCTTCCCGGAACAGAAGCCCATCAATCGAACTTTTATCAACACGTGGGAAGACGGTCGGGTCGTAACAGCTATCGAGAAGACTGGGCGAAAGAAGCTGATTGTGGCGGCCCTGTGGACGGAGATCTGTCTCGCGATGCCCGTGATCCAGGCTTTAGGGGACGACTATGAGGTCTACTTCGTCACGGACGCTTCCGGAGGTGTCACTCCCGAAGCTCACGACATGGCGGTTCGGCGCATGGTTCAAGCCGGCGCGGTGCCGATCACTTGGCTGGCAGTCATTTCCGAATGGCAGCGTGACTGGGCGCGTGAAAGTACGCTCCCTGGCATGGTTGAGGTGATGCTGGAACACGGAGGCGCTAGTGGGGTCGCCTTCGCTTGGGAAATGCAACTGCTTAATTCGACTCCCAGACAGTCCGCCAGTTTTGAAAGCGTTCGCGAAGAACAGATTGTAGTTTAATCTCAATACCAATGAAAATGATTGGTCTGACGAAAACAACGCGAACGCGAGAATAGATCTCAACCTGCACGGATCAGGGGACAAGCCCATGTTTTATCTTTTGTCCCCTGATTATTCATAGCATTCATCGGGCTATCTTTCGTAACCAACTGACAGATTCCGTAGCCGACCAACATTCCAAATCGCATACTAGAGAGAATATCATGGCAAACATCCATTCAAATACCGACGGTGGCTTGATTACAAAAGACAACAGCGCCCTTGCGTTTATCGACCTTCAGCCTCAGATGTCCTTTGGCGTCGCCAGTGGCATTGACCGGCAACTGCTTCTCAATAATGTTCTTATGCTTGCCAAAGGCGCAAAGGAATTTGGTGTTCCGACTATTATTACGACTGTCGAAACGGAGTCGTTCAGCGGGAAAACATGGCCGCAACTACTGGACATTTTCCCAGACCACAAGCCGATTGAACGAACCGGTATGAACTCTTGGGACACACAAGCGTTTCGCGATGCCATCAAGGCGACTGGCAAGAAGAACATTATCCTCTCCGGACTCTGGACCGAGGTTTGTATCACTTGGCCGACGCTTAACATGATTGCGGAAGGCTACAACATCTTTGTCGTGGATGATGCCTGTGCCGGTACGTCAAGGGCGGCTGATGAAGCGGCTTTATCGCGAATGGTTCAGGCCGGAGCGGTACGAATGACTACCGTTGCAACTGTGCTTGAGTTCCAACGCGACTGGGTCGACAAGACGCATTACGACGTATTGATGAGTATATTTCGTGAACATGGTGGCGGGTACGGCGTCGGAATCGAGTATGCCTACACGATGGTCCACAAAGCTCCGCCCGCGCGCAAAGTTTTGAAGTAGTTGCTAACTGGACTATCAATTCTGCGCGTACTTTGGATTCGAACGCACAGCATTCAAACAGTTACGAGGAGTCATCAATGAAGGCGGTGCACATTGCAGTAACGCGACAAGTCAAACCAGGGTGCGCAGATGAGTTCGAGAACGCTTTCCGGAATTATCCCGTGAATCGTTGGGTGATTCCCGGTCTAAATGATTCTCGTTTGCACGTCATCCGTGGCGGACTGTACTTCAATCTCGACCTGCGTTGGGACGGTGTTCCGACAATCGCTCAAGCACTGGAACAACTTAAGATCCAAGCCGACAACACCCCGCCGCCCCAATGGGTTCGCGTCATCGGTGGTTGGAACGAATGGCAGTTCGCCGAAGGACGGATGCCGACCATCGACAGGATCAACAAAGCCGCACCAAATACGCTGGTCTTTGTGTTGCACCTTTATGACTCAGCAATTCTGAACTATGCAGTGTTGCGTGCTCTCGGCTTCGACAAGACGACACCCAACCTGATCGCTCGAGATCGATCCGGAACGCCAACCGGCATGTTGATCGTAGAGCCCAACGCGTTGGTGCTCTATTTCGCGATCGCAAATGCACCGAAGCTGAACTTTGATGATCAACTTAATTCGTCTCGCCATTTCATGCGAGAACTCAATCGGTTTGGAGTCACGAGTGCGTCGGATGTCGGTGGCGGCGGCCAGAGCTATCCCGAAGACTATTCTGTCATAGAGCGACTCGATGACGTTGGAGGGCAAAAACGGTTCGTTGGTGATTCACAATGATGCCAACGATAAGCTGGAAACTAAGCAAGTGCTGGTTTTCCGGCCATTCTAGATATTCTTTTTGATGAAAAATGTAGATTGCAATGAAAGCGATAGTACTTAAATCATTCGGTGGACCAGAATCGTTTGAACTTTGTGACGTACCTATGCCCGTGCCGCACGCGGGCCAAGTCCTGGTCCAGGTACATGCGACCTCCATCAATCCGTTGGATTACCAGGTCCGACGTGGCGATTATCCCAACTTGGTGCCGCTGCCGGCCATTACCGGACACGATGTATCTGGCGTGGTCGAAGAAGTCGGGCCGGGTGTGACGACCTTCTCTCCAGGAGACGAAGTTTGGTACACCCCGCAAATATTTGACGGTCCAGGGAGTTATGCCGAGTACCACGTTGCTGCAGAAAGCATTGTCGGAAAGAAGCCTGCATCGTTGAGCCATCTTGAGGCGGCAAGCCTGACCTTGGTTGGCGGGACTGCGTGGGAAGCACTGGTCGTGCGCGCGGCGCTAAGGGTAGGGGAGAGCATTCTAGTACACGGCGGCTCCGGAGGAGTTGGTCATGTGGCGATCCAGCTTGCAAAGGCCATGGGTGCGAGGGTGCTTACGACCGTGCGTAAAGCAAACTATGAATTCGCACGCAGTTTGGATGCCGATGTGATCATCGACTATGAGAAGGAGGATTATGTTGATGCCATCATTCGGGAAACGGGTGGCCGCGGAGTCGATGTCGTGTTCGACACCATCGGTGGCAACACATTGTCGCGCAGCCCAGACACACTCGCGCAACTTGGCCGCGTTGTCACGATCGTGGACACTGCGCAGACACAAAATCTCATGCAGGCCTGGGGCAAAAACGCGAGCTTTCACTTCGTGTTCACAAGACAAAACCGCGGCAAGCTTGATGAGTTGAGCGAATTGATAGAGCGCGGCCAACTGCAGCCACACGTTGGCGCAGTCTATTCGCTTGCCGATATTCCGCTCGCCCACGCCCGGTTGGAGAGTCCCCAGAACGGTGTTCAAGGAAAGATCGCAATAGAAGTCAAAAGTCGGCTTATGTCGTAATTGCGTACTTTTGAATTTTAGCCATTGAACTCACTTTTAAAGGAAAGCCATGCTTAATAAGATCGCACTACTCCCGTTAACACGCACCAACAAAGATTCGAGCGGTGAAAGTCACGACGGGACGGAGTTTGTTTCCATCGTCCGGAGAACAAAGTAGCAAAATCGGATTCCGTCCCCGTTTCCCGGAGTCACGACTGTCGAGTGAATACCATTCAAGTCCGCAGCCTGTACATCGCCGCTTAGGGCCAATGCATTTTTAATTGAACTAGAACCAGGACAGGAGCAAAGCAATGCCGCGTTCGACCTTGGAATTTCCCTTTGAAGATCAGATTCTTCACTTCGCATGCGACCATTCAAATCATCGCGCGGGAGCAACAAAGCCGTTCCTGCTGTTGGTTGACCATCAGGGCAATGCGATTTCGACAAAGTTCCGCTCGCGGGATGAGTCCACTCAGCACGTTTCAAATTGTCAGGCTCTATTGGTTGATGCCCGTGTTCCTGACGGTGGCCTGTTTTTTGATCCATTCGACTTTCCGGAATACGCCTGGCTGGCATGGAATAATATTGATCGGCCAGCGATGGAACGGACTATCGGGGCGGTTTTCGAGGAATCTGCTTTTCGTTCTGCCTCGGGAGAAACCATCGCCTTTCCAGCAAGGTGGTCTGTTATGGTGTAACTTCCCCAAACGGCAACGTTCCCTAAGCGTTACGTGCAGCACCGATCATCAGCTTACCTTTTCAGAACGTCGATTGTGGTGGTCGTCATCAACGCCGACTTCAGCGCGACACTCTGGACAGATGTCACCAAATTGTTTGGGGCTGGAGAATCGGAATTGACAAATATTACAGTACCACTTGGGATCGAGTACCTTTGATCCTTGGATGGTGACGAACAACCAGCGGTAATGTGAAAACATGGAATCTGTCATGTCGTTGGATCAAACCTTTCCGACGTGAGCTGAACCAGGGGATTGGTGATGCCTACCCCGCATTGCTTGGCAAACCGGCCTTCGCAAACCGGTGCTCTCTGTAAGTATTTTACTCGCTCTTCTGAATATACTAGATCGCGTTACCGAACAGCTCTACCACGCACCGAGGATCGGCTCGGTCGGCATGGACGAACGGTAACTGCCAAGATGTGATCTTGCAAAAAGGGCGTTACGAAGCCACTTCCAGCGGCATCGCGATGGGCTAATTGAGCTACCGTAATCGCGTTTTTTCTGGTAAAATGGAGGCTTGGGTACAGGACTTTACGATTCGAGGATGCCAATGGCCACAACAATCGATGCACCCCTGCAATGGGTCGAAAACGTCGCCACACTCCGGCTGCCGGAGCAGGCCGATCGGCATCTGCAGCAATTGATGGATCGCAATAACGAAGGATTGCTGACTGATCAGGAACGGATGGAACTAGCGGCGCTGGCCGAGCTGAGTGAACACCTCTCCCTGGTACGTGCTGAAGCTCTGCATCTACTTGGCCGCAAACCCTAAAGTAGATCGCCAGTGGCAGACGAGACTCGTGAATTCATTACAGCGCGGGCTGGTGGGCGGTGC
>JBGTBJ010000060.1:0-83092 GCA_041749395.1 Pirellulaceae bacterium
AACCAGCCAAGAGACGGTTACTATCACTGTCTCGGGTACGAACGATGGACCGCTGGCGCAATCAGGAACCAACACAGCCGTTGAGGATGGGGCGATCGTTGTTGGTCAACTAGCGGAAACTGATGCCGATACAAGTGACACTCACACTTATTCGCTGGTTACCGACACGGCTGAAGGTTCGGTCACCGTTAACGGGAATGGTTCCTATTCGTTTAATTCTGGTTCTGCGTTCCAGGATCTCGCCTTTGGTGAAACTAGAGACGTCACCTTCGTTTACGAAGTGGAAGACAACAATGGGGCAACCAGTCAAGCGACGGTTACTATCACTGTCTCGGGTACCAACGATGGACCCGTGGCGCAATCAGGAACCAACACAGCCGTTGAAGATGGGGCGATCGTTACTGGTCAACTAGCGGAAACTGATGCCGATACAACTGACACCCATACCTATTCGCTGATTACCGACACAACTGAAGGTTCGGTCACCGTTAACCGGAATGGTTCGTATTCGTTCAATCCTGGTTCTGCGTTCCAAGATCTCGCAGTGGGTGAAACTCGTGACGTCACCTTCGTTTACGAAGTGGAAGACAACAACGGGGCAACCAGTCAAGAGACGGTTACTATCACTGTCTCAGGTACGAACGATGGACCAGTGGCGCAAGCAGGAACCAACACAGCCGTTGAAGATGGCGCAGTCGTTACTGGTCAACTAGCAGAAACCGACGCAGACACCAGCGATACCCATACTTATTCACTGGTCACCAACACGGCCGAGGGTTCAGTTACCGTTAATGCTAACGGTTCCTATTCGTTCGATCCTGGAACGGATTTCCAAGATCTTGCCGTGGGTGAGACTCGAGACGTCAGCTTCGTATTCAAAGTGGAAGATAGCAACGGAGCCTCTAGTCAATCAACTGTTCGTATCACCGTCTTGGGTACAAACGACGGTCCTCGAGCCTTAGACGATCGTGCGACAACCACGGAAGACTCATCTATCCAAGTCGACGTACTGGCGAACGACGGCGATGCGGATACCAGCGATCGAATTGAGATTAATTCAGCTACAATTTCTTCGGGTTTCGGAGAGATCAGCATTGTTGGCCAGCAGTTGATTTACAACCCGGGGCAGCACTATCAATTCTTGTCGTTCGGAGAGTCTGCGGAAGTAATTGTTCGTTATACCATTGTGGACAATCACGGTGTTTCAAGTGACGCGGAATTGACGCTCAGCATAGACGGTCAGCGAGATGCGATGGTATTGAACGTAGCAAATTTGGTTACCGAAGAAGACCAAACGATGGCGTGGCCGTTGCAATTGCAAAGTATCGACATCCGCGGAGAAGAGCTAACTCATTTAGTGATTTCTGGACTCCCGATTGGCACTCAGCTAACCGACGGCAGCGGCCATCTGGCGACCATAAGCTCAGAAATAACTTCCGCTGATATTGGAGGCTGGGAGCTGTCCGGCATACGTCTTACTCCACCACCTGGATTTTCTGGCCAAATTGTCGCTGAAGTTCGACTTTCGACAACAAACAGTGGGCAGGTCGACCAAGTTCATACAGCGCGGCTCCAAGTGGGCGCAATCGCTGATATGGCATCGCTTGTGGTGGAACCAGCAAGCGGCCAGCAGGATACAAGAATACCGTTGACAATTGCCGTCACGCTACATGATACCGATGGTTCTGAGCAACTCCGGTTGTCCATCGCGAATCTACCACGCGGTGCCACTATCACTGATGGAGTCCATACCTTTGTTTCTGGATTTGATGGCGCGATTGCTAACATCACAGGCTGGAATCTCGGGACACTAGGTTTGATTCCACCAAGTGGCTCTGACAACGACCTCACACTGACAGTAATGGCAACTACTAGGGAACTCTCCAACGGAAATACGATTTCCACATCAGCTACATTATCGGTGGACGTTCGACAAGTCGTCGCTAGTGGAGTTGGACCGAGCAGTACATTGGATGCAACATCTGGTACAGGATCTACATCTGGTCCCGAGAGGGCCGACCTTGTTGATTCGACGCGTGACTCAGCTATTTCTTCAAATACGAATTCGAACAGTAATTCTCTTGCACAAGAGGAAACTTACCTAGCTGAGAACTCTAGCAATGAGATTGTGGTCGCTGAAGCACTAAATGAGAACGACAGTGAGCAATCAAGGAAAATGTCTCACGGCGATTGGCGCAATCCCAATGGATTACGACAGGCTATGGAAAGAGGCCTGAGCGAACAAGAGTTGCGATTTGAAAGAGTAGAGTCTTCGCAATCAGGAATCGAACTGGAGAGCTGGAAAGTTCGCCAAGCTGGTCCGCTGGAAGGAGCGGTTTGGGAACTTGTCGAAACGATGGAGTCCGATCCTACAAGCTCCATTGCCACGAATTTCGTCACAGACGAACTGCAACAACAAAGCCTCGACACTAGCGAATTGGAAGCACCACAGTCAGCAGCCAAGAAAAGCTTCGGGCTTCTGTGGGCATTGGTTCGTTCTCTCAGTGGTACTATTGACTATAACGCCACACCCTCTGACGCAACCAACAACAACCGAAATCAGGGCAAAGGTAAATTAAACAAATAGGCAAAGCAATTAACAGCGATTGTTCGGAATGGCCCTGTGGTGCACTATTTTGGGTTAGAATGCTATTTCAACTATTCACTACCAAGCATTTCCAACCTGCCAATGACGACTCGAATGCTACTGTCATTTTTACCCCAGCCAGCAAACTTCTTCGTTAAAACAACTTGCCTGCGTTTGCTTTTCGTTGCTCTGCTTTGCCACTTTGCCAGGTGCCAGACAGCAACTGCAGAAGAGCTACTACCCCTGCCCTATAATCATCCTGGATTGGTCGTAGACCTTGGAGTAGGTTTATGGGCGTGGCCGATTCCGTGCGACGCTGACAATGATGGCGATTTTGATTTGATCGTGTCATGTCCGGATAAGCCATCCAATGGGCTCTGGATGTTCGAAAATGTGACTGGCGATACATCCAAAGATCCAATGCCAGTATTTCAGCCAGGAAAGTGGCTGGGCAAAACAATAAACGACTTGATGCCTAGCTACACTCCCGACGGCATACGAGTCTTGTCGCCTAGTATTGAATACCAAAATTTTATTCAGAGTGGTTTAGCTAACCACAATGACTTGCCACTTAAGAACGACTTTTATTCCGTCGTCGGCACTCAAAGCAAAGGTCCGAAAGTTCGTTACAACCAATGGCGCTATGCGGACTATAACGGGGATTCACTTCTCGACGTGATTATAGGCATAGACGACTGGACCGACTATGGATGGGATGATGCTTGGGACAAAAATGGGAATTGGACTAATGGTCCGCTGCACGGTTTTGTGTTTGTCGCCATCAACGTAGGCTCAGCCGATTCGCCATCCTATCAATCCCCTATGCAAATACACGCAGGTGGGCAACCGCTCGATGTCTACGGTTGCCCCTCGCCCAATTTTCATGATTTTGATCGCGATGGAGATCTTGACATCCTATGTGGTGAATTTCTAGACGGCATGACTTACTTTAAAAATGTGGGTACAGCAGTTACCCCGGTTTATGACATTGGCAAACGCCTTAAGACTGTCGCGAATATGCCGTTGCGAATGGACTTGCAAATGATTGTGCCCATAGCCTTTGACTGGGATCAAGACGGCGATCACGACTTGATTGTTGGCGATGAAGACGGCCGCGTTGCTTGGTTGGAGAATTCTGGTCGATTCAATTCAGACCGTGTACCCATATTTCACCCTCCAAAGTACTTTCAGCAAGCAGCTGATACGCTGAAATGTGGCGCACTGGCGACACCCTTCGCGTACGACTGGGATGGAGACGGAGACCAAGATATTTTGTGCGGCAACACGGCTGGTTACATCGAGTATTTTGAAAATCTCAGTGGAGCAGGAATTGAATTGCCTCAATGGAATGCGCCCCGAAGACTAGACGCAGGCGGAAAGGTGTTTCGAATCGAAGCGGGACCCAACGGAAGCATTCAAGGCCCAGCGGAAGCGAAATGGGGCTACACTACTCTATCTGTTGCCGATTGGAACTCCGACGGTCTACCAGACATCGTTTTCAATTCCATTTGGGGTCGCGTACAGTGGTTAGAAAATATTGGTACACGTTCGGCACCAAAACTGGCCGCGCCACAGGACTTGCAAGTCCACTGGGAAACTGACCCGGTAAAACCTCGCTGGACTTGGTTTAACACGGAAACAAACGCCTTGGTCACACAATGGCGTACAACTCCTCTAGTGATCGATTGGGACAAAGATGATCAATTGGATTTGGTCGCGCTCGACCACGAGGGATATCTTTGTCTTTGGCGAGGGCAGATGGGCTCCAACGGGCCAATACTACTACCTCCACAACGCTGTTTTTACGGAACAAATTTGTCCATATCGGATAGCGGGCATCGCGCAGTAGACTCCACACCCGGACCGTTGCAATTAAATCGCGGACAAGCGGGTGGGAGTGGTCGCCGAAAGCTCTGTATCGTTGACTGGGATGGGGATGGGCACAACGATGTCTTGGTCAATTCAACCAATGCGAATTGGCTTCGGCAAACTCGCGAATCCAATGGCAACTACTATTTTGAAGACCGCGGTCCGCTGGTTTCGCAGAATATTCAAGGTCATTCGACCAGCCCCTGTATTGTTGATTTCAATGACGATGGTGTCCCCGATTTTCTAGGTGGAGCGGAAAATGGACGTCTCTACTATTCCCGCAATGCTGCTTCCAAGTGACCCACTATGTTCAAAGAAAAACTTGCAATTTGTTCGCTAATTTTAGTTTTTGTTTCGGTTTCACCAGAGAGCCAAACAGCCAAGGCCAACGATGTTACGGCTGCAATAGAGCGAGAGTTTATCTATGAGACTGCGCCGTTCCCCAGTTGTCATGCATCGACCATTGTCGAGACATCAGATGGTCATTTAGTGGTGGCATTCTTTGGTGGACAGGACGAAAAGCATCCTGATGTTGGTATCTGGTTGTCTCGATTGGACAATGGGAATTGGTCCGCGCCTGTTGAAGTTGCCAATGGAATTCAATACACCAAGATCGACGGAACCCCCTATCGACATCCTTGCTGGAATCCCGTTTTGCACCAACCCAAAAATGGCCCATTGATGTTGTTCTATAAGGTCGGACCGTCGCCTGATACTTGGTGGGGAATGCTGATGACGAGCGACGACCAAGGTGCGACATGGTCAACTGCAATGAGGCTCCCCGAGCACATTGATGGGCCTGTAAAGAACAAACCTTTTGAGTTGGCTGATGGCACAATACTATGTCCTTCAAGCACCGAATTTGATGGCTGGCGAATCCATATGGAATGGACTGCCGATTTAGGACGCACTTGGCATCGGACAGAACCACTAAATGATGGTCAAGCTATCGGCGCTATTCAGCCGAGCATTTTGACCCTTGGCCCCAATCAACTTTTAGCGTTAGGCCGCACCCGACAGGGAAAATTATTCCGAATCACCTCGTCTGATCAAGGCCAGAGTTGGTCCTCCATGACACTAATGGATTTACCCAATCCCAACTCAGGAACCGACGCTGTGACTTTGAAAGACGGTCGCCATTTGCTAGTTTACAACCCAACTTCGCAAGGCCGCACGCCTTTAAATGTTGCAATCTCAAGCGATGGCGTAACCTGGAACGATGTAGCCGTGCTAGAGAATTCGCCAGGTGAATACAGCTATCCGGCTATCATCGAAACAAATGATAACCTCGTACACATCACCTACACTTGGAAACGCGAGCGGATCCGTCATGTCGTACTAGACCCATCAACGCTCAGTCACATCACTCAGTAACTGGGAGTAACCGAATTTGACGAATATCCATTGCTGCCTGTGCAGCGATACGAGTAGGCTGAATCGACAATTCGTGCATGCCAGAATGGTTTATTTCAATTTGACCGATCATGCGTGGTACGAAATTCTGAAAATGCCCAGTATCATCTACAACAAAAGTTAGAACTTGATCACCCAATCGGACTTCGGCATCGCTGCCTCCTTGATTCGTCCCGCATCCTTGCCACACTTCTACAGCAAATTTCCCTGGTTGGGTTACAGAAAATTGCCAGACCGCTTTATCGGCCGTATGGATCCAATAGCCCAGCGTGATCTTTTTTGGGTTCGGCTCATACCGCAACATCGTGCCTTGAACGATGGAATCCTTACCATGTAATACGATACTGCCATCTATAGCTTGCTCGGGCATTTCACCCTCGCATGCGGGCAGCAATGTAATTGCTTTGAGATTCATGAGGGCATTTCCTTTCATCGCATCACAGCCAACAACAACGTCAAAGTTCCCGGATTCAGCCAAGTAAACTTTCCCGAAATCTAGTGTTCGATACTTGTACCAATCCGAGGTCGACTCTAATTGCCTGGTTAACTTCTGCTTGCCAACTTGAATGTAAATATCCGATCCAGCAGGAGAAGCAGTGGAATAGGTGAGAAGTACACGATACATGCCCCAACGTGTCGCAGGAAACTGCCACGAAACGGTATCGGATGCGTTGGACCAAAATCCAATGCGGTGATTGTTTGGGTTCGTTTCCAATTGGATGCTCTTACCTTCCAGCTTTGCATCCGCAGCAGAGAGTACTATGCGGCCATCCACATGCTGTTCAGATTTTTCCACAGTTTCGAGCAAGAAATCACTCAAGCCTTGCTCCACAAAACTCTTGTCGATCACTAAGTAGCGGTTCGAGGAGGTTGGCGAATACTCAACGAACGCACTCAGAGTCTTACCCATCTCGTCGACAACGCGTGAAATTTCTGGGACATCATTCGGCACAAGCAATCTCAGGTCACTCTGCGTGTTATTGATAGTGCAGCGAATCACGGATGGGCTGGACTCTACTCGAGCAAGTGTGCCCCACTCCATTGTCCAATTTTCAGAAGCCGAACCATTGTTCAACAGAGCGAGCGAACTCAAAAGACTACACACAAACGACAGGAAAAAGGAATGCTTCATGATGAACAATGAGACCTTATGAAGAGAGCTGTAGATTTTAGTCTGAGAAAAACAGTATAAACCGGGTTGGTCAACTTGGTGCGTCAAATTCTGCCAATGAGTGGTTCAGCGAGACTTCGCGACGGTGTTGTGCATTGTTTCTGGTGATATCCGATTCTATCTATTCAATCGCGTTCGCTAGAGATTTTATTTTATCAATGATTTCGGGATGATCAGTCACGTTGATCCGAACAACTTTTCGTCTAGAGGTATGCCCGGATATAATATCACACTGCGACCGCTTTACCCCCAGAGCCTTTGCCAATACTTCGATAACCGAGTCGTTGGCCTTGCCCTTGTCCGGCGGTGCCGTCACTGAAATCCGCAACGAGTGATCATGTGCACCTCCAGCAAGATTTCGCTTGGCACCTGGCGTGACGTGAACTCCAAAACGAATGTCAGTACTAGTAACATTGATCTCAACCATTGGCTCATACTTCAGATTTTATCCACATGGTCTCAATAATCACTCGGGCAAACTATTCGCCACATGTCGCACAAAATTGCCGTGGAAAATTGCGTTGATATCACCATCGCTGTAGCCACGTTGCGACAATATGTCTGATAATCTTTGCAGATCAAAAATGGAAGTCATATCGCCCGGAGTTTGTTCGGTACCAAAACCACCGTCGAGATCACTACCAATACCGGAATGTCGAGTGTTTCCGGCCAACTGGCAGACATGATCGATGTGATTTGCCACATCGCTCATGGTGACGTTGCTGGGATCGGTTTGACGACGAATCCATCCGGGGAACAGCATCCACGCGTCGAGTGCTACTCCGATTACAGCATCTCTTTCACAGAGGCGGCGAATTTGCTCGTCGGTCAACTGCCTATCGCCAGGAACAAGACTGCGGCAATTGTGATGACTGGCCCATACAGGTCCGGTGTAGAGGTCTAGCGCTTCGGCCATGCTTTCATCGCAGAGATGGGTCACATCCAACGCGATACCCAATCGCTCCATTTCTTGTACTAGTTGACGTCCGGCTGCTGTTAACGGTCCCTCGGTTGCTGTACCACTGGCATAATGGCTGCGCCCGTAATGGGCCGGTTCGATTGCGCGCAGACCTTGCTTCCACCAGTACTCCAGAGTATTCGGATTCATCACAGGGTCGGCACCCTCCATTGATAGAACCACACCGATTGGCAAAGACGCACGTTGTGATTCGGTCGCGTCGCTCCAGTATTCCCAGTGGTCTAAGAACTGTGACCGTGAGCTCAACATACGAATCTCTCCTTGAGCTTCCCAGTAGCGATAGCAAGCTAGTTGTGCATGTGCAGCAGCATGGCAACCGAGTCGAGTCGCGAAATCAAGATCGACTCGCTGATACCCGCCTTGTCGAAGATGCTCTGGACCACTTCGGGCCAGAAGAGTCCCAATGCAGATAGCGATTCCCGCGCGTCGCATTTCAGGAAACGAAACTGTTGCGCGACCTCGGAATGGGACATCGGTCATTGCCGCTTCCGACTGATTGAGTCGGGACAGCGGAAGTGTGAGGTCACGATCAAAGGATGCAGTATTCCAAGCAAGATCTAAGTGAGCGTCAAAGATTAACCGTGTCATGATTCATCCGCTTCGGTAACTATCGTGTTAGTGCAATCGATAAAGATCCAACAAAAGGAGGCCGCCAGCATCATTCCGCCGCAAAGTACAAATGCGGGAACAAAATTTGTGTCACGCACCTGCTTGCCGTCCACTGCCGAAAAAGTACTGAAGTAATCCAACAATATGCCGACGGCAAATGGTGTAAGGAATGCACCAAGATTTCCCACCATATTATTCATGCCAAAAACCGTCGCAGAGTATCGACCGCCAAGATCAGTGCAAGTACCCCACACCGTCGGCTGATTCCAATCACAGAAAAAACGAGCCAACAAAAGTCCAATCGCTACATAGGTTGGCTGCGGCGATGCGACCGCTAACAGTACGATCAGGCCACCGAGCCCAAGTCCAATTCCAGCAACAGCGGAACGGCAGATTCGTCGATTTGAGAATCGCGCTATCGCCCAATCATTTGCGTAGCCACCAAAGATTCCTCCAATAGCACCTCCCCATAGTGGTAGGCTAACCAAGAGACCCAAAGTCGCATTGTTCTCTACTCCAAGCGATTTGAAATAGCTCCCCAGTATTAACGCAAAAACAACATCGGACCCGGCGTTCAAGAATTGCTGAAAGAGTAAAACCACATAGCTGCGATTCTTCAGCGCAACCGAGAAGGGTAAGACTTTTTTGTTTGACTCCAGCACCGAGCTTTGCGGTGCAGGGTCACCGGTTTTACTCTTCCTGGCCTTGGGAGAGCTCGCTTCTGGCGCATTGGAAAACAAGAAAAAAAAGGCCGCTGCGAAGAGCATTCCAACAATGGAGAGAACAACCAAGGCATTTCGCCAGGAGAGTCCCAGCGTATCCATCAGCAACACCCCCATCACTATTGAGGCCATCGCGCCACCTCCACGCCCAAAAGCGCTAGCAATCCAGCCTTGTATTTGCGTGCGACCACGAAGCGGAAACCAAGAACGTGTTACCTTGCTGAGCGCGGGATAACAGGCTGCTTGAGAAAGCCCAAACCCGGCACGAACTCCCAGCAAGGACCAATAATTTCCCGATAATCCATGCAGCGGCAATAATATCGACCAGATCAAAATGATCGCGACAAGGAACAGGTGGGGACCAAACAAGTCGCATAGAATTCCTCCCGGAATCTGTCCAGCCGCATAGGGCAAGAAGAACGCTGAGCCAAGAGTTTCCAATTGCGAGTTCGACAGATTGTACTCGGCTTGCAACTCAGGACGCACTAAGTTCCATGTGTACCGATGCAGATACAACAGAAACGACGCAGAGGCAGAAAGTGCGAAAATCGTCGATCTTCGCCCTGCGAACAGCCCCTCGTCCGAGTGGATTTCACGTTTTGGGTCAGACACGTCAGAACGCACCTATTAATATCGGCCAGAGGGGAAAAACTTCAGAAGCCTAACTAAAGCTGGCTCGGAGGGTCCAAGTTATAGCATGCCCTGCCATAGTTATGTGGCCAATGCGATAGTCGCCTTTCGCTCCGCGAAAGTGGCGAGAAAAACAAGATTTGGCGACGCTACTTTCGCGGAGCGAAAGGCGACTATCAACAGCTGGCGACGCAACTTTCGCGGAGCGAAAGGCGACTATCAACTGAATTGGTTACAATTCCGTCGCTGTTGTCGTGATTGTCTTGCACTTCCCATGCTTCGCATCATTCCCGCAAAGGCCCCGCCATGATGCCCTGTTCACTTCGGTACTCTCGCAAGTACTCATTCGTGCTCTGGCTTATCGTCTCCTTCAGTGCGTCATCGGATGCAGCTTATGCAGCGCCCCCTGATGTCCCTTCGTGGAAGGCTGGAGTTGGCAAAGAAAATATCACGCCGGAAGGACCTATGTGGATGTCGGGCTACGGAGGACGAGACGCACCAGCAGATGGCACGCTCACAGATCTTTGGGCAAAGGCTCTCGTACTGGAAGACGCACGCGGCGCGACCAAAGTGCTTATTACACTAGACTTGGTCGGCATCGATGCCGACATGTCGATGCGAGTATGCACAACCCTGAGAGAGAAATTTGGCCTGGAACGCGAAGCCATTGCGTTGTCAACGACTCATACACACTCGGGTCCCGTCGTCGGTCGCAACTTGAAAGCGATGTATCACCTGCAACCTGACCAATGGCAGCGCGTTGATCAATACACCCACGCTCTTGAAAGTAAAATTGTTTCAGCAGTTGAGCGGGCATGGAATGGGAAAATGGAGGCGAGTATTAGCTGGGGTGTGGGCCGAGCCACGTTTGCAGTGAATCGTCGCAATAATGAAGAGTCGCAAGTACCCGCGCTCCGAGAATCCAACAGGTTGCGTGGACCGGTTGACCACGATGTTCCTGTGTTGATTGTCGAACCGGCCGATGTCAGTACATCCAATAAGCCATCTCCCCTAGCCATCGTATGCGGGTATGCATGTCACGCGACCGTCTTATCGGGCTATCAGTGGTGCGGCGATTGGCCCGGCTATGCACAAATTGCCATCGAACAACAATTTCCTGGTGTACAGTCTATGGTCTGGGCCGGATGTGGCGCTGACCAAAACCCAGTCCCCCGCCGCGAAGTAGCCCACGCGCAAGATTACGGAAATCAGATTGCGCTGGCAGCTGCAGAAGTCTTTCACAAACCACGGCACGAGATCCATGGAGAACTAGAATCTCAATACGCGGAAATTCCTCTTCAGTTAACAGAATTGCCGGACCGTGAGACACTGGAGGTGCTACGCGTTTCGCAAAATCGCTTTGAAGCCGGACGCGCGGAAGTCCTCTTGCAACAATGGGATCAGCTCGGGCAGCTAGCGGATGAATATGCCTATCCAATTCAAACATGGCAGCTTGGCGATGGGCCAACATGGGTATTTCTCGGCGGCGAAGTTGTCGTCGATTATGCCATTCGCCTGAAATCCGACTACGATCCTGGACGCACTTGGATTGCCTCCTATTGCAACGATGTGATGGCTTATATTCCCTCGCTAAGAGTATTGAACGAAGGTGGGTACGAAGGGAGTGGGGCCATGTTGTATTACGGACTTCCCGGACCATGGGCCTCGGATACCGAAGAGAAGATTGTATCGGAAGTAGACCTTCAACTTGCCGCCTTCGTGAATCGTACCACACAAGACCCGAGAGACTTCAGCTCCCTTCCGAAGTTCTTTCCCGGCTACCCAGACCATTCGGATCTGAGCGTGTTTCAATCTACAAGCGGCGCTCTGTCTCCGATCACTACTCTCGATGATTGGCAGCGAAGACGGGAACATATTCTCTTAGGAATGCAACAAGTCATGGGGCCGCTACCTGAGTGGACGAGCACACTTAAACCTATTGTTTCCGAGATTAATCGCGAGGAACTTGCCCACTGCACTCGTGTAATGTTGAATTATGAGGCTGGGGACGGAGACAAAGTGCCCGCGCATCTCTATTTGCCAAAGATCCCTCAGCCAAAAAGTGGCTTTCCCGCCGTTCTGGCTCTTCATCCAACTTCCCACCTTGGTAAGCGAATAGTTGGGGGCGAAGGAGAAAAACCCAATCGCAATTACGCCATAGAGCTGGCCAGTCGTGGTTACGTCGTTCTAGCCCCCGACTATCCATCCTTTGGTGATTACTCTGACTACGATTTTAACACCGATAGCTATCAGTCGGGATCTATGAAGGGAATTGTCAACCATATTCGAGGCATTGACCTGTTGGTAACGATGGAACAATGCAATCCCAAACACATTGCTGTTATCGGACACTCTCTCGGGGGTCACAACGCCATGTTTGTAAGTGCCTTTGATACTCGAATTGCGGTAACCATCACAAGTTGTGGCTGGACACCTTTCCATGACTATTACGAAGGCAAATTGGCTGGCTGGACAAGTTCACGCTATATGCCAAGAATTCGGGAGATTTTTGACATGAATCCCAGTTTGGTACCATTTGATTTTTATGAAGTTGCGGCAACTATTGCGCCGCGAAAATTCTACTCTTGCTCACCCATGGGTGATGAGAATTTCGCGGTAGCAGGGATAAGAAAAGCGGAACCGAAGATTCGAGATGTGTATCGTTTATTGGGCGCAGAAGAAAATTTGACGATCAGCTATCCTGATGCAGGACATGATTTCCCCAACGATCAAAGAAAAGAGGCCTATGAGCTTCTCGATCGTACATTCGGCTATACGCCCATCGAAAGAGATCCAAAATGAACCGAATGAACGAGCGTCGAACACTCCTAAAATCAGTAGCCATCGGGCTTCCGATCATTGCCACTTCCAGCAAATGGCTTGCAGCCAATGAACAACCCGAGCAGCCCCAGGAAGACTGGCGAACTTGGAGAGGCCCTAGCGGTAACAATATTGCTACCGCTGCTGCATCGGCCCCTGAACGTATCACTGAGAATAAAATCGTCTGGGCCGCCGAAGTCCCTGGGCGCGGACATAGTTCACCGATTGTTGTGGGCGACCAAGTTTGTTTGACGACTGCCGACAAATCGGTTGGTACACAATCAGTATTAGCGTTTGATCGCGAAACGGGCGCAGCACGATGGACGCGTTTGGTTCATCAAGGTGGGTTGGCCACACAAAACCACCCCAAAAATACGGAAGCAAGTTCTACACTCGCAACAGACGGCCAACATCTATTCGCCGTGTTCTACAATTCGGCATCATTACGGCTAACTGCAATTGATTTGTCAGGCAAAATTGTCTGGGAGGAAAACCTCGGGCACTACAACCCGCAATTGTTTAAGTATGGGTACGCTGCGTCTCCGGCGCTTTACAAAGACTTAATTATTGTTGTGGGCGATTATGATGGCCAGGCGTTTCTAACCGCCCGCAATAGAATGACAGGAAAGGAAGTCTGGCGAACTGCACGCCCCGTCACAATCAGTTTTTCGTCACCGATTATTGCCAATACTGGTGGGCGTGACCAACTATTGCTAAGTGGCGGTAATGCGGTCATCTCGTACGACCCCCACACGGGAGAAGTACTGTGGCAAAGCGAAGCGACAAGCATGGCAACGTGCGGAACAATGGTCTGGAACAATGAACTCGTTTTTGCAAGCGGCGGATACCCTAAATCCGAAACTGCCTGCATTCGCTCTAATGGCTCCGGCGAAGTTGTTTGGACCAACAATCAAAAATGCTATGAGCAATCCATGCTCTACCACGATGGCTATTTGTACGCAGTCACCGATGCGGGCGTGGCCTATTGTTGGAAAGCCGAAACGGGCGAAACGATGTGGCGAGAAAGATTGGGAGGTGCTTACAGCAGTTCACCACTTCTAGTCGGCGAGTTGATCTATGTTTTCAATGAAGCTGGACAAGGATTTGTCTTCAGAGCTTCCCCGAAAAAGTACGAATCCATTAGTCAATCAAAGATAGCAGACGATGTGTTCCCCACGCCGGTTGTGGTCAACAACAAAATGTTCATGCGTTTGGCGAAACAAGTCGCCAATTCAAGGCAAGAGTATTTGGTTGCAATCAGCGATTAATTTCACCACCGTCAGCCAAGTACTTTGCTGCTGCCAAATCCTTGAAAAAAAGCGGCAATCCTGCGAGACGGATACATGTATCCAATGATTCCAGGTGGCAAGGATAGATACTGCCCAATAGGAATATAGTTGACCCACCCAGTCGAAAGAGATATTCTGCTTGCCTTAGCTCAATCAGATTGATGTGAAGGTTTAGTTGCGGGAGTCTCCAACATGGTGTGTCGCGTAAAGACCCTGATTCTTTCGGTACTTTGTTGCGGTTGGGCATCATTCGCTACTGCAGCACCGCCTCAGGGTGCCGCTCCATTGGTGCGATTTTACAATCACCAGCTAAACGAGCATGTATACTCGCTCCAATCCGGCGAGCAGACCGAGTGGCGTAAGGATCCGAGATTCAAAGAGCATTTGGCAATCGGATTGGTATCGACGCAGTTGGTTCCTGGAACAGTACCGTTCCAGCGTGCGATTCGAAAAAGCGACGCACGGCATTTCTATGCAATTGCAACACCGAGTACCTCGCCAGATTCCGGTGGGCCAACTGAGTTCCTAATTGACGATACAAATTTCCAAGCCTTTGTTTGGACGGAACCGGGCGACGGTCGAATACCGATATATGCTAATACATGGCCAGATAAAACGGATACTTTTCTTGACCCAGACCAGTCTCAGATTGACAAACTAACTGCGGACACACTGGCAAAACTGAAGGTAAAACGGCTGGGAACAACACCCAATCCGCTGTTCTATCTTTACCCTGCATCACTTTCATCCGTATCGGTACAGGCAGTTGCGCAGGAGCGTTTTCTTGACGATCTACGCGAGAGCGGATCGTCGAGTTCGTATGGTACTTTGGGTATTAATGGTTCGACTGGCTTTCCCGATTTCGATGTGCAGCGAGTGCGACTTAAGTCTGCGCCACAGCCTTTGACACATAGCCTATCCTTCACTCCATTCGGCACAACTTCTGGAGCGAGCCAACAGCGAGTGGCGTATGTGAGCTACAACCTCAAGGGTGCGTACATGACTTTTTCTGGAACTGTCGCACTCAATTTCCCGACGATGGCTGACGGTATGAACCATGCCAAGGCCGAAGGCTGGAATGGCCAATCTGGCTCACCTATTACTTTCCGGGTTGTAGGTGACAGGAGGGTATTGTGGGAGTCGCTCCCAATGCAAGCACACGGAGAGTTTCAAGAATATGAGATTGATATTGCTGGGATCAACCAATTGAGATTGGAAGTGACCTGTTCTGGGTCCGAGAGGTTTGGTTGGTCGTTCTGGGGAAATCCCCGCTTAACCACGATGCCCGGTTCACAAAACGATGCCCTCATGCTCGAGGAGACCGCATCTGTTTCGCCAGCTTCTCGCTCGGCTGGAGTTCCAGCACGCGTCCTAGCAGACACAATCGAAGACGCGGAACGGAGTGTTGTTCGCATCGAAGCGGAATCGGATCGCGGCCAAGTATTAGGCAGTGGGTTTCTGGTACAGCCTGGGCTCATCATGACCAATGCGCATGTGCTAGCAGGCGCAACCTCAGCGCGAGTTGTTTTTCCAGACGACCAAATTTTTCGAGTTGAGGGCTCGCTGCTTGTGGATGCTGACCGAGACATTGCGATTGTAAAATTGAGCAGTCCTGCTGCGCTGGATTTACCAGTACTGCCGCTGTCGCTGACGGTGCCCCGAAAAGGAGAGCAAGTAGTGGCACTTGGATCTCCTTTGGGGTTGTCCTTTACAGCGACCAGCGGAGTTGTTAGTGCTGTGCGGAGCGGAGAGGAAATCGCACAAGAGAGTGGCAAACGCCGCGCAGGAACTTGGATTCAGATCGATGCCGCGCTTTCTTCTGGCAATAGCGGAGGACCAATTATCAATGATGCTGGGGCTGTCGTGGCAATGAGCACATTGGCCTCAATTTCCGGCCAAAACTTGAATTTTGGTATTTCGTCGGCAGATATGCTTCTCGCACTCGAAAGTGCGGGGACCCGTCAATTGTCGCAACTATCCTCGATCAAGGGCAACGCACCAAGAACCGCTCCGCGTCAAAGCCCTGGCCAGGCAGGTTCGATCGGGAGAGTAGAAATTCCCCAAGAGGCATTCACAGAGTACGTCACGCGTGGACGCGATGAATTCGAAACCATCAAGCAGGATTTGTCACGCGAGCTGCAAAGAGTTCGCTCCACAATGAGAGATATGAGGGGGGGCGAATCTTTGATTCCGAACCAATTGGCGCGAGCCGGAATTGATGTAGTGCGCAACATCAAGCCCAAAAAGAAATCCGATACCACTTGGTATTTTCGTAGCGAGAGCATAAAGAATAGCATTATCGCAGATATGGATAAGCGGGCTAAGGAACTGGCTAATTTAAGTACCCAGCTAGCGGACGGGCTCAGCCCGACCGCACTGCTATCCGTCCTATCAGAATACGGCCCACGCGTCGACACGCGGTCCAATCACTCTATAGGCTTTTTGAATGGTGCTATCATCTTAAAGGTGCTCAATGGGCAAGACTTACTGGTTGCTTACAATGACATGCCCTATTTGGTTAGCCGGGAAACCACCGTCGGTTTGTGGAGCGGTCATGAACTCCCTCAATTACCAGTCTTCGTCAACGGCACTTTGACCGGTGAGGGTCTGGATGGCTCGTCGACAACATTAACTTTACTTCAATCCGTTAGCACGGACGAAATCAAAACCGCACTGGCAACACTGAGTGACCAGGAGAAAGTGGACAACGAACTACGGACTTGGCGCGATCGATCTGGAAAATTCGCTATTGAAGCCACGCTAGATCGTGTAGAAAAACAAAATGTGATGCTGCGGAAAAAGGACGGCTCAACCCTCAGTGTGCCGGTTAGCAAGCTTTCCGAGGAAGACCAAAAGTTCTTGGCGGAACGGAAATAATTCGCGGGTGAGTTGCCAGGACGCAAATTCGGAATGGACAGGTTTTGCTAAGAAAACCACCCCATTCGAAAAGAGGCTCCGCTCCAAATCAGAACCATTGCCTTCGCACAATATGTCATGCATCCCGTTTGCGCAGGCGGTCCTGCAGAGACTGCAATTGGGCCGAGAGTGCGTTGCGGCCTTTAGCAAGCAACTCCTCTTTTCCTGATACAACATCGCTCAGCAATTCTTGGAGCAACTGGATTTTTCCCGCGAGAATCCCTTCCTCACGTCCTTCCTCACGTCCTTCCTCGCGTCCTTCCTCGCGTCCTTCCTCACGTCCTTCTCGACGCCCTCTTTCAAGGGCACCGGAAATGGCCCATTCATAGTCTCGTTGGGCTTTCTCGCGCTGATCGTACATGTTTCGGTCCTCAGTTTTTGCAGAAATGCCCTCAATCGTATCGATGGCTCTTTCAAACTCGATTCCTGGCAACAACCTACGCAATTGGGCGGCATCATAGTCCTGTGCATAGAGCATTAGAAAGGCCCACCGCTGAAGATTCGGCGCTTGGGCAATCGTTTGCTCGTCAAAATTATACTTCGCCAGCTCCACTGTGTGCACTTCAATTGATCGATTTAGCGTCGTCCCACTCGCCAGATCTACCATTTGAAATCGATGATGAGGTCGATCGCTTTCGTAGATGGAGCGACTGAGCAAGCAAATAGAAATTGCTGGCATGAGCATCGCATAATTATCGCCGGAGCAAAGTTGGTCAACATACATACTACAGGCGTAATACATCATTCGCTCAAGCAAATCGTGAATCACGGAAACCTGCATTTCAACGTTAAGCCATCGCCCCGCACTGTCGCGGCAGCGAATATCTAACACGATCAACTTGCTTTCAGCAAATTCTTGATAACTAAACGGATTGAGCAAGTCGACGGCAACGATAGGCTCTTTAAATTCTAAGATCGCGTTCAGCAGACCGATTAATGCAATCGAATTTTGGGGCGATCCAAATATTTTCTTGAATACAAAATCAACAGTGGGTTTTATTCCTAGGGGCATTTAGCGGTGACCATTGTTTTAAAAAAATCAGCAACCACATCGTCTAATGGATGCGAACGACTAACATTCCGGACTTCAATTGACCACGTTTGACCTACCTGCTGAGTGCTGCAAAATATCAGTCTGAAGCGATTCAAGAAGAGGTCACTCTACGTTTCTGATCCACGCCTCATCAAAGGCTGCGTGTTTCATGGTTTTGCCTTCATCAACAAAATAGCTGTAGATAGCGTGAATTCTTCCATTGTTTGCTTGGATGATCGCCGGATAATGATAAGAACCGGTGGGGTGATTTTCTAAGTGACGAGTCCAACCCCATGTCTTACCCTCGTCGATGGAGAGGGATACCGCGAGAGAATTTCGTCCCTCTTGCGTATCGTTATAAATCAATACCCAATGGCCGTTCGCGAGCCGAACTCCATCGAGCCCAGAACCTGGATTGGGTAACTCGCTTTCACCGACTGGTCCCCACGAAAATCCGTTATCGATGGATTCGGCGACTCGGATTTGCCCCGTTATGCCATTCTCACGCATATACGCAACGAGCGTGCCATCGTCTTTACGCAGAACCGCTGGCTGAATATTTCCAAACCCCATCATGGGTTTGCCCGCAAACCAATGTGTCCCGCCGTCGTCACTGATCGCCATTGTTGACATGGAGAATGTATCTGAATACAGCGGCAGCAAAATACGGCCGTTAGAAAGAACAGTTGGTTTGCAGCGAGGTTGCCAACCAAGACGTTGGTACAGCTTGTCCCCGAGTTTCTCATTCACCGATTCGATTTCTGCTCGTTGTTCTGCCGAGAGGACGCCTTGAAAAAGTTTGACAACCATGTCCAGTGCAGCACGTGCTTCGGCTCCAAAATCGTCCGGCTTCATCCAAATAATGTCGTGCGACTTCCACTTCGGTGGTCCGTCGCTCAGATAGTCATCAGAAGCTATGTAACTTGTTAAACAGGACTCCCATGAGTTGGCAATAACAATCGGCCAAAACAATCGCAAATTACCCTGCGAATCAATCATCATGGTTGTATTGCAATCGGGAAACTCAGGTGTGTCGACCATGAGGAAAGCTTCACTCCACTTCGTGTCTCCCGCCCGCAGTCGCGCTCCGTAAACGGCCACGTCATCTGCTTTGCGCTCACCGCTTCCCCGATACCAAGATGCCACCAAATCTCCATTGGCACACGCCACGATTCCGGGCGCGTGATTGTGCTCGGGGTGCAAGGGAAAAACAAACTCAGCTTGCATTTCTTGGGCGGCCAAATTGGAAAGTCCGGTCAGGAAAAGCAATGATCCGAGCAACCACTGGCAGATGATTTTATAGACGTTAAGGTTCACAGCAATTACCTCCGCGGGGAATAGTGGCCGGTCAACCGACCTAAACAGTGCTATTCTAAGCACTCTTTAACAGCCCGCACGGTTTACTGGTCCATGGAAGGGAAGATTAAAACCGGGAAAACACCATTTGCTCCGCTTTGGGGGAATGTTATCATTCGTCCAGGGCCCTCTTTTCTTCAAACTTAAAAGGCTTTCCGATGAAACGACGCTGGTTTTCCCCATTACGTTCGGCTGTGATATGCAGCATGGTAGTTGGAGCTGTGTTTCTTGGAGCTCCGGTCGGCAGGACGGCAGACGACACCCACAAGCAGGCTTGGTCGATCAAGCCCACGGTAAACGGTGAGGCCGTCACGCTCAACACCTACTGCGCTGATAAAGCGGGCAATCTGTGGATGTGCTGCCAAGATGCCCAAGGCACGGGCTTTTTGGTTATGTCCAATCCCAAAGGAGACATCCAAAAAACGGTCGCATTGTCATTTGTACCTCAAGCAATAAATTTCTCCGATGTGGGCGAGATGTATGTTGCGGGGAGTGGCAAAGTCGCTCGTCTTGACGCTACGGGAGAGCTAATTGCCGAAGTCCCTTCGCCCAATTTGCAAGATACGGAAGCCGCGATGGCATCCATGAAGGCACGAGTGCAAGAAATGGTCGACCAAATGGTCGAACAATCCGCATCGCAGCTCAAAGCCATTGACGATTCGATCGAAAAGTTAGCGATAGCCCCTGCAGACGAAACCGATCGAGCCAAAAAACGTCGCGAACTACGGTTGGATGCACTAAAACAACAGAGAGCAGTAAGCGCCGAATCCATTGAACAGACCCGTGAAGTTTATACGCAAGCCTACGCATCCATGGCATCATTGGATCGGCTGAAATCGGCCACGGGGATTGCAGTCACTCATGACGACGTCTTCGTGAGTCTCCCCTCCGCACAGGGATTTGGCTATGCGATCTGGCGGCTCAATCACAACCTGACCGAACCCAAGGAAGTTATTCCAACAGCCAGTGGATGCTGTGGGCAATTGGATATCCAGTCCGATGGCGACAACCTTGTACTAGCGGCAAATACGCAATTCAAAGTCATTCGTTACGACCGAGAAGGTAAAGAACTCGCCGCCTTTGGTGAAAAAAATCGCGGAAGCGATGCCGGTTTCGGTAGTTGCTGCAATCCAATGAATGTTCGCTGCTGTGACAATGGCGAAATTCTGACAGCCGAGTCAAGCATTGGACATATCAAACGCTTTAGTGCTGATGGCGAATATCTCGGCCGAGTCGGCACAGCGAAAATTGGTGGTGGATGTAAACACGTGGCAGTCAGCTATGACTCAAGTCGAGACTACTACTACATGATGAATATCAGCAAAGGAAATATTGCTGTACTTATTCCTCGCGACCAAGTTACCGAAGAAACGGCTGATGAAAAAGAAGCACGAATTGCCAACGAAGGATTGGGTAAAAAGTTAATGGGCGCTTGGAAATTGCAAGTAGTGAAACCAGAGGCATCTGCGAAGTCGGATGAAGAATCTATTGACGAGGAGTCGCTTGGTTCGAACGAGGACTATTACTCTGAATATTTAGGATCGCAGTTTGCCTATGTTCATTTCCACGCCGATGGTGGAGTGATGACCACGGAACCAACACCGACGGATGGCAAACAAAGTGCTCGTATTTCGTCGAATCAAGAAGAATCAGGTAGCTTTCTAGGAGCGTTGACAAGCGTCTTTTGGGGAGCAGAATCCGAAACCGCTACCTTAGCCTCACCAACCAACTTTCAATGGCGCGCCATTCGACAGTTAGAAGACTCAATCGACGTAGTTTTCATTCAAGAGGAAGTGGAGTTCTATGGCTTTCGCGCAAAGTTTGTCGACGACAAAACCATTACCTGCGATTGGTATTACGGAGATCCTGCTGAAGGCAGCTCGCTAAATTATGCGACGACCTATTTGCGAACAAGCGCGCCAGGTTGTGAGTCGGGCGAGTGCAATGGCGACGCCTGCGCTTGCGAGAAACAGTGCGAAACCGAAGGTGAAGTCAAATGAAACGATTTTCCAAACTGCTCCTTTTCAGTTTCCTCTTTTCATTGATGGTGCAGGTTTGTGACAACCACACTGCGAAAGCGGAAGATGTCAACTCGAAGGGTCTCCCTGATTCTATGACAGTCATTGTCATGGATCCTCTTTCCGCACCACTAGCGTGTGATTGTGTTCAGGGCTACGCACAGCGTAAATACGAAGAACTTGGCACCTATTTGCAAAGCAAACTAGGCATCAAGGAAGTTAAGGTAGTATGGGCAGAGTCTCTCGAGAAAGCTCTCGAAGGTGAAGCCGCAGGTAAAGCTCATCTCGTGATTGGCAAGGATTCAGTTGTTCGCGCCGACGCCATTCGAGTGAAGCGAGTACTGACAGGAATTGCCAGCCTAACCGATTCCAAGGGAAGTATCTATCAACAGGGTTGGTTCGTAGTGGACGCGAAGGACCCGGCCGCAACCATTCTGGACTTAGAAGGTTACCGTGTTCTTTTCGGCCCATCGGAGGCCGATGAAAAACATGGTGCGGCGAAGGACTATCTTCAAGAACTCGGTATTGAAGTCACCCCTAGCGCAGAGGCGTGCGAATCGTGCAGCGTTGCGGCCAAGGAACTTCTTGCCATCGGTCCAGAGCACAAGACCGCTGCCGTCATCTCCAGTTATGCTGCACCCCTCCTAGAAGGATGTGGTTCAATTAAGAAGGGCGATTTGCGGATCGTCGGCCAAACTGGCGATGTTCGCTTTATCTCCGCATTCGTTGACGATGCCTTAAGCACTGAAGCGAAAGAGTTAATCGTCACGGCAATCTTGTCACTTTCAGAAAAAGAATTGCTTAGCGCATTAGAAACAAAAAGTGGTTTTATCCCTTACGAATCAGTGAAGAAAAATCAAACTGATGCGGAGGGGCCAGCGATTGAAAAGACAGGCATGGATTGGCCCGGATGGCGAGGGAGAAATGGTGACGCCCATGTTGAGACGCTGCCTGCCCAGCTGGATACACCGAAGCGGAACTGGCAATTTTTTCTACCCAGCCAAGGAATTGGTGGAGTGGCTGCAACTGAGGACTTTGTCGTAGTCTCCTCACGCGATGCAAATGAGCAAAACGATCTTTTTTTTTCGCTTGATCCAACCACTGGAGTGGAGCTTTGGCGGTTTGAATACAGCGCACCAGGCCGCTTAGATTATGGTTCTTCACCTCGTGCTACACCGCTGATTCATGATCCCTATGTATTTACGCTCGGTGCATTTGGAGACCTCCATTGTTTGGATATTGATACGGGCGAAGTGATCTGGAAACGCCACCTAGTAAACGACCTGGGTGGCGTGCTGCCAAATTGGGGATTTTGCGCGTCACCGTTGGTTTCTGACGACAAGTTGATCATCATGCATGGCGGTTCCACCGCTTCGCTCGCCGCGTTGAATTTGACTACAGGCGAAACGCTTTGGACTGGGAGCGGCAGCAAAGTCGGCTACGCCACTCCGCTTCTCTGTTCGAAGAACGGAAGGTCTCAAGTTGTTGGTTACGAGGAACGAGCATTTTCTGCTTGGGATCTTCGCGACGGAGTGAAGCTGTGGTCGCTGGTACCGGAATGGGAGGGCGACTTCAATGTTCCCTCTCCCATCTGTTTAGGAAATCAATTGGTTTTGGTAACAGAAAACAACGGCACTCGCTCGTATCATTTTGATGAGCAACATCGGCTTATCGACTCACCCGTTGCAAAGCACGATGAACTGACTCCCGACACTCACTCGCCGCTCGCCATCTCCGATCTAATACTTGGTGTGCAAGGAGGCCTGATTGCACTCGATGCAAGCGACTCACTTCGACCACTATGGAACTGGCAAGACCATGCGCTGCGCGGCCATTGCAGTTTAATTGCAGGTGGAAATCGCTTGCTAATCATCACAGAGCGAACCGAAGTGATCTTGCTTGATATCAGTCGACAATCGGCTCAGGAGCTGGGACGCTTTCAGGCAGACCCCACCGCAACCAGCATGCTCGCCCATCCGGCAATTGTCGGCTCAAGATTGTTCTTACGTGGAAAACAGAGTTTAGAAGCGTGGGACCTCGCGGGGTAATTGCAATGCCGGGATTCGTATATGCAATTGCCACGATGGACACGAAGGGTATCGAACTAGCATTTGTGGCATCCATTTTGCGGGCCGCAGGGGTACCTGTCATCACCGTCGACGTAGGCACTCTGACGACACCATCGATAGCGGCCGATATCTCGCGCACGGAAGTTCAAGCTGCCGCCTCCATTCGTGACCCTAACGATGCCTCTAATGATCGAGGTTTGGCAATTGGCGCCATGGCCAAGTCACTTACCGCTTTTCTGCAACAAGAACAGCAATCAGGTAAAGTCTTAGGAGTTTTGGGCATTGGCGGTAGCGGTGGCACATCGCTGATAACAACCGCGATGCGTGCCTTACCCATCGGATTGCCAAAATTGATGGTGTCCACTGTTGCCAGTGGCAATACATCACCCTATGTCGATTGCAGCGACATCATGATGATGTACTCCGTTGTTGATATCGCAGGCCTGAATGTGGTTTCTGAAATAGTTTTGGCAAATGCCGCCTATGCAATGGCCGGTATGGCGACATCGGTACTACCGGAACGACAATCGTTGCCTGCATTGGGAATGACTATGTTCGGAGTGACTACCCCTTGCGTAACTCGTGTGCGAGAACGTTTTGAACTGGACGGCTATGACTGCCTTGTCTTTCATGCGACGGGCGCTGGCGGTCGTGCTATGGAACATCTCGTCGAATCGGGCTTGATAACGGGCGTACTCGATATCACAACGACAGAAGTCGCCGATGAGATCGTAGGAGGCGTTTTCCCTGCCGGTCCGCATCGATTCGACAAAGTCCTGAAGAGCCGTGTTCCTGTAGTTATGAGCCTGGGGGCGTTGGATATGGTTAACTTTGGACCGATGGAAAGTGTTCCTGAGAAATTCCGCTCACGTCGACTGTACATCCACAATCAACAAGTCACTCTGATGCGAACGAATCAAGAGGAAAGTCGCGAGATTGCAAAATGGATCGCCTCAAAACTGAATCGTTCTATCGCACCCGTGACACTACTGATTCCCGAGGCAGGCTTGTCACTATTGGACGTACCCGGACAACCATTCTATGATCCGGAGACCAACAAGGCGCTGTTTGATGAATTGACTCAGTCCATTGATATCACGCACGATCGTAAAATCCGTTCGCTGCCGTTTGCCATTAACGATCCTGAATTTGCAGATGCTATCGGAGACGAATTTCGACTCCTTACCCAGCAACTTCGCTAGCAAACACTTTTGATGGGTCAATGTTGCTTTGGTTTTCTATTGCTGCATCTCCTTCTATCTCCGTACTGGTAATTATTTCGATGACGATCACTCGCCAATCCATTCTGGCGCGCTTGCGCCAAAAAATTGAATCGGGGATTCCTATCATTGGCGGAGGCGCTGGCACGGGGATCAGTGCCAAGTGCGAAGAAGCTGGCGGGATCGACTTGATCGTCATCTACAACTCTGGACGATATCGAATGGCTGGAAGGGGATCGCTTGCTGGACTCATGCCGTTTGGGAATGCAAATGAGATTGTCAAAGAAATGGCCAAGGAAGTTCTCACGGCAGTCAAACACACGCCAGTGCTAGCCGGTGTCTGTGCCGTTGACCCGTTTATGCTCCGTGAGCACTTTCTTTTAGAGCTCAAACAGATGGGTTTTTCTGGGATACAGAACTTCCCCACCGTGGGCCTCATCGATGGAACGTTTCGAATCAACCTCGAAGAAACGGGGATGGGTTATCAACACGAAGTGGACTTGATCGGAGTCGCAAATCGCATGAACATGCTGACCACGCCCTATGTTTTTGATGTTCAGCAAGCTCGCGATATGACAGTTGCGGGTGCAGACATCCTGGTCGCTCACATGGGATTGACTACGAGCGGAACGATCGGAGCATCTACGGCACTGACCCTGGAAGCGTGTATTCCTCGAGTAGCAGCAATCGCTCAGGCGGCTCGATCTGTTCGTTCCGATATCATGGTGTTGTGTCACGGTGGTCCCATCGCGATGCCAGAAGACGCAAAATTCATGTTGAACCGCGTTCCTGAAATTGACGGATTCTACGGTGCAAGTTCGATGGAACGTCTGCCAGTTGAAATCGCCTTAACCAACCAAGTGAAAGAGTTCACTGCCATTCGAGCGAACGAGTGATTTGCTGGTGCGAAACGCCAGCCGCGCACCCAATTTATCCCCGCGTACCAACGTCGATAACCATGCCGTCGGAAGCGATAATTGTGTTCTTAAAAATTTTGCGGGCGACCTGGATATCAATCGGATCGTCCCCTAACTCCAGCGGGCTGATATGAGTTAGCAGCAGCTCTTGGACTCCACTTGCTTCCGCGACTTCCGCGACAGCAGTTGTCCAAGAATGGCCCGTCTTTATTGCCCAATCTTTTCCGGAGTCGCGAAAGTTGCATTCGTGCATTAGCAATTGAACACCGGCGATCGTCTCCACATAGGCGGCCGTCGGATCGCCCGTGGTATCAGTAACATAGGCTAGCGAAGGGCCGCCTTCCCAATCCATACGAAAGCCAAGAACTCCGCCTGGGTGCTCCAATGCAAATGGCTTGCAGCGGCCGCGATTGGCTAGAGGAATTTCAATATTCGGCAAGAGCGGGCACCACTGGACATCAATGGTCACAGGAAAAATCAGCTCGCTAAATAGGTGCTGCTGAATGGCCTGCAATTTTTCTGGATCGCCCCAGACTCGCACCTGCTGCAGGGGTCTCTGGTAGAGAACATCAAACAAGAAGGTCAAACCAAAAATGTGGTCAGCATGGGCGTGGCTCAGGAAGATATCTAATTGATTGGTTTCAATTAGCGAGGGCAGACGAAAGAAACCGGTTCCAGCATCCAACACAATTCCTGCCTCGGGAATGAAGTAGCAGGAGGTATGTCGCTGTTCGTTGGGATGATAGCCAGCAGTCCCTAAGCAGTGAAGTTTCATGGCACTAGCATAACATGGCACTAGGCCACTGCCGAGCGAGCCATTTGTCGATACTTCCGGCCTGCATCGCCCGGATGAAAGGTTCGTTCCAACTGCACCGGAAATTTACGAAACCACGACGCTACCAACGACAGGGTATGAGGGTAAGGTCCGTAGCCTCGATCACTGGTCGCCTCCACTTCGCCCCGCCAGCGCTGCACAGTCGAGCGAGCCTCTGCATAAGTTGATGGGCAAACCGGAGCTGCCACGACATCAGCAACTTCGCCGGCACGAATCAAATACCAAACGCCAAGGCCGCTCTGACCCGGAACCGAGTAAACAAACGTATATCGACGACGTGCTTGTGCCAGCCACTGAAGCTTTCGATATAAGTAATCCAGCGCCCGCAACTCGTCGCGCATCTTTCCCGCTCGTTCATAAAACTGCAGTGCGGCGGCTCGCTCCATTTCCTCCTGCAAATGGGTCAATGGCTCACTATTGAACCCATCGAGGAAACCACGCGCCGCGTTGACCTGATTGTTATAACTGGAGAGACTTACTTTCCCGGTACAAGGCCCAGAACACGTTCCAATTTCATAACGCAAGCAACCTGGACGTTGATCAAGCTCAAACAGCGACAACTGATTGGAAAAATAAAAAGTCTGGGAGTTCTTGCAATCTCTCAAGCGGAAATATTTGTTCAATGTCTCAATTGCGCGAGTCATCCGCCCAGCACCTTGGAATGGACCTTCGCATCCGATGGTCTCAGCCGGTGGAAGTCGCGAAAGAAAGAAACATGCCGCGGGTCCACTACCAAGACACAGATAAACAGGACGTTGACGTTTGGGAATTTCTTGTACATTCCAGCGCGGAGTCCAACGTCGGATCAGCTGTTGTTCACGAAGTAAAGCACTAAATTCGCTGTGCTGAACTTCCCATACGATACTAGCTGCGTTCTCGATGATCTTGCCCGCTTTCTCTTCTGCCACAACCGGATTGAAGTAGGACAGCAGGCGGCTACGCAGACTCTTGGACTTTCCCACGTAAATCAATCGCTTATTGCGATCAATCATTCCGTAAACACCGGGAAGCTTGGGGCACTCTTTGCGGACAGCACTGCGGAGCAATTGCCGATCGCCACCCGATATTTCTTGAAGCGCGTTAAGCGGATGGGGATCAAGTGGATTGGGTCCAAATCCCGCGAACGCGTTCTCGTCCTGCCACATATTGCGTTCCTTGTTCCGTCCCTGGACTTGCCTTGAATAGGCAAGTTTCGCATTAGTAAACAGTTTGAGCCATTGTGCCGCCGTCGGACAAGTACCAAACCGGCAATTTCTTTGATTCGATCTTGCTTCCGAAATTGATTTAAGGCTAAGTTTTGGATAACCGAATTTGATTATACAAATATCGTGTGACATCAAATCAACCTACAGGGAGGTGGGGATATGGTTCGCCCCAAAGCGACGGAGCTGACCTCGCGAGAACTCGCCGTGATGCACGTCTTTTGGCGATGCACAGAATGCACCGCAGAGGATGCACGAAGTGAGCTAGAGAAGAATGGTGAGGTATTGGCCTATGCCACTGTAGCCAATGTGGTTCGAGGACTATCCGAAAAAGGAGTCCTTGAACAAGTCAACAATGACCGCCCCTATCGATTTCGCGCCACTCGAAGTTTCTCCGATGTCTCGACCAATTTAATTGGCGACATGATATCGCGAGTATTTTCTGGCTCACGCGAATCCATGCTGGTCCACTTGTTCTCAGAGACCAACCTCACTGAAAGCGAACGTAGCTTTCTAGCAGACCTGCTAAACTCCGCAGCAGATGCGTCGGGAGATGCACCATGATGGCGAATTGGCTTCTTGGCTTCGTACAAATCACGGGAATTGTGATTGCAGCCATACTACTGGGGAACTACTGCTTGCGACGTGCTCCGGAGACCACGGCCCGGGTTGCTTTTTCTGGAATGATACTGGCCACTCTGCTGCTATTAACCATAGGACTCAACATACCGAGACCTTGGCAAGTGAATGTGACTCTTGATACGGTCAACGCGCCCGTTGCATCGAATGTTTTGAAGTCAGAACAGCAGATATTGGGCGTCAACAATCGGGTTGACGATACAGAATCGGGCAGCGCGCAACTTTCTAATGTCGAATGGTCAATAGCCGCTAAACAATTGCTTTCAAGTGTGGTCGACTTTTCAACGAGCTGGATACGTCCCGAATCGAAAACGCGTCAATGGTTGATCCCATGCACGCTGGCAATTTTCATCACATTTGCACTTTGGTATTCGTTGAGAATAGCGGTTGGCATGTGTACTGCGCTGCGAATGGAGCGCCAAAGCATCCTAGTGCCGAGGTATCAACTTCCTTTTGGTGTGCAAGCATTCCTCGACAAACACGATCCAAATCATGAAATACTGGTGCGAGCCCATATTGGTATTCACTCTCCCTGTGTTCATATGCTGGACCGCCGCGCGATCTTTGTGCCACCAGCAATGCTGGATTGGAGTCCCGCCGAAGCACTTTCAGCCATTGCCCACGAGTTCGCACATCTAGTACGGCGCGACGCGAGATATCGTTTTGTTGTGGAAGGATCGATGGTTCTATTGGGGCTGCATCCTCTTGCGCAGTTGCTCAAGCGGCAAGTCATACTGGCCCAGGAATTGTCCACGGACCGTTGGGCAGCGAACGCGATTGGCAACTATAGCCAATACCAGCGAGGACTTACGCTACTAGCGTTGCGATTGGATCGAACCCATCGCGCAGGATTGAATCGTTACCCGTTTAGTGTTGGATTGTTAGGTTTCTCAAATGGATTGGTCAGGAGGATCAAAATGTTACAAGCATCGAAGCAGCAGGAAACACGTTTGTCGAAGCATTTGACATGGGTCATGGTAGCGTCACTTATGGCGTTCGCCGTGGCGGCGGGAGGTTGGCAACTGAATGCCGACGAACCGGTGCGTATCGCAACAAAGCCCGATGTGCCATCCACTCCATCCGTCCAAAACAATTTTCAGCGTCCCTCCGATTCCCCATGGGAGTCACTGGGTGGAGCTGCCGGCTATGCCAGCGTGCTCGTCTCCGAAGCGAACGATCACCCTGCCATCTCGCTGCTATTGGATCAAGTAACTCATAACACAACGTTCAACATTGTTAAACCCGATGCAACCGGGAATGCTCGTTCCTTGGCCGACCTCGGCCTAGAGATTGCCAAGATCAGCAAAATTCAATCGACCGTCATAGTCAATATCACCGAGAATGCTTCAGCAGCTGATTCGGACGAAAAGCACCAAGCAACTTTGGGAGCCAATGCGTTTAACATTATTACGCCAAGCCCGGTAGACTGGCCTCAACTAGTAATGCAATTGAACGGTCTTCAGTATGGCTTTTCCGATGAAACGCTCACAAAAATTGCTAGCGACATAGCAAAGACCGATAACTTGCTGCTCGGTAAGAACGATGACTCCAGTGACGTTCCAGAAAATCTCAAGAAGCTTTGGGCGAAAACGTCCGGTGGTATCGCAACGATCGCCTTCAGCGTCCCCAAAGAGCCCTTTGCCAATGCCGATCCATCGGACTTGGAGTCCACTGAGAAGCGTACCGTCGACCTAATCGCCAAGCTGAATGGAATTGGCTTAGGCGTCGATTGCGAACCTGGTTACCCCGCGTTAGCGCTTCGCTTGACATTGCTTGCGGGTCCAACACTCAGCTCGGCAGAACTGCAACAAGCCACTGAGGGGATCCGCGAAGCAGTACTGAACGATCTCCGAGCTGAAGAGGACGCTGCTAGCTCCATGCTCGTTCGGGCCATTGAGAACTCCACACTACGAATCGAAACCGACTCTGCAGGCCAAACGATCGTCGCCACTTATGAAACGGAGATTGATCCACTGGCCTACTTCATCGCACTTCAAACTTCGCACAACGGCGGTTGAATGGCGAACAAAAATCAACATTACAAACGGGTTGCCTTGAACGTATCTCCCTGTTCTAAGTCTCCCGTTTGAAAGCCTTTCAGGAACCAGCGATAACGTTGTTCGCTGGTTCCATGAGTGAACGAGTCGGGAACCACATAGCCTTGCGCTTGCTTTTGTAATCGATCGTCACCAATCGCCATCGCGCAGCGAAGCGCTTCCTCAATATCACCTTCTTCCAGAATGCGGCCCTCGCCCTTGAGGTGATGAGCGAATACGCCAGCATAGAAGTCCGCTTGCAGCTCCAATCGGACCGACAATTGGTTCATTTCTTCTGCACTGACCCGTCCCCGCATGGCGTCAATCTTGTCGGTAGTCCCCATGAGATTCTGAATGTGATGCCCTACTTCATGTGCGATCACATACGCACGTGCGAAATCACCCGGTGCGCCAAACTTGTCAGACAATTCAGTGAAGAACGAGGTGTCTAAATATACCTTCGCATCCCCTGGGCAATAGAAGGGCCCCGTAGCGCTGGTAGCGTTACCACAAGCCGAATTGACGCTCCGTGAAAACAGAACCATGGGAGGCTCTTGATAGCGAATTCCATATTTCGCCAGCAGCTTGCTCCATACGTCTTCAGTCAGTGCCAAAATCTGAGAAGAAAAGACTCCTTGCTGCTCTTCGGCAGGCGTCAGCTCGCGTTCTTCGCCGACCTGAATTCCAGCGCCTCCTCCTTGCTGGGCTTGCTGCAATAAGCCTTGGGGATTTCCTCCGAGCAGGTAAATGATCAAAGCCAGGATTAATACACCAGCACCACCTCCCGCTATAGCAGGAGTTGGGCCACGTCGACGATCTTCCACGTTCTGACTCGTTCGCCTGCCGTCGAGTTTCATAATCCTATAACCTCAATTGCCCGGGAGTTTTCTGAAAAGTCTAGCGTGCTGGAAAGATATGCGCTTTAGCGTTTTGTTTCATCGAACCGAGCCAGAGATTATCGATGCTCGATGCGTTATCATAGAGCCTGATTTGAATTCCTCCAGTAACTTTCTCTGCTATCACCCACTATCACCGACCCGATGAACATCCGTATGCACAGTATAAGAGCTGTTTTGATGGGCGTTGCCGCTTTGATGCTTCATCATCCGGTTCAGGCGAGGCAGCCTTTTATTGATGGCGACTGCGTACTTTTTTTGGGAGACAGTATCACCCAAGATGGCCGATATGTTGATTTAGTCAACGCTTATCTCTGGGCAACCTATCCTGACCTTCATGTAACCATCATTAACGCAGGATTGAGCAGCGAGACCGTTTCAGGGATTACCGAACCAATACACCCATTTCCGCGCCCCAACGTTCAGGATCGCCTGGACCGCACCTTGGACATTGCGAAGCCTGATTGGGTCTTGGTTTGCTATGGGATGAACGATGGCATTTACCATCCTGTCGATCAACGGATAACAGACGCTTACAAACAAGGAATGGAACGGCTGTTGGCCAGCATCCATGCTAGCGGCGCCAAAGCCATCCTCCTTACTCCACCAGTGTTCGATGCCCAGTCCCCTGCTGTAATCAATGCTCTAAAAGAAGCCAAAGCGGACGATCCCTACGGCTACTTGAAGCCCTACGAAAAATATGATGACACGCTCGTCACATTGTCGAACATTGTACGAACGCTTGAGCAAGATTCGCGAGTGGATCGCATTATTGACTTGCATGCCTCGATGGATGACTTCTTGAAGACATCCAAGCAAGCCGACGTCAATTTTGTTTATGGCGACGGTGTTCATCCTCCCCTGCCGGGTCACGTTGCTATGGCAACCACGGTGCTCTTTGGACTTGGTGAACCGCATGACAGAATCGAAACGGTACTCGCCCGGATCACAGGCCTGCTCCCTCCGGATCGTTCTGTAGATGAACTACCAATCGCTGAGGGTGCGGAGGAGACACGAAACTTAATTTTCGCTCGCGGTGGCGGGATGTCCGCTGCATTTCGAAAGGCAATCCAACCACAAACGCCCGCCAGTCACATCGACAGAGTACTTAATACCGCACTGATCATTGGCGACTCCCAAGAAAATGTAATCAAACACCGAATTGCTGAAGCAATGTCGGACGTCCCTGAAGCTGCATCGCCGGTGCCTAAGGTCGGCAACAACCAATAATGATTCCGTTGGTGGATGCGCCAAAGTCGTGAAGGATTCGCAGCGAACCAAAACTCATGCGAAGTCTGTTTAATGGACCTAGATTGAAAGAGCTGTCGCAAAAGTAAAGTTTAAGAATCAACAGATACCCCTGTTGTATTTCATCTCCGCCAACGATGATTGTCTGCAAGGTCACAGGTTGCAACAACTGGAATTGGTAGTTTTGTGAATTCGGATCAAGACGCTTGGAAGGGACGATTGCAGATTGCAATCGCTGCCACGCTTTGGAGCACGAGCGGATTTTTCGCAAAAGCGCCGTGGTTTGATGCCTGGCCGGCGGATTCTCGTGGTCTGTTAATCGCCTTCTGGCGCAGCCTGTTCGCCATTCTGATCCTGTTGCCACTGATCCGGAAACCTGCATGGCGCTGGCCCATGATTCCAATGGTGCTCTGTTTTGCAGTGATGGTCTGGTCGTTCATGTCCGCTATGGTTCATGGCCCAGCCGCCAATGCTATTTGGTTGCAATACCTTTGCCCGGTCTGGGTCATGCTGGCTAGCCTTTTCCTGTTTAAGGAGAAGATTGGAGGCAGCGACATCCGCATGTTTGCGTTCTGTGTCGCAGGAGTCACATTGATTTTGGCGTGTGAAATGATTCGCGGTCGGACACTCTACGCAACCATTTTGGGCTTGGTCTCTGGCCTGGGACTTGCTGGAGTATTGCTCTCGATGCGAGGTTTAAGAGACGTGGATCCAGCCTGGTTGATCACCCTAAATCACACAGGCACTGTAGTGCTATTGGCGCCTTGGGCCTGGGCAGGACATCAACCGATCGATGCATCAGCCTACTGGGCGCTCGGATTCTTTGGCATCTTCCAGATGTCGGTCCCTTACGTACTTTTCGCGAGAGGATTAAGAAGAATCTCCAGTCCCGAAGCTTCGGTACTGGCCCTGATCGAACCCATCTTGGTACCCATTTGGGTCTTCGTTGCTTGGCATCATCATCCCACCTACGAAGCGCCAGCCTGGTGGACTTGGGTTGGCGGCGCACTGATAACTCTCGGTCTATTAAGTCGATATGCGCCCGCGATGTTACGATCCTTTCGAGCGAGCAACGGAAACACCTTGGGCTAATCGCAAAGACGGATTTTTCGCCATTAGGTGATCGATTCGGGTGCGGCAAAGAGTCACTCTGCGGAAAACTAACGTGCGCCACTCTGTCCGCGCGCATGCGTGCACACATAGGATCGAATCAGGTTTCTCTTCCTCCCTCCAATAATCCATTGGCCAGTCATCAAGCACGGGCCCGCGGAAGAACTAAGGAACGCATGATGATCTATGAAGTGAGTGGCGACCTTCTGTTAACGGGTGCTAAAGCCCTAGCCCATGGGATTGCGCCCAACGATCACTTCGATCACGGGTTGGCACTTTCCATCCGCGAAGCATGGCCATCTGTTGCCAAAGACTTTCGTCACTATTCGCACCAAACACATCCCCACGCGGGCGAATTATGGGTTTGGAGCGGAGTAGGCGGCGTGCGAATTTTCAACTTGATGACGCAGGATGGCGATCATGGACATGGGAGCAAGCCGGGTCGCGCCACCATTGCCAATGTGAACCATTGCCTCAAACGTCTTCGCCACGAACTGGATAAAGGGGAAATCGCCAGCATTGCAGTTCCCAAATTGGCGACCGGCGTCGGAGGACTACCGTGGTCTGAAGTAAAACCGCTTATTGAGCAGCACCTGGGGAGCTTATCGATTCCAGTCTATGTCTATACCGAATATCACAAAGACGTCAAAGCCAACGAACCCCAGTAAAATGTTCCTCGCCACCGAGGGTCGCAGAAAGTCGCCTTTCGCTCCGAGAAAGTAGCGAAAAAGTAACGAAAACGCCGCACAGTTTGAGACGCTATTTTCGCGGGGCGAAAGGCGACTTTCTGCAATTCTTCGCTATTTGGCAACCATTTTCTTGGCCAGCTCATACGCATGATCGGCTGTAATGCCAAATTTTTTGTAAAGTTGCTCGGACGGTCCCGATGCACCAAAACCGTTCATACCAATAAAAGCGCCATCAAATCCGAGCCAGCGATACCACGAGAGCGCCAAACCCGCTTCCATGGCAATTCGCTTCGTCACGGATGGCGGGAGCACTTGGTCTTGGTATTCCTTGGACTGCTGTTCAAAGAGATCGAGGCAAGGAACACTCACCACTCGCGCCTTGACGCCATCCGCAGTTAATCGCTCGTAAGCTTCAACGACATATTGCAATTCGCTTCCAGTCGCCATCAGGATAATTTGCGGCGTCCCTTGGCAATCTCCAAGGACGTAGGCTCCCTTTGCGACTCCCGCTGCGGAAGCGTAGCGACTACGGTCTAGCGTTGGCATATTTTGACGCGAGCAAATCAGGGCTGCCGGATGGTCGCTGATCGACATGATCGTGCGATAGCATTCCGACACTTCATTTGCATCACCAGGTCGAAACACATTTAACCCAGGAATCGCTCGGCACGCGGCCAGATGTTCGATCGGCTGATGAGTCGGACCATCTTCCCCAACGCCAATGGAATCGTGTGTGAGGACGTACAACACAGGCTGATGCATGATACTGCTCAATCGCATGGCACCCCGCATGTAGTCTGTAAACACGAAAAACGTTGCGCCATAGGATCGCAAACCGCTCAAAGACAAACCATTGCAAATTGCGGCCATTGCGTGTTCACGAATCCCGAAGTGCAAATTGCGGCCACCGTAAGACTTCGCTTCGAATTCACCAGCACCCTCAAAAGTTAAGAAGGTCTTGGTGCTGGGTGCCAAATCGGCCGAACCGCCAATCATAAAGGGAACCCGTTTGGCAACTGCATTTAGCGCCTTGCCGCTGCTATTTCGGGTCGCATCACCTTTGGCGCTCGCTTCGAAAACGGGGAGGTCTTTATCCCAACCCGCTGGCAACCGATGTTCAAAGATCGCTGATAGTTCGGCTGCTTTATCGGGATGAGCTGTTTGGTAGGAAGCCCACAATTTTTGCCACGCTGCATACGCTTCTTTACCACGAGTACCAACACCTGCCGCGAAGTGCTCTCGAACACCTTCCGGCACAAAGAACTTCAGGTCCTTTTTCCATCCGTAGACTTCCTTCGTCGCTTCGATTTCTGGCCAACCTAATGGAGCTCCGTGAGCACCATGGGTATTTTGTTTGGTCGGAGCACCCCAAGCAATGATGCTGCGAACGATGATCAATGTTGGCTTTCCAGCTGTACCCTTAAAGGTATTGAGTGCCTCATGCAGCGCGTCCAGATCGTTAGCATCACTAACATGCAACACGTTCCATCCCAAACCAGTAAACTTCGTTCCCACATCTTCGGAGAACGCGAGATCCGTATCACCTTCAATCGTGATCTTATTGTCGTCATAAATCCAACAGAGATTGTCGAGTTGCAAGTGACCTGCGACGGAGGCCGCCTCGGTGGAGACACCTTCCATAATGTCACCATCACTGCACAGCGCATAAACCCGATAATCAAACAGAGTTTGGCCCGGCTTGTTGTAGGTTGCCCCTAACCACTTGGAAGCCATCGCCATGCCAACGCTGGTGCTGATGCCTTGTCCAAGTGGTCCCGTTGTCATCTCGATTCCGCCCGCTTCACCAAACTCAGGGTGACCAGCGCATGGACTTCCGATCTGCCGAAAATTCTTGATGTTATCTATGGTGATCGCCAGACCGTCACCCAACTTGCGATCATGATCGACCGCTCGCACACCGACCAAATGAAGCACTGAATAAAGCAGCATGGAAGCATGGCCGCAGGACAGGACGAATCGATCTCGGTTGGGCCATAGAGGCTGCGCGGGATCGTAACGCATGGCGTCATTCCACACCTGATAGGCAACCGGCGCAAGCGCCATTGGCGTCCCGGGGTGACCACTATTGGCCGTTTCCACGGCATCCATACTGAGCGTTCGAATGGTGTCGATGGCCAATTGCTGGATGCTGGTCGTCGATACAGACATAGTCGAATTCCACAGAGGGTCAATGTTCAAGGAAAATGCCACTGGGAGTGGACAGTGGCGAATTGTCGACAAGTTATGCTGAACTGCCCCCAATGGCCAGGGGCAGAACTGCCTACACTAAAACGTTTCTGGACGAAGCAAGGGAAAGAGGATCACATCGCGAATGGATTTTTGGCCAGTCAGCAACATCACCAAACGATCGATACCAATTCCCAAACCACCAGCCGGTGGCATTCCGTACCGCAATGCCCTTACAAAGTCATGGTCCATATGGGCCATCGAATCCTCTTCTGATAGACCGTCCAACTGAGTGCGGAAGAGCTGTTCTTGCAAATCAGGATCGTTCAATTCCGTATAGGCATTGGCCAATTCCATTCCACAAATAAACATCTCAAAACGCTCCGCAATATGAGGCTGGCCTGTTTTGCGTTTGGTGAGCGGGCAAATACTGGAGGGATAGTCGATAACAAAGACGGGGCCAAGCAGTTTGTCTTCTACCGTTTCTTCGAATATTTCATTTTTGATGACATCGCGGTGGCGGTTGGCCGTTTCAAAGCCCATCTTTTTCGCAAACGCAATGATCTCATCTAAGCTATCGGGATCAATACCCGCGTGTTCACGGATTAGGTCGTCATACTTCGCTCGCGTGAATGGCGGAGTGAAATCGATCTCCTGAGTCCCAAACATTCGCTTGTAGCCACCGCCGATTGCCTGAATCGCATTGCTGATAATGCTCTCCGTCAAATCCATCATCGCCCGGTAGTCGCCATAAGCCTGATACGTCTCCAGCATTGTGAACTCAGGATTGTGTCGCGGACTGATGCCCTCGTTGCGGTAGACTCGCCCCAGTTCATAAACGCGTTCAATCCCACCCACCATCAATCGCTTTAGATGCAACTCCAACGCGATCCGCATGAACAACGGCATATCTAGCGCGTTATGGTGAGTTTTAAAGGGTCGCGCCGCGGCGCCGCCGGCAATCGTGTGCAAGGTCGGCCCCTCGACCTCGACAAATCGTTGATCATCAAGAGTCTTTCGCACCGAAGCAACAATCTTGGTGCGAGCTAGAAACACATCTCGCACCCCGTCGTTAAATGCCAAGTCGGCATAGCGCATCCGCTGACGAAGATCGGGATCGTTCAGTCCAGCATGTTTTTCAGGTGCCGGTTCCAACATCTTGGTATGGAAATGAAGAGTGTCGGCGAACACGGTCAGCTCCCCCGTATTCGTCCAACCCAAGCGCCCGTCGATGCCAACCAAATCCCCCAAATCAAAAAGCTTGGCCAGCTCAAAATGTTCCGCACCTACCTGATTCAGACCAATGAATATCTGGATTTCACCGGTCCAATCACGCAAGTTTAAAAAGACAAGCTTCCCCGTCGGACGCATCAACATGATTCGCCCAGCAACGCGAACGCGAGGTCCAATTTCTTCCCCCTTCATGCCCGCTGCCGTGTGCTGCTGTTCTTTCCAGGCTCGATAGTCGACTGGCTCCGGTCCTGAAAAATCAGGCAGCGCAAGCTTGCGGCCATCGGCCAATTGGTACTCAATCTGCGGAATCAGTTCACGAACTTGGTCAACCATTAGCCGATCGTCGAATCGACTGCCCCATGGATCAATACCACGTTCAGTAATCTTTTTTAGCTTTTCACGGCGGGCTACACGAGGATCGGTTGTATCGAGCGATGCGTCTGGGCTGGTAGAGTCGTTCATCTCTGAGTTCAATCTTCGAGGGGCGCAGCAATATCTTCCGAAATTGGATTTTTCTCTTGGTGCCGGATTGTAGGGTGAGAACAACCGACCTTGAAGGACCCAAGAAAAACGTTTACAGCTCTTTCCCTGTAAACGAAGCAACGGCAATTGATCAATGTAGCGTTGGGAAGATTCGATCTCAGAGCCATTGCGCCAATCCGCCACCGACGATTTCCCGAAAAGCCGAGCCTAACCATGCCCCCCGGCCGTGCCTCACAATCGACCGTGTTGGTGGTGGACCCCAACCCCATCAGCTTGATCGCCACAGCGGGTGCCCTCGACTCCGCCGGTTATGCGTGCTTCTGCGCACGCACCTCGGCGGCGGCATTGCAAGTGCCTAACTTGTCAACGCTCGATTCCGTCGTTGTCAATGTGGGGGAAGACGCCGAAGACGCACTCGCCCTGATCCCCCAGCTTCGCCAGGCCAGCCAGAGCCCCCAGCTTCCTTTTTTATTACTTGCTGACGGCATGTGGGCGGGATTGGAGCGTCGTTGCGAGGTGATGGAAGGGGTTCGCTGCCTATTCAAGCCGATTGACCCCAACGTATTGTTGGATCTTGTGCAGCAATCGCTGTGGATGCCTCATCTGATTGCCGGCAATCGACAAAGGGGAACGAGGCCACGACATTTGGGCTGGGTCGAACTTTAGAGCAAGTTCCCATTTAAAATCCATCTTGTGGCTGCGAGACTATCCAGGCTAGTCTGCCCGCTGAGATTCCAATTTTCGTCTCCCAATTTGACTTTGGAAAAACGCGATGCGAGCATGGATGCGCGCCGCCACCCCGCTGACGATTTCGATCGCCGCTAGCTTGGTGACATTGTGCCTTGTTAGTGGTTGTACATCGCTATGGCGAAAAAGCCCCGAACAAGTGGAGCAGGAGCGGCTTGAAGAGCTATTAAAGTCTCCCGACCCTCCCGCAATGGTTCGCGAGGCAGCCAGCCCATATGGGTTGCAATACGGCAGAGTACAGAGTTTCGGAATCATCAATGGCTTGATTGGCACGGGAGGAAGCGAGCCTCCGTCGATGCAGCGGGATGTGATTCTCAGCGACTTAAAGTTGCGAGGCACCGAAAATCCCAATGGATTTATTGACGCCGATCACACCTCCATAGTGTTAGTGGAAACATTGATCCCTCCAGGAGCACGCAGGGGTGATCCTCTCGACTTGGTTGTCAAGTACACTTCGCTCACTGAGTCCAAGAGCGAGAGAACCTCAAGTCTGCGAAACGGTTGGCTAATGCCTGCGAGGTTGGCCTACACGCGAGTCATCGGTGGGCAGCCACGCACCAGTGAAGTGCTGGTCGTTGGCACGGGACCGGTTATCGTCAAATCTTCTCATGAATCGGGCGACGACCCACGCGGCTTACTGGAAGGACGAGTCATAGGCGGGGGAGTTTTGCAAAAGGACAGTCCGCTCGACTTGAGAATTCGTCCGGAATATCGCCACGTCAAGATCGCCAAGATGCTGTCGGACACAATTAATCGCCGCTTTTATCTTTCCGATGGATCGGGCAAGCGGGGAATTTCCGATGCCAAAGAAGACGACTTGATAGCCATCGAGGTTCCAGAACGTTACCGCTACAACGTCCATCGTTTAATGGCCGTCGTGGGTGCGTTAGGAACAGAAACCGACCTTGGAAAGACACATGAGCGAATCGAATTGCTGAGCAAGCTACTGATGGAGCCAACCACGGCTCGCGACGCTTCACTGCAGTTGGAGGGAATCGGTGAAGAAGCCGTTCCGGCCTTGCTTGTGGGACTCGGGTCATCCAACCCAGAAATTCGTTTTTACTCGGCCGAAGCGCTTGCCTATCTCGATCACGCGGATGCCGTTGGGACTTTGGTTGAGCTCTCTCGCGACCAGCCCGCCTTTCGCTTTCAAACTTTGTTGGCCTTATCGGGCATGAAGTCGCGACGAGCAGGTGAGGGCTTGCATCAATTGATGAACGAACAAAGCACGGAAACGCGATTTGGTGCGTTTGATGCGCTGCGGCGCCGCAGCGATCGGAACTCCTGGATTCAGGGGGCGGCGATTGGTGAGATTGGCAACTTCTTTGAAGTCCCATCGCTCGGCGGACCAATGGTTGCCATCAGTCTGCGGCGCTCGCCCGACGTTGTCGCTTTCGGCGGGACGATACCCATTCATCTCGAAGGTAACGTGATGTGCGGGACCGGTTTAGTGATTGTGCCCAGCAGCAATGGTGCCCTTCAAATCAGCCGCTTTCTCCCCTCGCACCCCGATGCGCAAATGGTGGTAGAACCAACGGTCAGAGGTGTCTGTTACGGCGTGATGCAAGTGGGTGGAAACTTTGGTGATGTGGTCGAGGTGCTGCGAGTTTTGAAGTCCAAAAATGCTTTTGCGGCACAACTGGCAATTGACCTTTTGCCTCAGCCACTTCGCGAATACCATCGCGAGAGTTCTCAATTCGACGAAGCGATCCTTCCCAATTCAGACTTGCCCCCGTTGCCGATCGATCCTCCGCCAGAGGAAAAAGCAATCATCCCTTGGTACAACCCGCGGGGCTGGTTCAGCGCCTTGGAACAAACTCATCGTAACGTGCTGGAATGCTGAAGGCACTCGAACTCTGTGGCTTTAAGAGCTTCGCTGATCGCACACGGTTTGATTTCCCAGAAGGAATCACCGTGGTGGTGGGGCCCAATGGTTCCGGCAAATCCAACATTGTGGATGGAATCAAATGGGTCTTGGGCTCACAGAGCGCCAAGAGTTTGCGCGGCAAAGAAATGTCGGACGTCATCTTCAAGGGTGCGGCTGACCGCAAACCTGCAGGTGCCGCTGAAGCGACCATCGTTTTCGACAATTCGCAACGAGCCTTGCCTTATGACGCCGACGAGGTTCATGTCACGCGTCGTGTCTATCGCAGTGGCGAGAGCGAATACCTTATCAACGGCACGCCTTGTCGCCTGAAAGACGTCAAGGATTTGGTGCGAGGTACGGGTATCGGCATTGATGCCTACAGCTTGATCGAACAGGGTAAAGTCGATCGTATGCTGCAGGCGAATCCGAAAGATCGTCGAGCCATTTTTGAAGAAGCGGCTGGAATCAGTCGCTTCAAAGCAAAGAAAGTGGAAGCAGCCAGACGATTGGCCCGCGTCCAACAAAATCTTGCCAGGCTTGGCGATATCGTCGATGAAGTTGCTACGCGTCTTCAAAATCTCAAGAGCCAAGCCTCCAAAGCAGAACGCTATCGACAGGCCAGCGATCGACTTAAGGAATTGCGCACCCAACTAGCTTGGACGGATTGGCAAGAATTGTCGGCGATCGTGGCCACTGCGCAAGCGCAGGTCGAACAGCGACTCGAGATTCTCAAGCAAGCAGAGAGTGAACAGACTGGGGCAATAGAAGCCAGACAAAAAGTCGAACTGTCGCTGCAAGACGTTGCTACAGAAGCGTCCGGCATTGAGTCCTATCGCAATGAGCTGTCGCGTCGAATTGCCGGCCTTTCAGGCTCTCGCGATGCCGATTCCCATGCTTGCCAAGACATCGAAAAACAAGTTGCATCGGGTCGGCGGCGCATTCGCATTCTACGTTTGCAGGCGGGATCAGCTGTCGCCGAACTGAGGGACTTGAAGCAACGATACCGCGAAGCTGCGGAACTATTGACCACCACGCGGCGTGACAATGATCAAGCGGAATCTATTCGCTCTAACGCAAGCGTGGATGTTGACCGAGTTCGAAACGATCGCGATCAGGTGCAATCGCAGCATCTTGAAGCCTTGAGACAGGCAGCCGATCTGGAAGGAACGCTACAACGCTATCAACAACGATTGGATGCCAGTAGTCGATCCATCGACGCATTGGCCGTGCGCATCGAGGGTGCAAGTGCTGCGGTCGAAGAAGCGGTTATCGAAGCGCAGAGATGTGCAGAGCGAGTAGATCAACTCGATGCAACCATCAAGACTCAAGCGCAAACCATTGAACATCAAGAGGCAGAACTGGGTGAGCATCGCCGCGTCTTGGAACGACGTCGGGATGAGGCATCCGCCTTGCGAGTACGACTACAAGGTGTCAGCGAGCGGCTCAATTTGCTGGAGGACCTACAGCGTCGTCAAGAAGGCGTCGCTACCGGAGTGCGTAGCCTACTCGAAGCTGCACAACGTGCGAACTCTGGACCTCTGACAGACATCGTCGGCTTGGTCGCCGAGACGATTGAAACCGATATTCATGTCGCCCCGTTAATCGACGTGGCACTGGGCAATTTGGCTCAATATGTCGTCGTCCGTGGAGAGAGTTTGCAGCGTGCCATACTCACGGGCGACCTCGGTTTGGAAGGTCGTATCGGACTCTTCCGCTTGGATGAATTGCCACTGCGCCGCCCTGGCGATCGCATTCGTTTGGATGGGTTAAAGGGAGTGGTGGGACGCGCGGATCGCATGGTGCGATTCTCCAAAGAACTTGAACCCCTGGCTCGCCATCTGCTAGGCACCACCTGGTTAGTCGATAGTCTAAGAACAGCACTTGGCCTAAGAAAACTCAGCGGGGCTGGGCTTCGCTTTGTGACCGGTGGCTGCGAATTGTTAGAACGTGATGGTTCGATCGTATTGGGGCCTGCAGCAGCCGCCTCGGGACTCGTGAGTCGACGCAGCGAAATGGTTTCTGCTCAGCGGGAATTGCAACACTATCGCTATCAGTTGGACGAGAACGAAAAAGAAATTGCCAGACTCTCTGCAGTGGTTGAAGCTCAGGGTGCTGCCTTAGCACGAACTGAAACCCTCCATCGGACAAGTGTAACCCAGCGGGCGGGAGCAGACGCAACGCGAATAGCCGCAATTGAGCGTGAGACTGCTCGTCGAGCCGCGCTGCAAGACCTCGTACAACAGCGAGAAGAGGTCGAACTGTCTCGCAACGAAGCACATGAGGTTCTCACGACGGTTACTGCAGAACTAAACGCCTGTCGCAATAAGATCTCTGATCTCGAGCAGCGTTCCGCTACGGTAGCTAGTGAATTGGTGAATTGTCAGAGCAAATTGCGAAAGGCCACCGATGTCGTCATGCAGCGCAGCGTTGATTTAGCGAGATGCGAACAGCGTGCCGAGGCACTGGAGGCGACACTTCAACAACAGCAACGAGACCAGCACCAACGAGACGAAGCTGTTAGCGAGGTTCAAGAGCAATTGGACCGCGATTCTGCACGATTGCAAAGCATTGAATCGAGAATGCTGGCCAGTACTGCCGAAATGGCCGGGTTGTATTTGGATAGCCAGTCCACTGATGTACAACAGCGTCGCCTGGCCGCCGAAGTCACCAGGTTGCGCGAAGAACAACGACAATTGCAACGCAACGCCGACGCCGTTACCCGCCGTGTACAGAAAGCGGCGGATGGCGTGCGCGAAATAGAACGCCAAAAGAGCGAAGCGGAGTTGCGGCGATCCAATTTGGCCGATCGAGTTCGCGAGGATTACGAATTGGATCTCCAAGCCGAACAACCTCCCGTCGATTTCCAACCACCTACCGACCGTCCTGCGGCCGAGGAAGAGATCGCCAACTTGAGAGCGCAATTGCAAAAGACTGGCGCTGTCAACATGGAAGCACTCGAGGAACTGCAGGAATTGCAATCACGATATGACGAACTCCACGGACAATATCAGGACTTGACTGCGGCTAAGGACTCGCTGGAACGGATCATCCAAAGAATCAATGCTGATAGCCGACGTTTGTTCATGGACACGTTGGAGGCTATTCGGCTGAACTTTCAAAAACTCTATCGCAAGTCCTTCGGTGGTGGTTCCGCTGACTTGATTTTGGAAGATGACGCGGATCCGCTCGAAGCCGGGGTGGAAATCGTGGCGACTCCTCCAGGCAAGCCTTCCTTTTCCAACTCGCTGCTTTCAGGCGGTGAGAAAGCCCTGACCGCTGTGGCGCTGTTGATGGCCATTTTCCAATACCGCCCCAGCCCCTTCTGCGTGCTGGACGAAGTCGATGCACCATTTGACGAGGCCAACATCGGTCGCTTTGTGACCGTACTCACAGAGTTTCTGGACCAAACTAAATTTGTCGTGGTGACTCACAGCAAGAAAACGATGACCGCCGCTAACACACTGTACGGAATCACCATGCAGGAGTCGGGGATTAGCAAGCAGGTATCGGTTCGGTTTGAGGATGTTAGCGAAGATGGGCATATTCATCAACGCAATGCTGCGTAACTGGATATTCTGAAATTGCTTGAAGTTTTCGTTAATTTCATTTTCTGAAATGAATTAAGCGCACTCTTGCCGTCCCAAATGGCCCGCATGGGAATAACCGAAGTTTCGAGTGCAAACGCACTAAAGGTTTCACCCCATTTGAATCGAAACTAAGTGTCGGAAGAATCATCGTAATCAACGTCTAGGTATCGAAAGTGGCGATACTGTTTGAAGGCGTAGAGGAAAGGTGAAGATTCCTGGGGGGATTCTGAAATTACCAGTCGTAGTGCTGTATGGCATGAAAGCTGTCGTTTGGCGCTCAGAGGATGACCTGCAAAGGATTGCGGGGAATAATTGAGAGCGTTTCACGATCCGGATCCTTCTGTTCCGATTTAAACGAAACCGCGAGGAACCCATCTCGGTCTGTGTCGCAGGATGCAACCGGAACGGCCCCAGACCCAGCCGTTTATTTAGCCAGCTCTTCAAACGCCCCACCGTGAGAAGACGACCGTTCAGGCCATTCGATGGCAGCGGACAAATAAACAACGAGAGGGCCGATGTGTTGATGGATACCGACGCACCATCAACCAGGGGATAGTCAACGAGGCGTTATGGAGAACCTGATATGAAGGTCTTCACGACTGGACAGGTCGCTAAGATCTGCAAGGTCGCCCCGCGAACCGTGTCAAAGTGGTTCGATTCGGGACGACTAAAGGGATATCGTATTCCGGGCTCACAGGATCGTCGCATCCCACGTGAGTACCTGATTAAGTTCCTTAAGGAACACGGTATGCCTTTGGGAGATCTGGAAGATGAGGCGATGGCAAAAGTGCTTATCGTCGCACAAGACCAAGTTCTAATCGAGAACCTGAAGCGAGAACTACCACCAGAGAGAGCGTTCAAAGTGGCCGTGGCCGCGAGCGGTTTCGAAGCTGGTATTCAAGCCGAAAGCTTTAATCCAGATTGCATCATTGTCGATTTTTCAATCGGTAAGGTAGAAGCAGTTCAAATCTGCCAAAACCTCCGCAAGAATGTTGACTTTGCTGAAATTATTTTGATCGCACTGCTGCCAGATGATGGCCAGCCGATGAGCTTTGACCGCTCAGCGATTAACGAAACGTTTAAGAAGCCGTTCGATGCTCACTTGTTGGCAGAACGACTTCGCACTCTTATTGGTGCTAAGAAAGAACTCGTCTAACATTTAGACAGGTTCTCCTCGTTGGCCCCATTTGAGAATAGACTCAGCAGAAAAGCGTCGCATGCTCCCGCCATGCGACGCTTTTTTCGTTTCCACATTGCCCAGCCGATGCCCTATGCCCGCTTCGCACTTTGACGACCATGGTCATCCACACATGGTCGACGTGTCCGGCAAGTCCGTCACGACCCGCATCGCCGTGGCCGAGGTTGTTGTTTCCATGCAAACAGCAACTTTATTGTCCATTCAGCAAGTCACAACATCCAAGGGAGACGTCTTGGCAATCGCCAGACTTGCAGCGATTCAGGCAACCAAGCAGACCGCTACTCTCATTCCGCTCTGTCATTCAATTCCGATCGAATCGGTGCATGTCCAATTTCGATTTCCTTCCACCTCGCAGGTTGCTTGCGAAGTTACGGTCAAGACGACATCGCGAACCGGTGTCGAAATGGAAGCGATGACTGCAGCAGCCATCGCCGGCCTAACCATCTACGACATGTGCAAATCGATGGATCGCGCCATGGTGATCGGTCCCCTTCTCCTTGTTTCAAAACAGGGAGGCGCGTCGGGCGACTTCCGACGCGAAAGCTGATCCTCATTGCCCCGAAGGGTGCGTCAAACAGCCCTTTTTTTGGATTCTGAGCCCTATACCCGTTGCCCACTGGCTCCTTCTGCGGTCAACAACATGGGAGAGACTTTCGGCCCTCCCTAGCAAGTGAAATTCCTTCCTTATAAGTGACCGAAGCATGGAATCGGCAGCCCGATCGATTGCGCCAACTCGAAATAAACTCCCCGCCACAGCCATCGTCACAGTGGATGCAACGGGCGCGGAGGATGGCGCGACCGCAAGTATTTCCTGGTACGCGCCGATTGCGCGGGAAATGAAAGAAGTGGAATTGCGTTTGCGAACCGAACTGCAAAGCCAGTTTGAAGAACTGCAGCCCATTGTTCGCCATGGCGCGGTCCTGGGGGGCAAGCGCATGCGCCCCGCGCTCGTTTTGCTCTCAGGCGGTGCAGTGGGCCCATTGTCGGGCGACCATGTTACCATCGGTGTCGTTCTCGAGATGCTCCATACGGCTACCCTGGTTCATGACGATGTACTCGATTCGGCTGAGCGGCGTCGTCATCTGCCTACGGTCAATGCTCAGTGGAACCCAGGCATCAGTATTTTACTGGGGGACTACCTCTTCTCTCATAGTTTTTTTCTGGCAGCCACACTCGGCTCCACCGACGCCTGTCGCCTGATTGGTGAAGCGGCCCGCAAGATTTGCGAAGGGGAGATGCGTCAGGTGCTGAGCTGCGGGAACACGATGCTCGATGAAGAGACCTATCTAGAACTCATTCATGGAAAAACTGCTGAACTGACACGGGTCAGTTGCCTTCTTGGTGCCATGCTGTCGGGAGCTAGCGAGCGTATCGCTAGGTCCCTAGCCCGCTACGGTGAATCCATCGGAATCGCGTTTCAAATTGCGGACGATTTCCTCGATATTTGGGGCATCGACGGCAATGTCGGTAAGACCTTGGGAAGCGATATCAAACAGGGTAAAGCGACGCTGCCCGTGATTCGCTTACTGGCCACCGCATCAGTAGATGATCGGCAACGGTTAATGGAGATACTGCAAGATGCGCCGGACGAGCGATTGCCAAAACTGCTTCCCTTCTTGAATCGCTCCGACGCAAAACAATACACGACTCGACGCGCCCAGTTTTTTGTCGATCGCGCATTGAATGCATTAGCCGATTTGCCACCAAGTGACTCTCGAGAATCGCTGGCGAAATTGGCTCAATTCGCTATTGCCCGCGATCACTAATGGCGGCTGCTATTTTGTCTTGACAGAGCGAGAGCTACAGAGTTGGATCGTAGGACTGATTCCATCCCGGCTTTCCCCGAATCACTCGATCTCCTCCATCGTCCCAAATAACCTGACCTTCGAGACGAAGCAGAAAACGACGCATGCGAAGGCCTCTCACAAACGTAATCTGCATCTCGCAGGTGCGGCCCAGAGGATCTACTGATTCAGGCAACATAAACTCTGCCTGGCGGTGAATCGTGATCCAACTAATGCGAGACCAGACCGTTTCCTGATTGACGCGAATCCGTTGAACAAAATTCCAACCGCTATAGTAAAACTGCATCTTTACCGGAGTATGGAAATCGATTTCACGGTAAAGAAAGCCACCACGCAATAGCGTTCCACCCCGATTGTCTATCGAATCGCGAGCCTCAACGACGCCGGGAGGCTGATACGGATTATTCATGGATTAACTTCCACGACGTCGACATCATCCACGCTTATCACGGCAAGATCTTTTTCTGACAGCATCAATCCAGCGATCGCGCCCGTCATACAACAGGCGATGAGGCCACCGAACATTGCCCGCAGACCGAGTCTGGCAAGTTCATTCTTCCGCGTCGGCTCCAATCCTCCGATTCCACCTACCTGAATGCCAATAGCACCCAAGTTGGAAAATCCGGCCAAAGCATAAGTCAATATTATTTTTGTTCGGCCAGATATCGCACCATCGGCGTTGATCTCGACGGCGCCAAGTTTCTGATAGGCAATAAATTCGTTGGCCACAGTCTTCAAACCAATGAATTCTCCGGCTGCGACCGATTCGCTCCAAGGGATTCCCATACACCAAGCCAGCGGCGCACATGCATATCCAAGAATGGCGCCAAGCGACCAACTAGCGTGTGCAACCGCTTCATTGGCCGTATTGGCAAACAACCCGTCGACAATCCACCAAAATTGCACACCGGCAGAAGCGATGATCCAATCCAACATGGCTAGGAGGGCCAGAAATGCAATCAACATAGCACCGACATTCAATGCCAACTTGAGCCCGTCAGACGCGCCTTGAACGGCTGCGCCAATGATATTGACGCTCTCTCGCTCAGTGGCCAATTTTAATTCGCGCTGTACCTTTTCCGGCTCTGTTTCCGGGACCATCACCTTGGCAATCAACAGCGCAGCCGGAGCGCTAATGACAGAAGCGGTAAGCAAGTGACGAATATCAATCCCCATACCTGCGTAGGCACCCAATAGTCCGCCTGTAACAGTAGCAAAACCACCCGTCATTAAGGCATTCAATTCACTGCGAGTCATCGTGGCCAAGTAAGGCTTGACGACTAACGGCGCTTCTGTGTGACCAACAAAAACATTCGCGGCCGTGGCCAGCGTTTCAGGCCCGCTGGTCCTCAATGTGAACTGCATAACCCAGGCCATACACCAGACGACGCGTTGCATGATCCCGATGTGATAGAGCACGCTCATCAGTGCGGAGAAGAAAATGACGGTAGGCAAAACACCAAATGCAAACGTTTCCAGAAGTGATGTATTTTCACCGTAGCGAAATAAGAAACCCGATCCCTCCCCGACAAACTGCATCACTCGAGTAAAAAAAGCACCTAATGAATCAAAGATCCGCCGCCCCCAATCGGTTCTTAAAATGAGAAAACCTAACAGCAGTTGCAAACCCAGGCCACCGACCACAACACGCCAAGGAAATCGGCGGCGATCAGTACTAACGAGCCAAGCGATACTGATGAACGCCAATAGCCCCAACAAACACACGAACCTGGAAGCAATCATAAATAGGTCCGGTTTTATTCACTCGATGGAGTATTAAAAATTCGATCGCCTGCATCCCCTAATCCGGGAACAATGAATTGGCGATCGTTAAGCGCTGGATCGATTGCCCCAACAAACAAGCGGACGTCAGGAAATTCCTGTTGCACTCGATCCAAACCAGTTTGGGAGGCGATGACGCTGATGACGCGAATGTCTTTCACGCCCCATTGCTGAAGACGTTGAACCGCCAAACGAATGGAGCCCCCAGTCGCCAACATGGGATCCAAGACTAAGCCAATATCAACCGGTTTCGACTTTGGTAACTTATCGTAGTAAGAAACCGGAAGTGCGGTTTCTTCGTTGCGATAGAGACCCAAATGCCAAACTTCTGCTTCAGGTAGCAATTGCAGCAGTGGCTCGACCAACCCTAGTCCGGCTCGCAATATGGGCACGATCCCGACTCGATCGACAACAACCTGACACTCCATCTCCGCCAAGGGAGTACGCACAATCGTCGTGTGCGTCCGCAAATCCTCCGTGGCGTACACTCCCAGCAACATTGCCATGCGATTAATGGCAGCGCGGAACTGGCTCGTTGTCGTCAGCTCGTCGCGCAGGACACGTAGATGATGGGCAGCCAATGGATGCGAAATACAAGTGACCAAACGATCGGACTTGGCGACCATTCACTTTGCTCCCTAGGACCCCAACAAACTGGGCGAATTGCTAGCTACGCGGCCGGAGAAGGTTACCGAACCGGCTCTCGAATCACAAGTAGCCCCGCAATCCGCCCCCCAAAATCCCAGCCTACTCGCTGACCGTTGCCTTCGAGTCAACGGACCAACCGACCGGCTGGGTCCACGCCTGTTGCCTCTGACCAGCCCACGATGGGTCGGTTGCTTCCAGGCTGCTCGTCACGCGTGCGCGAACATAGAGCTCGTTTCCTGTCAATGTATATTCAGCCTGCAGGCCATCCACTTCCCCAACCACCACACCAATTTGATCAGATTCGGGGAAGCCATTCTTAGCATCTTCAACCGGTTTCAATGTGGCTACGAACTCCGTGTGATAAGTGGCGTCTTCCACCGGCAGAATAGTAACGGTCAGCTTTCGAGTAGTCGCGTCAAACTGTACATCTCCAAGCTCTACGCCACTGGATGCATAAAAATCTCCCTGTTTCATTGCGCGAATTAGATACTCCGGGGTCAAGAAACGCGAACGTACCATGACCCAGCCTCGCCCCGGACGGGCACCCGGCAAGTTGTGATACTCATGCGTGTCGTCCGTCCCGACACCAAACAAGGGCTCTGCATTTAACTGTGTCAAACGTATAGCGTTGGCTACGTCCCACATGCGTTCAATGGATATATGTTTGCTGTCGCCCAGTTGGTTGACTCCCGGATGCCCGTTGTGAACTTCAAAGAATCGTTCTTGCACTACGTGAGCTAAGTCTTCCGCTGTAACTGCATATCCAAAGTTAGGATGATTGAGATGGGGCAACAACTCCCTTCCCGACTCTTTCTCTTTGGCCACAATGGCTCGCAAATTATTTGCCATAGCTTCACGAACCGTCGCCCCCTTGGCTGGCTCAAACAACTCTTGCACATTCGTTACATTGATATGAACGGGCTTTCCTTCCGCGGAATCGCTCACTTCCTCTGCCTGAATCAAAATAAATTGATTCGCCTGCTCGACTAGGCACCTAAACTCATCCAGCGGCTTCAAACGCACGGCAAATTCTTTACTCTCTGGATCACCCTTGGTTTCCACCCAATGACTACCGAATCGATCCTTGTAACGGTCAAGAATCCCGGTATCGGAGCGGTTGACGATATCGGAATATCGCATCCACCGCATACCATTGCTGAGCACATTGTGATCGGACAACGCAAGAAAATTGTAGCCGTGCTGCGAATACCATTCCGCGATCATTTCTGGGAACTGGTCCCCGTCACTCCATAGCGAGTGAGTATGAAGATTCCCTTTCCACCACTTCTCGGGAAACTTCTCATTCTCCTGTGCTGCGACGAACGCAGGTGCCCCACTACATACAAACATCAAAGCTGCAATAACTCTGAGCGTTCCTAATTTCATGATGTTACTCGTTCGGATGCTGGCCTAAAAACAATCCGTCCGACCACCGGTTCCGGCGATCGGCGCCTGCGACAGCATAGCAGAAGCCCAGGAGTGCCCCACGCCACGCTTGGATTGTGAGAGTTGGATTGTGAGGAACAAACCGCGAACACCAAAGGCTGGAAACTTGTCGGTAAGAGAGTGCATTGACAGCCCTAGGATTCACACGGTAACGTCAACATCATGTCAACGATCTCGACTTTCGCATCGATTCACGTCATTATCGTCGCGGCTCACGGCTGCGGCTGACGGGGAGTATTTGTTGACAATATCAACGGACGTACACCACCCCCGTGGCCACAGGCCCCGGGGGTTTGTTTTTTTGGCCTCAATCCCCTTTTGCACGTTATTCGCCAATCCTTAAAGCGACTTCATCCATGCGCCCAATCACCATTTACGACACGACATTGCGAGACGGAACGCAAGGAGAAGGGGTCAGTCTCTCCCTCCAAGACAAACTGAATATCACAGTGCGACTTGCTGAGATGGGAATTGACTACGTCGAAGGCGGGTACCCCCTGTCCAATGAAAAAGATGCGCAGTACTTCGCTCAGGTAGGAAAATTGTCGCTGGGCGATACCAAAGTCTGTGCTTTTGGCATGACACGTCGTCGAGGCGTCAAAGCTGAAGACGACCCAGGAATGCGAGCGCTCGCGGCTGCTAATACCCCAGTTTGCACCCTCGTTGGTAAGACGTGGGACTATCACGCTACTGAAGTGCTTCGCGTGACCCTAGAGGAAAACTTGGCGATGATCGGTGAAAGCGCCGAATTTCTGGGCAAGTCCAGCGAAGTGGTATACGACGCCGAACACTTCTTTGATGGCTGGAAGGCTAACCCTGAATACGCCGCCAAAACGATTTGTGCCGCAGCACAAGCGGGTGCTACGTGGATCGTCATGTGCGATACAAACGGCGGAACGATGCCAGAAGAAATAGCAAACATTGTCACACAGGCGAAAGCCTTACTCGACAAATATCCAGTCCGTTTGGGCATCCATTGCCACAACGACTGTGAATTGGCGGTTGCCAATTCTTTGGCGGCCGTCGACGCGGGTGCGGATCAGGTGCAAGGCACTATCAATGGAGTGGGAGAAAGGTGCGGAAATGTAGACCTCGTTTCCATCATGGCCAATCTGCAATTCAAGAAGAAAGGATATCAAGTCCTCAAGGGTAAAGGGCTTCAAAACCTCACCGAGCTAAGTAGATTCGTGTACGAGACGGCCAATTTGCAATGGCGCAACAGCCAACCCTTCGTTGGTCAAAGCGCATTTGCACATAAGGGCGGCATGCACGTTCATGCGATCAATAAAGCGAGCAAAACTTACGAACACATCGATCCTGCGATCGTTGGCAACGAACGCCGCATCCTTGTCAGCGAGCTCAGCGGTAGGAGTAACATCTCCGCACTCACAGAGAAATTAAACCTGCAAACTGATCCGCAATTGACAGACCGGATTCTTGCAGAGGTCGTACGCTTAGAAAATCATGGATATCAATTCGAGTCGGCGGGCGCATCATTTGATTTGCTGGTCCGCAAATTGGCAGGAACCTACAAATCACACTTCGAACCAATTAAGTATCGCATTGTGGCGGGCGACCGCGATGTGCAAACCGGCTCTGCTTTTGCCGAGGCGATCATTAAATTGCGAGTTGGCGAAACGTTGTGGTTTGATGCAGCCGAAGGACATGGCCCTGTCAACGCACTGGACGCTGCGCTGCGGCGTGCTTTGCTCGGTACGTACCCACAATTGTCGCAAATGAAATTGCTCGACTATAAAGTTCGCGTAGTCGATTCCGCTGCGGGTACTGCCGCCCACATCCGAGTCAACATTGAGAGTGGTGATGGGCACGATACTTGGGGCACCATCGGTGTCAGCGAAAACATCATCGAAGCAAGCTGGCGGGCACTCGTCGATGCTGTGGAGTACAAGCTGCATCGCATGGGTGTGTAATAAACACCTTTCAAATTTACTTTTGCGGTACAAACTTCCCAGTATTCGACGCCTGGAAAAAGATGTGCCACCACGAACATACTATTGATTTTTGAATAACCGACTATGTCCATTGAAATCCCAAATCGTTTTGACCACGCCGAAGCTTGTCCCCGTATCTATGCTGCATGGGACGCTGCAGGTTGCTTTCATGCGGAGGTAAATCCCGCCAAAAAGCCCTTCACGATTGTAATCCCTCCGCCCAATGTTACCGGCGCGCTGCACTTGGGACATGGACTCAATAATACCTTGCAAGATGCGTTGATTCGCTGGAAACGCATGCAAGGGTTTGAGGCACTGTGGATGCCCGGAACTGATCATGCTGGGATTGCCACCCAAGCAGTCGTCGAAAAGAGACTCAAAGAACAAGAAAACAAGACTCGACATGATCTTGGGCGCGAGGCGCTGGTACAGCGCATCTGGGCCTGGAAAGACCAATACGAAGGTCGCATTCTCGGTCAATTGAAACGGATGGGGTGCAGCTGCGATTGGAGACGCACACGGTTTACATTGGATGAAACGTGCGCTGCTGCAGTGCGCGCGACTTTCTTTGATCTCTTTGCCAAACAACTTATTTATCGTGGCAAACGGCTCGTCAACTGGGACACCTACCTGCAAACTGCCGTTAGCGACGATGAAGTCTTTAACGAAACGGTGCAAGGAAGCTTTTGGCATTTTCGCTATCCGGTTATCGCTCCGGAAAAAGGTGAGCCCGCGTTCGTTGAGATTGCCACAACGCGTCCTGAAACAATGCTCGGCGACACAGCGGTCGCCGTTCATCCAGACCCCGATGCTGCGATGGACAAGGCCGAAGCTGAATTGCGAGAGCGGCTCGCTGCATCGCCAGCCAAAGACCGTCCGGCAATCGAGCTGCAATTGCAAAACCTGAAGGAGCGAAGAACGACTCACTTGCCGCTGTTGCGAGCGCTGCGCGACATGGCCAAAGCCGGTCGAATGCTGCGTCTTCCTTTGGTGGAAAGAGATATCCGCTTGGTTGCCGACGCCTGGGCCAAACCAGAATTGGGAAGTGGTTGTGTGAAAATAACTCCGGCACACGATCCCAACGATTACGAAGTTGGGATCCGGTGCAATCTCGATATGATTAACATTCTGAATCCCGATGGCACTCTAAATGAATCTGCCGGGGATTACCAAGGATTGACCATTCTCCAAGCGAGAAAGAAAGTCGTTGCCGATTTGGAAGCCCAAGGATTACTCGGTGACGTCGAGGATCGCGAGATTGAGCTACCTCATTCCGATCGCAGTAAGACCCCTATCGAACCCTATTTGGCGGATCAATGGTTCGTTCGCATGGACAGCTTATCGCAATCCGCGATGGATGCAGTCAGCGATGAGCGCGTCAAAATTTATCCGGAACGATACCGTAAGGGATACTTGGATTGGCTTGGTGAAAAGCGAGACTGGCCGGTGAGTCGCCAGCTTTGGTGGGGACATCGCATTCCCGTTTGGTCACTGACCATCGCAGCTGCAGAGGCACCGCAAGTCGAAGAAAAACTGCGCGATTTACCGGAGTTTTCTGATGGTCGCATCGTCTTCCAGTTCGATGGCAATACCTCATTGCAGATTTGTATACGCAACGAAGACCCCAGCATCGAAACCAAGATTGAAGGACTCGGCTTTGTTCAGGACAGCGATGTTCTTGACACATGGTTCAGCAGTGCACTTTGGCCTCACAGCACCTTGGGTTGGCCGGAAAAAACTGCCGAACTAGAGTACTTCTATCCGACTAGCACCCTCATTACTTCGCGCGACATCATCACATTGTGGGTCGCGAGAATGGTATTGATGGGTCTGAACAACATGGGCGAAGTCCCATTCCGTGAGGTCTTCATTCACCCCAAAATTCTTGATGGCCTGGGTGAAACGATGTCCAAGTCCAAGGGTAATGGAGTCGATCCAGTGGAAGTGATCGACAAGTTTGGTCCCGACTCAATGCGATTCGGATTAGCGTGGCTGGCTACCGACACGCAGGATGTACGTATGCCAGTTCAATACGAGTGCCCGTCATGCAATAAGCTGATCGACCAAACGAAAAAGAACCGTGTACTCACAAAAATTGAGTGCCCGTCCTGTGCAGCGATTTTCTCCACCCAGTGGGCCGAATCTCCCGAAGACTTGTCGTTGCCGCGCGGTGCCGTTGTCAGTGAGCGATTTGAGTTTGGTCGCAATTTCGTAAACAAACTTTGGAATGCTGCTCGTTTTGCGATGATGAACCTGGAGGGATATCAGCCACAAGCAATCGACCCATCGAGCCTGGCACTCGAGGATCGCTGGCTGCTGAGTCGCTTAACGACAACGACCCAAATCGTTACCGATGCATTAGGCAACTATCGATATGGGGAAGGCGTACGTGCGCTCTATGATTTTGCCTGGGATGAATTCTGTAGCTTCTATGTAGAGATCGCCAAACCTCGCTTGAGCGATCCCGACCAACGCCAAACTACACAAGGTGTTTTGGCTTATACGTTAGACGTTCTCATGCGACTGCTGCATCCTTTTATGCCATTCCTGACAGAAGAGATTTGGCAAACTTTGGCAACCGTCGTGCCCAGACGGGGACTTGTCTCCATTCAACCCGCGTCAGAATTTGTGATGCGAGCTGCTTGGCCCGAGGTGGACGCGGAGTGGATCGACAAAACGATCGAGGAGCAATTCGCCTTATTCCAAGAGGTTCTGGGCGCGATTCGCGAGATCCGAAGTCGCCAAAATATTGCCCCCCGCGATAAGGTTCCATTTTCTGTTCGCTGCGAGAAAGAAGTCCAGCAACTGTTACAACCGATGACCGCCTACTTCGAATCGATGGCAGGCGCCCAAGTCGTGGAATGGGGAACGACTGTTGCCATTCCCGCGACAAATGCTCATGTGTCACTTACTCAGTTGAACGTCGATGTCTATGTGGATTTGGAACAATTCATAGATGTCGAGGCTGAACTGGAACGCAATAGCAAGTTGCTGGAGCGCTTGGTCAAACAGATCGCCGGAAAAGAGCAAAAGCTTCAAAACGACAGTTTTGTAAGTCGCGCACCGGCGGAAGTCGTTGCCAAAGAACGTGAAAGCTTGGAGGATTTGCGTCAGCAGCTAACCGGTGTTGAGCAAGCCATCAAGACACTGAGTGCGAAGCAAGCGTAGTCATTTAACCTTGAAATGCATCACGAGCCGAGTGCGCACGCTGTAGCGCCTCGGCTGTGGTCGCGCCAAGTGAAGTGATATGCCCCATTTTCCTGCCAACTCGCGCTTGTGATTTGCCATACAAATGGAGATGGGTATCCCTGAAATGGAGCGCACCATCCATCGTTGGGCTTTTGTGCTCCCAAAGGTCGCCCAGTAAGTTGACCATGGCTGCTGGCCTATACAATTGAGTGGAACCCAAAGGGAGCCCACAGATGGCTCGTACATGTTGTTCGAATTGACTTGTCTCGGACGCTTCAATCGTCAGGTGGCCGGAATTGTGGGGACGCGGCGCGATCTCGTTAATCAATAATTGACCGTCGTTGGTCTCAAACATCTCAACGCATAACAACCCCACCACACCGAGCGACTCAGCTGCAACTTGTGCGATTCGAGTTGCCGTGTCGACCAACGGATCGGTATCAGGTGCAGGACATATCGTCACGTCGAGGATATGGTTTGCATGTCGATTTTCGAAGAGCGGATAGCTGGCGATTTCTCCATGCGTGTTGCGGGCAACAATCAGGGAAAGCTCTCTGCGATAATCGATCCATTGCTCGGCAACCAACGAATCGCTCCCCAGTTCGTCAAAGGCCAAGCGAAGGGAATTGAGATCTTTTACTGAACGTTGCCCTTTGCCGTCATACCCACATCGCGCGGTCTTAATCACCAAAGGCAGCCCCAGCGAATCGACCGCATTCAAGCAATCGGTCCACGAGTCCACCGCGAGAAATGGCGTAACCGGTAATCCAAAACCAGCCAAAGTCCCCTTTTCTCGCCGACGATCCTGTGCCACGCGCAAGACATGGGCAGAAGGATAGACAGGAGCCGATTTGTCCACGATTTCCAATGTCGAGGTCGGGATGTTTTCCCATTCCAGTGTGACAACATCACAGCGACTAGCAAAAGTAGTCAAGGCATCCGCGTCGTCGAACTTGGCAATGACCGCATCATCGGCAACTTGAGCAGCCGGTGAACCAATTTCCGAATCGAATACAATGACGTGGTAACCCAATTGTTGAGCCGCCATCGAAAACATGCGACCGAGCTGACCACCACCCAACATCCCAATGGTTCCGCCCGGCAATACTACGTGCGCGCCTTTCATAGCAAATTCGTTTCCAACACTGCCGCCGTTTGTGCTTGTACAAAGTCACCAAGGCGATCCCTTAGCTCATTGTCTGACAAAGCAAGAATTCGGGCCGCCATCAGCCCAGCATTCTTCGCTCCAGCGGTACCAATTGCCATAGTTGCCACTGGTACTCCTCCCGGCATTTGCGATATGGACAGCAGTGAGTCCAGTCCTTGCAAAGCTCGACTTTGAACGGGTACACCAATCACAGGTAACAAAGTCTCCGATGCTACCATACCTGGCAAGTGAGCGGCCCCCCCGGCCCCAGCAATGATTACAAGCAACCCCCTACCGGCAGCTGAATCCGCATACTCCATCATTAGCTTGGGAGTCCGGTGAGCCGACACGACGCGACACTCATGCGGCACCTTTAAATCGTCCAGCACTTCAGACGCATGACGCATCGTCTCCCAGTCCGAGCGGCTTCCCATGATGATCCCAACGATGGGAGGTGGAACCGCGGGAGTGGCAGGAGAACCTTGAACCATAATCGGCGTCTTGAAATCGCGGAAAGAACACGGAACCGGTCGCGAAGGTTGTAATCATTCCCAGGCGTTTGGTCCATCCTATGCGAATTCAACTTGTCACAGGATGGCCCAAGAGGTGCTCCAAAGCGGCATTCAATGTTGGGTGCCGAAACTGGTAACCGGAGTCCATTAAGGACTGTGGCTGAACTCGTGCGCTGCAAAGAAGCAGACTATCAGCCATCTCGCCCAACAATTGGCGCAATACAAATGCAGGTGCTGGGAACAAAGCAGGTCTGCCTAGAACTTTACCGAGAATCCGTGCAAAATCTGCATTCCGAACTGGTGCTGGGGCAACCACATTGACCGCTCCGCTCAAGCCATCGTTGGCCATTGCGTGATAGATAGCCCCTAAACAATCGTCGATGGAGATCCAACTCATCCATTGCCGTCCCGAACCAAGTCGTCCTCCGAAACACTTTGCTGGCAGCATCATTTTCGCCAACGCACCCCCGCGGGGTGAGAGAATAACACCAAATCGAAGATGCACCACCCTGATTCCGGCATCCACCGCCGGTTGACATGCGCCTTCCCATTCACGTGCGACGGTTGCCAAAAAGTCATCACCCAACGGAGACGATTCAGACAGCTCTTCGTCACCGCGGTCGCCATAAATACCAGTCGCCGATGCACACAACAAAACACGCGGCTTCCGCTTCAATTTGGCCAGACGCGAACAGAGCTGAGCCGTTTTAAGTACGCGACTATCACGGATCTCCTCTTTGACTTGGCGATTCCAACGCGATTCGCCAATGCTCTTCCCCGCTAAGTGAATGATCGCATCCATTCCTTCAAGATCATTGTTGTCAAAGTTGTCGCTCCAAACAGCAAGCTCACCAGGAGACTTTGAATTGCCTCGCACCAGCGTTCGCGTTGTGTGCCCGGCTAACTTAAGGAGCGCGACGATATTCTGCCCCACTAGTCCGTTGCTTCCCGACACGGCTACTTGCAGTGGTGCCACACGCTGCGAAGCAAACAATTGCAAGTCTTGTCGCGTGGTCTGATGACGGTACTCGAACATCCGCTCTAGTGTCTTCCTTGCGAATGACGAGCCAAGAAGTCGCCCGATGAGAGCTCCGGGCAATTGATATTGAACGGTATCGGTCAGCTTGCTGTAGGGCTCCGCTGCCTTGACAGGAGTTCCCGATGGATCTGCACCGTCTGACAAATCCGCGGGCGCTGAGTGGACCGGTTCGAAACGATGCTCGTGCTGCCAAACTCGAAAAGGACCACTCTCTTGATGATCGCAAAACAACCGAGGCGGTTCGTAACGTGTATGCAGCGCTGTCCATCTCAAGGGGATGCCTAAGATCCGCGTCAAGAGTACCACGCGGCTTCCCACCTCAAGACTATCGTCCGATTGCTCAATGCGAACGTTCTCCCAAGGAGGCACCAGTCGCAAGAGAGCCCCCGGCCTTTCGTGATAGGCAAATGCCTCTTGAACGGAGACAGGCAACTGCACAGAGCGCTGAAAAACCTGCTCGTTCGACATTGTCTATGCACCCATTTAGGTTTCGAGTTCGGCCAATTGCACTTCGCCCGCCATCAACCGCAATTTGTCGAGCGCTCTCTTTTCTAACTGGCGAACACGCTCTTTGGATACACCCAAACGATCGGCAAGCGCTTGCAAAGTATGGACCCGTCGATGCGAACCTAAGGAAAATCGGGCTCGAATGATGAACTTCTCGCGACGATCTAAATCGCCCAGCATCACGGCAAGACGAGTACGCAGCTCATGCCAACGATGCTCGCTGATCGCCGGTTGTCGCTCCTCGTCGCTGACGTCTAGACCCAATTCTTGAATTCCACCTACGATCTTTGAACGCTCTTTCTGCTTCGTAACGACATAGCGGTAGGCGTTTCTGCGCACCACCTGAGTCGCATAAGTGCTGAAGCGGAATCCCCGGTCGTAGTCAAACTTTTCCACCGCTCGCATCAAGGCAACAATGCCATCACTCAGTAGGTCATCAAATGCGTTATTATTGTTGACAAACTTTTTGACAATGGAAAAGACCAGTCGCATGTTGGCTTGTACGATTTGATCTCGATGCCAATCGGCCAATGCCAACAATCGTTCGACAAGCTCAATCGATGACTTCGAAGGCTTGTCAGGATTCAACCGAGTCCGAAATACTTCTGCCTGATACCGCAGAAAATTCATTCGCTGAAATAAGATGCGTTCCTGATCGGGAGTCAACAGACTCGCCTCACACAATCGCCCGAGGTGAGCCGGCAGATCCGCTAGACGGGACTTGCGAACCACCCCCAAACCGAGGTTTGGATCGGGCGATGCCAGCCCTAAGGGTTCCGTCAAAATATCCGACGCCACTCCAGAGTCGGCAAAGGTCGAATTGTTGATGAAACCCGTCTCTTCCCGCAGTAGTTCTTTTGTGCGGAGCCGCAACGCTTTTTCATCACTCAAATCGAACGGACGCTGTGCTTGCAAATATTGCTCGGTGGCTTGTGCCAACTCCGCATGATTCAACCAAGTCGGTTTCTTCAACTTGACCAGCGGAGGGCCTGAGACAACTCCCTGAGATTGCATTGCTGTCACCATTCTTCCTGCCCTCTAACTTGGAAACGAAAATCGCTCAAATCCTGCTAGCAGTTTCACGCAACTACTCACGCCCCGCTGAAAATGAACGTTTCTGGCCTAAAGTCGTTCAAATCGTTCTTTTCTCTATTGATAGCCGGGCGCCGGTCATGTTGCAAGGCTTGCCGTTGGAAAAAATGGACCAGAGAGCAAAATCTCCCGAAAAACGTTCTTTTGTGTCAATTTAACAGGAAGATCCGCAGGACCTCCATTGCCACGACGCTACACTTAAGGAGTATGAAAGAATAATGCAATTCGTTCACACCACAGGTCAAATCGTCCACAAAGGTCAGCTCTAGTAGTGTCCAGCTCCTCCACCTACTTCACTCCGAAACAGGTTGCCGAAGCGTTGCAGGTCAGCGAGTCGTCGGTAAAGCGCTGGTGCGATGCGGGATTGATCCCGGCAACGCGAACTGGCGGCGGTCATCGTCGCATTCCTTCAAATGATCTATTTCGTTATTTGGCCGCCAGTGAGCGTCCGCTGCTAAAGCCGGAACTGCTGGGCCTGACAGACAATCCCACGCTTCTCAACAATCAATACTCGAACAACTCAAGCGTTGAAAACCGACAGATCGCTCCAGAGACCCGAAATCAACAGGCCTTTCGAATCGCTCTTGTCCATGGGGACGAGCAACAGTGCAGAGGCATTCTGCAAGACACACTGCTCGAATCGGAGAATGTCAGTGCCTGCATTGAGCATCTCATTGCTCATTCCATGATTTGCTTTGGCGAGATGTGGGAATCCAATGAACTGGATCCGTATCAAGAGCGTCGAGGATGTGATATCTGCTTGCGGCTCATTCATGAATTGCAAACCCGCTTCGATGTCGTTTCGGGCCCCATAGCCATTGGAGGTTCGCCGAGCGGAAACCCGTACCAACTGCCAACTGCGATGGTGGAATTAGCGTTGCGTGAGGCTGGTTGGCGTGCGAAGTCGCTGGGAGCCGATCTGCCATTCTCTAGTTTTTCGAAAGCGATCTGCGATCTCAACCCGAAGTTGGTCTGGCTCAGCGTTTCCAATATTTCTGAGCCCGTCATTTTTGAACATCAATTCAATACACTTTCGGCTGAATTGCCGGACGACTGTGTTTTAATCGTGGGGGGTCGCGGGCTGACGGATTCCATTCGTCCAAGGTTGAAGTACACGGCCCACTGTGACAATATTTGCCAACTGGTCGGATTCGCAGAAATAGTGCGGCATCGAACTACTGATCTGAGTCCGTCGTTGTATTAGTCGTTCCATTAGTTGCTCATTTCAATTCGGGGAGAAAAGTTTCATGCGATTGAGTCGTTTTCATTACCACTGGCTTTGTGGATTTTGTTTTGCACTGATGGCGATGGACATGCCCGTCGAGGCTGGGGATACGTGGCCACAGTGGCGTGGACCTGATCGCACGGCCTTACTGAACGAACCAAACGCACTGCCGGCAAAGCTCTCCGGAGATGCAGGACTAGCACTCGCTTGGGAACGTACTCTCGGCCCAAGCTATTCGGGTCCCGTTATCAGCGATGGGATCTTGATTACCACAGAAACAGTAGAAGCACTTGATGAACGAGTGACAGCCTTTGCGGTCGCTACGGGTGAAGTGCTTTGGACTACGCAATGGAAGGGAGCGATGAGCGTTCCGTTTTTTGCTAAATCGAACGGTGATTGGATTCGCGCCACGCCAGCCATTGCGAATGGCAAAGTTTACATTGCTGGTATGCGTGACGTGCTGGTTTGCCTCAACCTTGAAACCGGCGAAGAGATCTGGCGTTGCGATTTCTGTGAACGATTTAAAACTGCGGTTCCAGCTTTTGGATTTGCCTGTTCGCCACTCGTCGATGGGGATGCCGTTTATGTGCAAGCCGGCGAGGCGCTGTGTAAGCTCAACGCAGAAACCGGAGAGACCATTTGGCGCGTACTGGAGGGACAAGGAGGAATGGACAGCGCTTTCTCCTCACCGGTCATATATGAACTCGCCGGAAAACGCCAATTGGTTGTACAAACGCGAAATGAGCTCTGTGGTGTCGACACACAATCGGGCGAAGTGATATGGAAGCAGCCTATCGATGCCTTCCGAGGGATGAACATTCTTACGCCCACTGCAATTGGCGACTCGCTATTTACGAGTGCCTATGGAGGCCGTTCGAATTTGTGGAAGGTAACATCGGACGATCAGAAGGTTTGGCGAGTAGAACAGGTGTGGGACGAAAAGCACCAAGCTTACATGTCGACCCCCGTTGTAATCGGTGGCCTTTTCTATGTTCATTTAAAGAACAAACGATTCGCTTGTATCGATTCTAGCGATGGTAAGGAAAAATGGACGACGACTCCCATGGGTGACTATTGGAGCATGATTGGCAACGGCAATAGAATCCTGTCGCTCTCCAGCGATGGCGATTTGCGGTTGATCGAAGCCTCGCCCGACGAATACAGAGAGCTTGACATCCTCAAAGTGGCCGACGACAGCAGTTGGGCTCACATTGCCGTTGCGGGAAATCGAATTTTTGTGAGGCATTTGGGTGGATTAAAGACCTACACTTTTACGACACCATAAGTCGTCTTAACATTCACCAAACCGTACGGTTCCTCTACGCCCCTAACGCGCCATGAATTGGCTCAATTACCATCACCTGCTCTACTTTTGGACAATGGCACGTGAGGGGAGCGTCAGCAGAGCGGCAGAGATACTTCACTTGTCTCAACCCACAGTGAGTGGCCAGTTGAGACAATTGGAGCGGTCGCTCGGTAACAAGCTCTATCAACGCACTGGCAATTCCATTTCGCTCACCGAAGCGGGAAGGGTTGTTTTCGAGTATGCAGAAAAGATCTTCACTACCGGTCAAGAACTGGTTCGGACGCTTCAAGTCGGTGGACCAAGCCATCGCCCTCATCTAGCAATCGGTGTACCCGACTTTCTTTCAAAATCGATCGTATCCCGGTTGCTAGAGCCTCTGTTCACACTTCCTAGCACTCCACTGATCAATTGTCGCGAAGGTGAGCTCGATGAATTGCTGGGTGATTTAGCGGTTCATCGCGTGGACATGGTTTTGTCCGATAGCGCTGTTGGTTCACAATTCAAAATTAGCGCGGCGAGCCATCACCTTGGACAGTCAAATGTCGCCTGGATGGCATCCCCTCTGTTAGCGAATCAGCTATCAACTGAATTCCCACAAAGCCTCCAAGGCCAACCATTGATCGTTCCCACCACCAATACGGTTCTCCGTCAATCGATTGAGCAATGGTTGGAGCAACAGTCCTTCGCCCCGAATGTTGTGGCGGAGATAGAGGATAGCGGTTTAATGGAATCGCTTGCCTCTCGCTTGGAATTCCTCGTACCGGTGCCGACTGCGGCGATCGATGACGTTCGACAGCGTTACGGTCTCGAGGTCGTGGGGACGATGGCGGACGTGACGATGCAGTTTTTTCTGATCGTAGGGGAAAAACAACATGCTGGGGTACCAACCAAGAGCATGATCTCTGCCGCTCAAGCTTGGCTAACCACCCCAAAAGATACGCCATAGAAATAATCGATAGCTACTGGGTGCAATTTCGATTGGCCCTCATGCACATCGCGGTCAATGATTGAAGTAGCCGAAGCGGACGGATGATCCCCATCGGGTCGATACCCTGTGGCGTCGCTGAGGCTAAAGCGGTGTAACTTTCATGAGGAAATAGGCGATGATCGTAGAACTCGGAGGCAATTATCCTCTCTCAGATTCCGGCCGCAATTTCATCCGTGAACGGGCGATGCATAAATTGGCCAAGTTTGGGAATTTGATTCGCGAAACCGATATCGTGATTGATGACCAGAATGGTCCCAAGGGGGGTGCCGATATTCGTTGTCTGGTGCGTACGCGTCTGAATCGACTGCCCGACGTTGTTATTGAAGAAACGGCAGACACCTTGAGTAGCGCTCTTCACGCCTTAGACCGCGCCGTCCATACGATCACTCGAGCCATCGGTCGACGTCAATCGACTAGACGACGCTCTGCTTGAGCAAGTCGGCCCTAACGGTCGCTATCAAAGCGACTTATGATGGAAGGCCCAGCATTTTTGCTTGGCCTTCCAATTAACGGGCTCATCACAATGGTTAGAACTCTTCTTGGCTCGCCCAACTCATCGTTTTGTCGGTGGCTGACGCTCGCCTTAATCTGCATTGTTTTAGCAGATCGTCCTTTGAAAGCCGGTGATGGAGCTGCCAGTGATGCCACTGAAAATACGCAACGTTCCATTCGGCCGCTCCTAGACGGTTGGACGATTCAAGTCGCTGATGAACCCTCGTCACGCCCCATTGAAGTGGATGAAAACTGGGAACGTGTTCTCGGTGTCGATTTCAATGGGCGTGCAACCTATGTAAACGACTTCACTCTCACGCCTCTCCATCCACAAGGTCGCGTCCTTCTGGAAATCGACGGGGCTGCGACTCACGCAGTTATTTCGCTTGATAACGTCCAACTTGGTGAGCATCTGGGAGGCTGGACACCGGCGCGTTTCGATATAACTCATCTAGTCACTTCGCCACAAGCCATTCATCGTCTGCGCATCGAAATCGATGAACGGGTCGGGCATAACACCCAAGGATTCTTGCCGATAGTCGTGCCTCATTTTGGAGGTATTTGGAAAGGCGTACGAATTATTTATTGCCCGTCCGCTGCCTACTTGGACGATTTGACCCTGCACCTCGACGGCTTTCGGGGCGATGGCTTGATCCACGGTAGTGCGATTGTTCGGGGAGCCAACGATGCCGATGCCGCCAATTTCCAAGTGGGCTGGCGATTGACACACCCACATACAAACAAGAGCACACCCTGGTTATGGCAAGATATTCTTGCCACCAATCTCGCCAGCGGCGCATCATCGAATCCCATTGAAATCGATTACATGGCCTCGTTGCGAGCTGCGGGGACTGATGAGGTCCTTGGTTTTTGCCAAGCGGTCATGGATCCTCTCACAATATCCAATGGCAAGGTCGAGAACTGGAGTCCTGCTCATCCGTTTCGCTATCGCGTTGAAATTGCCCTCCGTCACCAAGGCAGCGGTACCGATCAACCGAATATTATTGATCGGGTCGAACGCATGATTGGGATTCGGCACTTCCTAGTCGATGGTAGAAAACTGAAAATCAATGGAGAAGAAATTGCCGTCCGTGGTGTTCTGAATTGGGGCTATGCTCCACCACGTCTATCACCCAGTATCGATCGAGACGCCATCCGTCAAGAATTGGAGTTCGCCAAGCAACGAGGCTTTAACTTGATGAAGTTTTGTCTCTGGATTCCACCTCGCGACTATTTCGATCTAGCAGACGAAATGGGCATGCTGACCTGGGTAGAGTATCCGACGTGGCATCCACAATTCAACGAGCAAACACTGCTTGAACTAAGAGAGGAATTCCTGGAGTTTTTCTGCTACGACCGCAACGATGCCTCGGTTCTACTGCGCAGCCTTACTTGCGAGACCGGTCCCTCCGCGTCTGAGGAAGTAATTCGCCAGCTGTACGACATGGCACACGCGATGATTCCTGGTTCGATCGTTGAAGACGACAGTAGTTGGATTCAATGGCACCGGGTTCACGACTTCTATGACGATCATCCTTATGGCAATAACCATACCTGGTTGCCAACTCTCGACCGATTGGACCAACACATTGCCACCCGAGCTTCGCTGCCGCTTGTGCTGGGCGAAGCAATCGCCGCTGACACTTGGGAACCCGAAGACTCACTCGAACGGGCAACCACACGCTTTAAAGAACTCGGTTATTCCACTCCGCTCAGCTCGGCACATCAATTGCGTTCTCAGGAAACTCTCGCTGCATTTCGCGATCGTCTGTCTACGACCCACCAACTCTCCGAAAGTGATTCGTTGGCCGACATTTCTCGGCGATATGCATTGCAGATGCGCAAGTATCAGATTGAGGCGTTCCGCTATCGATTGCCCACCTCGGGATATGTGGTGAGTGTAATTCGTGACTTCCCGTTGGCCAGTATGGGATTAATCGATCGAAATGGTGATCCGAAATGGTCGCAAGAAGACTTTGCATGGCATCGTGATTTACAATTGGTTCTCAACCGTGGTGCTGTCTCAAGGAGCATTGCATCAGGGAGCAAGTGGGCATGCGACATCGATGTTTGTTCGGCGAAACCGTTTCCCTCAGATGGCGCTATCACGTGCAAGCTCATGTTTTCCGGACAAACACCCAACCGGGCTCAACACATCTCGCCGTGTAGCCCAGAACTCGACAATCGGATGCATGCAAAGTTTGAGTGGGAGATACCCAGAGTCACTATTCCGACGCTTGCAACTTTAACAGCAAACTGGACCGATGGCAGTCAAAGCGTTGAGAACCATTGGGATCTTTGGATTATACCTGCGTTGGATTCAACCACCGACTCGTTCAACAAAGTGGGTATCGAGAAACTGTTTATCCATCACTCCATTCAATCGCAGTCCCGCGCTCTCTTGCAGCTATTCGGCGAATTCTCCACGGCAGAATCCTTGGCATCCCTGCAGGAAAATGACATTGTGGTTGCAAGTCGATTTGATGAATCCCTGTTGGATTGGACTGCTGCCGGCGGAAATTGCTTGATGCTTCCCGATGGTGGTCCACATAGCTTTGCCACCAGAGACCATTGGTTCTTACGGGGTGGTCCTGTCGTTGCAACTCACTTGTTGACATCGGGAAGTGCGGCCCGCCTCCCTGCTGGGATGCTAGCCGATTTGCAAGCTTTTGATTTGGCCAGTCCCGTCCTGTTTGAATTCCCCCTAGCCGATGCAGGAACGCCCGTGCTATCACTCTGGGACAATCACGATCTGGATCACTTCCGATGCCACACACTCGTCTGGGAAGCTTCGCTGGGAAAAGGGCGGATTCTGGTCAGCACCTTACCTTACGGTAGCGACTCAGGGGCGGCTGGAGGTTTTGTTTTGAAGACTCTCATTCAACACCTGCTGCAGTCCAATAGCAGTAACATTATCAGTGATGAACGGTCTTTGAATGAGTCCACCATCGCTGCGCTGCGCGATGAAATACGCCAGCAACAAATTTCACTGGCTGACCAACATTGGAAATTCAAGCGACTTGCTGAAGATTCGATCCAGGCAACCATTCCCTTAACGCCAGTCGAGCAAACCGACATTGATAGTGTCGACTGGCAAAAAATTTCCATCACTCGGCATTGGGATGGCCAGGGACATGGCGATTTTGACGGCTGGGGCATCTATCGAACCGAAGTGACCATTCCGGAAAACTGGGATCGTTCATCATTGTTTATTACGACGACAGGAGTTGATGATTACTTTGACCTCTTTGTCGATGGAGAACAGATTGGCTCGGGTGGAGATATCATCAAGAAGCAAACCGCTTTTGAATTGCGAGCAAGCTATCGCATTCCAGATTCCTCATCCGCCGATGGAAAACTTGAGCTCGCAGTGCGAGTTTACGATTGGCAGGGTGCCGGTGGTATTTTTCGCCCCATTTACTTGAGTACCACGGCCACAAACACTGCGACACCGCTGCTCGTCCCTGTGGACTAACGTACTATCCAAACGGAATCGTTGGCATGGCGGAGCACATACGATGACACACTCCCTAGCAGTAGACGCGGGAGGAGGCTTCGCCCTGTATTGCCAAGCACGATAAGATTGCTTCGATTCTTAACGGCCGAACTCACAATGGCCTCACCAACGTGATCCGATTCAACAACCTGCGTTGAAGTTCGCACTCCTTTGTCCATCAATTCTGCAGCCGCTCGATCGGCCAATTCGGCAGCAGATTCCCTTTCTTTTAAGTACTGTTCTAAAACGACGGGGTGTGTCTCTTGGTAAAACTCTCTCGTGCGTTGCAGCACAGTCACAATCTGCACATCGACTCCACTGGTCCAAGCAAACTTATTGAATTGCGCTAGAGACTGCTCTGCCTTTTCAGAACCGTCATATGCGACCGTCACCCGCAGGCCCTCCTGTTTCGCATTATCGCCCGACTCAATGGGACGCACCACCAACACTGAACAGTGCGCATGAGTGGAAACAAAATCACTGACGCTCCCAAGTAGCATACGGGCGATCAGCGAATGCCCCTTGGCTCCAATTACGATAAGCGCTGCACCAATCTCATCCGCGCGTTGAATGATGCGATTACCAATATGACCATTCGTTTTGTAATGGTGTAGTTTTGCATTGGAACCTTCAAATAGTGCCGCAATTTTCGCAAACGTCGCATTCGCACTCTCGTTTAGTCGCTCGATGTACTCGGGCAACCAAACTTCTGTGGACGCGCTAATGCTGAGATCGGGCGTGTTGACGACCGTCATGATTTCAATGTCAAACGACTCATCATGGGGCAAGCGACAGAAAAAAGCAGCTGCAGCCGTTGCATCTTGCGATCCGTCTGCTGCAATAAGAATCTTCACAAGTGCACCTATTAAAACAAGAGTTCAAATCAATTGATGGAAAGCGGGTTCGAAGCCTCGGGCGAATCGCCCTCAGCATCATTTTTCAATAGCGCAGAAACAAAACCGTCCGGCTTAAGCGTCAACATTGAATAGTGCGATTGGTCAATCATTTGTTCGGCAGTATTTCCAATCAACAATCCAGACAGCCCTTTCCGACAGACGGTTCCCATCACGAGCAGTTCAATATCGAGCGTCTGCGCCAAACTGTGCAGTGAGGTCGCGGGAACTCCGCGCAGTGCATGCAGATGGACTTGGGCTTTATCAATGGCGTCGTAAACGTGTAAGCGATCCAATAGTGATTGCAATTCTTCTTCCATCGCACAACGCCGTGCACTGAGAATTGCATCAATCGATTCATTGCCGGCATGATGACGCACGGCATTTTCCATCCAAAAGTCCCAAATGGTGACTATATGCAATGGTACGTTGCCACGCAGCGCAAGCGTTACAGCGTGTCGCACTACCGACTCATTCAATGCTGCGTGAACAGCATCTACGTCTTCCAAGTCGATCGCTGCCATCACGTTACGATATCCGGAATATGCGTCGCAGTACAAAGTCCAGACCGCACAAGGCACATGACGAATGCACGACTTGGCCAAGTTGCCAAAAAATCGACTGGTGAGATCATCTGTTGAAGAGGGCTGAACCAACAGGTCTGCCTGTTTTTGATCCACAAATCGAACAATTTCGACAAGCGGCTTGCCCACGGCGATGTGAACGTCGATGTCCACACCGCACTCCAAATTTTCTCGGGCTAAATCCAACAGTACTTTTCGTCGTTCTTCCACCAAACCCGACTGCAGCGATTCAGAAGCAATCTGACTTCGAAAAAGGTTTATCGATGTGGCGACGGGACGGACCACATCAAGCAGCGTTACCGAAGCCTGATTGGTAATGGCCAAATCTAATACTTCCGCCAACATTTTTTTGCAAGGCGCGTTGTGGCTGGCAAAAAAAATGATCCGTCGAAACCGTTCCATCATTGACCTCTTCAAACTTAGGCGAAACCCGATCTAGGCTCCGTTAGGAACCGAGCCAATGAGTCGTTCAATCATGGACGACTCACTATCACTGATGCTGCCAAATCCAAGCAATCCCCCAGAAGCCTGCGCGACCGCGTCAAGCTCTCGCTTTAGCTCTTCGCGATACGTTTGTTGGGAGCCCGTAGGCATACTTCTGAATAGCATTTCCGTATAGTTCTTCCACGTTTCGATCAGCTCGTTTCCTGGACGTTTTTTGAGCCACATGTTTAGCAATTCACTGGCGACACTGTTCTTGGAAATTCCTATCTTCTCGGCTTCGCAATAAATGACACTGCTCTCTTCTGGTGAAACTTCTCGATCCGCCCAAGCCACCATGACCATAGGAATCAGACGCATCGCGACCATGCTCTCGCTCGAAATCCCTTGCTCGAGAAGTTCATTCAACAGCTTTTCGTCTCGAATCCCCGTTTTCCGTATCAGGTCAGCACGATTATCTGCAGACGCCGTTTCGTGGCGAAGCTGTTCGAGTAACTTTGCATCCATGCCTCGAAAAAAGGCCTCTTCCATGGCGTGCCCGCGTCGTGCGATCGAATCATCAGTCATTGAATTTTTCCTTGTTAAAAACTTGCTGTTGTCGATGGCCGCCTGCATCCTGCCACCGATCGCTGGGAATCGCAACGCACAGTTAACGCAATACACGCATGCAGCCTGTGAGTGCAAAGGGAGTGCCAGTTAGCACAAACGATGTTTTTTCTTTTGGACATGCACGTTAATGGGGTTCAAGATGAGCCCAAACGACTCTCGTGCGCGCTAAATAGCTCACATCGCACATAGTCTAACGGCTGAATTCAACGGCGCGCAGCCACTCCACTAAAGACGAACTTCGATACGGCTTCACGATAAATAGACTGCAAATAGACTGCCTATTGCCAATCACTCCCTTACTCTCTTAAGGTTGTATCTCTTTTTTCGGTACGCGTCTTGCTCTTGCCCATCTTGTCTTATGCGCTAGCACCGCTGGATATCACAGATCCCCACCGGATGCTAGCGGCGATTCACCGAGATTGGAGAGACGGCAATGAGAAAGTCAATTTTCGTGCTATTGATAATCGGAACTTGGGTGGCTCATGCACAGGAAGGTGCTGCCCCACAGAAACCAGTAGCCTTAGCAGACGACGTACCCAAGCTCACGGCGGAACAGCCCATGAGCGTTTGGATGGAGCGAAAGCTGGGATATTCTCAAGATTTGCTCAAAGCACTTGCGATGGGTGATTTCGATTCCATGGAACTCAACGCCGAACGCATGCAGTTAATCAGCAAAATCGAGGGCTTTGTACGCAAACAAAACGTTAGCTACACCACTCAACTGCGCGTTTTCGAATTAGCCAACCGCGACCTGATTCGGCAAGCTAAGAAGAAGAACATCGAAGGGGCCACGTTGGCATTCCAGCAATTAACTTCTTCCTGCGTAGCTTGCCATGTAACATTGCGAGAGCCCGCCAACGCGGAGGACGAAGTGGCGCCATCGGACGACTAAATTGAGAATCTTTCCAGCCACACTCGTGAAGTTAACTTGTTAAAGTCTCGTCCTTTGTTGGACAGACACTTTCGCGATAGCGATAAAACTCAATTGCCAATTGATGACCGACGTGATCTTCTTCATCTACTACCACATGGGCACCCGAGCTGGACATTTGCCAGCGGTGAATATGATAACGGCACCTAGCAATGATGTGCACATGGGGGGCAACTTCTCGGATCAATTGCACAAGATGTCGCGCTGCGTTGGGGCTGGGAATCGTGACAATCACCGCCACAGCTATTTTCAATCCAGCGTGTTCTAGAATCTCTCTTTGCGTCGCGTCTCCAACGTGCGTCTCACAACCATAGCGAATAGCCACTTGCAGATTATCGATGTTCATATCAACCACCGATAGTTTTGCACCTGACGATTGGAGTAAATCCTCTGCGACTCGCTGACCTGCAGGACCAAAACCAAGGATTAATATCGTAGGTTTGGTATCCAATTGAAGCTCGCCATCCACTGCTGGCATGCCTGCGGAAGCGGAAGCCGACTTTTGAGGCTTTCGCCAGGAATAATTCACGATAGGTTGTGCTGACGCAACCAAGTATGGCGCGACCAGAAGTGTGCCGATCGTGGCAGTAACCATCGCTTTGAAAGTGTCTTCCGTGAGAATGCCAGGGGCTAATTCTGTGCCTCGCGCAATCATGGCTAGAACGAAGGAAAATTCCCCGATCTGTGCCATACACAAACCCGTAGCGATGGCAAATGGCATACCCAACCCCAAGGCTCGCGTAGCCAGAGCTGTCAGGAAAATCTTCCCCAAAATGACACTCGCGATTATTGCCGCGACCAAGGGGAGATGTTGTAACAACCAATCAAAATCGGCAAACATACCCACAGCAGCAAAGAACAGGGTCACCAAGACGGTTCGCAGCGGTTGCACATCTGCCCGAATCTGAGTTGCGTAGGGCGAAACAGCAAGTACGACTCCTGCCACAAAAGCGCCCAACGCGGGGCTTAAGGAAAAAGCGTGTGCTACCCAGGCTGCGCCCATCGCCGTGACAATCGCTAAAAGAATGGGCAAGTCCCGATTCTGCCTTAGGGATCGCAATGCCAGAAATCTGGGCACAACATAGGTAAAAACGACGTAGAAAGCAGATACCAACAACACTGCAGAAAAAACAGAAAAAGCAATTTGACGGCCAATCTCTGTCGCCGTTCCACCACTGACGAGCGCGGTTACCACCAGCATCAGCGGAACCACTGCAATATCTTGAAACAATAAAATCCCAAGGGACGCACGACCGTACGGAGTATCCAATTCCGTTCGGTCAATCAATATTCGCAGCGCCGACGCCGTACTAGAGAGCGCCACCATTGAACCGATCACAAATGACTCAGCTAAAGGAAGCCCGACAATTCGCGCAATCGCCATCCCAAATATCAACGTGAGAATCACTTGCAGCGGACCGCCAAGCAGTGGGACCTTGCCCAATTGCCTCAATTGATCAGTCGAAAACTCCAAGCCAATGGCGAAGAGCAACAGAGCCACGCCTAACTCGGCGATGTGAAAAATTTCCTGGTCGGCAACTAACCCCAACCCGCTTGGCCCCACCAGCGTTCCGGCGAACAGATATCCCACAATGGAACTCTGCCGAAACCGCACGGCAATTGCCCCCAGCAACATTGCCGCACCCAGCAAGACGATCATCTCCCGGAGCAGGTCCCACATATCCGTAGTGGGTGTGTTCTCCGTTGCGATCAGCATTATCGAACCTAGTGCCATCCCTGTCCTATCAATATTCGAGTACCCGAAACTTGCAACGATGTAATCTCGCCCTAGAATCGAGCGGAAGCTGTATCCCCAGAAGGCTGTACTGATTCCATGCGGTTAGCAATCTTCAACTATTAGTGTACGTCGCATGCGCGATTGAGGGCAGGATAGGTAAACATGGAGGACGCTCGAGAAGCAGCGAAAAAGTGGCTAGGAAAACCCAGCGTAAAAAAGTGGGGGGTTGTTGCTAAGCTATTTGGTTCCTTGATAGCCGCGTTACTCATTGCGTGGATACCTGCATATTCTGGACTAGAACCGGCTGGTCGTTGCTCGCTGTTCATACTTGTTCTAGCCACAGGCTTATGGATTACCGAAGCGATCGCGCCTTTCGCGGTTGGCCTGATTGTAATCGCCCTTGAAATCATGATCCTTGGCCGCCCTGGCGGTGTCATGAATGCGGCCCCCAATGATTGGGAAAAGTATGTCGCAACGTGGGGAAGCCCGCTGATCTGGTTGTTCTTCGGTGGCTTTGTGTTGGCTGCGGCAGCAGAGAAAACGGGGCTGACGATATGGTTGTCTCGACACATTCTCAGTCGGATTAGCGAACGACCTTGGTGGTTGCTGGCTGGATGCATGGGAATCACTTTCGTCTTTTCCATGTTCATTTCCAACACGGCAGCAACCGTGATGATGGTCGCCATTGTGATGCCCATCGTGAATGCACTGGCAGGAGGAGATCGACTCCGCAAAGCGCTCCTCCTTGGCGTAGCCCTTTCCGCCAACATTGGCGGTATGGGAACCGTGATTGGCAGCCCTCCCAATGCAATTGCGGTAGGTGCGTTGCGACACACTTCCAACCCTATTGGATTTGCCGAATGGATGACCGCCGCACTGCCACCGGCACTAATCCTGTTGGTGATTGTTTGGGGCTATCTCTTGGCCAGATATCCTGCCTGGGTAGAGCGTGTTGATTTTGTTCGCATGTCAAAAACGTCCCCCGACGATTCGATTCCTTACTGGCGTCGCGCTACGGTCATGTCGGTCTTCGCAGTCACCATCTGTTTGTGGATGACGGAATCCCTGCATGGTGTCCCGGCGACCGTGGTGTCCTTCATCCCCATTTGCGTGTTCTCCGCAACTGGCATCTTGAACAGCGCCGATGTGCGTTCATTGCGCTGGGATATGCTGCTATTGATTGCCGGCGGTTTGTCACTCGGCTTGGCGGTAACCGAGACTGGTTTAGCAGAGTGGATCGTGACACAATTGCCACTTCAGAGCATTGGCTTTATGGGCGTTTTAATAGTCATCGCATACGCAACCATGTTGTTCTCAAACCTGATGAGCAACACGGCAGCAGCCAATGTTTTCGTCCCCATCGCGATCGCTGCAGCGGTGGGCTTCGAAGCGCAAGCGGTAGTCCCCGTTGCACTTAGCGCCTCGGCAGCGATGGCTCTGCCAATTTCAACTCCGCCCAACGCAATTGTCTTTGGAACGGAGGAAGTAACGACAAATGAACTCATTGAGTGCGGATTGATCGTTGGATTGCTAGGTCCTATCATTGCCGTACTTTGGTGTCGAGCTATTTTCGGTTAGCAGACCGATGCAACTCGACAGATTTATCTCTCTGCTGGCAACTCAACCGCCCACAGGAATGGGACGACGCTTGACTCGTGGAATCTGCCCAGCGGAATCACTCCCTCCGTTTCCTGAACCAGCATCAACCTGATAGCTGGCTGGACGATTCAAGCCTCTTACTCCTGACCCAACAGCGGGCTGAACTCCACTAGGCATGACGTTTGCCGCTGGACTGGCTTGAGGGGCAGGCACCAGTTCGATGCTGGGTGCTGCTGGCATCTTCAACTCGTCCATCTCGTCAACCGAACCAGGCATTGGGACCTGTTCCATCGGCGTAGGCTGGCCTGACTCCATCACGCTATAAGGCGACTCATCCAAGATCGACTCGTCGCCAAGCAATAGTCCATCTGCAATCCCTTGAGGCGGCAACATCGTGGGGTCCACTTCTATGCCACTCTCGCGGCGAACCACATTGGGTCGTTCCACACCATATTGATAGGCATATCCGGCACTACGTTCGCGGGCACGCTCCAGGGCGTCCCAGTAGGCCTTCTTTGCCCAAGGCCCTTCTTCCAGTTGAATGCTGTTGTATTCCAACAGCGTTCCTTTCAGATAATGCACATAGCAAATTGACTTGTTGTATTCGCACAAGGCACGGTAAAAGGTGATCTGGGCATTGACTAGGATCAGTTGACTGTCGAGCAGAAAATTGACTGTCCCATCGGCGTCCCTATCGATACTTAACTCTTCAAATCCTTCACGGCGAATCTTCTCGCTCTGTTGTGCTGCATTCAGCCGATGTGCAGAAGATTGAATTTGACGATAGTGAGTCTCTAACTTGGCAATTGCATCGCTCAGCTCTTTATTAAGTGCCAACTCTTGGAAGTCAATAAACGCTCGTTCTTTGACAATTTCTCGTTGTGCATTGTTGATTCTGGCTTGCTCACGACGTTGACCAATTGGTGTTGGAGTAAATTCCACACGGGCTCCAAACTCACCAAAATTTCCTTCGGTTAACCCAGCCACCGCCGACGTACCAATGCCAGGAACCGGAAAATTGTCTCCATTTCGACTCCCCAGACCCAACTCGTCACCAACCCCTACGAGTCGACCCGTAAGAGATAAATTGAGCTCTGGAAGGATCTGATTCCGTGCCGCGATCAATTCCAGCTCCCGCTGCTTGAGACGAACTTTGGAACGCCGCACTTCAGGACTATTGTAGGACGCTTGCATCGTGGTTTCGAACCAATCGAAGTCTACGTGCGCAATGGTCGGACTATCAATCGGTCGAATCAGCCGACCATCGGTCGCAGCCAATCCGAGTTTCGATCGCAACTCGCGTTCAGCGCCGTAAACGCCTCGTGGATCATTCCCTGGAACATTGGATCCCGCCAAGGCACCCTCCAATCGGGTGCGAAATTCATAGTATTGCTGTTCCGCACGACGCACGTCTTGAATTGTTGAGCTGCCACCTTTGAAGTTGTTAATTAGGCCAGTGGCGACTTTCTGCGTTCCGTTTCGGCCCAACATTTCCGTCTCTACGTTGCGGTAATTGCAGTAGAGATCCCAATAGGCCACTTCGACGTCGCGGACCAAGTTGCGCACCTGGGCTTCGTATTCAGCGATGGAGATGTCTTCATTGAGGCTAGCCAACACGACGGGGATTCGATTGATCATCGTGCCCCGTCCACGCATTAATGGATGCGTGATTTGTGCTTCGACGATGGCCGTCCAATCGCTTCTCACCGCACGTCCTAGACCGCCAACCTGCAGATTGTTCGACGAGTAGATCACCTGTTGTCGCGCAGTGATGACGCCACCGGTAGCCATCCGCTTCGAAATGGCCAACTGCTGTGAACTATCAGTCGCTTGGAACAATTGCTGGTTAAAAGCAGACGGGGTCGCCACGTTACGTGGTCGGTCAGTGGTCCCGTAGCTCATAACGCCACTGACCTGCGCATCAAACTCGGCAAGCGCATCTTCTACGCCGCCCACTTGATTGGCGCGCTGGACGCCTCGCCCAAGAATTCTGTTGCCCGCTCCATCCACACTAATCGGCACCGACTGCGTAGTCGTTTGTTGCTGAGCGACGTCGTAGATGCTGCCAATCTGCGCGGAAGAGCCGCTGGCAACTTGCGCCGTAACGTTTTGTCGCTGCTCACTGATTCCGGAGACCGTCATGAAGAATTTGGCATTATGCAATGCCATCGACACGCACTCTTCCAGCGTCAGATCCCAATACTCGTAGTCGTGGTTACCCAACGTCAACGGGGGCAATGCTTGCGCAACTTCCTCGTTGAGCTCGATGTCCGCATCCGGATGTTCGAGCTGGGTCGACTTAGACAGGTAATGGCGAAGGTTTGGACTTTCGTTCAAAAAGAATGGTTGCGTGGGAGTACATCCCAACGCCAACACAGTCATTGAAAATAGTTGCACGTAAGTCGCGGCGCGAATAAGCGAGCGATTCATCCCGATGGCTTCCTTGCCGGACGTTTTCCGAATTCCGTCGACACGAGACGATCTCGCATCCGCCACAGAAATCGGCGTACTGGTGGAAGCCCCCCTTTAACAAATAGACCCTCTGTGACCATCGGCCACGAAAAACTATCTGTCCCCGTAAACGTTATCGTCCTCCTGCGAAGCCAACTTTGACGATTTGGCAAACTTTTCCGCCTTTTCTTTCTTTACCGGATGGCGCGGATATCGCTTGGCCGCCTTCTCTCGTTTTCACTAAAGCCAACAGATTCTCCAAATACCCCGATTCTCCACGCCGATATCTAAATTGAGTGCAGGGAGCATTGTTTATTCTTCAAGGACGATTATCCAAGGTTAGGTGATGTTCCGTCACCTGGCCAGGTATTCACCGGCGGGAGAATAGACCTTGCGTGCACTAATATTACCCATTGGAATTGTTGGGCTTGGCGTGGTCGCCTCCCTCCCCTTCCGTAAGGGTGCGATGGAAGATTTTGCGGACCGCGCCATAATAGAGGGCGTGCCCAGCGTAGTGGACCCACTTCAGGAAAGCTCTTCAGGCTCCGCCAAGGGCGCCAATAAGCCGGTTTGGGCAAACGAAGCATTGAATGCACTATCCGATTCGGTTCGGCGGGTGCCACGCGAAAATCCGTACGACATGGCCATCGACCAACTTCCTCGATCTTACGAAGATGTCGCCATTCCACTGATGGTTTCCGACGGCACGAAAAACTTGCTCGACCAAGCCCAGCGTGTAATGGCTCAGCCAGATCGATTTGGCATCATTCGTCAAGATCAAGCGGGCAGCTGGAACAAAGAAGCCGGTATTCCGCTTCTCGAGACGAACTCAGCAGTGGCTTCCGTCATCGAGACGCCGCAGCCGATCTCTGACGACAACCCATTCCAAATGGCAAGCCAGGTAGGCGAAAAACCAAAGTTGGTTTCCGATGATCAACCTTTGGACGAACTATTGGTGAGAAAGCGACAATTCATCCGGGTGCCTAAGCCTTGATCGTATCAAAATACTTAGCTGTCGCCATGGAAGCGGCCCAGCGCGGCGCGGCGGAGCTGATGTCGCGATGGGCATCATTTTCGGTACACGAAAAGTCTCCTAAAGACTTAGTAACAGACGCCGACTATGCCAGCCAGCAAGCGATATTCGATTGCTTGCGCCATGCGTTTCCTGATCACCAGTTCGTGGGTGAAGAAGCTGGCGAGGGTTTAGTTTCACTGAGCCAAGAAACGCTTGCGCAGGGGGCACCGTGTTGGATCGTTGACCCATTGGATGGCACATTAAACTACGTCCATCGACTTCAAACATTCTGCGTTTCAATAGGGCTCTTTCATCAGGGACACCTGCAAGTGGGTGTGGTACTGGATCCGGTCGCAAAGGAAATGTTCGTTGCGACGCGCGGGAACGGTGCCTATCGTTTGGAATTGGGCGCACCATCAGATACGGCAAGCCGAATCCGTTCGAGCCAATGCAAGCAGTTATCCGAGTCGATGATTGCGTGTAGCTTTCCGCCCAATGTTCGCCGCGACGCTATTGAAGTTCAGCAGTTTTCAGCAGTGTTGGAACAGGGACAATCGTTGCGACGCCTGGGATCCTGCGCGCTCAACCTTTGTTATGTTGCTGCGGGCAGGTTGGATGGCTATTGGACTCAAAACGTTTTTGCATGGGATATGGCAGCGGGCGCATTGATCGCCGAAGAAGCGGGGGCAACGTTGACCTCGATGACGGGCACTTCTTTAGATATTCTTCGCCCTTCGTTTTGTGTCGCAGGTACTGCAGAATTGCATCGCGCACTGCTGCACTGCATCATGACGGCATAAGCCGCGTCGTCCTAGCGATGTTTCGTGCTTCTCTGGAATTCCTGCGACTTTTAATTCAACCACATTCCAGCGTTCAACAAATGTATTGCATGGGTTGGGCTTGATTGCATCAAAAGGAGGAGTCGCAGATTCCGTACATGATCGTTCGCGCGACTCAGTTCTTCGAGTTCGTCGGCGCTTTTGCGGACTCCGGCGCGGAAGGCAATTCAGTGCGTCTACTGCCCGCCATGATGCAACTCTTCGTCTCCGATGATGAAGAGCCGCACATGGAAACAACCGATCTGGCTGGACCTGAACCGATTCGTATGGATGATCTCGTGCGCAGCTATTCGCTTGCGCCCCAGGACAGCCGCCAAGTCACGACCGACTCGCAGGCCCGTTACTTCGGAACCGAAGTGAACGATCAAAGCCTCACCCCCGGCAAGTCACCGCGCATCGGTTCAACCCGCTTTATGGATTGGCTCAGCCACGCAACCTCGCGAGTCTCCGGTACACCACCGAAGACTTTATTGCTCAATACAACAGCGAGTCATGTCAACAAACTGATCTTAGTCATGTCCGATCGCACCGCCCTGTTCATCGACTACTTCACGTCGACGACGATCTTGTGGATCTTACCAGTGAACTTCGTTTCTGTGGGACCATAGCCGATACCGAGTGCGACGGGCGTTTGGTTGTCGATACCCACGTCAGCGGTTTCGTCTGCGGAGAAAATGTATCCCTGGGTTTTCCCGATGCGTCCCTCGGCAACCTGTTTGCCGTCAACGGAAATTTTAGCAACGCCCCCTTTACCCATGCCGCCGCCATCATATTCGAAAGCAAGCGTGACGGTGGAGTTGCCTTCGGGTAACACGGCGGAGCTTTCGACAACGAATCGCTCGAGGCCCAACCAGTTGTACTCATACGCCGGCTTGCCGTCACGGAGGTGCAGTGACCAGCCTCCGTAACGACCACCTTGGACGAGCAACGCGCCGGACGCGCCACCCTTGGGAATCTCGATCTCAGCGACGATGGTCGTGGAGCGGTTCTTCACATTGATAAATGTGTTCTCCATCATCCCGTTCATGCCTTCGTACAACGTCAGTGACGTGCGCGATCCCATCAGGTCAGGTCGGCCAGCAGTCGCCGGGTTGACTCGTTCGATCGTACGGTCATCAATGGGCAACACCTTGTATTTGGCTGCCTCGGTCATGAACAGTGCTTTCATTTCATCAAGCTTTTCTGGATTGTCGTCGGCGAGGTTGTTTGCGAGACTGAAGTCGTTGTGGACGTTGTAAAGATCCCAATCGTCTTCGGTGAGCGGCTTTTGCTTGCCGGTATTCCACGGAGCTCGGTGAATCGTTCTCGCAAACCAGCCATCGCGATAGATGGCTCGATTCCCGAAGATCTCAAAGTACTGGGTGGTATGGCGTTCGGGTGCGTCGGCATCGTTGAAACTGTAAAGCAGGCTGGTCCCTTCGATGGGGGTTTGCGGCGTACCGTTGACGACTTCTGGTTCGGGAAGCGAGGCAGCTTCGAGCACCGTGGGGGCAACGTCGATCACGTGGCTGAACTGCTTTCGCATCCCGCCTGCGTTTTTGATTCCTTTAGGCCAATGGACCACGAGGCCGTTACGGGTGCCACCGAAGTCCGATGCGACCTGTTTGGTCCAAGTGAACGGAGAATCGAACGCGACTGCCCAACCGGCTGCCATGTGTGGGAAGGTCTCAGGGCTGCCCCACTTGTCAATCAACGGGACAAGATCTTCGACTTTCTCCTGCACTCCGTTGAAGTAGGTCATCTCGTTGAACATGCCAACCATGCCCCCTTCAGCGCTACTGCCGTTGTCACCTGCGATGTAGAAGATCAGGGTATTGTCAAGTTCACCGATCGATTCAATGGCGTCGATGAGTCGACCGACATTGTGATCGGTGTGTCCGACGAAACCGGCGAACGTTTCAGCTTGGCGTGCAAATAGTTTCCGCTCGTCATCAGACAATGCATTCCACGCTTTAATATCTTCGGGACGCGGTGGAAGTTGAGTATTGGCGGGGATGGTACCGGCTTGCTTTTGACGCTCGTAACTCGCCTGACGAACTTTATCCCAACCGTCATCGAATTGGCCGTGGAATTTCTCAATCCATTCCTGAGGGACGTGGTGGGGAGCGTGCGTCGCGCCGGTCGCGAAATAGGTGAAGAACGGCTTATTGGGCGTGAGCGATTGTTGAGCTTTGATCCAGTTGATGGCTTGGTCGGTCATATCTTCGGTGAAGTGATAGCCTTCCTTGAGCGGCGGATTAATGCGGACGACGCCATCGAAGATCAGCGGTGACCATTGGTCGGTTTCACCACCGATGAAGCCATAGAACTTGTCGAAACCTTGGTGCGTCGGCCAGCGGTCGAACGGTCCGGAGACGCTGGTTTCCCAGGCTGCCGTTTCATGCCACTTGCCGAACGCGCCGGTACTGTAGCCATTGAGCCTCAACATCTCTGCAAGCGGTGCGACGCTATTCGGAATCTTTCCGGTGTTGCCTGGGTACGCCGTGGCGGTTTCCATGATCGAGCCGGCGTTGGCAGTATGGTGATTGCGCCCAGACTTTAAAGCCACGCGAGTGGGTGAACAGAGCGCGGTGGTGTGGAAGTTGTTGTAACGCAAACCGCCCTTGGCAAGTTGATCGAGAGTTGGTGTTGGAATCGGTCCACCGAAAGTAGATGTTGCGCCAAAGCCAAGGTCGTCAATCAGGATGATCACGACATTGGGGGCACCCTCTGGCGCCGTGACTTGAAATCGAGCCGGCGGTTTGGCGTTGCGGACATCCAACTCGGTGATTGGTTTTAGGGTGGGCTCGGCGATTGGCAGCCTTGTACGGTCGAGCGGAGGTGATGAATTCGGTTCGGACTGCGCGAAACCGATGTTGGGGATTGCGATGATCGCCGTAGCGATGCATGCGAGATGGCGAACAAATTGACTCATAAGGTTGACTCGTGTGGGAGAAAGGCTTGTTTTGGAGTTGGTGCGTTGGCGGGGATCCCAAAAAAGCCCCATTGCGACTAACAAAGCAGTTTGGTTATTTCGTAGAGGACTCTGGTTCCTGCAATCGAACCAGCAACCATTGCTCGGTTCGTTCACTGCCAAAGTGCAGCAAGCAGGGAGCTTCGTCTTTGGTCAAGTTGTACAGACCAGTCTCGATCAAATGGGTCGTATCATCGCCGACGGTGAAGGCAGCACGCTGCGTCTGCTTGTCGACAGAGCCTTGAATGAGCTGGGTCTTGTCCGTGTTGGTATCGGTGTAGTTCCCGCGAATGATGCCGTCTTTATTAACGGCAAGTTGAATCGTGACCACGGAATCAGTTTCGTCAGGCTTGGTCAATGCAAACACACCAAGGGGCAACCAATCGCTGTCGGCCGGAGCATCTACTTCGGCGCCTGCCGTTGCCAGCGTTGCGGCTTGCTCGTAATACTCCTCCGACGTTCCGACCGCATCGCCGTTCATGTAAACGACGCTGTCTTCATACGTGACATTGTTTCCGTAGTCGTAGTAGACGGGTGGTGCTTCGGTGTAGCCAACATAATTGGCAGCATTGTTCCATGTGCACGCATTCCACGCGGCACTTGATGCCCAGCCGGCAGCAAACCAAGCACCGGGATGATTGGTGTACCAGCCACTACCGTAGATGCCCCAGTGGTTATAGTTAGTCCGAACTCCGGCCGCCGCTGTATATCGTCCTGAAGGTGAGACGCGAGTGAACCCCGCGGCGACTCCGCCGGGGCCAGCCACCACCGCACTGCCGCCACCGAAGCCGGCTGGTCCGACTGCAGCACGACCAGCAGCAACTTGGCCACCGGGACC
>JBGTBJ010000061.1:0-2792 GCA_041749395.1 Pirellulaceae bacterium
GACGCCGTGGACCAAACACTATCACGCTTTCAGCTGCAACGCATCCACGCTCAGATCGATGTGGACTTTTCCAATTCATTGATTGAAGCGTTCTGGCGCTCGGCCAAACACAACTGTTTGTTTCAGCAGCGTCTTGATTCGCTAGCTGCAATTCGCAAGTGGACCGACTTCTATGTGCAGCAGCACAATGAAGTGATGCCCCATCATGCGTTCCAAGGTCAGACGCCCAACGAGATGTTTTTTGGCACGGGCAAATGCATTGAAGGTAAGCTCAAACAGGCGAGAGCCACCGCACGTCAAGCACGTACCGAAGCCAATCGCAAGCGAACTTGCGCATCGTGTTCGAAGCAAGACCCAAACCTACACAAGATTCAACTGGAATCACGATGACCGCGTGGACCGTCTTGCCCATCCACTGGATCACTAAACGCCCTAGCATCCGTGCATCACGGCGAGTCTAAACGACCGCGCCGAGGTCGATAAACTGGCCAAAAACAACCCAATTTTCAAAGATCAACTTCTTGTCAACTCGCTTTTAGGCGATTGACGGAGCGGGTTCGCGACTCACCATCGCCATTCGCTCCCGCTGGAAGGTGGTATGTTCGAGTTCTCGAACACAAACTCCAGAATGTCTTGGTGCTTAGCGGGGCTGGCGGCGCGGGAAGGTTTATGGCTGAACGACAAGAATGCCGTGATTGGCCTGTCCCGGCTGAACCCGCTGCCGAAGGACTCGGCGGTCAACAAGAGCTTGGCGAAGGCAATTCTGGGCGTCGGCACAGCACTCATGCGACGTAGTTGTGCTGTTGATCGTCATTGATGAACGCTTGCAGATCACAACAAAGTCGCTCGACAAACTGCGGAACCGTTGCGGCGACCTCTTTGACCTTGCCTTTGAGACCATCATACCGCCCTTCACGCATGGGGCCGGGAGAAAGCAACAGAACTCGTCCTCGGTCACAATCAACAACAAACAAGCTCCCATCACCTGTCGATCCAAAAGGCAGAACAGCAAGTTCCTGTTCACCAACGACTGTATCTGGCTCAGACGATAGATCAAAGGACAACACTCTATCGAGCGGCTTCAGGAAATACCCTGAATGAACATCGGGTAGGCTAAGGCCGTCACAGGCCAAATATAAAGATGCCAGCCAATTTGCACCTCTCTTCGAGACGAAAGTTTCAGGAAGGCCATTCGGTCGATTAGCATCCCGAACAAGATTGTCGCCTAATGGATAGCCAAAGTCGATTGCGTAAAGATCGGGCAATTTTGCCTTGATCCGATCAATTGATTCTGATGGGTTCATCGCAAAGTGTCTCTCTATTGGAACCAGTGTTGAGCAAATCGAGCGTCGATTTGTGCAGCGAACGCCTCGATTTGCGATCTTGTCGCATTCGGATTCAATCGTCGAAACTCAGCCCACTCGTTAGTAATGAGTTGATGAGTATTCACGTCCGCCCGACTTCCTTTGACACCCTGAATATTTCCCGGCTGATGGAAGTCATAGTCTCGGAATTCGGGATGGTCCATGTATTCCTGAGGAATTCGATGATGGGCATCATAGTCGTCGGGGAGGCGTGGCCGACCTTGGGCGTGACGGTCGGCATTAAACCTACCACGGTAGTTATCTGGTGCAGGCGCTCGGCGAACGCTGCTTGGAGCATCAGGAGCTGACTTAAGTAATTTACCATCCATACCGAACAGTACAACTCCGGCTGCCGCAGTTACTACTAATTCTGGTTTGTTTTTAAGTGCACTAGCGACAGCTGCCGGGGTTTCCACGACTTCCGTCAGGCCATCTCGTCCATACTCGTACCCCTTACCATTGACGATCATGTACATGCAATAAGACAACTCTCCGGTTGGCGAAGCGCGCATCGCGGTTGTCAGCACAAATTCCATCTGTAATGCGGCGACCTTGCAAGCTTCTTTCCTTGCTTCGATTGTCTCATCTACAATCGCAAATTTATCAGCCGATTTATTCGAGCCTTCAGGATAATCCTTCGCCAGTCGAAATATCTCGTCCCAAAGCGCTTCGTCCGCGAAGATCGCAAGAATGATCTGCTGATTATTCCAAGCCGCAGGCGCATCCACGTTAATGTATCGCCCGTGCGTCCGCCAAATTAACTTTGGGATGTCCGCGCGCGGGTTAAATTTCCAAACATGATAATTGAACAGTGCTGCGAGCTCTGCATCGCTGGATTGGATGGCCATTCGTATCGTCTTCTCTTCAAAAACGTGCCATCCAGAGTCAAGACCGCTTGGGTCCTCCTTGTTAAGCGGATTATTCTTCACATAGCGATACAGGTTACTGTCGTCCTCCGCTGGATCACGATTACTGAAGATGCCCAGGCTCGGTTCGTAGTTGCGGTAGTGCAGCGCGTACTGCAATTCCGGCCCGGCATCCGGGTCGACGTGGTAAGCTAGGTGCCGCCCTTTGTAGAGCTGCGAATTGGGTGTCGAGCCGGTGCTGGAGAGCAAGTTACCGAAGGCATCGAATTCGTATTCGTCCGTTACCGAGCCCACATCATCCGTTAGCAGCCGCACACTGTCGGTGCCATCGAAATGGTAGACGTGGGAGTCGCTGCCACGATGCTGACTGAGTACCTTGCCGTATTCACCCAGAGCGTACGTAAACTTGGCTTCTACCGTACCGCTGCCATCAGTCTCCTGCAGCATGTTGTTGCCATCGTAGATGTACTTCGTCGTATCCGTACCATCGATGGTCTTTTCCACACGTAGCCCGTCACCGTTATAGGCATACTCCGTGGTGCCCCCTCCGGGATGCTCCACC
>JBGTBJ010000062.1:0-82985 GCA_041749395.1 Pirellulaceae bacterium
GCTAGCCACCGGCCTCACAGCGCAATCACCTGGAATTGCATTCGAGAAATGTAAGGCCGGTGGCTAGCGCCAAAACCGCTCATTTCAATTTTGGTACTCGCCACCGGCCTCACATCGCAATCACACAACGACCTAACTCAAAACGTTGCGCGCACAAAAAGCAATGCGCAAATGAACGGTTTTGGTACTCGCCACCGGCCCCACAGCAACAACACCTGGAATTGCATTCGAAAAATGTAAGGCCGGTGGCTAGCGCCAAAACCGCTCAACCCAACCCCGGAATCTGTACCTGACACCTTTTTGGAGCAGCGATATGCGGATGGTTCTATTGATGTTGTTTGTATTCGTTGCTAGTGCGAACACAGCTACGAGTGAAGAGATCGCGGAACTTCCCATTTTGGCTCTCAGTGACGATTATCAAATTACATCGACAATTGCGAATCCGGCTCCCATAATTGAAACCGGCATTCGTTTTCAAAAACTAAGCTACCCTGAATTCAACGCTTTCGAATGGCATCAGTTCGTCGAGGGTACCGCCAGCGAAAACCCGCCTATTCATGACGATGTTGCGTCTGCCGATTTTCTCCTGCAGTTTCCCGACCTGGCTGCCAACGGTGTGAGCTTGTATTGGAACAAAGGGAGCCACGCCGCAGCCGACGACTTTCAGCCGATGCAACAAGAGATTTTGGTCGGAACGCAGGTTGATTTCGCCTCCTTCGGTGGCCGATCCTCAGATGGCATCATGCCCTACTTCAATCTTTCTTGCGGCGAAGGGGGACTGATTTTCGCCATCGGCTGGCCAGGCGATTGGAAGCTCCATTTGGAACGATTAGCCAATGGTCAAATCCATGTCCGTAGCGGATTAAAGCGGACGCATTTTCGGTTGACCTCGAGCGAACGACTTCAACTCCCCTCAGTCTTCGTGATGGGATACCAAGGGGACTGGATCGATGGTCAGAATCAATTTCGACGATGGATGCTGCGACATTGCACTCCCCTCAATCATACACCGATGGATTTAATGCCAGTTGCCGCCAGCGTGCATGGCATGCTGGGGTTCAATGACACCACAGAAAGAAATCTTACCGCACTGGCGAAAGACATCGCCGATCTTAAGTTGCCCATCGATACCTTTTGGCTCGACGCTGGATGGAATGAGGGTGGGTTTCCTGGTGGGCAAGGAAACCCGGCGGCAGACTCGGTGCGTTTTCCTGAAGGCCTTGCTCCCGTGGGTCAAATGGTACACGACCTAGGACTTCGATTCCTCTGTTGGTTCGAACCAGAACGAGCCATGAAAGGAACTTGGGTCGATCGTCAACATCCAGATTGGCGTTTGTTACCAACATCTACACCTCCCGAACTACGTTACATGGAGAACGACGGTTTTCTGTTGGTTGATTTTGCTAATGCGGAAGCAAAGGCATGGGCGATTGAGTCGATCAGCCAAGCGATCACTGATAATCAAATCACCATCTATCGACAAGACTTTAATGAGTATCCCGAATACTTCTGGCATACCGATGAATCCGCTGAGTCCATTGGCTTAAACGAAATCCGTTATATCAATGGTCTGTATGCATTCTTCGACGAGCTGATGCGGAGACATCCTGACCTGATCATTGACAATTGCGCAAGTGGTGGGCGACGGATGGATTTTGAAATGATGCGCCGGTCGGTCGTCCTCTGGCGCAGCGACAGTTGCTGGGACGCAACGACCTATCCACGCAACGTTCAAGCAATGTCGCATGGTCTATCGCACTGGATACCGTTGCATGGATTGGGCTCCGTATCGACGGAAGATGTGCCGCTGCGAAGTGGCATGGGAGCCTGTGCATCGTTTGCCATTAACTATCGCGATGCGGCCGCGGTCGCTGCATTGCGCAAACACCTTTCGAACTATCTGCCGATTCGCGAACTCTTTACCAAGGACTATTATCCGCTCAGCGCGTGGACCGAAGATCCAAACGCATGGCTGATCTATCAGTTTCACGACAGTGAGAATTCACGCGGCATGGTGCAAGCATTTTGCCAAGCACCTGATGCCAAACCGCTACCACTGGTGCGTTTACGCAATCTTCATCCCGAACAAATCTACACCCTTTCCGACTGGGATCATCCACAAGATAAGACACAGCGTAGTGGAAAAGTATTGATGGAAGAAGGAGTTCCATGGAAGGTGCAGGACGCGGGACAAGCAATCGTGATTCAGTACGAATGATATGAATCAGTAGCCAACACCCGCGCGGATGATAAAGGTAGTATTTGGATCAAAGTTGTCTTGCGTGTTTGTCTCGTAGTAGACTTCGCGTCCAAAGACAACACCCGCTTCGACAAATCCTGTGCGACGACCGGAGCGAATCAGATCGCTGCGACCCCATTCCAGACCCACCAGGACTCGGAAGTCATTGATATCGATCGATTCTTCTTGGCCGCTGGTGCGTGTAATCGTCCACGAACCGCCACCATATTCACCCGCGATATAGCCCCAAACATCTTGCGTGCCGACCGTACGGCAGTAACGCGAGACTTTAGGCTCTGGAAAGTAAATATCCCAGCGCGAATAGGGTGTCGGTTGCCACAGCAATCCGCCGGCTGGGATCAGTTGCACACGGTTGCGGTCGACATACATGACACCCGCCTTGAGCGTGGCCCGAGGCGTCAGACGAAATTTACCCAGCAACTGCCCCATGATCCGCAAGCTATCGCTATTGAATGTATTGAAGTCCGTGAAGACACCGATACGCAGTCCAGTCTCCAGCCCTAATATTTGATTTGGATCCGATTGCCAACCGGTATCAATGAATGCCTCGTAAGCGTTGGCGGGAAGATCTGCATTTATGCCGGAAGGTCCGTCCCACAGATCCAGCGAAAAGGAAGGGAGCACGTAGACCGGTTGGCCACTGTAGAGAAAATTCGGAAACGCAAAAGCTAGAGAGAGCTCCATCTCGTTCATGTCGAGATCTTGAGGACTATCTCCTCCGCCCAACCAGCCATATTGGAACCGGGGACCTTGAAAAAACTTCACTGCCGCCGGCATGCTGAATTCGCCCAACGGGTTGTAGTAATTGCCGGGAGTCGAACCCATTCCGTCCCCCATCAATCCACCTGGAAATAGAACGGGTGGGCCGGCATTCGGGTAAACGCTGGATGGATAGCTGGTAGAGCTATTCAATGCGGGGGCGCCGTAGGTCATGGATGCGCTTCCAGGCGGCAACATCCCAGGATCATTGAAATTGGGAGGGGGCGTCGTCATCTGGTAGCCGGATGTGCCACCGGTCAGCCCACCGAAAATGGATCCCATCGTCGTAGCACCGGGAATCGTCGACGAGGGTGCGATCGGTTGCTGAAAAGGAATTGCCGGCTGAAAGACTCCCGGCGTGGGCCCGCTGTTGTAGGGATCAAAACCAGGATTTCCCAACGAGACCGAAGGGGGTGGCGGGCTAGTATAGGTTGACCGCGGTGGAGCAGGAGCCATCTGTGTTAATGGCGTCGTGGAAGGCCCGTTCTGCAGTGATGGTGCACTCTGCAGCGAGGGCGGATTGGCAGCAGGGTAGGGCGTCGCTGAATTGACTCGCATTGGCGACGTCGAAGGCGCTCCACCTACCTGAGCCAGGCACGTGACCGGGAGACAAGTGAGCAGTAAAGCCAAGCTGAGGCTTCGCAGCGCAATTCGTTTACATCGGCTCACGAGGTTCTCGCTCTCCAGGGAAAATGAAAATTATTTTCTGGGTGTTACGAAGACCAGTGGGCCCAAGTCAATATCATCCGCTCCGCGATGCGCGAGGATCAATACCCATATCCTTCAGCATGAATTGCAGATCCTCCCATGCCGCTTTCTTGGCTTCAGGGTTTCTGAGCAGATAGGACGGATGATAAGTCACCACAACTTTACTAGTGCGGTAACGATGAAATCGACCTCGCAATAGACCCACCGATAATTCACTACGAAGCAAAGATCGTGCAGCCACCAAGCCTAGGCACACAATGTACTCAGGCTGTAATACTTCCAGTTGCAACTCAAAAAACTCGCGGCAATTTTCGACTTCTTCGGGCTGTGGGTTGCGATTTCCGGGGGGCCGGCATTTTACTGTGTTGAGGATATAACAATCCTCCCGAGAAAACGTGCAGGCTTGGATCATCTTCGTTAGCAGTTCGCCAGCACGTCCCACAAACGGACGCCCCAGTCGATCCTCATCCGCTCCAGGTGCCTCACCAAAGAAGACAACACGCGGCTGCAAGCATCCCTCGCCAAAAACAGTGTTCTTGCGGGTGGACGCTAATTGTTGGCAGCGGACACAGCTGGCCACCTGCTGCTGGGCCGCATCGAGTTGCTGTTGGCGTTGGCTGGGCTGAAGAACAGGCAACTGGTAATGGCTGGGGCCCGTGGATTCAGACGATGGCATCACACTCCGCGAGGCACTGGTTCCAATGGGCGTCTCAGGACCAGCGGGACGGGGTTTATGGATGGGGGCCGCAGAATTGGGAGCCGTGGAAACGGGTGCCGCAGCAGTCGATTCTGGGCCGATCACGCTGCGAACCGGAACGGTCTGCGCCAAAGTACGCTTGGCTAGTTCCGTTAACGACGCGACCGGGAGGTGGGTCAACCCAAGTCGTTCCAGGTGAGACAAGTAGGCCTTGGTCGCATACTGCAGAGCATCACGATCGAGCTGCATCCAGTCCGCAGAACTGTCAGGCGTACCGTCATTAGCCGCGTATGGGGAGGTCATAACGTGTGGATATCCCCAACGGATCAACGAGGAAACAATAAACGAGTCGCTGATTTGAATATAACCGGAAGGTTATCCCTGTCGGAACAGGCGGATTCGACCTACACTGCGAGAATTATCTGTTTCGCGAAAAGTCATTGCTGACTATTCGCTTTTGTCTCTGTGAACTGTTGTTAGAACCAATTTGCTATGGCCGTCCCTCAAGTAGCCATCGTCGGCCGCCCCAATGTGGGCAAAAGTAGTCTATTTAATTGGCTTGCCCGACGACGGCTCGCCATTGTCGACGATTTTTCGGGCGTGACCCGGGATCGCGTGACGACATTGGTCGAACATGACGAGAAATATTTTGAGTTGGTCGACACGGGCGGAATGGGCATCGACGACGTCGATAACTTGACCGCTGACGTGAAAGCCCAGATCGATACAGCAATTGACTCGGCCGATGTGATTTTGTTTGTCGTCGATATTCGCGCGGGTTTGGTTCCGCTGGATGAAGAGGCGGCGGAGCGATTGCGAGCGGTCAATGTGCCGGTCATTTTGGTAGTCAACAAAGCGGATCACGACGGTTTGGATTCGCAGGCCGACGAGTTCTTCAAGCTCGGACGGGGTCATATGATCCGCGTCAGCACCCGGCAAAGTCGTGGTCGCGAAGAGCTACTGCAATTGATCATGGAGCGATTACCCGAATTTGATGAGGTGGTCGAAGAGGCTCAAATGAAAGTGGCCATTGTGGGTCGCCGAAATGTGGGCAAGAGCACGTTCATTAACACCTTGGTGAAATCGGAGCGAATGATCGTCAGCGAGGTTCCTGGAACGACTCGAGACAGTGTTGACGTAGCCTTCGAGCTGGACGGTCAGCGATTCATTGCAATCGACACCCCTGGTTTGCGACGCCGCCGCGCGGTTCGCACGGATCTGGAGTATTACAGTACCCACCGCGCCCAGCGATCGGTGCGGCGAGCCGATGTGGTGTTGATGTTCTTTGATGCGGGGGACAAGACCAGCAAGGTCGACAAACAACTCATTCAGCACATCACCGATAATTTCAAGCCGGTCATTTTTGTCGTGAACAAGTGGGACAAAATGCAAGGACAGATCCCGACGGAGCGATGGGTTCATTACTTGCATGCTCAGTTCCCGACACTCGTTTATGCGCCGATTGCTTTCATCACGGGACAAACGGGCAAGAACTGCAAGGCATTGCTGAACCACGCTCAGATGTTATTCAAGCAGTCGCGGGAACGAGTGACGACCGGTCAGCTGAACCGCTTGATCCACGCGGCAGTCGAACGCAATCCGCCTCACATGCACCAGAACCGCCGCCCCAAGATTTATTACGCGACACAGGTTAGCACGGAGCCGCCGACGATCGTGTTGATGTGCAACGATCCGGATGGTTTTCCCAACGATTATCGTCGCTACCTACTGGGTATCCTCCGCGACTACATGCCGTTTGGCGAAGTGCCCATCAAGATGTATTTGGAAAAGCGAGCGCACGCGGCACTGGGTGAGTCAGGCCGTCGCGAATCGACTAAGGAAGACGCTCCGCAGCGAGAGAATCATAAGTCCAACGTTGCGAACCACGAAGTCGACGATGAATTTGGCGACGAATTTGGCGACGAGCTGGGTGGTGAATTCGAAGACGATGGTGAATTCAACGCTATGGAGAACTTCGATGGCGGCGAGCGGATAGACGGATCATTTGACGGGAGCGAAGACTGAAGGGTCGAACTCGCCGAACGCCTCGCTACTATTCACAACGTGCGAGGCTTTCCGGGATGTGTGCACGATCGTGAACCAGCCGAATTGGATTGCCATCGCAAAGGCGACACAAAGGCTTGAGACAGGGATCCGGGCTTGCGCTGGGCTCCAACTATTAACATTGATGATAACGAAAACGGTCAGCACAAAGAGGAGCGTGGGGGCTGCAATTGCTTGTAGTCGCAGCAGCGGTGGTGCCAATGCTAGCCCCATGAGCAAAATCGCCAGCACACCAAAAATACCTCCGCTCGCCACAATAGTTTCGATCTTGATACAGGCAGCCACCGCCGCTGGCAAAGTTCCTACCAACATGCTGCCCGCGAGGAATTGAGCGACGGTCGATCGCCTCCGGCTTACCGCTAGTCGAGGACGTTGAACGGGATGCAACTCTTTCCCTGGCAAAAACGTGGTTACTGCGTAGGGATTGGGTCGATCATGGTCAGACGGGCCGAACAGATCGACAGCTGGCTTAATGGGTTCAAAAGTCGATTCCATTGGAAGTTACCCTAAACAGGAAATGATGGGTTATCCGCAAAGTCTGCCACTTTTCGTGATTGGTATTCGGTCGCTAGAATGCCGTTCTTGCCCCACTTGTAAGCTTTCTTTTTAAAAATTGTACACGAAGGACCGTTGCCTTGCTTCGAACCCACACCTGCGGCCAGCTCCGTGCCGAGCATATCGGACAATCCGTTACCCTTTGCGGTTGGGTGGAAAGCACACGCGACCACGGGGGTGCGGTCTTTATTGATTTGCGAGACCGTTATGGAATCACGCAGGTCGTCGTCGGACCCGAAAGTGGTGCGGAAACAGTGAATGCTGCTGGGCGCCTCGGAAACGAATCGTGCGTAAAAATCTACGGTACGGTCGCAAGTCGTCTGGAAGGAAAAACAAACGAAAAGCTGGCAACCGGTCAAATTGAAGTGCGTTGCATTTCTTTTGAGTTGCTCAATGCCTGTGACAATCCACCCTTCACGCCGACGCAGCAAGAACTGCCAGGTGAAGACATGCGATTGCGTTATCGCTACTTGGACCTGCGTCGTCCAGCCATGCAGAAATCGTTGGTTTTGCGCAGCAAGATCGTCAAAATCATGCGTGATTACTTCGCCGACCATGATTTCATCGACGTGGAAACGCCCATTCTGGGCCGCAGTACTCCAGAAGGTGCTCGCGACTATTTGGTCCCCAGTCGCGTTCATCCCAACAAGTTCTATGCGCTTCCCCAATCTCCCCAGTTGTACAAACAGATTTTGATGGTGGCTGGTTTTGATCGCTATGTCCAAGTCGCCAAGTGTTTTCGCGATGAAGACTTGCGTTCGGATCGACAGCCCGAGTTTACGCAATTGGACATGGAGATGTCGTTCGTCAATGCGGAAGACATCATTGGCATTATCGATGGACTGGTCAAAAAGACGGCAAAGGAAGTATTGGGGAAGGAAATCAGTTTGCCCCTGCCGCGGATGACCTACGACGAAGCGATGCGCCGCTTTGGTCATGATGCGCCCGATTTGCGTTTCGGAATGGAAATTGTCGACTTTACGGAGATCGCCAAGAAGACCGAGTTTCGCGTCTTTCGTGGTGCCGCAGACGACGGCGGATTTGTCCGTGGTTTCAATGTAAAGAATGCAGCGGCCGATTTTTCACGTCGCCGCATCGACGAGCTGACCGAATACGTCAAGCATGACTTCGGTGCTAAGGGAATGGCATGGTTCCGCGTAGAAGCCGATGGATCCCTGTGGTCGCCGATTGCAAAAAATTTGGATGAAGCCCATTTGGCAGAGATCAAAGCAACGGCTGCTGGCGAACCCAACGACTTAATCTTGATCCTGGCCGACACTTGGGAAGTGACCTGCAAGGGGCTCAATGGACTGCGTAAGCGACTTGGCGCTGAACTCAAATTGTACGAACCGGGCGCACTGCACTGTTCTTGGATTGTGGAGTTTCCCATGTTTGATCGTGATCCAGAGGAAGATCGCTACATGGCGATGCATCATCCGTTTACGGCACCGCGGCCACAGGATCTGGAACGCTTGCAGAGCGATCCAGAGGGATGTCGAGCACAGGCTTACGACTTGGTAATCAATGGCTCAGAGGCGGGTGGCGGGACCATTCGTATTCACGATCAGACAACGCAACAACAAGTGTTTGACCTCTTGGGAATTAATGCCGAGATGGCTCAAGACCGCTTTGGTTTCCTCCTCGATGCGCTTCGCTTGGGCGCTCCCCCGCACGGCGGAATTGCCTTGGGAATCGATCGCTGGGTGATGCTGTTTGCGGGCCTGGATAACATCCGCGAAGTGATCGCGTTTCCCAAGACCCAAAAAGCCTTTGACAATATGACCGAAGCGCCAGGTCAAGTGGATGAGAAGCAACTCAAAGAGTTGTACTTGAAAACGGTACCACCAAAGTAGCCAACGGACCTAAATAGCGAACCCAATCATTCAAAAGAAAAACCCGATGTCACCGTGAGCGACATCGGGTCTTTTCGTTTATTGGACAGACTTGCGATTCTCGAATTAGTTAACGAGAGTCTGAACTTCCTTCATGACAGCAGCCACGTCGATGTCAGCAGCGGTGAAGGTGTGTTGGGAAGTGACTTTGCCATCTTTGGCCATAACGACGGTCACTTCAGCCTTTGGATCTAGCTTGTAGGTGCTGGGGCCTGACTCGGTGTCTTCAGCGACAACGACTGGGACATTTTTCACGCCTGCGGTGAGCGCTACTTTTTCAGCTTGTTTTTGCAGCGCTTCTGCATCAGCACCGAAAACGGTCAGGAAGCTGCGAAGTTGTGCGTCTTCGTTTTTCGCGACAGCACCGTCCAATTGCTTGACTAACTCGGCCACTTTGCCCGTGGTTTCGCGAGCAAACACCATCACCATGGGGCGGGCGCCGTACTTGCAGCGATAGCAAAGGGTCTTGCCCTTTTCGACGCCGTCTTCAGGTCCGGCAACCTTGGTGACATAGAACGGGCCGATGTCATCGCCCTTCTTCAAGCATTCTGCAGAATCAGCAGCAGTGGAGATACCGGCGATCAACATCAAGCCCGCCATCGAGGCGGCAAATACCGTGCGTACCATAACTTAGCTTCTCCGTGAAGCGAACAAAAAGGAGGAGATTCGAGGGTGTTGACAACGACGCGCCGCCAACAACCTTTAACAATGACGATCGACGGAGGACCTCCGCCAGTCACGAGCGTATTATCCCATGACGTGAGTCGATGGCAAGCTACCTGAATCGGCTAAGTGATCAAAAAACCACATTAACCATCGATTAGCCGGAAAATTTCCGTTCAAATCGTTCGATGGAAATAGCACGTCCCGAAGCAGAATCTATCACCACCAGTGCTCCGCAGAGTCTCACATCCTCGGTCGCCACAAAGAAATGCTGTGGCTCGAAAGACAACGTGGTGTTCAGCACGCGGTCGATATTGCGTCCGATGATGGATTCGTAGGGGCCGGTCATTCCCACATCAGTTTGAAAGGCGGTTCCTCCTGGCAGCACGCGTGCGTCGGCAGTTGGCACGTGCGTATGGGTCCCGAGGGCGGCCGATATCTTCCCATCCAGATAGCGACTGATGAGTTGTTTATCACTCGTCGCTTCGGCATGAATATCACAAATACGGACGCACACTTCGGCTGGGATTTCGGCGAGCACTCGATCGGCCGCTGCAAAGGGGCAATCGACCGGTCTCATATAAACCCGACCGAGCAGGCTGAAAACGGCCACATCGACGCCATTGGCTGCGCGAACGGTAGTCCAGTTTTTTCCAGGAGCTCGCGCAGGAAAATTGGCTGGTTTAACGATTCTCGAATCCCTTTCAAGAATGGCGCTCAATTCCGCACGACGATAGATATGATCACCCATCGTAATGCAATCGACCCCGGATTCGGTCAATTTTTTGAATTGATTGATTGTCAAACCCGAGCCATCAGCTGCGTTTTCCGCGTTCACGATTACACAGTCGATTTTCAGTTCACGGCGCAATACCGGGACCATTTTGACAACAGCCCGCATCCCTGGCTTGCCTACCGTATCGCCAAGGAAGAGAACTTTCACGGCTGTTGTCTTTCCATTGATAGAGTGAACGAATCTTGAAAGAAATCACAGACGATTGCTGCCCAGCTGTCGAGCTTAACGAGCCGTTTCGGTAAACCGACTCTCCCGCACCACGGTGACCTTAATTTCGCCTGGATAAGTCAATTGTTGCTCAAACGCTTTGGCAATTTCGCGGCAAATCTTGGCTGCTTTCGCATCGTCGGTTTGGCGCGCGTTGGCGATCACGCGCAACTCGCGTCCAGCCTGAATCGCGAACGCCTGCTCGACCCCTTCAAAGCCGCTGGCAATGGACTCGAGCTCCTCCATTCGTTTGATGTAACGCTCGAGGGATTCGCGACGAGCACCCGGTCGACTGGCGCTGCACGCGTCTGCGGTGGCGACAAGCATTGTGTAGGGGTATTCGGTGACAATTTCGTCGTGGTGCCCCAGAGCCGCATGAACGACTTCCGGCGGCGCGCCGCTACGACGTAGTAAATCGGCACCAATTTTCGGATGGCCTCCCTCCAATTCGTGATCGGCCGCCTTACCGATGTCGTGCAACAAACCGCATTGCCGAGCCAAGGCGGCATCGAGTCCGATCATTTCTGCCAAGAGACCGGAAATGAACGCAACTTCTACGCTGTGCCGCAGTACGTTTTGACTGTAGCTGGTACGGAAATGAAGGCGACCCAGCATCGCTTCAACTCGTTCATGCAAGCCAACCACATTGACTTCTTCAGCTGCTTCGCGACCTTTCTTCTTGAGAAAGTCTTCAATCTCCGTGCCAGTTTGAGCGACAATTTCTTCAATTCGTGAAGGGTGAATGCGGCCATCGTTGATCAATTTATCAAGCGATTGACGAGCAATTTCACGACGCACGGGATCGAATCCGCTGACGATCACGACGCCCGGAGTATCATCAATGATCACATCCACACCGGTCGCCTTTTCGAACGCACGAATATTGCGGCCTTCGCGACCAATGATCCGTCCCTTCATTTCGTCGTTGGGAATGTCGACGGTACTGGTTGTCGATTCGGCCGTGTGAGCAGCCGCATACCGCTGTAACGCCGTCAGCAGCATATCGCGAGCTTTCCCATCGACGACCTCGTTCAGGCGGCGTTGGTGGCGCAGGATCGCCGTACCAATCTCTTGCTCTAATTCAGCCTCTAAAGACTTCATCAATTTTGTCGCTGCGTCTTCGCGACTGAGCCCACTGATCTGCTGCAAGGCTTGCCGTTGCTGTTCGATTAGCGCACCCATTTCCGCGGAGCGTTTGTTGTAGGCCTCGATCTGAGTGGTTAAACGCCGTTGAGTGCTTTCGACACCCCGCTCTTGCTTGCGCAGATCTTCGGTCTGTTGTAGCAATTGATCTTCGGTGCGTTCAATCTTCAACTCCCGTTTCTGCAGCGTACCGCGTGCAGCGTTGATTTGATTTTCCGCTTCCGTTTTATATTTCAGTGACTCCTCTTTGGCCTTCAGCGCGGCATCGCGAAGGGCAGCGTCGGATTTGGATTTGGCATCATCCAAAATGCGTTGGGCTTCGTTCTTAGCATCGCGTCCACGCAGGGCTTCCACCCAGCGGAGAATGCCGAACATGACTCCGCCGCCCAGCACTATACAGGCTAGCGATAGGAAGAGGACTTGAGGTGTACTCATGATGCGATTCCCTGGGGTTATGGGATCAGCACCACTCAAACATTATCGCGCAGACTCAAGCGACCCTGGGGCCAACAAAAGGTCTGATTTGATGAAAAGTGATTACGGAACGAAGAGATAGCGGCAGGAAGTTGGCAATCGAATCAGCCATGGACAGCGCGTCCGGAAAAGGTAATGGAGTCCGTTCAGGTAAAGCGTTTCTTGCAAACCTTACAGAACGTCGCAAGTGACGTTTGTCGAGCGTGACAACAACGCATGTTTGCAGTTCAGTAACTCCGCTACAGTTGCAAAGCCGTGTGACATGGTTCTTCACCAAAGCACGACCCAGCGGCAACATGCAAAACAGGGCTACCAACAGCAATAACCAAATCATAGGAATCAACCGATTAACTCTCAATCGACGAACTGTCCGACCAGAAGCATTTCCCTACCAACCAACTCGACGCTCCGCCTTCATAGGTGGATGCTGTTTGGGTGGTGTCAAATATTGAATTCAGTCGAGACAAACGATACAAGCCGATAGAAGATAAGATTTTGAATGAATCTGTGCCGCTATCGGGGCTAAGCAGCCCCGAATGTACCAAACCGGGGTTGCCGGGGAAAGCACAGCCCAGCAAAGCGTTCCACTCCCTTCGAATTTCACCCATGCTCTCCGATTCGTTCTCCGAACTCGCCCGGCGACTGATACTCAACTGGAACAACCACGCCTTTGGTACCGTTTCGATGCTGGCTGCAGTGAGTGGTGGGGCGGACAGCGTTGCCTTGTTGCGATTACTGCACCATATCTGGCCCGCCAACAGCCCTGGTCGGCTGTTGATTGCTCACTTCAATCATGGATTGCGCGGCGCGGCCAGCGATGGCGACGAATGCTTTGTCGCCGAATTGGCTGATCAATTGGGTTTAGAACTGGTCGTGGGACGTAGCGTTGCAGGGCCGGCGGGGATCCCCGGTACAGAGTCGGCAGGGCTTCCTTCCGAAGAATCGCTGCGCAACATTCGCTACAATTTCCTCGATTCTACCGCTCATCGTTTGGGCGCCCGCTATGTCGTTACCGCACACACGGCGGACGACAATATCGAGACGTTTTTGCATCATTTGTTTCGAGGTACGGGCCCCGCGGGGTTGGCGGGCATTCCAGCATTTCGCCCCTTGGGTGTGGACGTGGTGCTAGCCCGCCCGCTGCTGGCAATGCGGCGAGCCGATCTGCGCGTGGCGATGCAAGAGCTCCAGCAAGCGTGGCGAACCGATGCGTCGAACCAGGATTCCCATTGGCAACGGAATTGGCTTCGCAACGAGCTTTGGCCAACCATCTTAGAACGCTACCCCGACGCAGATCAGGCGATTTCGAGGCTCATTCCGCTGCAGGGGGAATGGGTCGAACACCAGCGAGAACTGTCGAGAGATTTCGTGGATCGTGCCTGTGACGCGATTCAGGGAGGCTGGGAGATCCAATGCCGAAATCTCCCCTCGGCACGAGGTATAGTGCAGGGAGCACTGGTGCATCTTTGGAACCAATCCCGATGGCCACGCCGCGACATGAGTGCTCGCGAATGGACTCTGCTATTGGAAATGATCTACCAGGGATCGCCAGACTACCTGAATTTACCAGGACATCTGCGTGCTTCGATCTCCGGAAAACAATCCGTGGTGGTCGAGCGACTCTCGGGTGATTAGGCTGTAGTAATCAACCTGCCTAGATTCTCTCTCCTCACAGTTCCCGCCTCACCGAGTGTTTTCAAATGCAGATGCGATTCCGAATGAGATCCATGGCCATTTTGTTCGCGATCTCCACTAGTTTTTTGTTCGGCTCCAGCCTGTGGGCTCAGGACGCGCCTCCCGCTGAAGCCGCCCCCCAAGAACCAGCCGCAGAAGTAGCCGCAGAGCCAGCAAAAGTCTTTCCCGATCCAGCACTTGAGGCAGCAGTGCGAGCCCAAGTCTTTGCGAAGCGAGACAACACAGAACCGTTGACAATTGACGACGTCAAGAACATTTCGCGAGTCGAGGGAGCCAAGAAGGGAATCAAGAGTCTAGAAGGGTTGCAGCACTGCCCTGATGTGATGTTGATTGACTTGCCAAACAACGAGATCACCGACCTCACCCCTCTATCGGGACTAATTCGTCTGCAATCAATTAACCTGGCCAAGAACAAGATTGAAAACATCCAGCCTCTAGAAACGCTGGTCAAGACGCAATTGTTGAACTTGGAGGGTAATAGCGTCAGCAACTTGGATGCAATTTCCAAAATGAGTAACTTGCGTTCTTTGTATGTCTCTGACAATAAAATTCAGTCGCTGGAACCGCTTGCCGGCTTGAGCAAAATCTGGACTTTGGATGCTGCCGGCAATGGACTGGCGGACATTGGTCCGATCGGAAAATTGAGCTGGTTGACCACCTTGAATCTGGATCGCAATCAGGTCGAATCCCTGGAAGCGTTGCGGCCATTAACGGAATTGAGCTTGGTTTTGTTGCGTGAAAACAAGCTCTCTGACCTACAGGTGTTGGTGGAGATGTGCCAACAGGACGCAGAGGGCGAGAAGCGATTTGCACCGTATTTGCGGCTCTACTTGCGGGGCAATCCGCTGGGCGAGTCGGCGCTCAATACGCAACTGGGTCAGCTTCGCGAGTTGGGCGTAAAGGTATCGATGGAATAGCCTCATAGAGCCGGTCTTTCCTGGCTGGAATGCGGTAACGTCATTGACGCTTTTCATCAGCCCCTCTACATTCGCCGTCTTTTGCGGTGGGCTGATTTGGTAAATGGGTGCGAGGAACCGCTCCCACATTCCCCGCGAACCCTATGCCTGCTCCAGTCGGATGGTCTTTCGACAAACCGCGTTTGGCGATTCGCTGAATCTTCATCATCGCGGCTCCTCTGGTGATGCAGTCAAAACGAACAGAAATGCTCCCAAGTAACTGAGGAAAACCGATGGCGAAGACAGCCCGTGGCGCGCAAGCCAACAAAGCCAAGATGGTCTACTATTTTGGCAAGACGAAGACAGAAGGTCAGGGATTAGGCAAACCACTTTTGGGTGGAAAGGGTCTCAACCTGGCCGAAATGACAGCGATCGGATTGCCGGTCCCTCCAGGTTTCACAATCACAACGGAAGTCTGTGCTGCCTATTACAAAGCAGGCAAAAAGTCTCCCGCTGGCCTCATGGATGAAGTGAAGCAAGCGATTGTCATATTGGAAAAGGAACTGGGCAAGAAGTTTGGTGACCCAGCCAATCCGCTGCTGTTCTCGGTTCGTTCGGGTGCTGCGGTCAGTATGCCCGGTATGATGAATACGATTCTGAACCTTGGCCTGAACGACCAGTCGACCGAAGGACTGGCCAACGCGACGAAGAATCCTCGCTTTGCTTACGATGCTTATCGTCGTTTGATCAACATGTTTGGCGATGTGGTGATGGGCATGGACCATCATCAATTCGAGCATGCTTTTGACGTAATCAAGACCAAGTACAAAGTCACCGAAGATACCGAAGTTCCTGCAGAAGGTCTGAAGGAATTGTGCACTGCATACAAAGCAGTTTACAAGAAGCACACGGGGGAAGATTTCCCCCAAGATCCAGAAAAGCAATTATTCTTGTCCATCGAAGCGGTGTTCAATTCTTGGAATACCCACCGCGCGGTTCTCTATCGCGAGATCGAGAATATCCGTGGTCTGTTAGGCACGGCCGTCAATGTGCAAAGCATGGTCTATGGCAACATGGGCGATGATTCGGGGACGGGAGTTGCCTTTACTCGAAATCCCAATACGGGCGAGAACAAGTTCTTCGGCGAGTTCCTCATCAATGCACAAGGGGAAGACGTTGTTGCCGGGATTCGGACACCATTGCCGACCTCCGAAATGCCCAAGTGGAACAAGGCAGTTCACAAAGAGTTGATGGCGATCAAGGACAAGCTAGAAACTCACTACAAAGAAATGCAGGACATTGAGTTTACCATTGAGCGGGGCACCCTGTTCATGCTGCAAACTCGAACCGGCAAGCGAACTGGCGCTGGCGCCGTTCGTATCGCTGTCGACATGGTGAAAGAAAAGCTGATCGATGAGAAGACCGCGGTCCTCCGCGTGCCTGCCAACGATTTGACTCAGTTGCTTTTGCCAAGCTTCAAGACGACCGCACGCAATGCGGCCGAAGCGCTAGCGAAGGGCCTTCCTGCATCTCCAGGGGCTGCGGTCGGCAAGTTGGCTTTTACTGCGGAAGAAGCCAAGGAACGAACGGATGCTGGCGAAAAGGTCATTCTGGTTCGTAAAGAAACGAGCCCTGAAGACGTTGAAGGCATGCACTGCGCGGCAGGTATTTTGACCAGCACGGGCGGCATGACCTCTCACGCTGCGGTAGTGGCTCGCGGCTGGGGCAAGTGCTGCGTCGCAGGCGCAGGTGCCATTCAGATCAACGAGAAGGCTCGCAAGATCACCGTCGGTGGTAAGTCGTTTGGTCCAAAGGATACGATCAGCTTGGACGGCACCACCGGCGAAGTCATGCTCGGTGCTGTGGAAACGCAAGAACCAACTTTGACCGGTGATTTCCGCAAATTGATGGAATGGGCCGACAAGTTCCGTACGTTGAAGATTCGCACCAATGCGGATACCCCAGCGGACAGCAAACGAGCTCGTGAGTTCGGTGCAGAAGGCATTGGCCTCTGCCGTACCGAGCACATGTTCTTTGAACCGGATCGCATTAGCCATATGCGGGCGATGATTTTGGCGGACAACGAGAAAGATCGTCGCGCTGCCTTGGCGAAGCTGTTGCCTTTCCAACGCAAAGACTTCGAAGGAATCTTCAAGGCGATGCAAGGTCTTCCAGTGACCATTCGTTTGTTGGATCCACCATTGCACGAATTCCTCCCCCACGAAGCCAAAGCCCAAAAGGAAATGGCCGATCAATTGGGGATCAAGCCAGCCGATGTAAAGGCTCGCGCGGAACAATTACACGAACAGAATCCGATGCTCGGTCACCGCGGTTGCCGACTCAGCGTTACCTATCCAGAAATTCTGGAAATGCAAGTTCGCGCAATTGTCGAAGCCACCATTTCTTGCATGAAGAAAGGTATTGCAACGGAACCTGAAATCATGATTCCGCTAGTTGGCACGGCAGCTGAATTGAAGATGCTTCGTGGTCAAGTAGAAGCGACCATCAATGTCGTCAAGGAAGAAAAGAAGTTCACGGATGCGTTGCCAATTTCGATCGGTACGATGATCGAAATCCCTCGCGCGGCCCTCACCGCCGATCAAGTTTCCGAACATGCCGACTTCTTCAGCTTTGGGACAAACGACTTGACCCAAATGACATTCGGTTTCAGCCGCGACGATATCAATACCTTCTTGCCCGATTACCTCAAGCACGATTTGCTCGAAGTCGACCCTTTCCAGTCGATCGATGTGACCGGCGTGGGCCAGTTGATTGAAATGGCAGTCGCCAAGGGCCGCTCGGTCAAGAAGAAATTGAAATGCGGTATCTGCGGCGAACACGGTGGTGAACCCAAGTCCATCCAGTTCTGCCATACCGTTGGTCTGGATTACGTCAGCTGCAGCCCCTTCCGAGTGCCAATCGCTCGCTTGGCCGCAGCCCAGGCTGCCCTTCGAGGCAAGTAGTCGATAGGGTCTTGGCAATCCTGTAGAATTGAAATAGACGGGGGTGTGATCCCGATCACACCCCCGTTTTGTTTTTCCTAATTGAATTCCCCATCGAGACTAGAAGCCCTACAGATCATGTTTGATCCTCACGCAGCTTATAATGAAGCCGAGAAGTTTATCGATGCCGAACAAAACGAAGCGGCTTTGGCAGAACTCGAAAAGCTTCTTTTACAGGACCCAAGTTTCACTCTCGCACATTTGGCAATGGCCCGTGTGCTGACTAAGCTGGGAAGACATCTTGACGCTGTCGAACACAGTAAGAAAGCGTGTGAGTTGGAACCTGAAGATTCTTTCAACTTTACCGCAATGAGCGTTACTTGTCAGAAGGCTTGGGCGGGGACTCAAGACAAGAAATTCATTCAAATGGCTGAAGACGCCATGGCATCTGCGCATTCCTTGCAAGGCCGATAGCCAATTGGCTGAAAGTGAATTTCCTGGCTATCGCGTTCGGCGATATGCCGTTTATCGAAATCCAAGTTGTTTGAGCCTGAGGTTTTTGGAATGCGTGGTCTACGGCACGGTTGCGTTTCCTCATTCGCCGTCATTTTGATCTGCATGGCCTCGATCTGCCTGGCCACCACCAGTGCGGCTCAACAACTCGAAGATGAACTCCGCCGCACAAGTTCCGAAGAGCTGGCAAGACAGGCGATGGAATCGGGCGATGCCATTCGTGGTGCTATCGCCTTTTTTCAACCCGCGATGGCGTGTGCCAAATGCCACGCAGTGAACGACCTCTCGTTCGATGGCATCGGTCCTAATCTCTCCTCCTCATCGGATAAACAACTAAGCGACGCGGAGCTCGTTGATTCGATTCTCGAGCCCTCCAAAAAAATTCGTGATGGATATGTCTCCGTTCGCCTGCTTACCGATGATGGGCAAGTGAAAACAGGCCGAATATTAAGCGAAGATGCCGATCATATTTTGCTTCGCGAACTGGAGGGTAACTCCAGCTCTTGGTCGAAAGACGCAATCGAAGCAATCACCCCCAGCGACGTTTCCTTGATGCCCGCGGGGCAAGTGAATACCCTTTCGGGCAAGCAAGCCTTCTTGGATTTGATTCGCTATTTGATCGACATTCGCGATGGCGGGCCACAGCGGGCTGCCGCTCTGCAACCCCATCCCTCGCTGCTGGTCTTCTCCGTTCCGGAATACGAAGAGCATTTGGATCATGCAGGACTGATTGCTCAATGGAACGACGATTCGTTTCAACGAGGCGAAGCGATTTACCAACGTGTTTGCGCCAATTGCCATGGGACACTTGAACGAGAAGGTTCCTTACCCACCGCATTGAAGTTTGCGCAAGGCAAATTCAAAAATGGCAGCGACCCGCTGTCAATGTACCGTACGTTGACGCGTGGCTTTGGCATGATGACGGCGCAAACATGGATGGTACCTCAACAAAAATATGATGTGATTCACTTTATCCGCAGCGCCTATTTGCGGGCTCACAATGCGGCTCAGTATGTTGAGATTGATAAGAACTACCTCAGCAAGCTGCCCACTGGCGATACGTTCGGCCCAGAACCGAGTTCCATCGAGCTTTGGACTGCGATGGACTATGGACCAACGTTAACCCATACCTATGAAATCTCCCGCATGGACAATGATAAAGCCGACCCGAACTTTGCCTATAAGGGCATTGCAGTGCGTCTCGATTCTGGTGCCGGTGGCGTTTCACGCGGCAGCCATTGGTCCATTTTTGATACCGACACACTTCGCTTAGCCAGCTTTTCCTCTCGCAGTGATTCGACCCCTGACAGCCAAGCCTTTATCGATTGGCGCGATATTCAATTCAACGGTGAACATGCCATTCATCCCCATGTCACAGGAACGATTCATCTACAAAACGGGATCGGTCCTGGTTGGGGCAGACCGGGCTCCGATCGGATGAACGATGAGTTTATCGATCAGTTTAGAGATGATGCTCGTGTAGAAGGCCGCGATGGCAGAAGGTACGGCCCCCTGCCACGCGAATGGGCTCAGTATCGCGGTATGTACCTTTTCGAAGATCAAGCGATTTTTTCTTACTCCGTGGGCAACACCCAGGTTCTGGAATCGCCGCTCTTGGTTGCTGCAGTAGCAGGCAGCGCGCCCACCTATGGACGAACTTTTTCTGTTGGTCCGCGCGAGCAAGATCTGGTCATTCAAGTCGCCCAGAGTGATGGCACTGCCAAGCTCATCTATCCGCAAGCCTCCGATCCGCGGACTGCGAGTGTCGTAGAATTTCAAATCGATCAACAAGCCGCGGAAGTAAATGCAACGAGTTGGTCGAGCGATCAGTACTTTCAACGACCGGCTGACAATCTGTTATCGCTCTCTCAGAACGATTTTTCCATCACGGCGAGAATCAAGACGACCGAAGGTGGAACGCTGGTTGCGCTAACTCAATCCGGGAAAAAATGGGTACCCAATGGTCGCAGTTTGTTTATCCGTGATGGCCATCTCTGCTTTGACATTGGCTGGTTGGGATGCGTGGAGTCCAAGCAAAAAATCAATGATGGACAGTGGCATGACATTGGGCTCAGTTGGCAATACGCCTCAGGGGAGACCAGGCTTTTTGTCGACGGCAATCAGGTCGCCAAGGGTATGCTGGCATCGCAAGAACCACTCGAAGATGCTGTCTTACGAATAGGCTTTACCAACGATAATTTCCCAGGTCCCCAGTCGGCTTTCTCAGGTCAGCTGGACGAAGTTCGTCTCTACAATAGATTTTTATCTCAGGAAGAAATTACTCAGCAACCGGCGGCAGGTTTGCAGGCGCAGTGGTCGATGCAAAATCCAAAGCAAGCTGTCGCCAAGGACTTGAGCGGCCATAGTCTCGATCTATCGCTCGTCGCCGGTAACTCAAGCAATGACCCACCCGGTACTGGTACGATCGCTGGATTCTATCCAGCGGATACAGAGCTTAGCTGGGAACGAGCGGGGAGTAACCTTCGCATACGCGTACCAGCCGGCAACGACGCATTGCATTTTACTCTTTGGACTTCGGATGCGAATGTTGATTCGTCAACCGCCGCGGTCGCACTCACCAACCATCAAATTCTCGCGGCACAACCACGAGATCTTCAAGCAATGATGCTCGGCGGCCCGGCGAGATGGCCACAAAAAATCGAAACCGCATGGACGCAAGGGACCGAGCAAGGTGCCTTTGCTGTCGACATATTAGAATCCCCTGAACCCAATCCTTGGCTCGCTCAAACTCGTTTTACGGGCTTGGACTTTCTACCCGACTCAAGAATTGCTGTTTGTACTTGGGACGGAGATGTCTGGTTGGTCACGCCGCTGGCAGAACAAACGCGATTGAGTTGGCAGCGAATTGCCAGCGGTTTGTTCCAGCCATTGGGAATCAAAGTTATAGAGGGCGAGATCTACGTGCTCTGCCGCGATCAGTTGATGCGATTACACGATCTCAACAACGATCAAGAAATCGACTTCTATGAGTGCATTAACAATGATCATCAAGTAACGGAGCATTTCCACGAATTCGCGATGGGTTTGCAAACCGACGAGGCGGGAAATTTCTATTACGCTAAATCGGGGCGTCACGCGCTCGCAGCCGTGGTTCCTCAACATGGCACACTATTGCGAGTGTCCAAAGATGGTGCACAAACCGACATTTTGGCGACAGGCTTTAGGGCGGCCAACGGAGTCTGCTTAAACCCCGATGGATCGTTTTTTGTTACCGATCAAGAGGGCTTTTGGAATCCCAAAAATCGTATCAATTGGGTTACACCAGCGGAGAATGGTCAAACAAAGTTCTACGGTAATATGTACGGCTATCACGATGTTACCGATACATCGGATGCTGCCATGGAACAACCGTTGTGCTGGATAACCAACGAGTTTGACCGCTCGCCCGCAGAGCTCCTGTGGATTCCAGAAGGACGTTGGGGTTCGCTCTCTGGTTCATTGCTGAATCTTTCGTACGGTTACGGTAAGGCTTTTTTAGTCCCACATGAAAACGTGAATGGCGTAGTCCAAGGAGGCATGATTGAATTGCCGTTGCCAACCTTCCCTACGGGCATCATGCGCGGCCGATTCCATCCGAGCGAAGGCGACCTTTACGTGTGCGGAATGTTTGCGTGGGCAGGCAGCGCGACGCAACCAGGAGGACTTTATCGAATCCGTAAGACTGGCAAGGAATTGGTCATGCCAGTACACCTTCGTGCCTTGAAGAGTGGCATGGAACTCCAGTTCACAGCGCCATTGGATCCTAGTAGCGTAAGTCCCGAACACGTGCAGGTCAAAACTTGGAGCTTGAAGCGTTCGGCCAATTATGGCTCGCCACACATCAACGAACACCCGTTAGTCGTCACCGAATGTGTACTTTCTGACGATGGCAAGACGCTCCATATTCAACTTCCGGAAATCGAACCGACTTGGTGCATGGAAATTCGTTACCAGCTTCGCTCGCAAAGCGGAGAAGTAATCGAAGGCACGCTACATAACACGGTCCATACCCTAGGAAGTGAACACTAGGTGATCACGGGATCGAGACGAGTCACCTGCGGATAGAATAGCCTCCGCATTTCTGTCCCCTCCCTCGTCGTACTCAGCATCGCGGTACTCGTACTCGGTCGATTTTTTCAGCGCGCGATGTCGTCCGTTGAATCAATTGAGTCAGCATCAAGCCGAATCGTATCAAACCTGATTTGTCAGGCCGATTCGATTCAATGTCGTCGTATCGCAATCTCGCAGCACATCAAGAATTGCTGCACTCTCCAATGCCGAATCTCAAGTCTTTCGCAGTCGAAAGTTGGTTCTGTCACTGCGATCCATTCGAGACCCATTCGAGTACGAGTACCGTTTCACTGAGTACGAGTCCGACATTTAAAGTGAGGAACAATAGAACAGCATTCCCCTCGTGCTCGTGCTCGTGCTCATGCTCGTGCTCATGCTCGTGCTCGTGCTCGTGCTCGTGCTCGTGCTCGTGCTCGTGCTCGCGCTCGCTCCCGTGCTCAACCAACTTTGTCAATAGTCGCATATTCAACATCCAATTCCCAGCGAAGCTAACTTGGTTGAATACGAATTTCCTCATGCGCGATTTTCGGCATGACGAGGGCAGAGCGATGTATTTGTTCCGTCTCATTAATCTCTGTGTCGGACATCACATATGAGGAGGCTACGACTCCGAGCAACAAGGCTGCCATACAAACTAGGGTGAGCCGCATGATGGGGGCTATCTCGCTAAAAGGGATTTCGACCTCTTCCATTGTGTGACCAAGCGAAATCCAGCGGCGAGTGTTACAAGGCAAATTTCATCGACGAAAACTAGCTCCGATTCCTATTCTGAAACCTCCCCAAGCACCACTTTTGGAAAAACACAACTACCCGTTGCAGCGATCAAGCATGCCACAATCTCCCTTGACGCAGCAGCCTTTATCTTGCGAAAAGTCTCAGAACTGTGTTTTGGCACTTGGCACTATGTTGCAACGCTGCAGAGGTTGTTGGGGAAATGACAGTTCAAGAGATCATTGATATTCACTGCCATCTCTTACCCGGCATTGACGACGGTGCGAAGGTTTGGGACGACTCCTTGAGAATGGCTCGACAGTCGGTCTCAGAAGGCATTACGACTGCTGTGATGACACCTCATCAGTTGGGGCAATATACGGCAACCACAGGCGATACGATTCGTGCCCTAACCATTCAATTTCAGCAACTGCTGGTTGAATCGGGAATACCACTGCAAGTACTTCCGGGGGCCGACGTTCGCATTGACAGCGACATGATTGAACGGCTTCACAGTGGCGATTGTTTGACATTGGGTGATACGGGTCGATATGTGTTACTAGAGTTGCCACACGAACTGTATATTCCGTTGAAACCTATTCTCGATCAACTGAAGAATATCGGGGTCACAGGAATTCTCAGCCATCCGGAACGAAATCAAGGCATCCTACGTCAGCCCGATTTGCTACCCGACTTGATTGCGCATGGGTGTTTAATGCAAATTACTGCCGACAGTTTGATTGGAACATTTGGGCCTGCTCCGGAACGATTTTGCGAAATGATGCTGCAGAATGGTTGGGTACATTTCATCGCCACGGACGCACATAGTCCGCGGAGTCGTCGACCACGAATTCTCGATGCGATGCACAAGGCGGCTGCTATTGCTGGAGAGGATTATGCCGAAGCGATTGTGCAAACCAATCCGCGTGCAGTCGTCTGTGGTGAGCCCTGTCCTGCGCTTCCCACGATTCCCAAACCAAGCTTGCTGTCACGATTGTTTGGGCGCCGCGCTGCATAATGATTCCATCATGCCATGCCTTGTTCTGTCGCTGCTCATTGGGATTAGCGATTGTTTATCTTGCTGCATTCCGTGTGATTGCGGCTGACCAAGCACCATCCGCGGCTGCGGCTCGCTGGCCCCATGAGTTCCAAGAAGGGAACTATGTTTTCCATGCGGATTTCGATCTCCGCGAGCGTCCCAATCTGATTGGTGAAATCCAGCGGTTGCCCAAGGATATTGCAGATCAACTTCAAATTACAATTGCACACAATCCAGTACATTTACTGCTGTTTTCTACACAGAACAACTACAGAAACTACCTGAGGACTTACTTCCCAGAGCTCCCAGAACGTCGCGCTTTATTTGTGAAACGACGTGGGCCAGGAATGGTCTTTGCCTACGACAATAGAGAAATGGACGTGGACTTGCGCCATGAAACAACCCATGCACTTTTAAATGAATCACTGACATACGTTCCACTCTGGCTTGACGAGGGACTTGCGGAGTACTACGAGGTTCCATACGCCGAGCGCCCGCTTACGAGTGCGCATATGAAGTTCGTAAGATTGCGAGCAACGTTAGGGCAAGTGCGAAGTGTTGAATCGCTGGAAGCTGTTGACGACTTAGCAAACATGGGAGGCAGCGAATATCGCGATGCCTGGAGCTGGGTTCATTTTTTGCTGCACCATAGCGATGCAACGCGTGCTTGCTTGAGTCGCTTTCTGCAAGACATACAATCGGGACTTCCACCTGGCCCCTTAAGCCGGCGCTTGGCGGCCGAGGTACCCGATTATCGCAGTCAATATCTGAAGCACTTTCGCCACTTCTACTGACAAGATTCGCTCATTCCTCCAATTCCTCTCGCCAAATACTGCGAATCAGATTGAGCTTGCGCTGTACGGTTTGACGAGTACGCATTAACTTTTTCGCAATTTCTTCGTTGGTTCTTCCTTCCAGTTTCCAAATAGTGATGAAGCGCAGTTCGTCGTCGCCTAGAATTTGCAAAAGCTGATCGCACTGCTCACGCATCACCACCCACTCCTCCGGAGTCGGTCCACCTGCAGGAACATCTTCCAACTCGCTAGTAGTTTCTTGCCCAATTACGGGACTTCGCCGCCGTACCGCCCGCTCATGTTTGACTCGCTCGCCCGCTTTACGCTTTGTGATGACCATCAAGAGCCACCAGAGCTCGTGGCGATCCCCCAGTTCGGTAAACTTTCCGGCTTGAATTTGTTGGCAAAAAGTAGTGAATGCGCTGAGCGCTACATCCTCTTCATCGAATAACGGAGAAACAGGAAAACGCCCCAATTCGCGCCTTGCAATGGCCTCGATGCGTTTACCAAAGGATTGCCATAGCTTCCTCGCAGCACTGGAATCGTGTTGCTGAAGCGATTTGACCCAGCGAGTGATCGATTCGCCCTGACTCATCTTGTGTTTACCATCAAGACTTGCTGGAGACGGCAACTTCGCGGCTGGAAAATATTTTTTTGATAATTCATGTTACATACCCCTTTCGTTTTGCCATTATCTTATCAGACGCGGAATTTGGACATCGAGTCCGACACCAAACTAATGTTCTTAGTACAAAAGGTTATCGCTAACCATCGCCGAACCGGTTAACGTACGATCACCTGAATGCTGATTTCGACGTTGATTGATTAAAGACAGAGGGTTGCGGGGAGTGTTGCTGCCCCACACTCCGCGTGACCTTAATGCCCCGGACAGCTGGCTGCCCCCAGTTGTCTGGGGTTTTTTGTTTCTCCAGGCTAGTCGCGGCACATTTCCGATTGCCGTCCGCTACAAAATGTGCAATCAATTTGTCGAACAAACCCACTCAAGGGGGAGCCAACATGGTGTATATGGCAGTCCTCCACAAGAAATATGCTAGTTCACCGCCGCAGACTTTCAACCGATCCGGCCCCTCGATGTCATTAGTAATGGTCAGGGAATTAACATAATTCCTTGTCATGCCATAGACCGTGGGTTCCCAAGCAAGACTCCGAGGGACAGAATACGGAGCTGAGGCGGCGAAGTTTCGTCTTTAGCTGTTGTTTGCACCTTTCCTGACTCGTGAATATCGGCCGATCCAAACGTGGAACGTCGTCTCCTCTCTTTCTTTGTAGCTGCTGCAGTATTCGTAACGGTCTACTTCGGACTTAACTCACTATTTCCTCAGCAGGTCGCCCCCAAGCAACCACCCCAGCAGGGTACACCGACGGAAATAGACCCGGCAGTCAATCTTGAGAAGAGTGACCCCTCAACGGATGTTGCGGACGCTAATGGGCAGCTCAGTCAGGACACAACCGTTCCTGCGGTCTCTCAGTCGGTTCCTGAATGGACGACATTGGGTTCGATGGACCCCAGCGAAGGTTACTACCTGATGGTGACCCTGTCGTCGCGTGGGGGCGCCATTGAGCGAATCGAGCTAACCGAGCGACGTGACAATGGCAGGCTGAAATACCGACGTGTTGATGTCCAATATGGTTATCTTGGCTACTTAGCGGCGGCAGAAACTGCTCAGCCGAACGGAGTTGTCGTTCGCGTAGTTGGCCCCGGAACACCGGCTGCACTGGCGACAAGCTTGGACGGCAATTCAAACGGGTTACAAGTTAACGATCGTATTGTGGCACTTGACAATCAGGCCATTGCCACAGTCAACGATTTTGAAAGTGTTCTCGAAAAAACCAAACCGGGTCAAAAAATCACCGTTGAGGTCGTTCGTGGCACGACACCGACTAATTCCGACATTGCGGCGTCCCTTCCGTTGTTGAAGTTCGAAGCCGAATTGAGTGAACACCCATTGGATTTAATCCGTCTTGCCGATACCGGTGGTGCGGATCAGATTCGTGGTAATTTGGATCGATTGTCCTGCTTGCTGAGTCTCGCCCAAGTTGGCGAACTGGGAATTCGCACGGGGCAACGAGAGATTACCAAGCTACCCTCCCAGCATGCGGCCGTTTGGACGGGGGCGCGGGCCGAGGAGAGTGAAGCGATGGAATACCGGCTGACCATCCCTGAACCAACTTTTGCTCGCGTCGGAGCTCCAGGTAACGCGGTCGAATTGGTGCGGCGGTTTACCTTGCCCAAGGAATCCTATGTATTGGATATGGGCATCGATGTCATTAACCGATCGGATAAAGAAACTAAACTGGGATATCGACTGGAGGGCCCCAATGAATTGACGCTGGAGGGCTGGTGGTACTCCACCAAAATCAGTCCTAACTTCAGCGGCGCTGCAGCCAGAGACTTTGTTTACAACACGGTTGCTGACTACCACAATTTGATCAGTGCCTATAGCCTGTTGAAGAGCGCCAAGAAAAAACCTGACGATCCCGATGAGGTCATCTTCTCGCCTGATGGCAGCGAAGACCGTCGTCAAGTGCGGTACATCGGTGTCGATGCCCAGTATTTTGTGGCCGCATTTGTCCCGTCGGCTGGTGAAGAGACGATTGATATTTTTTCGCGTGGGGCAGGGGTCTTGGTGGCCAATGCGGCACAAATTCCCGCCAACCAAGAGCGTGCAGCCAATGTCTCTTTCTATGTGGATAGCGTCGTTCGCACAATTGCCGCCGGGGAATCGCTTTCTCACAACGTGAGACTTTTTGCTGGACCAAAACAACCCGATTTGCTCGATACTTACGGGCTGACTCCCACCATGGAATATGGTTGGTTTCCCTGGGTGGCAAAACCACTTTCTTGGCTCTTGCATGGCTTCTTCGCGATCGTCGGAAATTATGCAATAGCGATTATTATGCTCACCCTTCTGGTTCGTGGTTTAATGTTTCCGCTGAGCCGTCGCGCTGCCATTCATGCGCAGAAAATGCAAGAGCTGGCGCCCGAATTGAAGAAGATCGCCGAAAAGCACAAAGATGACCTTGAGAAACGCTTAAAGGCGCAGCGTGAATTGCAACAACGCGTCGGTTTTAATCCGCTCAGCGGTTGTTTGCCGATGTTTGTTCAATTGCCCATTTTCATCGGACTTTATCGCGCGCTGAGCGTTGACATTGAATTGCGACAAGCGGCTCTCTCCTCCACAACCCAGTGGGCCAGCAATTTGGCCGGTCCAGACAAGCTTTACTTCTGGGGCGATTGGTTGTGGGATTACCTCTCGGGACGCGGCACAGGATGGCTGGGGCCCTATTTCAATATCCTGCCAATACTGGTGGTGACTCTGTTTCTGGTGCAGCAAAAAATGTTTATGCCCCCAGCCACAGACGAACAAACAGCAATGACGCAAAAGGTCATGACCATCATGACGATGATGATGGGCTTGTTCTTTTTCCGCGTGCCCAGTGGTCTGTGCATCTATTTTATTACGAGTAGCTTGTGGGGTATCGCCGAGCGCAAGCTGGTGAAGAGAATGATTCCTGCAAAACCGCAACTGGCCTTGGGCGGCACCATTGATGGTGCTGTAGCGAATGTCGTCAGCGAAGCCAGCGATCGTCCGTCGATGACAGATCGACTGCGTAAAGCGGTAGGAAAAGAGGTTGCTCCTCCAACACCGATTGTTCCACCATCGAAGCGAAAGCGCCCGCCAGGAACTAAGAAGTGAGTTTCCTGGTGATTCGATGTTGCAACTGATCCCTGGTTTTGTGTGGATTGGCATGGTGGCTGTGTTGGCGCTTGCCTTTCAGCGCAGCCAGCACTGGAAGCCTTTTTCGTTCTCAGCCTGGGTACTGGCGTTTGTGATCGCCGCCCTGTTCTATCCACATTGGTTTCAGCAGTGGCGGGGTGCGCCTGCGTCCCGCTACATCCCCTTGCTGATTCAGATCATCATGTTTGGCATGGGGACCACTCTTTCCTGGCAAGACTTCTCTCGTGTATTGCTACGTCCCAAAGCAGTCGTGTTGGGAATGGCAATGCAGTTCACCATAATGCCTTTGCTCGGTTTGACGCTGGCTACTGCTTTTCAATTTCCAACCGAGATCGCCACTGGAGTGATCTTGATCGGGTCATGTCCTGGCGGCGTTGCATCGAATGTCATTGCTTACCTGAGTCGCGGTGATGTAGCCTTGTCGGTGACGATGACGGCCTGCTCGACGCTCATGGCTCCGCTGATGACTCCGATAATGATGAGCCTGCTGGCAGGAGCGACCATTGAAATTCACTTCTTCGATATGATGTGGCAGATATTACAAATTGTGATATTTCCTACCGTGTTGGGACTGCTTGCCAATTACTTGTTGCGGCGGTTTCAACTCTCAGGCCCTTGGCTCGAACGCTCGCTCAGCGTCGTTGCCATGCTGGCGATTTGCGTTGTGATCAGCATCATCGTGGCACAATCGAGAAATGAGCTACTCACAGTAGGCCCGTTGATTCTTGTCTGTGCGATGCTCCACAATGGACTTGGTTTTCTGATCGGTTACTGGGGTGCCACGTCATGCGGTCTAACCGAATCGGAATGCAGAACGATATCGATCGAAGTGGGAATGCAAAACGGAGGCATGGGAACGGCATTGGCAATCAATGTACTGAAAAGTCCTCAAGCAGCTTTTGCACCAGCAATCTTTGGGTCTTGGATGAGCATTGCAGGGTCGGTACTCGCTTCCTGTTGGCGACGTCGACCCTGCGTAGCATCCGACATTGGTGATCAACCGGATGTTAAGGTAATCAACAAGTCACCCGATTCCACTTGAGTTCCCGGAGTTACGGTAATGGAGTCGACAACTCCGTCGGCTGGCGCATTGATCGTGGCTTCCATTTTCATCGCCTCTAGCACCAAGAGCTTCTGGCCCGCTTTGACGACATCTTTCAGTTTCACGGCTACATTAATGACCATCCCGGGCATAGTTGCGCCGATGTGAGCGGGATTGTCGGGGTCCGCTTTGATCGAGACTTTACCCGTCGGTTCCAAGGAGCGGTCGACGACCGTGATTTCACGCGGCTGACCATTCAATTCAAAGAAGACTGTTTTGGTGCCGTCAGGATGGGCCTGCCCAGTGGCCAAGTATTTGATGATCAAGCGTTTGCCGCGCTCAATATCAACTGCAATCTCTTCTCCGGGCGTTTGTCCATACAGAAAGTTCGGTGTTGGTAATACATCGCACTTGCCATACGTACGCACGTGCGATGCATAGTCCTTGAAGACCTTGGGATAGAGCAAAATCGAAGCGGCATCCGCATCATTGGCGGGTCGTCCCAGCAACTTTGTCGCCTCCGCTTTGGCAACCTCGATATCGGCCGGAGGTAGTGAATCACCGGGGCGACCTTGTACCTCTTCAACACCTGTGAGAAGAACTTTCTTTACATTGTCAGGAAAACCTCCGGGCGGCTGTCCCATTCTCCCGGCCACCAAATCGATGATCGATGCAGGGAAGGCCAGATTCCGATCACCGCGCAACACATCCTCTGCCGTGAGATTGCCCGCAACCATAAACAGTGCCATATCGCCAACCGCTTTGCTGGTAGGCGTTACCTTAACGATATCACCCAACATCGTGTTCACGGCAGCGTAAGTCTTGCAGACCTCAGCCCAGCGGTCGGCCAACCCCAAAGCGCGCGCTTGCTCAAATAGGTTCGTGTACTGACCTCCTGGCATCTCGTGCTGATAAAGGTCGCCGGTTGCTGGAAGAGCAACGCTTTCAAAGGGGAGATAAAACTCGCGCGCGGCAAGCCAGTAAACGGCCAATTGCGTCAGACTTTCCGTATCGAGTGGGCTCTCACGAGGCGTATCTCGCAGGGCTTCCACCAATGTATTGAGGTTGACCTGCGACGTGCCGCCCGAGAGCGGTGCAAGTGCAGCATCGGCAATCTCTAACCCCTCATCGGCCGCTGCTAAAATCGAGGCAACCTGGGTACCCGCCGTATCATGCGTGTGAAAGTGGATTGGTATGCCGACGGATTCTCGCAGGGCGCGAACCAGTTTCTTAGCGGCAGACGGTTTCAGCAAACCGGCCATGTCCTTGATGGCCAGAATTTGCGCACCACTTTTCTCCAGCTCACATGCTAAATCGATATAATATTTGAGATCGTATTTAGTCCGCTTGGGGTTCTGTAAATCACCCGTGTAGCAAACACATGCTTCACAAATTCCTCCTGCATCCAATACGGCATCCATCGCAACACGCATATTCGGAACCCAATTGAGCGCGTCAAATATGCGAAACACATCCATTCCCGCAGCGGCCGATTCCTTCACAAACAACTTAACGACATTGTCGGGATAATTGGCATAGCCCACGGCGCTCGACGCACGAAGCAGCATCTGGAAAAGAATATTGGGAACCGCGGTCCTCAAGTCGGCCAAGCGATCCCAGGGACTCTCTTTGAGAAAACGCATTGCCGTGTCAAACGTTGCACCTCCCCACATTTCCAATGAGAAGAGATCAGGAGCAAGTCGCGCATAGGCGGGTGCGATTTGCAGCATATCAAAGGTCCGCAACCTCGTTGCCAAAAGCGATTGATGCGCATCTCGCATGGAAGTGTCGGTAAGCAACAAATCTTTACGAGAGCGTATCCAATGGACGAGCCCCTTGATTCCTTGCTGGCGATAAATGTCGCGCGAGCCTTGAGGTAAGGGCGAAGCCAAATCGATCGCGGGTAACGGCGCCGGAACGCGACGGGTCGCCTCGGGACGTCCGATCACCAGTTCATTCCCGTTGACGATGGTCTCCGCCAAATACGTGAGAACTTTAGTGGCTCGGTCGCGCCGCTTGGGTAACTTGAACAACTCGGGCGATTGATCGATCAACCGAGTGGTTGCTTCACCTTGCAAAAATATGTCGTGACCCACCAGGCGAATCAAAAAAGGAATGTTGGTTTTGACACCACGAATTCTAAATTCCTGCAAACTTCGATCCATCCGCCGCGCTGCCTCGCGCAGGGTACGACCCCGCGCCGTGCATTTGACCAACATGGAGTCATAAAAAGGATTCACCACAGCACCGGAAAATGCGCTCCCAGCATCCAACCGAATCCCCATTCCACCGGCTGAACGATAATGACTGATACGGCCATAATCAGGCCGGAATTGATTTTCGGGATCCTCCGTTGTGACGCGGCACTGAATAGCAAAACCGCTGGTTCGAATCTCTTGCTGTGACGGCAGCCCCACTTCTTCATCGGACAGGTGATGTCCCTGGGCGACCAAAATTTGCGAACGAACAATATCGATTCCTGTGACTTCTTCAGTGACCGTATGCTCCACTTGAATTCGGGGATTCACTTCGATGAAGAAGGACTGCTGAGCGTCCACGTCAAAAAGGAATTCGACCGTTCCGGCATTTTCGTAGTTCACCGCTCGTCCGATCCGCAGCGCCGCATCACAGAGCTCCTGGCGAGCCTGGGGAGAGAGGTTCGGAGCCGGCGCCACTTCGACCACTTTTTGATGTCGCCGCTGGACACTGCAATCGCGTTCGAACAGATGTAACAACCCACCATGCTGGTCGCCCAGCAATTGAACTTCGATATGTCGAGCTCGTTTGACAAAACGCTCGATGAAAATCTCATCGCTACCAAAGGCGGTTAACGACTCGCGTTGGGCTTGCTCGAAACCAGCTTCCAAAGCACTGGGGGATTCAATCACCCGCATGCCGCGTCCGCCGCCCCCTTTGGCCGCTTTCAAAATTATGGGGTAGCCAATTCGTTCGGCTTCCGAACGCGCTTCCTCAAGACTCTTAAGCGCCGCGTCGGTGCCACCCAAAATCGTAACTTGTGCCTCTGCTGCTATCCGCCGCGCGGATGTTTTGTCTCCCAGCAACTCTAGACTTCGTACGCTGGGTCCCACAAATAAGACTCCAGCGGCTTCCAACTGCCGAGCCAATTCAGGATTTTCACTGAGAAATCCATATCCTGGATGGACCGCGTCTACTTGATGCAGTTTGCAAAGCGCGACAATCCCTGGAATATCCAAATACGAACGGATTGGTTCGCCTGGGCGTCCAATTGCGTAGGCTTCATCCGCTTTGAATCGATGCAACGCATAGCGATCTTCGTGCGAATAAATAGCGACAGTGCGGATTCCTAACTCGGTTGCACTGCGAAACACGCGAGTGGCGATTTCACTTCGATTGGCAACAAGTAATTTGCGAATGGCGCGCATTGTGATTCGGGCTCATTGGTTCGGCGGTCAAGCATCATTTGGGACAATGCTTGGTTTTAGCCGACGCACGCCCATCTATCACGAGGGGATAGCAACAGGAGCCAAAAAGAAGGTCTTGGCCATCTCGATCCCAACAACATTGAGTTGCTCTTGCAGATCATCGACAAATTCGTGCAAACCACCTTCGATAATCTTCTTGGACGTCGTAAACGAGAGCTTCGACCAGAGACTTCCCAACAGCTGCTCAGAAGGACAGGAGAACCCACCTACACTAGTTCCCGTAATCTCGTGCAATGAGGCATCCGCACGGGTCAGACAATGCAACACAGACCTTGGAAAATTGCGGTCCAGAATCAGGAATTCGACAACCCCCATTGGATCAATTCGTCCAAAGGCTTGGCGGTACATTTCCAGGCCACTCGCAGACCGCAACAGGGCGAGCCACTGGACATTATCATACGTGGTACCTACGTCCGTTAGATGAGGTAACAGGATGAAGTACTTGACGTCCAAAATTCGGCTGGTCTTATCCCCCCGCTCGATCATCCTCCCCACTTGACCAAAGTGCCACCCCTCACCATGCGTCATGGTGACGTCGGTGACGCCGACAAACTGCTGTCCCGAAGCGGTGATCGTATCGAAATAGGAATGGGGATCACGAAATGCCTCATCGCGCCGCGCGTCGCGGACACGTAGGTAAAACGAATTAATATGCTGCCACATTTCACTGCTGATCGATTCGCGCACGCTCCGCGCGTTCTCACGTGCAGCGATCAGACAAGAGAGAATCGAATTTGGATTGGAACGATCAAACGTCAAGAAATCGATGACGTTCACGCGGCTCGGGGAGGAATATCGTTCATTAAACGAATCCGAATCTCCCATCGTCACCACCAAAGGCATCCACTGATCCCCAGCTACGCCGGGTAAATCAAGCGATAAATTCAAGTTTACTGAGATACAACGCGCCACATTCTCAGCACGCTCTACATAGCGGCTCATCCAATACATCGATTCGGCAACGCGGCTGAGCATAATCGGCTCTTCAAAGAAAAAAGAATCTGGATTGCAAAACTAGCAAATGGGGACGTGGATCAAAAACAGTCTCGTGCTGAATTTGTTATCCAACTGAATTTTTGATAACCCAAGTATCTTTGCTGCCACCACCCTGCGAACTATTAACCACCAATGACCCAGGCTTCAACGCCACTCGAGTTAAGCCACCAGGCAACACGAATGTCGAAGTGGGTGCAGAAATAATAAAAGGCCGTAAATCGACGTGCCGGCCCTCTAAATGATCGCCACATATAACTGGCACGCGCGACAATGCCAGGGTGGGCTGCGCGATGTAGTTTCTGGGTTGGTCGCAAATCAGATCGGCGAACTCGGATCGTTGCTGAGCCGTACTACGAGGCCCAATCAACATCCCATAGCCACCCGCTTCATTGGCCGCTTTGACAACTAACTTATCGAGATTGTCCAGCACATACTTTCGCTGTTCGTCGTCCCAACAAAGATAGGTGGGAACGTTTGGCAAAATCGCCTCTTCCGTCAAGTAAAAGCGGATCATCTGCGGAACATACGCATAAATTACCTTGTCGTCCGCAATTCCGGTCCCAGGCGCATTGGCCAGCACAACGTTTCCGCGTCGGTACACGTCCATCAGGCCCGGCACACCGAGCATCGAGTCGGGGCGAAAGGCGCGTGGGTCGAGAAAATCATCATCGATCCGCCGATAAACGACATCGACTCGCTCGGGTCCCCGTGTTGTCCTCTTGTAGAGATAGTTGTTATCAACAAATAAATCTCGCCCCTCGACCAGAGCCACTCCCATCTGTTGTGCCAAAAAGGAATGCTCGAAATAGGCCGAATTGTAAATACCGGGGGTTAAAACCGCGACAGCCGGACGGTTGTTGCGACCGGCAATCGTCTCCGTGAGCGCGTCCAACAATCGACTGGGATAATCGTCTACCGGCTCGACACTCATCGATTCAAACAACTGCGGGAACGTTTGCTTCATGAGCATTCGATTCTGTAAGACGTAGGATACGCCTGATGGACACCGCAGATTGTCCTCCAAAACGTACATCGTTCCATCGGCATCGCGAATTAAGTCCGTGCCCGTGATGTGACACCAGACACCTCCCGGCGGATTCAAGCCAACACACTGTGGCCGGAATGTGGCTGCCGATTGAATGACATGCGCGGGGATGACACCCTCTTTGACGATTCTCTGGTCATGATAAATATCGTCGATGAACATGTTGAGCGCGCGAATGCGTTGCCGCAGCCCCTGCTCAAGCCGCACCCATTCGCTCCCTGGCATAATGCGAGGTACGGTGTCAAACGGGATGACCCGCTCGGTCCCCTCGGCATCACCATAGACGTTGAAGGTGATTCCCAACTGGATCATCGATCGATCCGCTGCACGTTGGCGGCGCAACAATTCGTCAATCGGCAGCTCGGCCAGCCGCTCCGCTAATTGCTGACACTCCGACCGAGGCGTACCATCGGAGTCAAACATTTCGTCAAAGAAATCCCCCAGCTCGTAGCCACCGAGCACCCCTACACCGGTTTTCATATTCGACGCGGGCTTTTCGTTCGATGGGGAAGTGAGAGATTGTTGGACTTGATTCTGCCGCTGCGCTTGATCCGACGCCATCACGAAAATGCCACCCTAACCCGCCTAAGGATTTGGAATGTGTTACTGGCCTCGCCAACCAGATAAGGCTGGAAAGCTTAAAACAGGCGATTCACCGCGCGAAGACCAGGCATCCCAAACAGGGGTGGCGCCTTAGACTGTCGTCTGGGTCAACGCTTGAAACGAACTGTTGCCCCGCAACGAGTCAAAGTCGGGTTCAGCAATGAGACGCATTCGAATATCGGGATTTAAGTCGAGCGCCCACAGTATTTCGGCAATCGCTAATTCGTCCTGCCCCAAGCGAGCCAGATAACAAGCAAAATTAAAGTGCAGCACCGCGTCGTCAGGAATATGGGTGACTGCCCGTGCCAGCACGCTGGCCGCCCGGTCGATCTTTCCCATCCGCTTCAAACACCAACCCAATGCAATCCAACCCTCACGACTCTCCGGCTGAGACTGAACAGCCGACCAGAGCGGCCCCACCGCAGCAGAATATTTATTGAGTAACCGGTATGCCTGCCCAATCAACAAATCCCGTCGCCAACAATCGCTGCCACTAACTGAAGTTCTGGCCACTAAACGAAGAATGCGCCGCGCCACCTGGCGTTTGAGGCGGCTATCGAGCCCCAGCCGCGCTGCGGGGAGCGTCACCAATTCGAGATAACCTTCGGCTTCACGGATTTTTTGGCTTCTTGCCATCCGAGGGTGCTTGTGTTCAGTACTCATAGCGTCCATCCCCAGTCTGTCGGACTAAGCGTCGACCTATTCTAACGACTTTCTCGCCCAGGCAAGGTCAAACAGGGTCATTCTGGGAACTTCGTCTCAAGAGTAGCGTCCAAGCGTCAACTTGTGTCGTAAGGTCCGTTCCTGCCTATCTGCACAAAAAACTATTTCTGGCTGCCTGCGGTGCCCCCGCTACATCCGGAAAATTCGGCCTTAATTGGAACTAAACCAGGCAAGATAGGAAGTCTAGATAAAACTTGATTTGAGACCTGACACCCTCCAACTATACTCGCGTCTTATGTCGGGCGTGTGTAGAGGGTCCGGCAGCTACTCAGAACTAGTCCGATCGAACTTTCGAGTCCTTTTGTTTCATAACTTTTCTACCGTTGCGCGAGCGGCGGTGGACTCACGTCTCCGATAGGTTGGCTTCATGGCAACCCGTAAACGGCGCCCAGAACTACAAAATTCCTCCTCAAATCGCCGCCAGAACCGCGAGCTGTTGCGTCGCAGTCTGCTTGAGCGGCTGGAACATCGTCATTTGATGGCCGCCGGGCCACAATTGATTGGTATCCAGCCCAACGATGGCGCGTTGATTGAGAACAACGTCACGCGTGACGTTGCGCCTCGATTACTGACGTTTCGTTTCGACGATGGGCAGCAGATTCACCCAGATACGTTGGACGCGATTCGCATTACGCGAGCAGGCGAAGACGGAAAATTGGACACTGCGGACGACGTTCGAATTGTTCCAGGTTCGCTGGAAGTGGGTAATCCAGCAGGGAACGAAGTGGTCGTTCGCTTTGCGGATTCCCTGCCTGACGACCGGTATCGAATCGAAGTCTTCGCTTTTGACGATCCGTCCCAAGGAATTGTTGGACTGCGCAACACAACGGGCGCCGGTTTGCCTGGAGATTTGTTGCAGCCACGGACTGCGGGACAGCGAAAAGAGACCCGCGAATTCGATTTGCGTCTGGGAGCGCTAGTTGAATCCATTGTGCCACAACCCGTAGTACGGCTAAGCAACGGGACATTGCAACAGAAGCGCGACCAAGTCGTCGTCTACTTTAACGAACCGCTATTTGTTGAACACGACCCGACCACAGGTCTGCCAACCGATCGTTCGGCTGACAATCCGCGTTTTTATCAGCTGCTTTTTACTCGCGACACGGTTCGCAACACGGATGATGTGTTGTTCCTGCCCGTGACGGTCGATTATCGCGCCGACAGTATGACGGCGACCCTGACGTTCGCCAAAGATCTCGAGAAACTGATCCGCGAAAACGTCGTCGATGGTGGCGTGGCTGGTGGTACCTATCGCCTGCGAGTCGGTAGCGCGGTCAATATTCCTGCGGGTGCAGACGGAACCTTGGGTGTTCCTACGTTCAACAGCAGCAACCCGGGCGACTCCGTCGATTTGTTCTTTGAACCTGATACCAGCCGGGAATTTGTTGCCTCAGCCAACTCGACTCTCCGAACGATGGGAGATGGATCGGTTTCGGTTAAATTCTCCAATGCGGTTGGAGTGAGCGGGACCAAATGGAATCAAGTTCGATTTGTGGATAGCGGTGTGGGCGGCCTGACCGTCTCCGTAACCGACGAAGGTTCTTATTCCGATATCGTTCTCGATCTGGGTGGCACATTGCCCTCCGTGGCAAACGTTGTCGATTTGCTCAATACGGATGCAGCGACCTCGGTATTGCTACAAGCCGTCGTGACGTCTGGGTTGGCTTCCAATCCTGTGGGGACGGGCTTGCCAGCGATGGAGCCGATCCGATTGCTATCGGACAGTTTCGCAACGGCATACCAAGTAGACACGTTTGGCGGCGATCAAGTCACCAGCTTGTTGTTCAGCGAAGCGATCAGCAGCATTCCTTATACTTTAGAATTTGCTGGTGGACCGAATGATCCGTCAAGCCGTGATCTTGTCGGTCGCAATGCGGGCATTTTTGGCCAATACATCAACAGCAGCTTTTCGGTTGATTTCAAAAATCAGATCAAGCTGATTTCATACAACTTCGGTCCTCCGGGTGCCGGGTTGGTTAACAGCATTACCGATCAACAAAAACAACGGGTTCGCGAAGCACTCGATCTTTGGAGCCAATACATCGGCGTTCGCTTTGTGGAGACCACGAGCGATGGCTGGACGATTGCTTTGGAGACTCCGACCAGCGTGCCTGCGGCCAATCGCTTGTTGTTCAATAACAATCGCGCTGCTGTAGTGCCAGATGCCACATTCAACGATGGCACCTTGGTTCTTGATGCACTATTCGACTGGGATGTTGGCTATGGAGAAGACTTCTTCCGAAGCTCGTTCGCAGGCATTGGCGCTTTACTAGGCTTGGGCCGCGCTTCGGATCTTCCCAGCTCCACCGTGATGGCGCTGAGCAATGCATTCTTGAACGACACCATCAATCAATCATTGCAGCAGCAAGTCTACGAACAGGTAGGCAACGAATTCAATTCTCGTCCGCTGGAACCTGTATTCCCAGGTAACTACGACGTTCAGCACGCCGAGTATTTGCATGGAGCCAGCGGCAGCGACATCGACCTCTATCGATTTGAGGTCAACATTGCCACCGGAGCCAACACCGGTATTCTCACCGCCGAGACGTACGCTCAGCGTTTGGCAGATTCCAGCGCCTTGGATACATCGATCAAGCTGTATCAACAAGTTCAAGCCTCGTTTGAAACCAATTTCTCACTTCCCGTGGCACCGATCAAGATCGAAGCCCTGGCAGCGGGACGATTAGGCAATCAGACGCAGATTGATTACTTACGTTCATTCCGCGCCTATGTGCCACCAAGTGACAGCATCACCGGTAATGCCGAGACGGCTCGTCAACTAGCCAATGCGGCTGCGTTTGAGATTATCATCGTGCAGACCGGCGTGAATTCGTTCACTGTTGATCTTCCCTACCTGCCCGATTTGGGTTTGTTGACCGATGCGCAGCGAGCAGAAGAAACGGAACGACTGGCCAAGACGCCAGCCGACATCCTCAAGGCCATCAACCTCGATCCATTCGCCAGTACCTTAGTTCGTGCTGTCGATGTCCATGGCGATAATTTTGCATCGCTGGACGATTGGGAAACCTTTGCTTCGGTCTTCAATTTGCCCGAGCTGCCGTTCCAACGAATGGTGCTCTCAGGGGGCGATATTGTACCGATCGCTTATAACAATGATTACTTCGGCACCGACTCGCGCATTCAATTGCAATTGGGCGACGGCGTCTATTACATCGGTGTGTCAGCGGCTGGAAATGAAGCCTACGATGCCACGATTCAAGGATCGGGATTCGGTGGTCGCTCGGAAGGTGATTACCAGCTCTTCGTAAAATTCGAAGCCTCGGCCGATGGTCGAGATGTCATTCGCGATCTGGATGCGGGTCAAGCTGGCGTTCCCGGCACACCTTTGGACGGCGATGGTGATGGAACGCCTGGCGGAGTGAACAATTTCTGGTTCCAAGTCCGACCTGTGAATCGCCAATTGGAGTTCGATAGTGGTGCGACCATTATTCCGGGCCAAACCATGTCGATCGTGTCGGGTACCAACGGAACCGCACGCACCTATCAATTCATTTTGGTAGATGCATTTGACAACGTTGTTCCAGGTCAACCACCACTTGGCAATGGACGTATCGCGGTTCGATACCGCAATAATGCTCCGGCCAATCAAATCGCTCAATTGGTTGCTTCGGTAGTCAATTCGCAAACACCTACAACTCAAGTCCAAGCGATTCCCGGTACAGGCACATTGGGCGCGCGCATCGTTACGTTGACGGGGGAACGATCCGTTACGTTTAACGATGGCTTTGAAGGTGTAACAGTTCTGGGCCGAACGATTTTCGTCGATAAGGCGGCGGGTTCATTCCCTGACGGAACGAGCAACAAGCCATTCAATAATATTGCCAGCGCTTCAGTATCTAGCGCTTTCCCTGCGACGCATCCGGGCGACATTGTGCGGATTGTTGGTAACGGTGGTAATGACGGCAAAACCGAAACCTCCATTGACAATTTCGCTTATCGTATTGGCGTCTCAGAAACAGGTGGCGCGCCCCTCGAAGACGGCATTACCATGGACGTGCCCGAAGGGGTTACTGTCATGGTCGATGCAGGCGCAGTCTTTAAGATGCGAAATTCTCGCGTCGGCGTGGGCAGCTCCAACTTGCAAATCGATCGCAGTGGCGCTGCGTTGCAGATCCTTGGTACACCGCGACTGCTCAGTGCAACCGGCAATCTCATCGTCTCGGCTGGAGTTCCAGCGAGCGGCAAAGTCGTTTTCACTAGTTCACGCGATACCACCGTGTCGCAACCTTTGCCCAGCAACCTCCAGCCTGGCATGGGCGATTGGGGTGGACTGGAATTCCGTCGCGACGTTGACGACCAATTCGGCCGATCTAACTTGGAAGACCAAGGGATATTCCTACAGTACGTCAATTACGCCGACATTCGATACGGCGGTGGTAGCAACGTGCTAGTGGATGCCGACCAAGTGACGGTCAGCCCGATTCAAATTGTTGATACGCAACCAACAATTACCTTCAATCGGATCAGCAACAGTGCCGACGCTGCCATGAGCGCCGCGCCAAATAGTTTTGCTGAAGTGAGCTACCAAGCGCCGCGCTATCAAGCGCCTGGCATTTTCACTGCGGATTATGATCGCGTTGGACCTGATATTCGACGCAATTTGCTTTCCAATAACACCTTGAATGGTCTGTTCATTCGAGTCGAGACGGAATCGGGTGCACCTCCCGTTGTGCAGACCATTTCGGCTCGCTGGGATGATATCGACATCGTTCATATCCTTTCAGAAAACTTAGTTCTCTCCGGTGCTGCCGGGGGTGCTATTCGCGATGAATTCTCACCCGCCATCAACTTGGTAACGTTGGCAGTGAATGCCGATTCGGGTCGAGTCGATAGCGGCGTTTATACCTATCGCATGACGATGGTCGATGCTTTCGGTTTCGAGAGTTTGGCTAGCAATCCGACTCCTGCGTTGACCGTCCCTTCATCCAACAGTCATATCAAGTTATCTGGTTTGTCCCAGGTTGCTCAAGACAGCGAGTATCAATTCCGTCGTCTCTATCGATCGCTCAACGGCGGTGACTTCCAGTTGGTTGCTGAGCTGAATGCGATTGATACGACTTACACGGACCGTTTGAATCAGACTGCCGCAACTAGCGTATTGGACCTCACTCGCACTGGCGAACGTGGCCGCCCGGCCGCCTCGTTGGTGATTGATGCAAACTCGGTTGTCAAAATTCAAGGCTCGCGTATTGAAGTCGGTTTTGGCGCGCAATTGTTGGCAGAAGGCATGCAAGGCGAAGAGGTCATCTTCACTAGCATTCAGGACGATCGCTATGGTGCTGGCGGTAGCTTTGACACCAACAACGATGGCTCTTCTGTGAATTCGGGGCTGACCCCGTCGGCCGGTGACTGGGCTGGTATTTATGGTAGCCCCACCTCACACGTGAGTATCGATCATGCCGTCCTTGCCTATGGCGGTGGATTGTCGCGAATCGAAGGTACGTTCAAAGCGTTCAACGTTTTGGAATTGCAGCAAGCGACCGCTCGCATTACGAATTCCTCGTTCGAAAACAACGCCAATGGCATAGGTGGTCAGGGTCCAACAGGACGCTTTGGTCGTTTGGCCAATACACCAGCAACCATCTTTGTCCGCGGCAGCCAGCCAACAGTTGTTGGCAATTCGTTCGTCGGTAATGGGGGCAGCGTAATCGACATTGACGTCAATTCGTTCAATGCGGATCTGAATGTCGATGCGGGACGTCAGTCAGGCGTGATCGATCTAATTGTTGGTCTCGATGACAACCGGGGCCCATTGGTTCGGCGCAATGCGCTCGACGACAACGGTCTCAACGGTATGGAAATCCGTGGTGAAACGTTGACCACAGAAAGCGTTTGGGACGATACCGACATTGTCCATGTGCTTTATGATTCGGTGGTCGTCGATAACTTCCACGGCTCGGGTGGCTTGAGATTGCAGAGCAATCCCAACGAGAGTCTCGTTGTGAAACTGCTGGGTCCGGGCTCGCCATTCAACGATACAACCGGGACGGGTTTCACCATCACGGGTACCGAAAATGATCTGCAAGATCGCACCGGGGGTTCCGTTCAAGTCATGGGTCGACCCGGGTTCCCTGTGGTCATGACCAGTTTGTTGGACGACAGCGTAGGTGCCGGTAGAAAACCTGATGGAACGCAGCAATCCGATACCAATAATGATGCTTTTGCAACTCGTCCTTCGCCCAACGATTGGCGAAGTCTGTTCCTGGATCAAACCAGTAATGATCGCAACGTTGCGGTGGTTCGCGAACTCGAATTGCAAACCGATCAAGCTCCTGGAATCAATGGCTCGTCGAGCAATGCCCAAGTTTTGGGCGAACTCGCTGGACGCATTGTCGAAGGTGACGATTTGCGTCGCATCGCCTTCGATGTGGAAGGTTTCTTGAGTGCGCCCAACGATGCCGATACCTATCAATTCCGCGGTGAAGCAGGTAGCGAAGTTTGGATCGATATCGATCGTACCACTTCATCTCTTGATACCGTGCTTGAATTGCTCGATGCCAATGGTGTCGTACTCGCACGCAGCGTCAATAGCTACGACGAGTCGCTCGATGCCAGCACCATCGACGTCTTCTCAAACCAATTGAATGGCTTGGTAGGATCGTTGGCTAAGGGTCCGAAAGAGCTGCAACCTCAAAGCAGTGCGGGCGAATATGCAGACTTTTCATCAACCAACAGCCACGATGCGGGCATGAGATTGATTCTCCCCGGTGCTGTTGGCAGCCGAGGCCCCTATTTCATTCGCGTCCGTAGCAACTCAGTTAATCCGAATGACACGGCAGGAGGTTTGACATCAGGTTCCTATCGCTTCCAGATTCGCTTGCAAGAAGAACAAGAGATTGCTGGAAGTAGCGTTACCTATGCTGACATCCGCTACGCAAATCATGGCATTCACACCAAGGGCTTGCCCGGCGAGTCGCCATTGTTGGGTGAAGCTCAAGAAAACGAAGGTGTCAGCGCCACCAGTTCCAACAATTCGATTAATCAGAGCGCTACCACTCCAGGATCGCGTCCCCAGTATTTGGGCAACCTGCTTGCGGCGAATGACCGCACAATTAGCGTCGGTGGTGCACTCAGCGGTGCCAACGATATCGATTTCTATCGAGTCACCTTGACGACTCCGAACTCGGGTGCAACGGCGGGTGGAGTAATTGCTCCAACGGTCTTCGATATAGATTACGCGGATGGCATTAGTCGTCCCGATACCAATCTGGCTGTCTATTACTCCGCCAGTGGAAATGCGGGCAATGCACAGCTTGTGCTGTTTTCACAGGGAAGCAACGTCAGCGAGGACCGTACAGGATTCCTGTCGAGTCTTTCTGAGGACATCTTCGCCGCTGGCTCGACGGGCGCTGGCGACCCATTCATCGGTCCAGTCGGTTTGCCACAAGGGACCTATTTTGTTGCTGTGACCCAGGGATCGAGTATTCCTACGGCGCTCAATAATCCGTTGTCCGTCCGCCGCGAGCCCGTCGATTCTGTGCGGCGTTTGATCGAAGAACGCTTCTACGTTGGCGGTGATCTAATTGTCCGTACAACGGCCGATGCACCTGTCGTGAGCCAATTATTCGACTTGCTTGCACTGCCAGCGGGCTGGAGTTTGGATACAAGTCGTGGCGGTGATACGGGACACGGAATTCAGGCAGCGTTTGATGGTAGCCGGCCGGCCAATCCCGGTGGACGCAGCCTCCATTTCAATCCAGCCGCTGGTGTGCCCAATTCCAGCAACTCGGTGGAGTCCAATACATTTAGCCTAGAAGGTTACGCAGCAGGCGACCTACCGACGATCTATTTCAATTACTTGCTGGATGGTGCAGCGGGTGATTCCGTTCGCATCAATGTTGTTACTCCGGCAGGTACCACAACCATCGCTTCCAGCGCGGGTGCGGGCGCCAACTTGATCAATGATCCCGCAGATCGTTGGCGTCAATTGCGAGTCGATCTCAGCGCTTTTGCTGGTCAAAGCGATTTAACCTTAGAAGTTGTCTACCAAACCGGTGGAACCACCACGGGTGAAGGTTTCTATATCGACGACATCGTGGTTGGGTTTGCTGAACGGGGTGAAATGATCATCGGTGCAGCGCCCGGCGATGCAACGTTCGGTGGTGCTGGTGTTGGTGGTGTCGCTTCCGGTGCGTATCAATTAGAAATGCGTCCAGGAACGCAGTACTTCACTCCGAATCCGTCGCCCGGAAGACTCATCTCGTTGCAAGAGTCGTACGACACGAATGACCGACATGCAACTGCAGTGACGATTGTTGCACCTGCGGGCGCCGATTTGGTAGACGGCTATAGCTTCCAGTTGGGCGATGGCTCGCGGATGCTGACCTTTGAATTTGACGAATTGACCGCTGCGATGCCGAGTGGCAACGGTGTTCAGTTTGGCAACATTCGCATTCCATTCCGTGCACTCGATTCGAGTGCCAAAGTGGCTTCCGCTTTGCGAACTGCCATTAACCAAGCTGTGGCTCAAAACGGTTTGCGGATCTCGGCATCAACGGCCTCGGGTTTGACTGGGCTCTCGCCGAGTGATGCCCGCATCAATCTGTACGGTTCGGTGGTTGGCGACTTTGTCTCGACAGCGGAATCGACCGTACCGGTAGTTTCCAATCCAGCTCAACCAAACAGGATTCGAATCCCTGCCACCTTCTTTAACGGCATTGGCGATAAGAACGCTGAACGAGCACAGGGTCAAATCCTGATCGACAGCAATTACATTAGTGACACAAAAGTCTATGGCATTTGGAGCGATCCGGGCGATAGCTTGATCGACCCCATGGATGATTCGACCAATCCATTCTTAGAGAACCTTGGACTGCATTCACCTGCACTTGGGGCCGTACGTAACTTGCCTACGGTTAACGATAGTGTTGTCGGTGGCTTAGCACCTGGCTTGGTCATTCAAAACAACGTCATCGATCGACCTGGCTATGTTGGTATTCAGGTCCAGGGTCAACAACGTCCGCTGATGTTCGAAGGTTCGGCAGACTTTTTCAATCCTGAGCTCACTGAGATCACCGATGCGAACCACTTCTATTTTGGTGCAAGAATTGCGGACGGCATCGCGTTTGCAATCGACGTAGCGGGTACCCGTGTTGTCTTCGAGTTTGAGGATATTAGCGGAGCTACGATTCCTTCAGGTGGTTCGGGTCAAGTTGGTGGCGACGGTTGGGTGGCTGGTCACGTGCCCGTTTATTACCGTAAAGGTAATGACGCAGCACCTCCATACAATCCAGGTCCCCCATCGACTCAGCGAATCTATCCCTACACTCGTATGGAAGTTATGCATGCGATACGGGATTCGATTATCGGCAGCATCCTGGTAACGAATGATCTGATTCCTTTGGTCGATGTCTGGGTTGGACAATCTCTCCTCTTGGACCCAGCAGGCACGGACTTCTTCGGGCTTACGGGGATGTCCTATGCAACTCCAACCCTATTCATCAATGGTGCGAGTGGGATTTATTTCACAACCCAGTACGCCAAGCAACCAAGCAATCCGATTCAGATTGTCGCGGCACCAGTGCAACAAGCTGTGCAACCTTTCGCAAGAATTATCAACAATACGCTCTATGGATCGGACGGTACGGAGTCCAATTCACCTGTGGGCGGACTTGCTGAGCCAAGTGATAACTTGGCCAAAGCGGTCGATACCAAAATGGGCACATCCCATACGACAACTCCCTATTTCACGACGGGTCGTATTGGCGATGGAGCCAATGTCGATCCCACACAAGACGTCGATCTCTATCGATTCCACTTGGATGTCGGAGATCGCGCCAAGATCAATGTTTCCACTTTGGACCTTGGTCCCAACGTAACCTTGCGTTTGTTTAACGGTAAAGGTGAGTTGCAAACATTCACAGACGGTACTGGTGCAACCGTCGATATCGTTCGCAGCGGTGCAAGCCCTGCTTCGGCAGTGATCGACTTCACCTCATTGGAAGCAGGATCTTATTACTTGGGTGTCAGCTCCACTGGCAACGAGAATTACGATCCGCGCAGCTTTGCAGACCGAGTTACAGGCACGGGTGGAACAGGCGACTACACATTCAGCCTCGAAGTATTGGCCCCGCGCCAGTTCGTCCTCAGCCTGCAACAAGTATTGAACTTTGATAACCTCGTCGGCACGACTTTCACAATTGAACAAGTTGCCGATTTGGCTGGCACAAACGTCAATTCACGCACGTTTGAATTTGTCCTTGGTGGTGGTGCAGCAGCGGCAGGTAACATTCCTATCTTCATTCTGGGTGGGAACAGCTACCGCACTGGCGACGTGATGCGAGCGATCGCAGCAGCGATCAACAGCACTATCAACGGCATCGCAGTACTGCCCAACAACGAAAACCAGAACGGTCCTCAAGGTGTCAGTGGTCCGGTGACTCGGGTTGAAGCAACTGCGTTGGGCGGTGGCCAAGGTTGGGATGGCAATTCAGGGCTGAGCGTTTACAACGGCGGTCTCAAACCACTTCGCTCGCATGCTTTCGGTCCTGGGGCCTTCGATGCACCTTCCGGATTTGGCCACAACCGAACCGCGCAGGTAAATAGTGTTGGTATCGCTGGCACAACCACCGATGGCGCGGGCACCACAGAAAATTATGTGTTGATCAAGAATGCGTCACGTGTAATTATCAATGGAGTTCCCAACTTGGGCTTGGATCCGCAACCCGGTTCCAACATGGATCAATTGCTGCCGGAAGTAGGTATCATGGCACGCGATGGCGCGAGCCCCTCGTTGATGAACAATATCATCGATAATTTCCAAGCGGCTGTTGAAACGGAAGTGACACGACAACGGGGCTTTGGTGGAACACGCGGTCCTAACCTGCATACCAAACAGGGTCAAGTGATTGTTGGCGGGAGCATCTTCCAACACACGGAAACACGCCAAGGCTTGTTCCAGTCGCGGATGCAGTGGCCAAACGCAAACGGAGCTGGCACTGAAACGGACGCGGCTAATCTACCTAGTAATGTCAACGGTGGCACGAGCGATTTCAACTTGCTGTTACCCGGTTCACAGGTTTTATTGGTCGATCCATCGTCCGATGATTTCTTGCCGATCACCAGTTCGATTGCGATCGACAGCTCCATCAATTCGCTGGCAGAGCGAGATGCTTTTGCATCGCTCAAACGAGCTTTGGGGTTGCCAGTCAATCCGCTGCTTGCACCCAGTCGAGATGTAACGGGTCAGCTTCGAGTGGACGATCCCAACGTTTCGTTCTCTGGTTTGGGATCTAACGTATTCAAGGACCGCGGAGCCGTAGAACGAGCTGACTTTGTTGGCCCAGTTGCAGTGATTATTAACCCGTTCGATAACGATTCGCCCGGTGTTGATCGCGACCCCAATGTTAGCTTTGTTCAAATCAATCAAGGAATCGTTTCTGAATTCCGCATTCAATTGCGAGACTCGGGTGATGCATCGGATCCATTCCAAGGCAGCGGTGTCGATGATGGTACGGTGGTAGGACCTTCCCGAACTGGTATTCGTGCACCTGGAGCAACGGTCACAGTTTTCGAGAATGGTAAACTTCTTGAAGAAGGTATCGACTATCTCTTCAGCTACGATCAAACCAACAATGTTATTACCTTGCGACCATTGGCCGGTATCTGGCGACAGGAATCGGTCTACGAGATTGGTTTGAATAACAAAGACCGCTTCGTGGTTACCGCTCCGGCTGGCACCCAAATTTCAGATGGCGATCAGTTTATCGTCAACGATAGTGCAGGGGGTAAAGTCACGTTTGAATATGACACTGGCTATCAGTTGGCAATGCCTGAAGTCATCTCTCTAACGGCGCCCGTTCCTGGAGCTGGCCTAACGGGAGTCGTGGATGGTGATCGCATTACCATCAAGGAAGGAAACCGGACCGTCACATTTGAATACACGACCGACATCAACTCGATCGTTGCCAACAACGTGCCAGTACTGTTTACAGTCGACGACAGCCCCTTGGAATTAGTCACTGCGCTCCGTGATGCGATCGAAGCACAGATTGCTAATGGAACATTGACCGCAAATATCCAAGGCGTCGGTGTTCGACCGATCGTGACCACCTTGATCGACGCAGAGGGCAAACTCCGCATCGGTATGGAAGCAGGTGGAATCGTTGACGCATCGAAGAGCAACTTGGTTCAAGCAGCACGAACCATTGCCTTCCAAGTTCCCTTGGTCGGCACCGGCACTAACGGCATTCAAGATGGTCACACATTTGTAATTGGTGATGGAAATCAACAGTTGACCTTTGAGTTCAATCGAACCGATGGTCCTCCAGGCACGGCAACGGTAAGCGGTACCAACATTGTCGTGGATATCACTGGTGTTTCGCAGCCTACAGACATCGTGCGGGCGATTCGCGTCGCGATCGATTCCACCGACCTGGGCGTGCAAACGTCGGCTGTCGGTAATGATTTGCTGTACTTGGGATTGCCTGATAATGGCACCGCCTTTAGTACTCGTGGACCATTGGCTGCCGTATCACTGGCTCGCACATTGAGCGACGCGGGGACATTGACCCTGACTCCTGCCGGTGGTGTTGCTGAAACGATTGAGTTCAATCGAACCGATGAATACTCAGGAAACGATGGTGTCGCCGGTGGCAACACGGCCGTGAACTTTGCACGCACGGCCAGTGCCAACGAGTTAGCCTTCTTGGTTTCCAACGCACTGAAGTCGATTCCGTCGCTGGGCTTGTCGCCACAGACTCCAGGCAGTGGCTTGGTGCTGGTGGGCGGCGACTCGACCTTGGGATTGGCCACCAACGGAACTGCCGGGCTCGACCTGACAGGAATCCCGGGTGTTGCGAGTAACTCGACCCTGCGAATTCCCGCCATCTTGGAATTGGTTTCACCCGCGGGTAACAGCTACTTTGATGGAACTGAATTCACTATCACAATTGGTGCCAACGCGGTGACTTTTGTCTTCAATTCAACCGGCTTGCCGGTTCCTGGGAAGACTCAAATTACCTTTGCCGCCAATGACAGTTCGGACGTAATGGCTGGCAAGATTATTGCCGCGATCAATGCGTCCACCTTAGGAATTACTGCTCTGCCGCTTGGCAATGGCCGAATCTCTCTGGGCGAACTACCCGCCTCAGCAGTGTCGATTCCTGTCGGCAGTCCGCTGATCAGCAATCCAGGTCGCGTTGCGATTACGGATGGAGAAACGATTTCCATCCTTCATGGTGGCCAGACATTGGTCTTCGAATTTGAACAGGCCAATGGAGGAGGTGGCGTCGCTAACGGTGCAACGGAAATTCTCTTCAGCGATGCAACAACTGCTATAGGTTTGGGCGACGCTTTGGCCGCAGCCATAACGGCTCGTGGGGCAATTGTGGGTCTATCGGCAACAAGTCTTGGGAACGGCAGCGTTCGATTGGCCGATAGGGCAACAACGCGTGTCAATATTTCTCTCGCACCGTCGCTGGAACTCTCAGGCGTACCGGGTGGTGCTGTGGCGATTCCGTTTGTGCAAGCTTCCTCGTTCTCGTCAGAAGATGTCAAACTCTCGGCCATTGCCGCAATCAATGCAGCCAACGCAGCTGGGAAAACGACGCTGCGTGCTAGCGAACGAGGTGGTAACACATTCTTCATCGAAAATGCTGTTTCCATCGAAGGGCCAGTACAAAGTTACTTCCTGTCAGCCATCAAGGACGTAGTTGGTCAACCACTGAAACCTAATCGCGAAGATGGCTCGACACGCTTCACATTGATGTTGCCAACGGTGGCCTTCGACTTCGGTGATGCACCCGATCCTCAAAGCACTGTTCGCGGCCGTTACCCCACGTTGATCGCCTCGGATGGTGCACGACACGTGTTCGGAGTAGGTCCGAAATTGGGTGCGACCGTGGATCCTGAATTCGATGGTCAACCACTAGCAAGTGCTCGCGGAGACGATACGGCAGCCTTCGTTGTGGGAACTCCAGGAGCAACATTTACCTCGGCTCTCGTCAACGGCAATTTGACGGTGACGATCGCCAACGCAGCCGTGGATGGTCAGACAATTCGCTTGTCGACGATTTCTGGGACAGTGACCTTTGAACTCGACAACAACGACATCTTCAGCGAAGACAACATTCCGGTTCGTTTCAAGAGTACCGATTCGGCCGCCACAGTGGCCCGCGCTCTGCGCGATGCCATAGCGAATAGCTCGCTTCGCGTTGCCACGGCGAACAGCGTAAGCAATGTGGTTGAGATCATTACCAATGACGACGACGGTGTCACGTTCACTTCGTCGACCAACCCCTTCGGCGTCTTCAACCCCAATATTCCAACGCAGATTACTGTCACTGTGACCGGCGGCGGATTCCTGGATGGTTGGGTCGACTTCAATTCCGATGGCGACTGGGACGATCCAGGGGAACAAATCTTTACGAACGTGTTGTTCGATCCGCTCGAACCAACACGAACGTTTGCCATTTCGATGCCCTCCACAACTCCATTGCCTCCCAATGCAATTGATTCCTATGCCCGCTTCCGCGTAAGCAGCACAGGGAATTTGCGACCATCGGGATTAGCAATCGATGGCGAAGTGGAAGATTATCGCGTGCGAATCGTTCCCGGCACACCGCCAACCATTCCAAGTACTACGCTCAATTATTCGGTCGATGAAAATCAACGATTGATCGGGCTCGATCAAACGGGTGCGAATACCCCAACCACCAATGACAATGGATTGCTGGCCGGTGTAGTGGATGCCGATGGCGATCTCGTCGAGATCTATCCAACCCCAGGCGTAGATGGCGAGTACCAGGTGATTGGCATTGGTTCGACCAAGGTCACTATCGATGGCAAAGTCGGCAGCCAAGTCGGCGGCGTGATCAATGTATCGGCCGATGGTCGATTCACGTTCGATCCAGGCGATCCCGATGATGCCACCGACCCAGGTCGTGACTTCTTCGGTGATATTGTCTTCCGCTATCGCGTCACCGATCGCCATGGACCAGGACAAGAAGATCTCGATTTGGTTGCGACTCAATTGGTTACGGTCACCATCACGGTTAACCCCGTTAATGATGCACCGTTCTTGATTCCCGGAGCCAGTCCAACCACGACCGTAACCGACTCGCCTGAAGATCAAGTGGTCGTATTTGACGGTCAAACTTTGATCAGTGGTCGCTTCGTTGCCGGTCCTGCCAATGAAGTTGCAGCGGGCCAAACGATGCGTGTTCAATCGGCTGGTTTTGGTGCCACTCCCAATGTGACTCGTCGCGGGGGAACTCTTCAGGTCACCTCGGCTGGCAATATTGTTTACACACCACCAACCGATTTCAGCGGTCCTGGAACGGATGAGTTCACCTACACGATTGTAGACGAACCAGGTCCAGGCCAATCAGCCCAGCAAGCGACCAGCTTGGGCACAGTCGTCATCAGCTTTGTAGCCGTCAATGATCCGCCAACGGCCAATCCCAACTCGTACGGCGTCAACGAAGATACACAACTCGTTATTCCGTTGACCGGTTTAAATGGTCTGTTGACCAACGATGTGCCAGGTCCTGCAGACGAAGTGGCCGCGGGCCAAGTAGTCTCGCTGGTACCGGGTCAATTCCCACTGCAAACGGTGAGAGGTGGCACGGTTGAGCTATCAGCCGATGGAACAACGTTGCTCTACACACCTCGACTTAACTTTGCCGGTTCGGATTCGTTCCAGTATGCCATCACCGACAACGCACCTGTGGGTGCCGCTACCGCTATGGGCACTGTGACGATCAATGTCGTCGGTACCAACGATGGTGCAGAATTCGCTGGACCCACTACGCTGACGTTCAACGAAAGCAAGGGAACTCCGCAGGAATTCACTTACGATCTCAACACCTGGTTCACCGATCCAGAATCCGATCCATTGACCTATCAAGTTCAATCGGCCGATGGAACTCTCATTAATGCGACGCTCAATGGAAACCTATTGAAACTCGTTCTCCCGCTGGATCGCTCCGGGAATACGTCGATCACCGTCACGGCCTTCAATCCGGGCAACTTGCTCCCTGTGACGCAAATCATCCCAGTAACGGTAATCAATACACCCGATCCTCCTCGTGTAATCGCGTCGCTCAATCCGACCAACACGAACGAAGATCAAAATGTAATTCGCGACTTGACGCAGTACTTCTTTGATCCTGATGGCGATGTTTTGACTTATTCGGTTGTCACACCGACCGGTCAGTCTCAACCCTTTAATCGCAATCTGGTAGAGAGCGTTACGTTCAATGGCGATCAGATGCAAATCACGTTGGTTCCCAATGCCAACGGGAGCACCCCAATAACGATTCGCGTCAGCGATGGCACCTTTGCGATTACTGAGACCTTTACCTTGGCAGTCGCGCCAGTCGCCGATGTGCCGGTAGGACGCAACGATAGTTACCAAGTGCCGATCCGCGGTCGCTTGATCATCGTTGATCCACGTGTCGGTGTGCTGGCCAACGATACCGAAGCCGACGGAGATGCCGTAACGGTGAATGTGGCATCCGTGACCCAGCCCGCGAACGGTCAAGTCACCATGAATGCTAACGGTACATTCACCTATGTGAACCTGGCCAATAGTGTGGTGGGTGCAGTCGATACCTTCACTTATCGAGCAGTCGATAAGGATGGGGTCAGCAATGTGGTTACCGTTTCCATCACGCTGATCGGTTCGACTCATCAAAATCCATCCAATCGCTTGGACGTCAACGCCGATGGCAGCGTCTCGCCGATTGACGCGCTCAGAATTATCAACTTGCTCAACCGCGAGAATAAAGCGTCCATTCCGATTCGGGATCTGCCCGCACCACCGGATTACTACGATACCGATGGCAATGGTAACGTCGTTCCACTCGATGCGCTCGCCATTATCAACTACCTGAATCGCGTCCGCGGTTCAGGTGAAGGAGAAGGCGTTTCGCAGGACCTCCGATTTGCCACCTCGACCTCTTGGGTCTCGGCGGGTACGGCCAACTTGCCTTTGACCGGCTTCGTGCCTAGCCCCAACAGAGGAACACCAGCAGATGGTGAGGGGGACAACTTTGTAGGCCCTCGGTTGCCAAGTACTCAGTGGCAAATGGTGGACGGACGAATTGACGACGCGGTAACTGGGTTACTTGATACGCTTTACACCGGTCGTACCGACGACGACCAGTCGACTGATGCGGCCCTTGTGGATCTCCTCTCGGAATTCGATTTCAGTTCGTTCTCTGAGTGATTAACCTGCCATTTGCTTGATTTGAATTGATGGTTTGTATCAAATCCCACCACCGGGCAAACTTCGAGTTGCTGCAAGGCACTCGAAAGTGGGGAGTGGGAGACACCCGAAAGTCGCTAGGTCTGTCGAAGACGGTCAGAGTGATTTGAGGGAAGAGGTGTGTTTTAATTTGTGACAAGTGATGTAGCGGCTAACTGCTGCTGCTTTTGATTACTTATCGATCAACGTTTGTATTCATCCTGATTCTGTCGAAGGTTTGCCCCCATGGCTAATCGCTCATACGCGACCAAGCAATCCCAGCTAACCCGCAAGCAACGTTGGAGTCGCCGCCAGCTCCTTCTGCAACAATTGGAGCGTCGTGAGCTGTTCGCAGCTAACACGCCGATGCCGGTTTGGGCACCGGGGACACCACAATCTGAAGTGGATGACTTCTTCAATAACTTGGTAACGAGCAGCCTCGGTGACCCGATTCTGCAAGGTAGCCGCTGGACAAATCCGGTTGGTGGCCCAAGTCCGAATCAAGGGGATCCGGCTCGTGTTACCTGGAGCGTTGTACCAGACGGGACGACCACGGTAGACATCACGGGGGGCACTGGCCCGGGAAGTGATTTAATTTCCTATCTCGATGGCATTTATGGTGGTGCAGGTACGCCCACCGTTTCGGCCAAACCGTGGTTCCCAATCCTTAGTCGTGCTTACGACCTGTGGTCAGCTACATCGGGCGTGTTCTTCATTTATGAACCTGCCGACGATGGTTTGCCAATGAATGCAGCGAATCGCGGTGTGGCTGGCGTACGCGGTGACGCGCGAATCGGCGGTGGCGCGATCGATGGTAGTTCCGGAATTCTGGCCTTTAATTTTTATCCAACAGGGGGCGGGAACACTGGTTTTGATGGCGACATGATTGTCGATACCAGCGACGATTACTACATCCTGGCTTCGGACGGCCCCGGTGGCGAAAACCGCGGCCTCGTTAATGTGTTGACCCACGAAGGTGGACACGGCATCGGTATTGCGCATTCTATGCCAACTGATGGAACGAAGCTGATGGAACCCTTCTTGAATGAAGGGTTCTACGGAACGCAATTGGACGACATCATAAATTCCAACCGTTTGTACGGTGACAAATACGAAGCTGAAGAGCGGGCCACAGGCGCCGTTCAATTGGGCGTCCTTCCCGTGGGCGTGCGTGGCATTTTCGATTTGTCGATCGATCATGCGACCAACGTTGACTTGTTCCAGTTTGATATTGCCGGACCACGCAAACTTTCGCTCAATGTCTCTCCGATTGGTCGTTCCTATTTGCTCGGCCCGCAGGGTGGAACTCCGGTTCCGACGGACACCTTGCGCTATAGCAATTTGAAAGTCCGTGTATTGGCAGACGACAAGACCACAGTCATTGCCGAACAAGACTTGGGTGCTATTGGCGAATCCGAAATTTTGACCGACGTGACTTTGCCTCAGGGCGGCACCTATTACGTTGAAGTCAGCGGAACCGAAGATGCCCCGCAATTGTATGAAGCGCAATTGCAATTGACGAGTTTTGCCAATCCTGGAGTCATAGATGCCAATGCGCCACGCCTGATCAGCATCAATCCCAATGCAGGTGAGATATTTGATCTGGAAGTGAACAACCAGCTTGGTGTTTCTCCCAGCGAGTTGACGTTCCGTTTTGACGGCGGCCAGCGACTTGATCCCAATACGTTGCAAGGCATTCGCATTACCCGTTCCGGCGGCGATGGAACGTTTGGTGATGGTAATGAAGAAATCGTTCAGCCTGGATATCTCGGCTTTGGAGACAGCGAGCGGATTGTGATCGCCCGTTTTGCCAATCCACTTGTTGACGATCAATACCAGATTGAAATATTTGGATACGATTTGCCAGGGGCTGGAATCGTAGGCCTTCGCAACATCGATAACGAGCTTTTCCAACCAGAAGACATCACTTCCGATACGCAGACGGTGTTGTTTGAAGTAGAGATTGGGGCGGTGGTAACGGCAGTGGTTCCTCAGCCGATTGAGATCATTGCTGGCAATCGCGTGCAGCAACGTAATCAGATCCATGTGTACTTCAACGAAGACCCACTGAGCGATCCCGCAGCAGGTCCAATTATCACCGGCGGTGCAGGCGCGACCACGGTTGTCGACCCTAAGTATTATCAGTTGTTTTATACCGCCGAGACGGTTGAAAACACTGATGATGCGATGATGAATCCATCGTCAATCACCTACGATCCGGCTATCAACCGGGCGGTTTTGACATTCGCCAGCGACCTGTCTGAATGGGCACCTGTCGCAGCAACGATGGGTGCAGGGACATTGCGTCTTCGCGTCGGATCGAGCGAATCCTTGCCAACCGCTCCATCGATGTTGACTGTCGGTAGTGATGAGACATTGTCCAATAGTCCAGGCGATACTTTTGTGGGTGCTCGTGCTCTTGGCACGTTGCTTGACGGGGCGGGAAAGAGCGTCGTTATCGACAGCCAAATCACCCCGGTTCGTCCTTACTTGCTGCAATGGCCCGGCGCTAGCGACACTGCGGGCGTCCGCGATGTGATCAATAACAGCCAACTGCTTGGCCGCGCCGATACGACGGCCGGAATTACGACGCTGTACTATAACTTCAAGCAACAGTACGGCGACGATACGCAAGGGAACCGGCTGAGCAATGCGATCACCGAAGCGCAAAAACAACGATTCCGTGAAGTTCTCGACCTATATGAGCGAGCTTTAGGAGTCCGTTTTGTCGAGTCGGATGATCGAGGGCTCCATTTTGTAACCGGTGACATGCGGGCAGTCGAAATTACTGCCGATGTTGAAGCGGGTGGAAATCTCAGCATTTTCCGATCCGACGATTCAGATCCCGGTGTGGGGCTGTTGATTCTCGATGGTGCAGAAAACTGGTATGACGGTTACGGCCAAAGCCCCGATACGCGACCAAGCTTCTTCCTGGAAGCACTTCGTCAAGTCGGATCACTGTTAGGAATTGGCGACCTATTCGATCGACCCCCGGGAACGGCAGCCGGTTCGGAGAGCGAACTCGCCTTTAATCTGTTGACGGAACCCGATTTCCTCAGCCAGAGCGATATCACTTTAGGTCAGTACCTATATCGTCCAGAAAGTCACGATGTCGATTTGTATAAATTCTCCGTCGCCACCGGTGGTCGGCTGACGGCTGAGACCTTTGCGGAACGACTCACATCATCCAGCCTGCTGGATACTTCGCTCACGTTGTGGCGTAAGATTCCTGGCGGCGGTGCAGGGGATTATGAACTCGTTGCTCGCAACGACGATTTCTACAGCAATGACTCGTTCGTCGGGCTCGATTTGTTGGCGGGCGATTACGTAGTAGGAGTCTCGGCATCCGGAAACGATTCCTATAATCCTACTGTTGCTAATTCAGGTCTGGGCGGACGTAGCGAAGGCCGGTACCAGCTCCGTTTGGGCTTTGAATCGACGTCTGCAAACACGATTCTCGATGCCGATGGAACTCCGCTCGACGGAGATGCCGATGGGATTGCAGGCGGTAATTACAACTTTTGGTTCCGCACCGCACGCAATTACGATGGAGTAACTCCACTCAGCACGACCATTGCCCCCGCACAACCTCGAATATTGTTCGTAGACAAGTATGGTACCGACAGTGCCACTCGTGGAACGGTCACGGCACCGCTGCGCACCATTGACGAGGCGATGCGGTATGCCTTCCCTGGCGACATTATTCGCGTCTTGCCCAACACTGGTGCGGATGGTCGTTTCGACACGCTAAACGACAACCGCGCTTATGAAATTGGCAAGGGTGGAGTTGGAAATCTGGAACTTACCGACGGCTTGAATTTAGATATCAAGCAAGGAGTCACCGTAATGGTTGATTCCGGCGTGATTCTTAAGCTACGAGGCGCGCAGGTATCTGTCGGCTCCAGCGCTATCGATACCGACAGATCTCTCAGCGCTTTACAGGTGCTCGGTACACCGATCATGGTTTCGTCCAGCGGTGCGCCCCTTACGACCCCAACCGGATCGACGATACCGGGTCGCGTAATTTTCACATCCTACGACGATCAACAAGTTGGTTTCGATACGAATCCGCTTCAAACAACTCCGGCATCCGGACAATGGGGAGGCATTTCGTTCCGCAACGATGTCGACTATGCCCAAGGTCGCCCGGTGAGCGAAAGCGAAGGGATCTTCCTGAACTACGTTGGACAAGCGGATATTCGATACGGTGGTGGCGCTGTGGGTCCTCGCGCCGTGGCTCCTGTTGAAATGAATGAAGCGCGCCCAGCAATTAAATACTCCATCTTCCGTCAAAGCGCAGATGCTGCGTTAAGCGCTGATCCCAATAGCTTTGAAGAAACCAATTTCCATGCCCCCGAATATCAACGGGCCGCATCGTTCACCAGCGACTATGATCGCGTCGGGCCTGACTTAGCAGGAATTCAGTTCGTTGACAATTCCATCAATGGCTTGTTCATTCGCATTGATACGCCAACGGCTGGTCAATTAGAACCAATGACGGTTAGTGGACGCTTTGATGATACCGATATCACTCACGTCCTCAGCCAGCAATTGATTCTGCAGGGCACGCCCGGTGGGCCGCAACTACAAACGGTTCGTCCTTCTGTATTGTCTGTAACAAGCGTGGCATCTGTTCCGGCTGCGACTTCGGCACCATCGACGCTGGCCGCCGGTACTTACAATTACCGTATGACATTTGTCGACATCTATGGCAGCGAATCCCTGTCGTCTTTAGCTACCACAAACGTTACGGCTGCAGCTGGGAATCAAATTCGTCTGGCAGGAATCCCAAGCGCTCCGGGCGATTTTGTAGGCCGTCGTCTGTACCGTTTAAATCCTACCACCGGCGAGTATGAATTCGTTACTCAACTCAACCGTTCGCAATCGACTTATACCGACCGTGGGATGACCCGCGGCGGGATTCTTGATTTCTCCATTACGGAATCGTTCCGTCCTCGGTATGACGCGCGTTTGTCCATCGATCCGGGCATCGTGGTAAAGTCGCAAACTTCGCGCATCGAAGCCACCTTTGGCGCGGATTTCTATGCAGAAGGTGTTGATGGCCGCGAAGTCATTTTCACGAGCAAGCAAGATGACCGCTATGGTGCTGGTGGAACATTCGATACCAACAACGATGGAATCGCAGGACAGGGTGGTGCATCGCCTGTTGCGGGCGAGTGGGGTGGATTGGTATTTGGCCAAGGAAGTACCGGTAGCCTCGATTATGCTTTGATCACCTTTGCCGGTGGCAACGCATTGATTGAAGGCTCCTTCGCCAATTTCAATCCCATCGAAATTCTTCAAGGCAAGGTCCGCGTTGCACACTCGACGTTAGAGAACAACGCCAGCGGCCTGGATGGTGATTTGATTCGCGGTGGTCGTGGATTTAACGATGCGGCTGCAATTTTCGTTCGTGGTGCACAGCCAGTTATCTACGACAACATTTTCCGCGACAACGCGGGTGCAGCCATCAGCATTAACCCCGATGCACTCAACTTCTACAATGTCACTGATTGGGGGCGAGGCATTGGCGACGTCGATAGCGCAATTGGTTTTGAAGACAATCAAGGACCTTTGATTCGCAACAATCGATTGTCAGGCAATGACATCAACGGTTTGAAGATTCGTCCAGAAGTGCTCACCACTGAGAGCGTTTGGGATGACTCCGATATCGTGCATGTGGTCGCCGGTGATGTGATTGCCGTCGATCAGCATTACGTTGGCGGATTGCGGCTCGAATCAAGTCCTGCGCAAAGCCTTGTTGTCAAATTTGAAACCAATGCTCGCCTGCTTGCGACCGGTCGGCCACTCGATATTGACGATCGCATCGGCGGTACGTTGCAGGTGGTTGGGCAGCCTGGCTTCCCAGTCATCCTGACTTCACTGAGGGATGATTCCGTTGGCGCTGGCTTTACTCCCGATGGCCGCGTCCAAACGGACACAGACAATGCTATTGGCGCAGGGCAGCCTGGAGATTGGCAAGGGTTGTCGCTGGATGTTTTTGCAAATGATCGCAATGTTCAGATCATCCTGGAAAACGAACCTGCGCTAGCGACTGCAGCTGAGCTCAATGCTATCCCTGGCACCAGTCAATTCATCGGTGTGCTCGCCAAGAATGAAAAAGAAGGGGACGAAAACGAACGCCTCGGATTCGAAGTGCAAGGCACGCTCAGCGACGACGGGGATGTCGACGTTTATAAGTTTGCTGCTCGTGGTGGTACAGAAGTCTGGATTGATATCGACCGTACAACCTACGCGTTGGATAGTGTTGTTGAACTGATCGATCAGAATGGCAACATCCTGGTTCTATCGGACGATACATTCATCGAACAAAGTGATCCCTCCACAATTTATCGCGATGCGGATATTGGCAATTTGGCATTCTCCCTGAATAAGTCAGGGGCAGGTCAGATTGAGTCACCCAACGAGCGTGACGCGGGTTTCCGCGTGGTCCTTCCAGGATCGGTGGGCGAAGTTGCTGAGTACTTCGTTCGCGTTCGTAGTAGCAACATAGCGCCGGGCGATGCCAGCACCCAGTTGCTCGATACCAACAAGGTACGAGATGGTTTGTCACGTGGTGCCTACCGCATGTCGATTCGGCTTCGCGAAATTGACGAAGTGGCTGGTTCGACCGTTCAGTTTGCTGACATTCGTTATGCCGTTAATGGCATTGATCTAGTGAGCTCGCCGCTCCATTCTCCACTTGCAGGTGAAGCTGCCGAAAGACTGTTCCTAGAGAACGGTGTTCTGGTTGATCGCAATAACGCCGCTTTGACTGGACCAGCAGGTGCGCCTGACGTGTTGGGTAATCTGCTCAGCACCGATCGCGCTGCCATTAGTGTTTCGGGCCGCATTGGCAATCAATCCGTACCGTTGAATCCCGGCAGTTTGGCATCAGAAGATTTCGATATGTTCGAATTCGATCTGACCTACGATTCGCTAGAGACCGCCATATCACGACCCGATGGTCGCTTTGTTCCCGTCACCTTTGATGTCGACTATGCCGATGGTATTGGACGGGTCAATACATCCCTGTCGGTTTATGATTCGCAGTTCCGTTTGATCTTGACCGGACGAGATTCCAATATTTCAGGTGATCAAGGTTCACCCCTTCGCGGTGTAGATTCAACAAACTTGACCGCAGGCTCTGCTGGGGTGTTGGATGCGCACATCGGTCCCGTCGAACTGCCCGAAGGTAAGTATTATGTAGTGGTTCACAGCGACATGATCATGCCCTCCGCGTTTGATCAATTCACCAATCCGAATTCGCTGACGCCACTGGTTCGCGTTATGCCTGTGAACTCGGTTCGAACGGTCGCCTCGGATCCTTTAGATGACCATTTGGTACCGCCGATTTTCCCATTGCCCAACGTCCAACCACTGGATTACACGGCGGACAAACCGCTTTTAGAACCAGCGTTTGATACCGACGCAATCGTCCCCTTTACGCTGGGTGATGTTAACTTATTCGTCGCCTTCAATGGTGGCATCAATGGTGGTACCGAAAAAACCACCATGGCCCTGTTCGATCCATTCACTGGTACGTTCCGTCGAACGTTCGGTGAAACTGGACCGCAAGTCGGCGACATCATGATGCGGTCGGACGGCGAACTTTATTCGTATACTCAAGCACCGCAAACAGGTGCATCCACACGTGCGAACGTTGGTAACTATATCAACATCAGCACACAGAATGCAGCCATCTTGTCGACCAGCGATGATGCGATCACTTTCCGCCGAAGCAATGCCAACTTTGATGGTACGGAGGACGATCCCGATGCCCTGTTGATCGTCAACGCAATGGACTTTGCAGAGTCCTTTGGTGTTTCGTTTACCGTTGGAACAAGAAATACCGCGGGTCGTGGCGGTGAAGTTGTTTGGCGGACCAACGTGATGTACGCGAACGACATTACCACCGGAGCTACTTACAACGGTGTCTTCAACGCAGTTCCTGATCGCGATTTCCTCACCGGACCGTATAACGAATTCTTTGGTCCCGCATCTCAGAAGATTGAACTAGGTGTCATCGATACCGGAGGACTGCCACTTGGCGCGGGATTGAGTGAAGGAACCGGTATCAACTCGACCATTACGGGAATTGCAGTTGATCCCCGATTGGCATCCAATGTTTTTGCGGTCGATAATCAAGGGGGCGTTTATGAGGTTAATCTGAACCTGCCGAGCCGAACAGTCAATCGAAGTGGAGCGGTCCCCGGCAGCTACAATTCTGTTCTTAACACCGACTTCTTGGGGCAAATCACTGCAGTCCCAGAACATACCTTGGGCACGCTCCGGTTCAGTGGATTGACCACCGGCCCCGCCAACACCGAAGGTGGCGCATATAGTCAACTGCTCTTTGCCACCACGCAAGACGGTTGGATCTACGCAATAAACATCAACGAGACTGGTGTTAATCCTGTCGCGGAACCTGCGTTCGTGTTTGCTGGCGGCAAGTCGGCAATTCAGATGGTTTACAGCGATGGATCGGCTGTGGCATTGCCAGGCAGCCCAGTCGGTCTTGCTTTCAGCACCTATGATGAAAACGCCTGGCACCAAACGAACGACCGAAGAGATGATCCTGGTCATGGATTGCAGACGGCGCCTGATAACAGTCGTGGGAATGGAAATGGTGGTAACAGCCTCTACTTCGGCTTTGAACCATCGGGTGACCCGGCGGAAAATACGCTTGAATTTGCTGAAGGAGACACGCGGGGCACTTTGGCACCTGGCGGTTCGTTCGGTTCAATTATGACTCAGCCTTTTAGCTTGGAAGGCTATAGCTCGGCGGACAAACCGACTGCCTACTTTAGCTACTTCCTGGAAACAGAAAATGTGAACGCTTCCGCGATCCGTGATAGTTTCCGAGTCTTCGCCGCGGGTGACGATGGCGTCTGGCAATTGCTCGCGACTAACAATAGTCTCCGCAATCCCGGCCTCTCCGATGAATACGATTACTTCGGTCAGACGGCTATCGCAGTGCAAGAACTGCATGACAACACTGATAGCTGGCGTCAAGCCAGAATGGACTTGTCGCCCTTAGCAGGCAACAAGCTCATTCGTTTGCGTTTCGATTTCTCCACCGCTGGCGGTATGGGATATAACGCGGCCGGATACGATGGCTATCGCCTGGAAATCATGGCGGTACCTGGAAATCAGCTCAAGGATGGCGATACCCTGGAGATCGTTTCGGCACTTGCACCTCCCGGTACCCCGCCAGATATTTTTGAAGTGGATCTTGGCTACGTTATCGATATGCCATCAGGAAATGAAATCACCATCGGTGATTCATTCGATATCGTCTTTGGTGCAACCACGCAAACCATTACGTTTACCAATGGCCCTGCGGGACTGGGTCAAGCCTCGATCAACGCCAATATGACTTCGTCGCAGGTCGCTGATGCAGTTTTGGCCGCTCTCAATCCAGGGATTAATGGCGTTCGCTTTGGCGTAGCGTCTGTTGGTCTCACTCTAGCGACCAACGTGATCAACAATGCAGCGGCCTCTGGAGTTGTGATCTCTGGTACGCGGGGCATTGATCCCGCGTCCGACTTCGCAATTACGGTTGAAGGTAATCTATCGGTCAACCAAGTTGCCACTCGACTGCAAGAAGCATTTGTCATTGCCTATGGCACGCCGCAAGCAACGGCGGATAACTTCAAGTCCGTTAACGGCAGAGTGACTATTCATCAGTTCTTGGTCACCGAGCGAGGACCATTTGGGGCCACCAGCAGTCTCCCTGGTGACGAGTTCGGAACCTTCCAAAGCAATCGCATCAATAACATTGTTACAGCGCCTGCTCAAAACAATGAAGTCGAAGGTGTATATGTTGATGACCTGATCATTGGCTTTGCTGAACGTGGTGAAATGGTCTTGGGTGCTCCTCAAAACCAGGGCTTCATTAGCAATCCAGAATCTGATCCTCGGTCTGTACAGCCTGAACGACCCGACGAAATTCTCACTGGTGCATACAATCTCGAAATCCGCACCAGCGCTCAATTCGGAGTTTCTGAAGATGCTGGTGCGCTACTGCTGAACGAAGACATCGGCTTGGGTCGATCGTTTGACACGAATGATCGTCTCGAAGGAGCGGTCACAATCGTAGCGCAAAGCGGTGGTCAGATTCGAGATGGTGATACGTTTGTCATCTCGGATGGAACTCGTCAAATGACATTCGAGTTCGATTCCATTGCGACACCCGGATTTGTATCAGGTCGAGTGCCCGTGATGTTTGATCCGCGCACCTCATTGGCATCCGACGTAGCGGCGTCCATTCGCGATGCCATCAACAGCCAGCAGGTACAACTTGTTCTCAATGTCCGTGCTCAATCGGGTGACTCCCTTGAGACTGGTCCAACGACGAGCAATCGAGTTGAGTTGTTCGGAGACAACCTCTTTATCAATCCATCGATCGGACGCAATCTCAAGGTGGACTTGGTCAGTGAAGAAAACTTCAACGACCGTGTCAACGCCCAAACCTTCCCACAGATTCCTGTTCCAGATGGTCCTGTAGATTATGTGATTGAGCCAGACATGCTGGCTCGCGCCTTGCCAACACAATATCTGAATGGCGCGACCGACACACTGGTTGCCGTTGGCAAGATTGGCGATCGTGCGTTGAGTGGAACATCCGGCGAGATTTTGACTACGGAAGATCCTCGCGATGACGTCGATACGATCAAAATCCATTTGTATGCCGGCAATGTTATCGACATCGATTTGGATGCTGTAACAACTGCCTTGGGTGTAAGTCGGCTGACCCGTCCGCTATTGATCATTAACGATATCGATGGCAATGAACTCGCTACATCACTTGACGTTCCCGGCGCAACGGTGCCTGGTGAGTCGGTAGCCGAAGCGTTTATTCGCTTTACGGCCCCGGCGGATGGTTACTACTACGTTTCCGTCCTCAGCCAACCGCCAGCTCCATTCTTGCCTGCGACGTTTGGAGAATATCAGCTGACGATTCGGCCGGCATCGAATCGCAATGATGTCCTCTACGTCGACTATCAAATGGACTCGGGCGATCAGAATCGCTTCCGCGATCAAGGTCAAATTCTTATTTCCTCGAACTTCATTACTGATTCATCACAATGGGGCATTCGCGCTACGGCCAGTAACCGTGATCGAACTGATATCTCCAGCCTATCCGGCACCCAAACGCCCAAACCTGGCACCGCGCGGATTCTGCGAAATGAAAATTCGCCAAGAATGCTTCCCGGCAGCGTGATCAGCAACAACGTGATTGTTGGTGGTGGCAGTGGGGGCATTCTGTTCGCCGGAGATGCATCGGTCGATGGTCAGATGCCTGGTTCCGTACCATTCGGTCGGATCGTTAACAACACGGTGGTTGGACGTGCGGCGGCCGGTGATATCGGCATCGATATTGGAGTCAACGCAAGCCCCACCGTGATCAATAACATTATGGCGGGCTTTGATACGGGTCTTCGCGTGAATGGATCTGCTGCGACCCAGACCACAATTGTGGGTGGCAATATTTTCCGCAACAACACAACGGCGTCGAACTTCCCGCTTGGCAATTCGTCCTTCAACTTGGACTTGCCTACGATCACTCAGAAGGCATTGTTTGAGGATATCAACAATAAGATCTACATTCCGGCGGCTGGCTCTCTAGCAATCGACAGTTCGTTTGCATCGGTTTCCGATCGCCAAGCATTCTTTGATACGGTGAAACAACCTTCAGGCTTAGGCTTGTCACCAATTGTAGCTCCGTCCATCGATGCTTATGGTCAGCCACGAGTTGATGATCCGTTGGTGCAAACTCCAGCTGGAGTGGGTGCAAACGTCTTTATCGACCGCGGTGCATTGGACCGGGCTGATTTCGTCGGTCCTTTAGCATCGATTGCTATTCCAACGGACTTTATCACGGGCCAAGGTACTATCTCGATCGGTGGTGACACCGATGGTGAACCCACTTATCTGCGTGTTCCCACCGGCACACTAGAGTTCTTTGAGATTCAGTTGCTCGAACCTCAAGGTTCCGGACCCAACACCGCAACCGTGCTGAGCGATACGGTAGTGTTGACCGAGAATGGTCGACGTCTGCTAGCCGGTATCGACTACAACTTCGGTTACAGCGCATCCAGTAACACCATCCGCCTCACGCCACTCTCAGGAATCTGGCGTCCAGACGCTGCCTATGAGGTAACTCTTAACAATCGTGATCGCTTGGTAATCCAAGCGCCTGCAGGTGATGGAGTTGTTGATGGACAGCAGATTGTTGTTACCGATCAAAACGGTACCCGCGCGTTCCTCGAATATGAGACAGGATTTGTTCTCGATATTCCGCAAACCCTGACTCTTGTGGTCCCTGCCGGAATTGGTGGTGCAGCGGGCTTCCGCGACGGTGATCAATTTGAAATCACCAGTCCACTCGGGGTTACCGAGCGCTTCGAATTAAACGTCTTCGGCGATATTAGCAGTGGCGTGATTGAAATACCCGTCGCTGCAGGTGCTACTGCATCTCAAGTACGCGATGCAATATTCAATGTATTACGGACGCGCACCGCGACACTGGATATTGCTCCGACGGCGATTGGAACGAATCAGATTCAAATCGGCAGCATCATCGGCCACAGTGTGGATACGCTTAGTTCGCCGCTGACGGTGATTGGTATCGCGCAAGGAGTTATGGACGGTGACATACTCCGCTACCGAAGTGGTACAACGGCAGTTCAGTTTGAATTCAATCTCGTCGGCGACACCTCAACTCGCTTCGACTCCAATATTGTGATTCCGTTCAAACGGGACGATTCTTATCTAGTACTTGCTGAGAAATTAGCCGAGGCTTTCCGCAGCACTGACTTCGACCTTTCGGATCCGCGTGCCCTAGGTGATGGGCGTGTCCATCTCGGTGGATTGGTTGGTGACTTCCTCGATACTTCTGCCACGTCGATCGATCAGTTCGGTACTCCAGGTGTGACCGATTCGTTGACGATGCAAGTCCTCGCCGGGGATGCTGGTTTTGCCGAAGGCGATCAGTTCGCGATCATTCACAACGGCATTACTTCACTGTTTGAGTTAGGCTTCGATCGCAACGTAATTCCAGGCGCCATTCCGATTCGATTGGTGACCGGCGATACCATCGATATGGTTGCTACTCGCATTGTTGATGCCATTCAGAATGCAGGCATCGGCTTGACTCCAACCAACGAAGGAAGTGGCCTCATTCGATTGAATGAACCGTTTGGTTACGAGTTGGATTTATTGACCTTTGCAGCGGATCCGACACCGTCGATCACTTCAGCTGGTGTTCCTGGCGGTGCGGTCGCTGTACCAATCGTTCCTTCGCCAAGCTTGTCACCCGATGGCGTGGCAGCACAAATCGTATCGGCCCTTCGCAACACCCCGTTGGTCAGCCGCGTGTTCACGCCTGGTGGTGGATCGATTTGGTTTGCGAACACCAACGACGTCGCAGGTACCGACGTTGTTCAAGTGGATGCGATTCGAGACTTGGCTGGAAACCGTCTGCAGCCGAATCGTGCTAACGAAGAAACTCAATACACCATCCTGATGCCCAACGTCCGACTGGACTTTGGCGATGCCCCAGCCAGCTACAACACGCTGACCGTGGATAATGGTGCAAGGAATACATTGGGCGGACGGGGTCTACCACGCTTAGGACGTTTGATTGATACGGAAAACGACGGTCAAATCGCCGGCTCCGATGACGCGGGCGACTTGATGCTCACCGTTGGCGGTGGAGTGGGCGCATTGGGTGCAGCCACGGCTGATCTCGCCTTGATCAATGCGTTTGTTTCTTCCATCTCGGCACCTGCTGCGGCAGATGATGGAGCCCAGTTGATTATTCAATTCGGGGGTCAAACCCTCGTGTTCGAATTGGATAATAATGATGCAGTGGCAGATCCAAGTTTCATTCCTGTCGCCTTTACAGTCGGTATGACTGCGACCGAGCTGACCAACGTGTTGGCCTCTGCGATCAACAGCTCGACCAGCAAGATTGCTGCTCGTGCACAGGGTACTACGCTTCAGGTCTACGGTGGTGATGAAGATGGAACTATCGTCGGACAATTTACTGCAGGACCAGGCATCGCGAGCGTTCAAGGTCTATTCTACGACGTCGACGGAACGTTCCTCAGCTTCCTCAATCCATTGGATGGTGCTGTTGACATTACTGTTGTCACCACCGGTGGCGGATTGTTGGATGCATGGATTGACTTCAATGGTAACGGCAATTGGGACGATGCTGGCGAACAGGTCTTCATCAGCCAACCAGTCTTGGATGGTCGCAACCGACTTCGCATTTCAACACCGACTGCTGCCGTCGATGGTTTGACCTGGGCAAGATTCCGACTGTCACAAACCGGTAATCAGAGCTCGGATGGCGTGGCCATCAGTGGTGAAGTCGAAGATTATCAAGTACGTATTGCTAGTATCGCACCTCCGGTACCGGCCGATGACATCCACTCAATCGATGAAGACAACACATTGGTAGTTGCCGGTGGAGCGTCGAATGTACTGTCGAATGATCAAATCGCTGCACTCGATCCAACCAGCGTGGTCGTCCTACTGGAAGACGATGTTCGCTTTGGAACGTTAACGCTCAGTGCGAATGGTGACTTTGTCTACCTGCCTGATGCAAACTATTACGGCGATGACTCCTTCACATACCGAATCTTTGGCTTGGCAGAACTAGTACCTGGCAATCCGGCAGCGGGCTTGGTTCCAGTACGCTCTAGCACTCTGGGCACGGTGAATCTGACTGTTAATCCAATCAACGATGTGCCACTGGCTGTAGACAAAACTCAAACGGTACTTGAGGACTTCGCATCCGGATTTACTCTCACCGCCGCACAACTGTTGGTTGGCGCTCTGCCCGCAAACCTTGCTGTTGTCACGGAAGTCCCATGGGATGAATCAGATCAGTCGATTCGCGTAACTGCGATTGGCAATGGCACGACCAGCGTTTCTGCACCAACCGGAGTGGGGAGTGAATCGGCTCAAATCGTCACCAGTCAGGGCATTACACTAACGGCCAACTTCTTAGATGGAGCTTTGGTGGATGTTAATTACCAACCATCCAACAACTACAACTTCAATAATCCATTGAATCCGGCCAATCCGCTACCGTCACTCGATTCGTTCACCTTTACCGTCACCGACAATGGACGGACTGTGTACGCCGATGGCAGCGAAATTGTGATCCCCGAGGAATCTGTAGATGCGACAGTTGTTGTTACAGTGGACCCGGTTAACGACGAACCCGAGTTTGTCTTCAACGGGAATCAAGTTTCATTGGAGGATTCTGGTCCGATCACTCGAACCATTGTTAGTAACCTGCGACCTGGGCCAGTTAATGCGCTCGACGAAGTCGGTCAAGTTGTAACCTTCTCGCTCGTTGGTGATGCTGGAAACCGAACTGGTCTATTCTCAGTTCCGCCCACGATCGATTCCAATGGCGTGCTACGATATACACCAGCACTACATCAAGTGGGTACGGTGGTCTATACGGTCACAGCGATGGACAATGGTCCGAATGACCCAACAATCGGCGATGATCCCGTTGCCGACCCGGTCATGCTGACAATCACTATCACGCCAGTAAACGACGCTCCGGAATTTACCGGCACTCCGATCATCAACGTGTTGGAAGATACTGGTCCATTCACGATTCCCTATGCTACCGGAGTTCGCCCAGGTCCAATCAATGCGATCGATGAATCGGGTCAGCAACTTACCTTTATTGTTGTCGCAGATCCAACCAACCCGGCTGGACTGATCCCAACGCTGCCAACTATTGATGCCAACGGTATTCTGCGGTTCAATGCGTCGACCGATGCTGTTGGTACTGCACGGTACTCAGTGACGTTACGTGACAATGGTGGTACAGCGAACGGTGGCGTTGATCGTTCACTCGCTCAGACATTGGAAATCAATGTCCGCCCCGTCAACGATGCACCTCGGATTATTGCCGGAGCACCTTCGCGATACACCATGTTAGAAGATGGCGTCCTCGTCCTTCCACTCACATCACCCGGTGGCGGCGCACCAGCCGGATTGCTAGACCAATTCGTGGTGGGACCTGCCAATGAGGCACAAAACGTTCCTGGCGGCAATCAAACGTTGTCGATCGTGAACTTTGGTTCGAAGCGTACAATCAACGGCCGCGTCGAAACGGTGGTCAATAGCAGCGGTGTCGTCACCGAACTTCGCTATTATCCTGACAAGGACTACAACAGCGGTCCGAGTGGTGCAGTTGGCGATCGAATTTTCTACACCGTCACCGATAACGGCACGACCTATAATCTGGCATCGGGTGCAGAACAAGCTAATCCGCTGACCAATGATTATCAGGTGGAATTGGTGGTCGAGCCCGTCAACGACGAACCAACCTTCAATGCCCTAACAACGTCGATTCGTCGATTGGAAGACGTAGGGGTTGTCTCGATTCCAGGTTGGGCAACCAACATCATGGCTGGCCCGTCGACCGCTGGTGATGAAACCGATCCAGTGACAGGGCAGACCATTACCTTCTCGGTAACACCTGCAGCCGGTTTTACTCAAACGGACATTAGCAATCTCTTTAGCGTTGCCCCCACAGTAAACAGCGTGGGTACACTCAGCTTCACTTCAGCACCCAATGCCGTCGGCACGGTCGTGCTAATCGTTGCTGCAGTCGATTCGGGAGCGGAAAATACCGTTCGCGGTGACGATCGCACTTCACGACCTGTGACTCTCACTTTGACTCTCGCTCCGGTTAACGACGCACCGATCGCTTCGCCCGCAAGTGTCAATTACGCTTTGGACGAAGACCGTTCGATCGATATTCCGTTGACGAATGCCAGCGGGACCGGGCTCTATGACATTTTCCGAGTGGGCCCTGCCAACGAAGGTCCTGGATCCACTCCAGGTGGGAATCAGACTTTTGCCACGAACGACACGCTTTACCCGCGTGCAACCACCGGCGGCGGAAAGATTGAACCCTATTTTAATGGCACAACACTGGTCGGTCTGCGTTACACACCTGCATTAGACTTCAATGGCGTCGATTCATTCGTGTATGGAGTCCGCGACAATGGTCAAACATTTAGTCTGTCACTCGGTACGCTGGTCAATGACTTCCGCGAGTCCTATGCAACGGTTTCACTTACTGTGACGGCCGTGAATGATCGACCGGAATTTGCTGGTGGCGTAGACGTTTCCGTACTAGAAGATGCTGGCAGCGAGAATCCTGCATTGCCAGCAAATCAGGTTGGAATATCGCAAATCGATAACTGGGCAACCAATATTCTTGCTGGTCCAGCAACTGCGATTGATGAGAATACCGGGGCAACCAAGCAAGCGGTGACTTTCGAGATCACTTATGCATCGGGTGCCAATCCGACAACCTTGTTTAGCGAATTGCCAACGGTTGATCCCGCGACTGGTCAATTGAAATTCAAGACCATTGCGAATGCGAATGGAGCAACAACCTTCCAAGTAGTAGCAGTAGACAATGGTCCAGAAGGCTTCTTGGGCAACGATCCAACTCGGCCAGAAAACCTACGTCGGTCCCTGCCACGGCTATTCCAAATTGAAGTGGTTCCAGTTAACGACGCTCCAACCTTTACTCCCGGATCAACCGTGGGAGTTGTTGAAGACAGTGGTCCTTACAATCTTGTTTGGGCGACAAACATTTCTCCCGGCCCCGCAGATGAAGTAGCGGCAGGTCAGGTTGTACTGTTTGATGTAAATGTACTGCCAGCCGATCGTGCGAAGTTCTCCGTACAGCCTACGATTTCGGATGCGGGCATTCTGCGGTTTACTCCCGCCGATGACGCGTACGGAACAATTGTTCTGTCAGTCAACGCTCGAGATACTGCGGGTGCCGTATCCTCGCCGTCAGTACCGTTGACCATCAATATCTCACCGGTGAATGATGCGCCAGTCGGTGTCGATGACAATCTAAGCGGCAATGAAGATGGGGTTCTTTCGATACCCGTGGGAGCCCTGCTCGGTAATGATGTCGATCCTGATTTGCCCGATGATCAACTCGTGATCCATGAAATCAGTGCAACCAGTTTACTGGGAGCCACCATCACCTTGTCAGCTGCAAACGGATCTATTTCCTATGATCCAAGATTGGCGGCAACAATCCAAGCGCTACGTCCGGGTCAAACGATTTCTGATGTCTTCACCTATCGAGCACGCGATCTCGCCGACGCATTGAGTGCACCCACCTCGGTCACCATTACGTTAACGGGAATTAATGATGCTCCGGTTGCTGTGAACGATACACCAGGGGTCGCATCGACCGGTTCCACTACGTTTAGCCCACTTGCCAATGACATCGATGTGGACGGAACGTTGGTTCCATCTACTATCGTGATCACGTTGCAACCAGCCTTTGGATCGCTAACCGTTAATGCGTCAGGTCAATTCATCTATACACCATCGGAATCATTCCAAGGTTCCGATTTCCTTCGATACGTGGTGCGGGATGATCTTGGTGCCGTGAGCAACCAAGCCAGCGTGACGATTACTGCGAATGATTCGCCCGTCGCGGTGAACGACTTTGTCCTGACTTATCGCAACGAGACGGTCACTTTTGATCCACTCGCCAACGACAGCGACAGCAATGGCACACTTGACGCCAGCAGCGTAGTCATTCTTACGCCACCCACCCGTGGTGTCGCGATTGTCAATAACGATGGTACGATCACTTATCAACCTAACTCCGATTACTTCGGAAATGATAGCCTGACGTACCAAGTACTTGATAACGTTGGTTCACCTAGCAACATTGCGTCGGTCGATATTCGTGTTGTTGCGAGCAAATTGCAAAACCCACGCAACGCTCTGGACGTCAACGATTCAGGCCAAATATCACCCATCGATGCGTTGCTCGTGATTAATTACTTGAATCGCGGTGGATCGTCCGATATCAACACGGCTTTACCAGGACCTCCTTACTACGATGTCGATGGTAACCAACGAATCACTCCAACCGATGCGCTCCGCGTAATCAATTACCTCAATCGTGTCACAGGTCCGTTGGGCGGTGAAGGCGAAGCAGGTCCGATGAGCGGACTCAATGGTTGGCACATCAGCTCCTATGACAGCTATGCCTCGGCGTTTGCACCGGGCAGTTTGGTCGCCGAAGGGGAGGGTGGTTCAGATTCGGTCTCGCTAGATTCCATGGACAACGCTTGGTCGTGGTCGATGGATGATGAAGACGAAGCTCGCAGTGGTTGGCTGGAGCATTTGGTTGCCTCTGAAGAAGACGCAGAGGAGAACGCCAATACCTTGGACGCTCTCTGGTCGGAATTTGGTGGACTTGAGTAAGCTCAGCCCGGGCTTCAATTGGTAGAATCAAACACCCGCGATCTTGTCGCGGGTGTTTTTTTATCTCATTAAAACAACAAGTGTGACGTTAATGATTTTAATTTTCGTATTTCTGCTCGCCTGCCCGAATCTCAATATTTAGATGATTCTGGGTAGGAGGCAACGGACAGAGCGTATGAGGTGAGAAGGCACAGGGTGGGTTGTAAGCCTTGTTAAAGTCCAGGAAAAAGTCCTCTCCGTTGGGTCGTTCGACATTCAAAAATCGCCCCGGTGTATAAGACTCTTTGCCACATGTCCTGTCTTTGAATACAAAAAATAGGTCCCCAGGTCCCTCGCTGAGCGCATCAAGTCGGTACGCTTTCTCATCGACTTCAAATGTCGCATAACCGACGACCTTCATCTCCGTCTCCTCACCACGGATGTTGACAATTCGAATCGCTCGCTCTTCGTCGTAAGGAATAAATCGAGCCTTGATGCAATATTTCTCGTCGACGGGAAACCATTTCTTTCCATTGAAGCTCCGTATCAATTCACTGTTAGCATCGCGAACTCGCATCGCCAGGCGTCCCGACCTTTGCACCAATTGCAATTGCATACGATCACCGATCGTCATGACGTTAGTCCCATCAGTGTCCAACTCAATGCGATCAATCGAAAGCATGACCCGTTGCACACGCTGGCCATCCGTCAGAATCTGTGAATCACCGGTTTGCGTCAGAATCACTTGGTTGGCACCAATCTCTCCAATCTCTAGCTTTGCGGCCACTGGCTCGCGCACATCAGAGGGAATCTGCACCAAATCATCAGGGCCTTTCCCAATCGACCAGACGCCCTCGTCTAACCAATAGTGCCCCGTTAGTGCCAGCCAGCCCGTGGGCGACTTCAATTTGGTCTCGCTAGCCGAACGCCACTGAAGTATCGAATCACGATAGGATGCACTATGCGATAACGAATCGTCGTCAGACTGAGCCTTCACTTGTGGGGCCGTCATGGCGATAACTCCGCAGAAATAAAATGAAAGAGTAAGAGCTAAGGGGACACAATGCCTCATCGGAATTTCTCTCAGAGGGAACAACATAAACCTAAAATCAGGCGATAATCCTTCGTTTTCAATCTCGATGCCATCAGCGACAGCTCATTCACAACTTCTCCACGTCCGTCTGAGCGAACGATGCACGAAGTCGTTACACTGCAGTCAAGCGTTCACCGCAGTTACTGAATATTCACCGCGATAATCTTAAGACGTCCTCATGCACTATCTGCTCTTCTACGATTACAGCACGGATTATATGGAACGCCGGCCTGAGTTTCGAAGTGAGCATCTCAAGCTCGCATGGCAAGCAGTGGATCGAGGCGAATTGATTCTCGCTGGGGCCCTGGCTGATCCGCCCGATGGCGGCATCCTCATTTTTCAAGGGGATACCTCCGAAGTAGCAGAACGCTTTGCTGCCGCAGATCCTTATGTGTTGCATGGCTTGGTGTCGCGTTGGCGAGTTCGACCTTGGACGACCGTTGTAGGCACGCAGGCATCGAATCCAATCCACCCGGATTGAAGCGGCAAAAATCCAAGCTCACCAGCCGTAAACTTGGGCCATTGCTTCTCGAACCAGCCCGTCTATCTCATGCAATCGCATTGGCTTGTGCAGCACGCCATACGCCCGCATGCGAGCTGCCTCCGCACGCACCGAGTCGTCGAGGGCCGCGCTCATGAGAATGCAAGGGAGTTCAGGTTTTAAGCGTTGTAACTCGGCCAACATCTGCAGCCCCGTCAACCGAGGCATTTGATAATCCACCAGAGCTAGATGAATCGATTGTCGCTTAGCAATTTCTAAGCCGTGTTCGCCATCCTCAGCCAAAGTGACTACAAAGCCGCGCCGCGAAAAGACTTCGCGCAACGATTCCCGCAACGCGGCATCGTCATCGGTAATCAGTAGATTGGGTATCGCCAGCATACTGGCACATCCACTTGGTTAAACTATGCGGGATAGGCATCCCGGGCAAAATAGGTCCAATGACATTATGGCACCCAAACGAGCGCCGTTTAGAGTCGAAGCAATCGGAATGCCATAACAATTCCAGAAGACGAGTGTGTCCGCTTTGCCGATCCCTATTTGGTGCTTACACTGCGCTCTTGCGGATGAGGAGTCGGCTGAAGCAATTTGGTCGATTGCCTGTGCTCCCATTACTGCGGTAGTAATGAGAGAGAGTAGTTTTCGAATCCACCGAGCCGCAAACGGGCAAATGCCGATTTGCATCGTTAAGGACTGAATTTCCGTGTCCGACCAGCAGACAATCCCATTTTTTTATCGCCACGAATTTGCGATTCGTAGGCTCCACTCGCTTTCAGGTATCGTTCCATTGGGTGCCTATATGGCAGTCCACCTGACGACGAATGCCAGCTTGTTAAACGGTGTTCCCACATTTCAGCGAGCGGTGATGCAGATTCACAGCTTGGGAGCGGCACTCCCTTTGGTTGAGTGGGGCTTTATTTTCTTGCCGCTGTTATTCCATGCGATTATTGGCGTGTGGATAGTGCGGACCGGCAAGTCCAATGTTTCGCGTTACAATTATGCGGCAAACCGTCGCTATGTATGGCAACGCTGGACGGGATTAATCGCCTTTGTGTTTCTGATGGTTCACGTGTTTCATCTGCATGGTTGGTTCCACTTCAAACCATGGTTGGAATATGTGGCCGAGCCTTTAGGAATGGCCAAATTCCGCCCCTACAATGCTGCCTCTACCTTAGCGGAAGCGATGGATGGAGTAATTTGGCCAGCGTTTTACTTGGCGGGAGTCCTCTCCTGCGTGTTTCACTTGGCAAATGGTTTGTGGACAGCAGGTATTACTTGGGGGCTATGGATTACTCCACAGGCGCAAGCGAGGGCGACCAAAATTTGTGTGGTCCTAGGGCTTGGACTTGCGGTAGTAGGAACTAGCGCCTGGTGGGCAGCAATCTCGGTCGACCCCGTTTCTGCCATCGAGATTGAAAACCAAATGTATGACGAGGCTCGCAAAGCGGAATTCGTACCCGATAGTCCAGAAAAACGTCGCGCCGAACCCCTGATCGCTCCCGAGACGCCAGAATAGCAAACGTCTCTGTAATCAATATTTTTTGCTCACTGGTTTTGTACCAGTCCCAATCATTCAATCAGTTCTGCAACAGAGAGGTTAAGTAATGGCCAATCATCGCGTGGTGGTGATCGGAGGCGGGCTCGCAGGTCTTGCCGCAACGATGAAGCTGGCCGAATTAGGCGTGAGCGTAGATCTCATCAGCCTGACCCCGGTGAAGCGATCGCACAGCGTCTGTGCGCAGGGTGGGATCAATTCCTGCAATGACGCTACGCGACAACTGGGTGATAGCGAATGGTTTCACTTGGACGACACAGTCTACGGTGGTGATTTTCTCAACCACCAACCTCCCGTCAAAGAAATGGCCTACTGGGCACCCAAAGTTATCGATTTGATGGATCGCCTAGGTGTTCCCTTCAACAGAACGGGCGAGGGTTTTATCGATCGGCGTCGGTTTGGAGGCACGCTCTACAAACGAACTGCGTTTGCTGGCGCCACCACCGGGCAACAACTCTTGTACGCGCTAGACGAACAAGTGCGGCGTTACGAAAGCGAAGGACTGGTTCGCAAATTTGAATTCTGGGATTTTCTCAACCCAATTCTCGACGAATCCGGACGTTGCCGTGGTTGTGTCGCGCAAGACATGGTGACGATGGAAATTCGCTCGTTCCCAGCGGATGCCGTCATCGTAGCGACAGGTGGCTGCGGCTTAATCTATGGCCGCAGTACTATGAGCGTTTTCTGCACGGGAAGTGCGGCCAGTCGTTGCGTTCAAATGGGCGCAAAGTATGGCAATGGTGAGTTCATCCAAGTTCACCCCACAGCCATACCGGGTGCAGATAAACTTCGCTTAATGAGCGAGTCAGCTCGTGGGGAGGGTGGCCGGGTCTGGGTTCCTCGCACGCCTCATGATGGACGCGATCCAAGCCAGGTTAAAGAAGCTGAGCGATTTTACTTTTTGGAAGAACGATATCCTAAGTACGGTAATTTGGTACCACGCGATATCGCCACTCGAGAAATCTTCAGCATCTGCGTGAACGAAGGTCTAAGTGTTGAACCCGATCGCATGTGCGTCTATCTCGATCTCACGCACATTCCAAAAGCGGAACTCGATCGCAAGTTGGGTGGCATTTTGGAGATCTACGAGAAATTCCAAGGGGTCGATCCACGCCTCGAACCGATGAAAATCTTCCCCGCCGTTCACTACAGCATGGGTGGACTTTGGGCGGATTATGTAAAGAGCGCAGAGGGTGGTTTGGAAGCAGGTGCACCCCAGAATCAAATGACGAACATTGAAGGTCTCTACGCAATTGGCGAATGTGATTATCACTACCACGGAGCGAATCGCCTGGGTGCAAACTCGCTACTAAGTTGCATTTTCAGTGGCCTCTTTGTCGCACCCGGCATCTTGAACTACGCCAACGAGAAGGGAGGCTCATTCAAGGATGTACCAGCGTCACTTTTGGAAGGTGCGGCCGCTAAAGAGAAAGCTCGACACGAAAATCTGCTGCACGGCAATGGCGGCAGCGACGAGAACCCTTATTTGATTCACCAAGAATTGGGCGATGTGATGACTCGCGCTGCTACAGTTGTGCGAGAAAATACACAGCTTCAACAAGCCTACGACACCGTCTCAGAATTGCATGAACGGGCAATGCGTGTCTCGCTCAGCGATCATGGCAATTGGACGAATCAAAACGTCATTTTTGCGAAGTCAGTTCAAGACATGTTCCCGCTTGCTAAAATAATTCTCAAGGGTGCACTCTTGAGAGACGAATGCCGTGGTGCTCACTACAAACCCGCTTTCGAAAAACCAAGTTTAACCACAGACGACCCCACCGAACGCCGACAACAAGCTGAAGCTTGGTGCGATGCTTTCGAAGAAAACAATCGTAAGTATCTGAAGAGCACTATTGCTGTTTGGAACGGAAATGATCCTGACATCACTTACGAAGATGTTGATACATCACTCGTTCCACCCCGTCCCAGACTATATGGCTTAGTCGGCGCGGAAGCGATTGAAGAAGTCTGGAATGAGCGAGCTGCGCTCAAGAAAAAAGAACCTGCCCCTGCTTCCTAATGGTTCCTACGAGAGTCCGTCGCTTCGTTTTCTAAATACCGGAATTCGTTCCACTTTCGATAATTTCCAAAAACCATGACTGCTCCTGAACACTCCGCCGTAAAACGACCTCAGTTCATCAAAGTGCGTGTCAAGCGACAGGATGCGCCAGGTGCAGAACCTTATTGGGAATTGCATTCGGTCAAATACGAACGCGAAATGAACGTCATCAGCGTGTTGCAGAAGATCGCTGCACAGGCTTCTACTGTTGATGGCAAGCGAGTTTCTCCGGTTGCCTGGGAATGCGGCTGTTTAGAAGAAGTTTGTGGCTCGTGCACAATGGTTATCAATGGCAAGGTCCGGCAGAGCTGCAGTGCATTGGTAGATCGCTTACTGGCAGACAACCCCGACGAAATGGTCCTCGAACCGATGACCAAATTTCCGGTGCTTCGCGATTTGCAAGTGGATCGACGACGTCTCTTCCGCGGACTCAAACGAATTAAAGGTTGGGTTCCCGTCGATGGCTATTTCGATATGGGTGCTGGTCCGCGGCAGGGACGCAAAGACCAAGAACAGAATTATCCGCTTAGCCAATGCATGAGCTGTGGTTGCTGTTTGGAAGCGTGTCCTCAATACAATAAGATTGAATTGGAACGACTGGAGGGTGAGTCCGACGAAGCATTCGAACTGCGACAGAACGAAGCCTATGATCAAGCATTCGTTGGGGCCCATGCGATCAGTCAAGCAATGCTGTTTAACAACCATCCGGTTGGTAACAGCATTGCTTCCGAACGGCTCGATGCGCTCAGCGGCCCAGGAGGAATTGCAACCTGCGGGAATGCTCAGAACTGTGTAGCGGTCTGCCCCAAGGAGATTCCGCTAACAACATCGATCGCCCGCGCCGGTCGCGCTACCACTGTGCATACCATCAAAAAGTTTTTTGACCGTTAAGGTTGCCAAGTTTCAATTTCAACATTGGCCGACGAGATCCGAATTAGGCTCGGCTTTCTGCGGACATGATGGGAGAGTTTTCTAATGACGATGTCGTGATCATTGGAATAACTTTCGACGTCAATGGACGCTTGAAACCAAAGAATCCACGTTGCTGAATGACCTCAGCAACTTCACAGGGTACATGCTCGACCCATTTGGGATCACCTGACTGTATCTGCTTGAGCACTTCACGCGAGAACGTCGTTAAGTGTTTTGGATTGAAGGTCTCCAGCGCAGAAATACAGCCCTTTTCGGTGAGGTACTCATAGAGCTTGCGGAGCTCCGGTGCGACCTTTAAATTGTGGACATTGACCAATTCACCATTGGTGCGATCAAGCAACGGGTAGATATATAACTTCAAATCGTTCTTGAACAACCTCCCAAACGACTCGAGAATACCACCGTCGAGCTTGGTGTAGTACTTTTCATCGAACAGATCGATTAGGCTGCCAGCGCCCATGGTAATGGCAATCTTCTTCTTTGAATGTCGTGCCAAGTAGGCCGCCAACCGGTAGTACTCAAAGTAGTCAGAGATCAAAACGGTCATTCCGCAGGCGGCCAACACATCGGCACGGGCGAGAAAGTCCTTCAAATCAATATCACCATTGCATTGCAAATTTCGCATCGTGATTTCGGCCAGCGATACAATTTGATCCGCTTCGACATCGGGCTCCTGACGGAATTTTTCTTGGGCTGCATGTAACATATCCATGTTGACATGCGTTACTGGTCGAAAACTACCTCGCTCTACCAATATTGGTTTTTTGTAAAGCACTTCCGACGGTTGCAAGACTTCTCCTTTCGCGGAGAACATTGCAGCGCTGCTAAGTCCTAATTGCACTAAGCGCAAGCTCATGACCCGATTATCAACGTGCCGGAATGCTATTCCGGAAAATTCAATCATGTCGATTTCAATACGTCGTGTCGTTAAATTATCCAGCAACGATTCAATCAGTTGCTCTGGTTCATGATTGAGATAGAAGGCGCCATAGAGTAAGTTCACTCCAATGATCCCGATCGCTTCTTGCTGAAGAGCATTCTCAGTGTCTAACATTCGGACGTGCAAAATAATCTGGCTATCTTGATCTCGTGGGTGCGCTTGAAAGCGAATTCCCATCCAGCCATGGCTGTCGTTCGTGCCGTGATAGTTACGCGCAGAGACGGTATCTGCAAAAGTAAAGAATGCCGTACTATCTCCGCGGCTATCACGCAATCGTTCCAGATTCAAAGAATGCTCATGCGCTAGCATGTCCTCCAGTCGCTGGCGGCAAACGTATCTTTCACACTCGCCATAAATGGCATCGCTCACCGACATATCGTAGGCCGACATACTTTTGGCAATCGTTCCGGCCGCGCCGCCAACGCGAAAAAACCATCGCACGACTTCTTGTCCCGCACCGATTTCTGCAAAGGAGCCGTAGCGTCGTTGATCAAGATTGATGGCGAGTGCTTTGCGTTCGGTGTTGGGTCGTTCGGTAGCCATTATCTTCAAATCCTGGAGGAAGCCTTGCAACTATTCTGGCTCTCAGATATGAGACAAAAGTCAATACGCGGACGAAGAAAAGCAGGCAAATCCCCTCACAATCTACAAACATGACCGATACATCCATTACAATCGGATTTTTGCATCGTTCCGCTCATTCTCGTCACTAAACTCACTTCCTAGGACAACCAGACGTGCAGTGGATCATCCTCGGTGGAATTGTCTTCGTCATTGTCTCATTTTTATTTATTTACAACAGCCTCATCTCGCACAGAAACAGCGCGGATAATGCGTTCAGCACCATCGATATCATGCTCAAGAAGCGTTGGGACCTGATTCCCAATCTGGTCGCGGCAACGAAAGGCTACATGACCCATGAAGCAAGCCTTTTGGAACGCTTGACAAAGTTGCGTAGTACTGCCATTGCCGCAGCAGGGTTTAGTGGCGAGCGTATGGCGGCTGAAGGTGAAATATCAGGGTGTCTCAGCCAATTTCGTGCAGTTGCGGAAAGCTATCCCAATCTTAAAGCAAATGACCAGTTTCTTTTTCTCCAAGCTTCGCTGAATGAATGCGAAGAACAGCTCTCGGCCGCACGTCGCGCATTTAATGCGGCAATTCTCCAATACAACAACTCGGTCGAAATGTTTCCTCACAGCCTTGTAGCAAACCTATTTCAGTTTCGAAGCCGCGCCTTTTTCGAAATCATTGAATCCGAGCGGGCAAATCCAAATATTAAACAACAGCTGTCCTAGAATTTTTTTCAATTCAACATCATGCAACCTCTTGAAGAAATCCTGCCTCAACTTCGGCAGAATTTGCAGCGCATCGAAGATCGGCGAATTCAATCGCTGGCGTCGCGGTCGCAGGGTCACCTTTGGATCGCTGTTGTACTAGGCGTGGCAACTCTCTTCGGAGTAATTTCCATTGCGGCTTTCTCTGCTGTTATCCCCATCGTGATTACGGGGGTGATTGCCTTGATTCTCTGCTTGGTGATCTATTCGAATAAAATCAAGTCGCCCTACGAAGAGTATCGTAGCCATTTCAAACAGGAGTTCATTGGACCGCTGCTTGGCGCCTTCGCCGAAAATATGCAGTACTTTCCTGCTGGCGATCATGCCATCATGGATCACTACCATGCTAGCCAACTTTACACGCGTGAACCCGACAGAACACACGTGGAGGACTCCATCTGGGGGCAAATTGGCAAGACGGATCTTTGCTTGTCGGAATTGCACACCGAGTACAAGACGGAGTCTCGCGATAAGAATGGTCGGACGCAGACCTCATGGCATACGATCTTTAAAGGGTTGTTTATTTCCTCTGACTTTCACAAAGACTTTCAGGGGGCATCGTTTGTGCGGACGGATGTAGCAGAAAAAAACCTTGGACAGTTGGGTCGCTTCTTTCAGCGGTCATTCTTCTGCTCAACGCAGCTCGTCGTCCTCGAAGATCCCGAATTTGAAAAGGAGTTCGTGGTACATTCAACGAACCAGGTAGAAGCTAGGTACATTCTCTCTCCGAGGCTGATGGAACGCATGCTTGAACTCAAACGTCAGTTTGCAGCACCCATCGAGTTTTCATTTCTCTACTCGCGAATGTACATCGCTATTTCCACAAACTACAACTACTTTGAACCTATACAAGCTCAGAGCGTGCTCTCCACCGATTATTTGCGGAACTACTATTTTCAAATTCAGTCCTGCCTTGGCGTCGTGGAAGAACTTGGTTTGAACACGAGAATTTGGTCCAAGCAATAATTGCCCCAACTGCTGTCTCATTGGTGTCTCATTGGTGCCACCCACTCTTTGTCTTGTCTCATGGGTGCCACCCACTCTTCATCCTCTTATTGGTGCCACCCACTCTTTGTCTTGTCTCATTGGTGCCACCCACTCTTTGTCTTGTCTCATGGGTGCCACCCACTCTCCATTGTCTAATTGGTGCCACCCACTCTTCATTGTCTAATTGGTGCCACCCACTGGCCACAGTTAAAGGCACGCAACATGATTGGTGCCACCCATGATTGGTGCCACCCACTGTTCATTGTCTCATGTGCCATGATCAGTGCCACCCACTTGCCACAGCCCACTTGCCACAGCCCACTTGCCACAGTCAAAGACACGCAATCACCAAAGAAGCTTGCGTCATCCACCGTTCTCGATTGGTCAAAACACCACACGCTCCACAAATAGCACAACGCAATAAAAGATCACATTGACCCCTATGTGCACTATTGACGCACGTTCACACTTCTGACAAAATGGCCATGGAGGTATTGGCTATGACTCGACCAAAGCGTTCGGAACAGTTTGATCCACTCGAAATCAACATCGCCCACGCCGTGCAACGCTGCGTACGGC
>JBGTBJ010000063.1:0-37929 GCA_041749395.1 Pirellulaceae bacterium
TTCTGCTGAGTGGAATCTGGGATGCGGTTTATGAGACTTGGCTTGCGACAAAATCGACTGTCAGCAACCTTATCAACTTGGACGCAGCGTCATGAGTGTCACCGCAGACGCATCAGGCAGATCGCACCCGTCCTAAATCGCTTTCTAAAAAGAAACGGGCCATCATCACAGTTGATGATGGCCCGTGGAGGAAGAGTTAGATTCCAAATCGGTTACTTGCGATTAACGTTTACATCCACTCCGTCACGGTCGACATCGACGTGCAGATCGAAACGACGACGACGTTCACGCAACAGACCCATTTCGCGGAGATGATCATTTGTTGCGAGTGACGTCAACGTCGACAGTACCGTCGTCAGTTGAACGTTCGACTTCAACATCAACCCCGGGTGTTTCTATATCAATAACCTTTTCTTTACGTTCGCAACCGCAAAGAAAGAACGCGAACAGGATGGCCGTGACGGGTAGCCATTTGTTTAATGACGAGTGCATTTATATTCTGCCCATTAACAGGAGTACAAGAATGATGATAACAACGAGCCCGAGGCCACCGCTTGGGCCATAGCCCCAATTCCGGCTGTGTGGCCAAGCGGGAACGGCCCCCAATAACAGCAAAACCAAGACAATCAACAGAATAGTGCCAAGCATGTTTTTATCTTCCAAAGAGCTAAGATGTTGGTTATGCAAATTGAGTTCTGTGAACACAAGACGCGCGGAACCATGTAAGGCAATTGCTGTGCCACAAATGATTGCGACTAAGAAGTTCTCAGTCGAAGGCAAAAATAGTCGCCTTTCGCTCCGCGAAAGTAGCGAAACCCCGACCATAAAACGGAGCTACTTTCGCGGATAGGCTGTGGATTTATTAATCGAAGGCAATAATAGTCGCCTTTCGCTCCGCAAAAGTTCTGAAAAAGCAGCGAATGCCAACGCTACTTTCGCGGAGCGAAAGGCGACTATGCCTCCCCAATTGGGCCAATGCGTGGTTGTAGTCCCGCTAGTTGGGTACACTTTAGCTTCGCGCTATCGCGTTCCCGCCAAGGCTTCCTACCAACTGTGCCCGCCACGCAGATCGAAGTTCACCTCAATGATTGTTCGAATCGCAACTCTCCTTGCCGTGGTGTTGTTCCCATCGGTTCACAATTCCCTCATTGCTCAGGACACCGACCAGCAATCAGTCCACGCGGCTGGTATCGAGTTCTTCGAAGAGAAAATTCGACCCGTGTTGTTACAGCACTGTTACGAGTGTCATTCGGCTGAAGTGAATAATGTTAAGGGTGGCTTGCTGCTTGATTCTCGCGAAGGATCCCAAAAAGGTGGCGATTCTGGTCCAGCAGTTGTGCCACAGAATGTTGGTGAGAGTTTGTTGATTAGCGCGCTACAACATGAGAGTTTCGAAATGCCGCCGGAGGGGAAGCTTCCTGATTCGGTGATCGCTGACTTTGTGACTTGGGTTGAGATGGGAGCCCCGGACCCGCGCGATGGTAATGTCAAAGTGGACTTGATTGACTTCGAGGCAGCTAGTCGACATTGGGCCTATCAACGTGTCACGATGCCGGAGCTGCCCGCCGTACAACGGTCTGACTGGCCGTCGAATGACCTCGATTACTTTACGCTTGCCCAGATGGAACTGCTCCACCTGCAGCCGGTTGCCAGGTCGGGGAAACGGGAGCTCATCCGTCGCGCTACCTTTGATTTGATTGGCTTGCCGCCGACTCCTGATGAGATCGATGCATTTCTGCAAGATGATTCTCCGGAGGCGTTTGAGAGAGTGGTCGACCGCTTGTTGGAGTCAAGACACTATGGGGAACGATGGGGACGCTACTGGTTGGATGTGGCGCGGTATTCCGAAGACCAGGCGCACACATTTTCTGTGACGGCCAACACCAACGGTTATCGCTATCGTGATTGGGTGATCGCAGCATTCAACACTGATCTGCCCTACGACAAGTTTGTGCGTATGCAGATTGCTGGCGACCTACTCGGCCCAGAATCGACCGGCTCGTACGATCATCTGGTGGCGTTAGGGTTCTTTGGCTTGGGGGCTCAATACTATAAGAACAGCGATGCAGCGAAGGCAGCGGCAGATGAACTGGATGATCGCGTTGATACGCTTACTCGTGGATTTCTGGGGCTTACCGTATCGTGCGCACGATGTCACGATCACAAGTTCGATCCGATTCCGACTCAGGATTATTACTCATTGGCTGGCATTTTTCGCAGTTCGAAATTGCACAACGCGCCGCTGTGCCTGGATGCCGATGTGGAAGCGTATGACAACGGGCAACAGCGAGTGAAGAGCAGCGAAGAAGCTGTCAAAGAATTCTTGGCGGATCAAAAAGCGACTGCGGCCGAAGCGAAGGTTGGCGAAATAGCTAAGTACATGGAAGCGGTGTGGCTGTATGAAGCAGCAAAGTCGGCAGGCAAGCGTGTAAAGCCAGCGGACCTCGCCGTTCAGGCTGGGGTTAACGAGTTTTTGCTGAAACGCTGGATTGATTTTCTTAGTGTGAAAAATAAAGGTAAAATTTCTGCATTGGAATCGTGGTTTTTGTTGCAGCCAATGGTAAACACTGAGGTGGTTGCAGGCGAGGTTTCTGGGATGCTCCCGGCAGAGGTGACCACCATCTCGAATGGTTTTCAACAGTATGTTCAGGAGCTACTAGACACCCGCAATGGAGTCGCCACGACAAATCTTGTGGATGTTAGCGAGAGCAAGGCTCATCGGCCAGGAAGTCCTCGGTTTGTGTCACCAAACGTCACCAAGATTCGGCCAACCGTAGGTATCGATGTCGACATAAGTGGAGCGAAGCAGTTGTTTCTAGTCGTGTCGGATGGAGGTAATGGAAATAGCTGTGACCATTCCGACTGGCTTGCTCCTACGCTTATTGGAGACCAGGGCGAACTGAAACTCACGGCATTGCAGTGGAAGTCCCTCGACGGTTTCGGTGGCGGCAAGATTGATCGCAATTATGAGGGCCGTCCTTTAAGGGTCGGGGGCAAGGAATATGAAAACGGTATTGGTGTTCATGCTCCGTGCATCATTGCCTACGACATTCCCGAGGGGTACCAGCGATTCAAGGCAATTGGAGGCTTAGACAATAGCGGTTCCGATCAAGGTGGTTGCGGCGAGCAGGCTGTTGTGCAGTTTAGCGTGTATACGGAACAGCCAGCCGAAGGGCCAATCAGTCCGGGTACCGATGTCCTGTCTCTAGTGCTGGGTAAGAATGGGCCATTTTCGGTAAGTGATGACGATCTAGAGAACTTTCTGTCCGGTAAGCAGCTGGAGCAGCTGATGAAACTTCGAGCGGAATTGGAGGACGCCAAGCAGACAGCTCCACCAATGTACGCGATCGCTCACAGCTATGCCGAAGCCAATTCGGCTGATATGCGTGTTTTTGTTCGCGGCAATCCAGCGCAGGAACGCGAAGTAGCGCCGCGGCGTTTCCTGCGAGTGCTCGCAGGTGAAGATCGCACGCTCTACACAGAAGGTAGTGGACGCCGCGAACTGGCAGACGCGGTTGCCAGCCCTGACAATCCTCTCACTTCACGAGTCATGGTGAATCGGATCTGGCAGCATCATTTTGGGCGTGGCATAGTGGGTACACCCAGCAACTTCGGCAAACAGGGTGAGGCCCCAACGCATCCGGAATTGCTTGACTATCTCGCGTCGCGCTTGGTCGAATCCGGTTGGTCGATTAAGTCGCTGCACCGGCTCATCATGTTGTCATCAACGTATCAGCTCAGCTCTGCAGACCACGAGGCCAATACTCAAATCGATGCCGACAATCGCTTTGTTTGGCGAATGAATCGACAGCGTCTAGATGTCGAGGCCTGGCGAGATGCACTGTTGAACGTCTCCGGAAAGCTCGATCGCACTCTTAGCGGACCGTCAACGAACTTGGCAGATGTCAACAATGTTCGTCGTACCGTCTACTCGATGGTCAGTCGTCACGAACTTGATAACTTGCTACGAATGTTTGACTTCCCTGATGCAAATATCACCAGCTCTAAGCGAAGTGAAACAACGGTGCCGCAACAGCAGCTATTCGTGCTGAACAGTCCCTTCATGGTAGAACAAGCCAAAGCATTTGCAGCTCGGTTGCACAGCGAAGAACCCGATAGTGATGAACGTCGTATTCAACAGGCTTTTCTCTTGGCGTATGGTCGGCCAGCGCTTGCAGTGGAAATTGAAATCGGACTCGCATACCTCTCAGGGGAAAACGACCCGGAGAACAAATTGACATTGTGGGAAAGTTATGCTCAAGCGCTACTAGGCAGCAATGAGTTCATGTATCTCGATTAGGAACGTAAAAATGAATTTGCCGCGCCCACAATTCGCCATGACTCGTCGTGAGTCCCTCCATCGCATCGGTACCGGGCTGGGCGTGCTGGGGCTTGCTGGAATTCTGGCACAAGACGGCACATTGGCGAGCGCCAGGGAGGCAGGCGTATCCAGTCCGCTAGCCCCAAAGCCAGCTCAGTTCGCGCCACGGGCGAAGCACATTATTCACCTCTTTATGAATGGTGGGCCTTCGCAGGTCGACACGTTTGATCCAAAACCCGCTCTAACGAAATACAATGGACAGCGACCCCCTACAGCCGAACTGAAGACGGAACGAAAGACAGGGGGGCTGATGATGTCGCCCTTTAAGTTCAAGCGATATGGCGAATCGGGAATCGAAGTCAGCGATCTATTTCCAAACGTTGGCGAATGTATTGATGACATTTGCGTGATTCGGTCGATGCACACCAATATCCCCAACCACGAACCGTCCCTATTGATGATGAATAGTGGCGAAACACAGCCGACGCGACCTTCGATAGGATCATGGCTACTGTATGGACTGGGTACTGAAAATCAGAACCTTCCTGGATTTGTAGTGCTGTGTCCAGGAAAGCCGGTCGTTGGTCCTCAATTGTGGAGCAATAGCTTTCTGCCCGGCATCTACCAGGGCACACACATAAATCATGCTCAGAGCGTTGATCCAAAGAAGGTCATTCAGCACATAAGCAATACGTATTTAAGTAGCAGCGGTCAGCGTCGGCAGTTGGATCTTCTCAAGCAGATGAATGAATTGCATTTGGAGCAGCGAGGCGGCCAAGACAATCGCCTAGAGGCGCGCATCGAATCGCTGGAAATGGCATTTCGCATGCAGACAGAGGCACAGGATGTCTTTGATCTGGATAAAGAAACCAAAGAGACAAGAGAAGCCTACGGGACGGGTCAATTTGCGAATGGTTGTTTGGCAGCACGACGACTCGTCGAAAGCGGCGTCCGAATGGTGCAGGTCTATTATGGCAACGGACAACCTTGGGACGACCATGAAAACATCAAGGACCATGCCAACAAAGCGAGAGATGTTGACCAGCCCATTGCGGCACTGATTAAAGATCTCAAACAGCGAGATCTGTTAAAGGACACGCTGATCATCTGGGGCGGTGAGTTCGGCAGAACTCCAGTGGCAGAAAATGGCAATGGTCGAGACCACAATCATCATGGCTTTTCGATGTGGCTTGCCGGTGGTGGCGTCAAGGGTGGGATGACATATGGTTCCACCGATGAGTTTGGTTTTGCTGCGGTCGAAAACAAAGTCCATGTCCACGACCTGCATGCCACCATTCTGCACCTGATGGGGCTCGACCATGAAAAACTCACGTTCCGTTACAGCGGTCGAGACTTCCGCTTGACTGACGTGCATGGTCGAGTAATTCATGAATTATTCGCCTAGCCCAAGGAGAAGTTTCAACACCAGGGGGCGAGGCGGGGAATAAACCTTGATGAGGGATTTGACGAAGAACTAAGCTTAACGTTCTGTGATAGCAACCAAATCCTTAGCATTATTGCCGAGCGATTCCATCAACAATGATTGCTCTTCGACTGATGCTGCGATACTGGTGGTATTCATACAGACTTCTGATGCGCTCTTCGAAATACCGCTGATCGCTTCTACAACTTCATTGATGTTTTGCTGAATCGACTCAATACTATCATTGATTCCCTTCGTAGCCCGACCTGTTTCGTTCGCGAGTGATTTCACTTCACTAGCGACAACAGCGAAACCTCGCCCTGCTTCTCCAGCTCTCGCGGCTTCAATAGTTGCATTGAGTGCCAAGAGGTTTGTCTGCTCAGCAAGGTCTTGAATGAGATTAATCACTCTATCGATATTGGCGCTGCTTTCCTTCAGTGTATTAACGAATTGAGTTGCCCGCTTTGCCGCTTGCTCGGAATCTTTGGCTTGGTCGGCAGTACTTGAGATACGTTCCGATATCTCGCGAATTGCGCCTGACATCTCCGAAACACTTCGCCCAATCATGTTGCCGATTTGAACAGATTTTTGTTTTGACATGACCTCGGCTGTAATGTCTGAAACGTTCTTTCTTATGCGAACAACATTGCCGTGGCGGTTAAAGATCGGATTGTATGCCCCTTGAAGCCAGATCTCCGCTTTCGATTTTGAAATGCGACGGAATTCGCCCTGGTGATACTCGCCGTTGCCTAATGATTGCCAAAATCGAGCGTATTCTTGATCGGTCATTTCTCCATTGGGCATGAAGATTCGGTGGTGTTTGCCTTTGATCTCTTGAAGAGAGTACCCAACACATTTCAAGAATAAATCATTCGCTTGGACAATGGTGCCGTCCGGTTGAAATTCGATCACCGCTTGCGTGCGATTCTGAATATCGAGTTGTGTTTGTTTTTGTGCCGTGATATCGAACGCGATTTTAAATACCTGAATGACTCTTTTTTGCTCGTCGAAAACGGGGCAATAAGTCTCATTGATCCATACTTCGCGACCATTCTTGCCAAGACGACAGAACTCTCCGCTTTGAAATTTTCCCGCCTTTAGTTCTTTCCAGAAATTTTGATACTCAGTGGAATTCGCGTAGTCGCGATGTACGAATACTCGATGGTGCAAGCCAATAACTTCCCTTAAATCGTATCCAAGCAAGGCCAGGAAATGATCATTGGCTTCTACGATTTCTCCATCGGGCGTGAATAAAATGGTCGCCTGTCCACAGCTGAGCGCGTCCAATAATCTTTGATTCTTGAGATGTTCTGGGCTGGTTGGCTGAAGGGAGGGCTCGCTGATTTGGGGGGCAGCTTTGGCGTCAGCTGATCGTGGACGCGAGAATAATGAGAGCACTTGTGAATCCTGTACATGTCGTTGGAGTTGCCCAGAATGACCTTTTGATAGCGAACGCCATTCATTCAAACTTACGGTGTAAATCGGCAACTATCAAATAAGCATCTTTGAAGAATTCTTCAGCTAAAGTCGGTAAGCTCACTTTGCCTATGAAATTGAGTTAGAACGTCAATTTCGGAACGGAATAGTAGATTGCACATAAGTGTTTCGCTCTAGATAGGTAAGATCGTCAATTCGTGAGCAATAGTCGACTTTCGCTTCCAGGTCGTGAATGTTGCTTGGCTTTCCTCGTCTAACGAAGCGATCACAACACCGCGGTGTAGATTTTCCATGTCCCTAGCATTGCCACAAAGACGACAATGCCCCATCCAAGTGCTAGCTCCCAGCGTTTAGGCGATGACGGTCCCCATTGCCGGGCGGCTGTCCAGAGTAGAATGGCAGCGATAATGGGCAATAGGAGTCCATTTGCCACTTGAGCGAAAACAATGGTTTCCGAAGGTGCCTTCCCGCTAAAGACAGCAAGTGCTGCTCCGATGCAAACGATCGCATAGGCAATCGCAATAAATCGCCATCGTTGTTCTTTCTGTGTCCATCCAAGTATGCCGCAGATGGCGTAGGACGTAGCCAACGGTGCCGTAATCGAACTGGTTAGTCCGGCTGAAAACAGGCCAATTCCGAAAAGTATCCCTGAGGCTGGTCCAAGGACTGGCGTAAGTTGATGAGAAATTTCGTTGATGCTTCCCAGTTGAATTCCTTTGTCAAAGAATGCAGTGCTGGCGGTCATCACGATAGAGGCCGTTACGAGGCCGCCCAGTGCTATTGCTGTTACCGTGTCCCAACGTGATTGTTTTAACGCTTGCTCCGTGTCCATACCCTTCCAATTTTTTGCCGCGCTGCTTGCGTGGAGAAACAGGTTATAGGGGACGATGGTTGTGCCGATCAGGGCAACTACAAGTTGCAAACTATCTTTGGATACACGAGGAACGAGGAGTCCCGAGGCAAGCGGCGCTATTTTGGGCAAGCTAAATAAGGCAGTGGTCAAGAAGGACAGGCTCAACACGCACACTAGGCCAATGAGAACACGCTGTAGCCACTGAAATTCTCCAATCGAGAGAATGGCGATCGACACCGCCGCCATTCCAAAGACCCACCAGTGCAATGGTCCTCCGGTGATGGAAGCTAATCCCATCGCTGCGCCGCTCAAATTTCCAGTTTGGTAAGCCGCGTTTCCAAGTCCGATTGCTGCGATCACAAGTGCAGCCACCCAGGGAAAATAGAGCGAGTTAGCAAGCCACTTCCTCAGATACTCTCCCAATCCCGTACCGGAAATGATTCCAAGTCTTGCTGCGAACGATTGAAGCACGATTGCTCCGAACGAGGCGAACAAAATCGTCCATAAGAGCTCGCAGCCCGTCTGAGCCCCAGCTTTACTGGCCGTGACGACCGTTCCCGGCCCTATAAAAGCAGCGGCAACCAAGAGACCCGGTCCAAATCGCATGCGGTGTTCGTTTTTGCAGTTCATGGAGTTTCACCTTTAGTAGCCGTCATGAGATTTGGATCTCCAGTTTCATTCCCAACCAGCGCTGTTACAACAGAGCATTAATAAGGAGTTCCCGCCCGCAACGAGGTTTTTGTCGTTCAATTCGAGGAGTGTCAGGAAAACAATACTTTCAAAATTGCTGTCGGGCTGCAAAGTCCACTTGGCATATCAAATCTGCCAACTCTCACTAAAGAGCAAAGTACAAAATTCCAACATCGAACACGCGAACGAAAATCTAATGCGCCAGATTTCCCGACGATCGGCACTTCAGTACCTGAGAACGTCCGTCCTTGGCCTCGCACTGGCTCAAGTGTTCTTGAAATGATGCCTGCCGATCGGGGCGAGTTCGTCCAGACCATTGAATTGAACTCTCCGACATCGACTGCAACGCCAAGTGGAGCCGAGCCCCGACAAATGTTGATTACGAAAATCGCCGGAGTTCGCCAGGGTTATAGTGTGCCACCGCATGGCCATTCCAACATGGTCAGTGCGTTCCTCTGCCTTTCTGGAGAATTCGACGTTCGCTTGTATGATCGCCAAAAGACCGCTGGGCCATATCACTCAATGATATAGCGAGTCGGCTACAGGGAAATAAATTTGGCGAAACATCAGGGCTGACTAACGATCTCGAATCGCCAGCCATGCCCGCGCAGCCGAACATTACAAAGGCCTTACCATCCTGGCTAAAGATAAAGCGTTTATTACCGAGCAGAGCTAGATTCGCTGAAGTTGACTGATCGGCCGAGCGCGCTGCGTCACGCACATGGTCGACTGCCGCTAGCAGGTGCTTACCAGCATTTTTCAAGTCCCCTTCGACGTCGACTTATCTCCACGACCTTGGGCCACTCCGCTAAGTCCAAAGTGAATTTGCAAGCGAAGCTATGCATTAAGATCAGTTCCGAAGGAACGTCTACGTATTGGAGGAATGTCTACGTATTGGAGGACGGGGAGGCCACAGTCTATTTGTTCGAAGCGAACAGAAACTGATCGGGTGGTCTGTCTTTAGTCGCCTTCCAATACTGCCGATGATCCGTCAGGTGTGCATCATCTTACTAACACCGTCATTCCACACGGTGATAGCACCGACAACTTCCCGCACATGGGCGCTTAACGGCTCAGTAGTCAAAGCATGGGCAGTGGGGCAAATTGCCCCACCGAGACTTCGTGCCGCAAGATAGTTTTTTTGTGAGGTAATTTACCGGCTTGTCATGATGTCGCGGAGGTTAAAAATTGCCTGTGCAAAATGCTGAAAAGGCCGCAAAAACGAGTGTTTGCGAAATTTCGATTTGCTTGACCTGCACTGTTCTAATCACATTGGCACGATGAGTGCGTTACCAATCCGCGTCGGCCTTGCAAGCGGTAATGCATCGCTACCGGCAGGCACGAGAGTAGTGCCAAATTCAGCAAAATTATAACGGAGGCATCTATGGTCGCGCTCCCAAATCAATCGTCAGAAGACGGGCCGCGTACGGACGATCCGTGTGCCGAAGAGATTGCGCGTCGAGCGGCGGAGGTTCGCCGTGGCTGGAGCGGAGCTCAGCGCAAACGCCGTCGCGTTTATCAACAACCAACCGACTGGCAATTGCCAGTCGTGTCGCTCGCGGATATGGCAGCCAATTTGCCATCATCGAATAACTAACTCGCTCAATCCCAATTCCTTAGGAACAGAAATATGAAACGTATCTTTCTCAGATCTCGTTCTGCGCTATTCGCAGTTCCACTGATGATCACCGCGGCCTCACTAGCAATAGTAAACTATCCGGCCCGCGCAGTAGACTCACAAGCAGCAACACCTCCTGCATCTTTGGACGTGGCCAATTCGCTGTCGCATGCGTTCCGCGCAGTTTCAAAGCAGGTGTTGCCATCGGTCGTGGCGATCGAGAATCGTCCCGATATGTCGTGGCAAACTGCGAAACAGCCAAGTGCCCAACAAGGCAATCCTTTCAAAGGCACACCATTCGAGGATATGTTTCCTGATGGAATGCCTAAGGGGCCAGGCCAATCGAATCCCGGTCAAACGCCACGCTCCCAAGGTGGCATTGGCTCGGGTGTGATTATCGACTCAGCCGGCGTGGTGTTAACCAACAATCATGTGGTTGCAGGTGGTGGCAAGGTGATCGTGAAAACTCAAGACGGACGCGAGTTTATTGCTACGGAAGTTCTAACGGATCCGCAAACCGATATTGCTGTTGTGAAGTTCAACGGGAACTCGAGCCTAGTAGCCGCCAAGATTGGCAACAGCGAGCTCATGGAAGTGGGCGACTGGGTCGTCGCATTGGGCCAACCGTTCGGGCTGGAAAGCACTGTCACGGCGGGCATCGTTAGCGCTAAGAATCGTGGTATTGGGATCACCGATCGCGAAAGCTTTATCCAAACCGATGCTGCGATCAACCCCGGTAACAGTGGTGGACCGCTAGTAAATCTTCTTGGTGAAGTGATCGGGATCAACACCGCGATTTCGTCACAAAGCGGCGGCAACAACGGAGTTGGCTTCGCGGTCCCATCCAACTTGGCTCACTGGGTTAGCGATCAACTACTCACTAACGGACATGTCGTACGTTCGTATCTTGGTGTCGGCATTCAACCAGTTAACTACGAACTGAGTACACAACTCGGCGTTGCTCCAAGAAGCGGCGTTGCAGTCACGAATGTGTTCCCGAATACACCAGCAGCCAAGACGGGGCTTGCGATGGGTGACGTGATCGTCAAATTTGGAAGTACTGCGGTTACCACGCCGCAGGAATTGCAATTAGCCGTTGAGAGCTCCCCACTTGGAAAGCCTGTAACGGTTAACGTGATTCGCGATGGCAAGTCGGTAGAGCTGACTTACCAGCCAGAAGCGGCTCCGAATGACTTTGGTGACAAGGCGTCAATTGCTAAGCCTGAAGGAATGAAGCTGCAGGGGTTAGGGCTGGAGATTGGCAGCCTTTCCGAAAATGTTGCCAAGCATCTCGGAATGGAGAATCAAACAGGTGTGGTGATCACTGGAGTGCAAGAAGAGGGTGGCGCAGCAAAGGCCGGACTTGAAGCAGGAATGGTTATCGTGCAAGTCAATCGACAGAATGTGACCAATCCAGAAGAGTTCAAGAAGGCAGTCGATAGCGACGCTGATGGTTCGATCCTTCTGCTAGTTCGCGCCGAACAGGGCTCGCGCTTCGTGGTGGTCGATAAGTAAATAGTCACGCCAATGGCTGAGGCAATCGGAATGACTGCGACCAATGTTCAATCTACAATGGACATTGGTCGCTCTTTTTTACACACCCAGTGCGTTGTAAGATCTGCGACACGTTCCAAGCTGTCCCCGCACCAACATTTACCATGAAACTCGCAGCCAAGCTTATTCTCATTTTCCTGTGCGGCGTTCTCGCGATAGTCAGCCTATTTTCCTGGCAAACGATTAGACGTCAGCAAGCTTGGGAAAATGAAACACGAGAAGCACATGCATACGATCTAGTTGAAGCGCTGAAGCCTGAAATCGTACGCGCTTATCGTGAAGGTGGAACTGTTACGATTCAACGAGTCATCGAAGTTTCGGCTCACGCCGTATCCGGTTCGCAACTCCGTTGGGTCGAAGGTGTCAGTGAGGCGATGCCGCAAACACATGTTTCGTCCCACCAAGTATCTACAGTTTCGATTTACGATGCCAATGGGGAGCGGACTGCCTTGTCCTACGTGCCGCTCATTATGGACGGCAATGAAACCGGAGCCATAGAAGTTGCCCAGCCTCTTGGTGCCCACACCGCATTTACTCGCGGATCGATCGTTGCGTCAGTCCTCTCTTTGCTAGGAGTAGCTGGACTGTCAGCCATAGTGATTTGTTTTGGAGGGATACAGCTGGTCGGTAAACCACTCGCCAAGCTCATCGCTCAAGTCAACACCATCGGCGAAGGTCAATTGGCACAGTCGCCTGTTCTAACGAGCAATGATGAACTCGGCCGATTGGCTGGAGCGATAAGTCAGATGAGCTATCGTTTGAACCAACAGCGCAACACGATTCGCCACACTGATCGCTTGGGTACAGTGGGAACACTAGCGGCAGGTGTCGCACACGAACTTGGTACGCCACTGAATGTTGTGTCGGGCCGAGCCGGTCTAATTGCCAGTGGCAAGTTATCTGCTGAAGAAGTGAGATCAAGTGCGAACACCATCAAATCCGAAACCGATCGAATGACGGCAATCATTCGACAATTACTTGACTTTGCTCGCCAAACGCCAGCACCGCACGCTACTGTCGATCTTCGGGATATAATTGTTCGTACCTGTGACTTAATGACTCCGCTGGCGAAAAAATCAGCAGTGGAGATTGAATTGAACGTCGCAACTGACCCAGTAGTCGTTGAGGGCGATGCAACTCAGCTTCAACAAGTACTGACGAATTTACTCAGCAATGCAATCGCCGCTATGCCCCAAGGAGGAACTGTGAACGTAAGTGTTTCTCCAGCAGATCTGAATGGGCAAGTAACCATGTATGTCAGAGATTCAGGCGTCGGTATAGAATCCCAAGACATTCAAAGAATCTTCGAGCCCTTTTACACAACCAAAGACGTTGGCCAAGGGACTGGGCTTGGCTTATCAATCGCCTATGGAATTGTTAAGGAGCATGGTGGCGAGTTACAAGTTACATGCGAGACAGGTAAACAAACCACATTCTCCGTGGTGCTGCCCGCCGCACCGCCCGGTCAGAACAAAGAAGCGCTGTCATGAATGAGGTCGCCACTGAACCACGCGTTTTAATCGTCGATGACGAAAGGAATATGTGTGAGCTCATCGAAACTGACTTACGATTGAGGGGGATTCACAGTGATTGGTTTACTGTAGCCTCCGATGCCGTAGACGCTATCCATCAACAAAACTACGACGTCGTGCTGACCGATGTCAGGATGCCCGGAACTACTGGTCTGCAGTTGTGTCGACAACTGACGCAAATACGCCCCGACATACCGGTCATCGTAATGACCGCATTCGGCACACTCGAAACGGCTGTGTCGGCGATGCGATCGGGCGCGTATGACTTTATTACCAAGCCGATCGAAATGGATATGTTGTCCATCACACTACGTAGAGCAATCGAGCATCGGCGTTTGACCCAGCAGGTGCGTTTGCTCGAATCGTCGCAGGAATCGCCCACTGCCTTCGGTGAAGTACTTGGACAAAGCCCAGCCATGCGAGCCCTCTATGATCATTTGAGCCAGGTCGCAGCATCCGATGCCGCCGTTCTCATCACCGGTGAGAGTGGGACGGGCAAAGAACTTGTCGCACGCTCCATTCACTCCTGTAGTCGCAGAGCGAGTAAGCCCTTTGTTGCAATCAACTGTGCCGCGTTAACTGAAACATTACTTGAAAGTGAACTCTTTGGTCACGTCAAAGGTGCCTTCACCGACGCTCGTGGCGAGCGTCGCGGCCTGTTCCTTGAAGCTGACACGGGAACCTTACTTTTGGATGAAATGGGTGAGATGCCAATTTCGATGCAGGCCAAGCTTTTGCGGACTCTTGAAGAACGGAGAGTTCGTCCCGTTGGAAGCGATAAAGAGACCCCTTTTGATGTCCGCGTTCTAACCGCCACCAATCGTGACCTCGAAACGGCTGTCGCCGAAGGGCGTTTTCGTGAAGACTTATATTATCGCATTAACGTCATTGGCATCGAATTGCCACCCCTGCGTTCCCGTGGCACCGATATCCTGCGTCTTGCCGAACACTTTCGCGTTCTCTATACCAAGAGTGATAACAAGCCCGTTGAAGGATTCGCTGATGGAGTCGCTGAAAAATTGCTCGCCTACTCATGGCCCGGCAACGTACGCGAACTCCGAAATGTTATCGAGCGTGCGGTCGCACTAACCCGATACGATAAAATCACTATCGAAGACCTGCCCGAGAAGGTCCGTAACTTCAAGGGCGGCACCGTCTTTATCGGAGGACTAGATCCAAGCGAACTCGTCTCCATGGAGGAAATCGAACGACGCTACATTACACATGTCCTTGAGGCAGTCGGTGGAAACCAAACCCACGCGGCTCGCATACTAGGCTTGGACCGCAAGACAATCTATCGCAAAATGAAAATGGATGACTGAGCATCCTGATCTTGACATGACGCCGCTTATCACTAGCAGAATTCTGGATGCGCACTAAGCCAGTTTATAGTATGCTTCTCTGACAAGCGTTTCACCGTGATGGCGTTCTAACCGCCGAATGGTGAAGTGCGCTCGAGCGAGGTCTTGATAGTGGTCGATGAAATAGCTGTTAATCAATGCTCCGCCGATCGCTCCGATCACTGGGATCGCTTGAGCGGCGATCTTCTCGGTCACCACCACGCCGAACCGCTTTCCGATTTGAGCAACGAGCTTAACTAGTGCAGGTGCAGATGTATCAGAAATTCCGTTTTTCAGCACATGTTGTGAAGCATCGCGAATCTGTTTTGCCATCGCGGCTCGAACTGCGAAATATCCGATTTCAGTGTCGTCTTCGATGTTGGATTTTTTGCCTGGATCGAGTGCAAACACTTGCAAACAAGCCAAACGCGCTTCAACGTTGGACAAGTCTTCGCCTTCACTTCGCGCGATGTCGGCCACGGATCGCAAGATCAACACGGTCGACACCGGCAATTCCGCTGCGATTGTCGCCCCGCCAAATGCTCCACCGGCGGCACCCGTGAGACCGGCCAGCAACTTGTGAGTGAGCAATCGAGGCTTACCCGACTTCAACGAGTCGTTCCCAAGCGTACGTAACGCGACATCCATGGCAATATTGAGTGACTTGTCAATGGCTGCATAGATGTATTTCTCTGCAGCGTCCGGCAGCATCTTCAACGAAGCAGTGATCGGTGTTCCCAATAGCTCAGTCAACCTATCTGCAATTCCGTGGTGCTGCAAGATTCGTTTTGCTTCACGAAGTTCCTCGATGGCGTTGTCGGGGAGATTACCTTCAATCAGTTCGTTGTTCATAGCTATGGTGGATGTGAGGCTGTTAATATTGCCATTGTATCTGAAAGTCGCGCTGCCTGACGATCGACTCGACTACTGGATTACGCAATCACTCCTTTGACTTGCCACGCCGTACCGAAATGGCAAGCAAAATGATTGCACCGATGACTGAGCCAATCCAGCCGCTCGATTGAACCAACGAGCCACCTTGCAATAAGTACCCTATCGCTCCACCCAGGAACGAACCTGCCACGCCAAGCAGCATTGTTCCTAGGCAACCCATTTTCTGCGAACCGGGTACGACTGCGCGAGCAATCAAGCCGACAAGAAGCCCAAAGAGGATCCAACCGATGATCCAAAACATGGTGTTAAACCTTTAATAGGTGATATGCGAACGAAGTGTTGTAAGGGACTAAGCCAAATTTGGTAGTGTTACACTGTCAGTGCACTCGGTATGCAGATTCCATGCCAAAATTGCGAGTAGAAGGATACTCCAGAATTCTGGGTGCTAAATTGCATGCGGGAGGCGCGGAACTTGCATTGTTGACGAACTTGATCGAATCCTCACAGACAATCTACGAAACATCTATGACTGATATTACGGTTGCGATCATCGCAATGATTTCCTTATCCACCGTCACGAGTTTACTCGCAGGTCGGTACTTTTACTCGACCAAAGGGCAATGGACGATGTTGGCGTTGGCAATGTCAGTGCTTGCGATGGTGTACTTCCTTTTTTATGGTTCAGGGCAATTGATTTGGGCGAGATTAGTCCCCTCCTCCGCTGCCATTATCTATACGAACATCTCAGCGATCTTCGCTGCGATGGCGGCCGCTTGGGCTTGGCGACTTCCCGAAACTCCGGCGTGGCGGCGCGCCGGATTGTCATTGCTGCTGGCCGCCGCATCCTTGGCTTCTATCTTTTGGCCGCTCTTATCGATCGCCGTACGACCGCCGCCTGCGGGCAGTGATGATTGGGAAAACGGTGTAGCGATGCAAACGTCGTGGGCGACCTGTAGCCCTGCGGCGGCTGCGACGCTGTTAAGAAGTGAGAACATCAAAGTCACCGAGAGCGATCTGATACCGCTTTGTCTAACCGATTCCAGTGGCACACCGACGCTTGGACTCTACCGTGGCGTGAAACTGGTTGCTCAGCAGAACAATCGCGAGGTTAAGATTGTGGATCCGAGCTTACCACAACTAATTGCCGACGATGACTGGCCGGTATTGATCGCTGTTGGGCTACCTTTTGGAGTGGAAGACCGTCGCTATGCGGACCAATGGGGATGGATTCCCGGCATGGGGCATTCGGTTGTCGTGCTCGGCCGCACAGACGACGGTGGCTTCATCATCGGTGATCCATCTATCGGAAGGGAATATTGGACGGAAGACGATTTGAAATTGTTATGGCACGGCAATGGCATTCGCATAGAGTAAACACCATTCGAAGTGGAAGAACGTCGCTTCGCATTACTTGTACTCGCCTAATTTGTTTGAATTTCTGCTCCACGAGAATAAACAGTCATAACGCAAGTTACTACCAGCTCAGCTCTCGACAGCGCGAGCGTATTGGATCGGCAGGATATCTTTGTACTTATCATCACCCAAGGCCTTTGCAGCATGGTACGGCCAGTAGGGATCTCGGAGTAATTCACGGGCAAGCACAATTAAGTCAGCATGTCCGTTAGCGATAATTTGCTCGGCTTGAATTGGTTCAGTAATCAACCAACCGACGCTGACCGGAATCTCTGCTTCCTTGCGGATGCGACTTGCATGCGGGACCATAAATCCTGGCTCATTTGGGACACCCGAATGTTCTGGATTGATCATGCCGTGGCTTACGTCGAGCAAATCAAGACCCACATTCCTCATTCGCTTTGTGAACTCAATAGAGTCGTCGACTGTCACCCCACCGTCTATCCAATCGGTGACCGACAACCGCGCTGTCAAAGGCAAATTTTCGGGCCATACCTCGCGTACTGCCTCAAGTGTTTCTATCAGGAACCGGATGCGATTATCAAAGCTTCCACCATATTGATCATCGCGATGATTCGCCAGAGGCGAGTAGAATTCATGCATCAAGTAACCATGTGCGAAATGCAATTCTAACCATTCGAAACCCGCATCGAGCGCGCGCTTCGCAGCACTTGCAAACTGTTGTTTGGTCTGCTCGATATCAGTCGCCGTCATCTCCTTTGGGACTTTGTCCAGTTTTGCACCGAAGGCTATGGCCGATGGTGCGATCGTATCCCAGCCGTTTTTGTCGCTCGACAAATGAGCGTTCCCTTCCCACGGTACGCTCGCACTGGCCTTGCGACCCGCGTGCGCGATCTGCATTCCAGGGACGGCTCCCATCTGCTTCGTAAATTTCGCGATTCGAGAGAAAGGTTCTATATGGTCGTCTTTCCAGATGCCGCTGTCACCTGGACTAATGCGACCTTCGGGTGACACCGCAGTGGCCTCGACACATACCAAGCCTGCACCGCCGACAGCCCGCGATCCCAGATGCACCAAATGCCAATCGCTTGGAAATCCATCCTCGGAAGAATATTGACACATCGGAGAAACGACGATGCGATTCCGCAACTTGACATCTTTGAGCTGGAATTGCTCGAACAACTTTGCCATGAATTGAACTTTCTTGGTAATCTAATCTAGTAGGAGGAACACCTGGAAATCTGCCGACTTCAATCGCTAAAATGGCGACTTTCCCCCACTGCAACCGAATACTTCTCCGGTAATATAAGATGCGTCGGTGCTGGCTAACCAGACGTATAATGGCGCGAGTTCGATCGGCTGTGCAGGACGTTCGAACAGAGTATCGCTGCCAAATTCTTCAAACTTTTCTTTTGACATGGAGCCAGGAATAAGCGGCGTCCAAACTGGACCTGGTGCAACCGCATTGACACGAACTCCTTTCTCGATCGCTAGCTTGGACAGTGCTTTGGTCATTCCAATCAGAGCCGACTTGGTCGTTGCGTATGGCAACAAATAAGGCGAGGGGTTATACCCTTGGATTGAAACCGTGTTGATGATGCTGCCCCCAGGTGGAAGGCGATTCAACGCCGCACGACTTAACCAAAACGGAGCGTAAATGTTTGTCTTGAATATTCGGTCAAATACTTCGGTAGAGAAATCGTCAATTGTCTCTTCTGTCTCCTGATATGCGGCATTGTTAATCAGTATGTCTAACGATCCTAGCTCTCGAATACTTTCATCCACCAGCGAATCACAAAAAGATTCCTCGCGAAGGTCGCCGCGAATTGCCTTTCCGAGGCAACCTGCGTCGGTAACCCAATCGATCGTTTCACGAGCATCTGAATTTTCCGATAGATAGTTGATAACTACATTTGCACCTTCGCGCGCTAAGCAGATCGCAATGGCTCGGCCGATACCGCTGTCGCCTCCCGTAATTAAGGCATTTAAACCTCGTAATTTTCCGCTCCCTCTGTAGGTCTCTTCACCATGGTCTGGTTGTGGAGACAACTGGCTTGTGAGACCGGGCATGGCGATCGGATCTTGGTCAGTAAATGGGGGCCTTGCAAATGCATTACGTGGATCAACTAGCTTTACTCGTTGTTCACTAGAACTATTTGTATTCATCTTCTTTGCACACTGTCAGAATTAAGAGTAAGTAGAAACGGATCGCCCTGCCGACTACACTTCAACACCAGCTACGATCGAATTTTGGGCTCTCGATCCCAAATGCGGTACTTTTTACATGCCGACGTGAACGCGCTGAGATTGCCTGCGCCGACATTCACCACGCCTTCATCAGCATCAGTTTGTACGGACGCTTTTTCAAACATCATCGCTGAAGCTTCATTGAACCCAATTACCTTCAAGTGGCTGAAGGCGTCGCGTATCCAGTCGATGGCAGCGCTTTCTGAAGCGAGTGATTTCGCATTTTTTGCGGCAGGTGCAACAACGACGTAATCGAATAGTACCGAAGGCGCTCCGGCCAAAAAGTGGTTCGGAACGATCTCCTTACCTTTATTCGTCCTGATCGGTCCAGCTTTCGGTGCGATGACTTCCAAGGTCGCCTTCTCAGCATCCGCTAACTTAATGAGCGCGGTATACAGTGACCCATCGACATTATCCGTTGTTAATAAGCCAATCTTTTTGCCTGCCAATGTCGGAGGCGTGGCACTGTACATGGAAAGTGGTTGCGACGGCCGAGGGTCCCCAACTGGAACGATTGGTTGTAACGTGTCTGCCGTGCCTTGCATGCCCAGTGAATCGGCAACCTGTGCGGCTAAACCTTCGTCGACAATTTGAAGATGCCCAAGCATTCGCGTACGGATTTTCACCTGATCGCATTTGCCGAGTTCGAACGCGAAACCAGCGGCAATGTGTCGTTTCTCGGCCTCGGTCATCGACACCCAAAACAGCCGAGCTTGTGTGTAATGGTCGGCGAAGCTCTCGGGACGAATGCGAAGCTTCTGACCGCTTTCTTCAGCCCGGTAACTTGCGAATCCTGCCTTTGGGTCCTCGCGAGGCGAGCCATCGTCCAGCGAGTTCGGTTCGTTGGCTACGTTACCGGTAGGAACTTCCATTTGCATATGACCATCGCGTTGAAAGTTTGCGAACGGGCATTTCGGTTTGTTAACCGGAATTTGATGGAAGTTGGGACTGCCCAACCGTGAAAGCTGGGTGTCGAGATAGGAAAACAAGCGACCTTGAAGCAGCGGATCATTGGAGAAGTCGATGCCAGGTACAACGTGCGACGGGCAGAATGCAACTTGCTCCGTTTCGGCGAAGAAGTTGTCGACGTTGCGATTGAGCACCATCTTGCCGAGCGGAGTCAGCGGAACCAGTTCCTCAGGAACCAACTTCGTTGGGTCAAGTACATCAAAATCAAACTCGTTCGCCTCCTCTTCAGTGAATGCCTGGACTGACAATTCCCATTCTGGGAAATCACCTGCATTGATTGCATGCCACAGGTCACGTCGGTGGAAGTCAGGATCGGCACCATTGATTTTGACCGCCTCTGGCCAAATTACTGAAAATGTTCCCAGCTTCGGCCGCCAATGAAACTTGACAAATTTTGCTTCCCCTTTGGCGTTAATTAGGCGAAACGTATGAACGCCGAAACCTTCCATCATGCGAAACGAACGTGGTAGCGCTCGATCCGACATGATCCACATCAGCATGTGCATGCTTTCGGAATTCAGTGAGACGAAATCCCAGAACGTATTGTGAGCCGATTGCGCTTGCGGAAAATCGCGATCGGGTTCAGGTTTGACGCTATGGATCAGATCAGGGAATTTGATTGCATCCTGTATGAAGAACACCGGAATATTGTTGCCGACTAAGTCGTAGTTGCCTGCCGAGGTGTAAAACTTGACGGAAAATCCACGGACGTCTCGCGCCAAGTCAGGCGATCCCGCGCTGCCAGCAACGGTTGAGAAACGGCAAAAAACGGGTGTCTGGACCGTTGGGTCTTGTAAGAATGCCGCCTCGGAAAGTTTGGCACTACCTTTGTACGATTGAAAGTAACCATGGGCCGCATATCCGCGCGCGTGAACAACTCGCTCGGGAATCCGTTCGTGGTCGAAGTGCGTGATCTTTTCCCGTAGGATGAAGTCTTCGAGCAACTGAGGGCCACGCGAGCCGACCGTAAGCGTATTCTGGTCATCAGAAATCACAACGCCTTGATTGGTTGTGAGCTTGTTGTCTGAATTTGCAGTCTGGTGTAGCTCGCCACCATTGCCAACGATGGACGGGCCTTGGCTTGGCTTCTTCTTCGCCATTGTGGATTCCTGAAGTTTATCTTTGTCGTGAAATGCGGAAGATTCGAGACGTAAGCAATGTTAGAAACATGAGTATTACGTGAGCATACGAACGTCAGCATTCACGTAAGCATTCATCGTGCCAAAGGGTGCATTGGCGATCGTCGCAACGTCGTTAACGCGAACGGGTGAACTCTGATAACTCTCCAGGAATGGTTTCTTGCCAACCCAACGCCAACCCGTTGGTCGCGCTTCAACCATCGTGGTCGATCGCTTGCCGGTGGGAACAACCGTTTCGTTTTGGCCACACTGCTCAACGTCGCTACATGTCAAAATATCTAAAATGGAGAGATGAACTGGATACAACGTTGCGCAGCGAGTACGACGGTGACTATGATGCTGATCGCGCAGACATTCGGTACGCCTATGGTTATAAATCTAAGGTGTAACAAATTGCTTGTCGGGCAAATTCCAGTTCTACGTACAACTCTCGGATTAGAGTAAGCCTCGAGAGTTGACGTTTGGGCGTTGGGAGATTGCTAACTAGCTCCACGACTAAAAATAGCGAAGTATTTGGTTCTCAGCGGTGATCCAGGCGATATCGCCGGCGGAAAGCGTAATAACATGAGTACCGGTAAACGCACCAATCGCGGGCAGCACAAGCTGGCCGCGAGAGTGCCAGAAACAGGGTATCCTCCCCTGTGCTTCCTTTCTTGACAGACCTTTAACTGCCGGATGTATGTGTCCGCAAAGATAGATGTCAGCGCCCGCGGGCAACACCGCCGGGTGATGGCCCAAGGCGACGCGGTCAATCATTTTCCCCGCATCGAAGACTTCAATTGGCCATTCGTCGGGCAGCGGCCCAACTCGCGCGTCGTGATTGCCTCGAATGAGAGAAATTTCCAAACTTAAGAATTTGGCGAAGAAAAGTTGAAGCGAATCAAACACGATTGCATCGATTGACGATCTCGCATGGAACATGTCACCGAGGATACATAACCGGGCTGCGTTGGTTCGATGCAACATCCTCGAGATCTTCGCAATGGTCGCGTCGGTCGCGCCAACGGGAACAGGAATGCCGCTCCGACGAAAGGTCGCTTCCTTGCCGAAATGAGTGTCAGCAATGAACAGCATCGACTGGGCTGGCCAGAACAATCCGCAGTCCGCAAAGAGTTGGAAGTGTACTCCAGCGAGTTCGATATCGATCGAGTCAGGCATGAGCGACAGTGTGAAGGCAGCAAATACAAGTAGCGGAATTGAAAGCGTGCGGAATTGAAAGCGTAGCATTTAGGCCGTTCGGTCACACGGACGGCGACTGAAGCCTAGACTCCGTCGATGAGGCAGCTTGTTCTAGTTCTGCTTGCATGCGTGCGACGCGGTCAGCCAGAGTCTCGCTGCTGACCCGTTCTCTGAGTTTATCGACTAGTAGCGGGAACGCTAGAGGCGTGACTCGTTCGGGTGTTTCGATTAACAGTCGACTGGAAGATATACGTTCGAGTGCTTTCAGCATGCGGTTTGCCTCTAACTGAAACTCTAGCACCTCGCGGCGACTTTGTTCGAGCAACAAATTTTCAGGGTCATAATGTGTAAAAACGTCGAAGAATAAATTGCTACTCGCTTGTAAATGACTCGCTGATTTTCTTTGACCTGGATAGCCTGGTTGAATCAGACCCGCGACCCGAGCAATTTGACGAAACTGACGCTTCGCCATTTCAGTGGAATTCATGCACTGGAGGATATCGTCGACTAGACCCTCGGTTCGTAAAATTCCTTGGCTGATGGCGCTACCAACGTCGATATCATGTGGCGATTGCAAGACGAAGCCGTGATCGTTGCAGGCCATCGTAAATGTTGTCTTGTTCAACCTTGAAATTCGGTAGGCAAGGAGCGCTGCGAGTCCTTCATGCACCAAACGGCCTTCAAACGGGAAGACAAATGTTTGATATCCGTCACGAGTTTTTATTTTTTCAATTAGCAATTCGCCATCGGTTGGAATGCTACTCCATCGCTGTTGTAGTTCCAGCAATTCTCTCAACGCTTTCATCTCACGTCCGATCAACTTTCCCCGTGACGCTTCTGAGATTTTTTGCCGCAGCGCTGCACTTAGCTCTATTGAAAGAGGCATTCTGCCTCCCATCCAGCGCGGAACCGTGTCGGGTTTGCCCTTTGCGAGTTTGACGTAGGCAACATTGTCGCGGATACGTAGCATCGACACGAGTCGTCCGGCGAATAAGAAACGGTCGCCAACGTTTAATTTCGACAAGAAGCTCTCCTCTGCCGTGCCGAGTGTCTTTCCCTTTTGGAACTTCACTTGCATCGCGGCGTCCGCGACAATCGTACCGATATTCAATCGATGATTGGTGATCGTTCGCCTTTCGGTTACTCGATAATAACCATCGACAATCTTTACGCGATGAAAGTCTGGATAGGCTGTGAGCGAATTGCCACCCCGAACGACGAAGTCCAAGACCCATTGCCACTCTTGGTCGCTGAGCGATCGATAAGCGACGGTCGATCGAACTTCATTGAGTAATTCGCTTGCTGTGAACCCGCCACCGATGGCGATCGTGACGACGTGTTGAGCGAGCACGTCAAATGGTTTGTTTAGTGGCGTTCTGGCTTCTAAATCGCCTTGTTTGATAGCCTGCTGGGCAGCAGCGAATTCGATCAACTCAATCGCATTGGTTGGGACGAACGCAAGTCGACTGACAGCGTCGGGTTGATGTCCGCTCCGGCCAGCACGATGCAGCAACCGCGCGGCCCCCTTGGGGCTGCCAATTTGAATGACCAAATCGACGGCCGAGAAGTCGACACCTAAGTCTAGACTACTGGTGCACACGACCGCGCGCAAGGTTCCACCTCGCAATCCGTTTTCAACCCATCGTCGCACAGAAATATCGAGCGACCCATGATGTATCGCGATTTGTCCGGCCCAATCAGGACGCTGCCTGAGAATCTGCTGGTACCAAATTTCAGTTTGTGATCGCGTATTGGCAAAGACCAAGGTGCTGGTCACACTGTCGATCAGGTTGGCAACTTGCGGGACCATCTGAGTTCCGATGTGGCCCGACCAAGGGAATCGATCAATGCGTTTCGGAATAACGGACTCCAGTTTCAATCGCTTCTTGGTATACCCCTGCACGATCTTTGTGTCGCCGATTGGATTTGCTCCGACAAGAGTCTCCAGCGCGGTATCCAAGTTCCCGAGCGTTGCCGAAACACCCCACACTCGCAAGTTGGGATTGAGTTTGCGAAGTCGAGCGAGCGCAAGTTCCGTTTGAACCCCGCGTTTTGTTCCTAATAGCTCATGCCATTCGTCAACGATTACGGCTTCCAATCCCGCCAGTTGCTCATGTAACTTCTCGTGTGTCAGCATTAACGATAAACTCTCGGGCGTCGTCACCATGGCCGTCGGCAGTCGCTTCAACTGGCGTGCTTTGATGCTCGATTTACTGTCGCCTGTGCGCGATTCCAGTTGCCACGGAATCTGCATTCCGTCTATCGGTTGTCGCAAAGATTTTTCGGTGTCACTGGCAAGCGCCCGTAGGGGTGTGATCCAAAGCACATTCAAAGGTGGCGGACGCTTGGCGTTCCATCGCGATTGATCGGGATTTTCACGCAGCCAATGGAGCAGCGGCCCTATCCAAACGGCCAGTGTCTTGCCAGTACCCGTAGGTGAATGGACCAATCCACTGCAACCTTCCTGATAAGCCTTCCAGACCCTGCGTTGAAAAGGAAACGGCTTCCATCCGATTGACTCGAAGTACCGGTCCACGATCTGAGGAGACATCGGCTGTTTGAATTGCTTGTGCATACAATGGGAAAGAAAGGAAATCAATTGAACTATCTGATGCGAACACTCCTTGTGTATTTCCGTTAAGTATTAGCCGATTTTCCCGGCAACAGCGCCAGTAAATCCTCCAGCGTATTAGCGTCGGTCGCTTTTTTGTCTTGCCGCCATCGGGCGATGCGAGGGAAACGTGTTGCGATACCACTCTTGTGACGCGTCGAAACCTGCAAGCCTTCAAAAGCGATCTCCATCACTAGGGCCGGTGTCACACTGCGGACGGGACCGAATGATTCCTTCGTGTTCTGGCGGACAAAGCGATCGACTTGTTGGATCTCTTTGTCGTCGAGTCCACTGTATGCTTTTGCGACTGGCACCAACGTGTTGCCATCCCATAACGCAAATGTGTAATCCGTATACAAACTCGCTCGCTTACCGTGCCCTTTCTGTGCATAGATCAATACGGCGTCAATCGAATAGGGTGCCACCTTCCATTTCCACCATGCTCCACGAACGCGTCCAACTTCGTAAGGCGAGTCCTTGCGTTTGAGCATCAGGCCCTCGGCGTTCTTTTCGCGGCTAGATCCTCGTATCCCCTCCCAATCGGCCCAAGACGCGCCTTTGATCAATTGAGTGACTTTCAAATGTGGATGTTGTGTGTTCGACAGCAAACTTTCCAAGCGAGTTCGTCGTGCTGAGAAAGGCATTGATCGAATGTCTATACCGTCTTGCTCGAGTAAATCGAAAGCTTGAAAAACAACGGGTACTTCGTCGAGTAGCTTCTTTCCAACGGTTTTCCGATTGATGCGTCGTTGTAGTTGAGCGAAGGGAAGGACTTCACCGCTGGCCAGCGAGGCTAGTATCTCGCCATCTAAAACGGTTCCGTCTGGCAACGCTTCTGCAGCCGACTCGATTTCTGGCCAACGGTTCTCCATCAGCTCTTCACCGCGAGACCAAATGAACGACCTTTTCGATCGGCGAATCACTTGCCCGCGAATGCCATCCCATTTCCATTCGGCTAGGTAATTATCGCTGCTTCCGAGTGCCTGAGGACCTTGTTCGATGTCGATCGAATGCGCCAAGCAAAACGGATAGGGAATGCTCGCAATTGTGTCTTGTGCATTCGGGTCAACGAGCCGTATGTAGAATTCTGGCGTCGGTTTCCAATTGCCCATCAGGCGGTGCGAAACGACATCTGCGGAAATTCCCGACTGTGCGGCAATCGCCCGCGTCACTAATCGTTTGCTGACGCCAACACGGAACGCACCGGTAATCAACTTCATCATGACCAGTCGCATTCGCGTGGGGGTCTGTTTCCAAATAGTTGTGATGGCCTCCCGTTGTGCAGGCTCATCCATGGCACGCAGCGGCATTAGACGATGTTCGACCCACTGGCACAGCGGAATGTCATCGACTATTTGTCCAGGGGGAACAATCAGCGAAAGTGTTTCCGCCAAGTCACCTACGGCGTGATAAGATTCTTCCAAAAGCCAATCCGGAATATGTGCCTCTTGGGCGGCCCAGATCCGTAACAGTTTTGTCGGTACAAGTTGCTGGAGTTTGTTGCCAGCGAGAAAGTAAGTTGCCCAGGCGGCATCCTCAGGGGGTGCAGCGGAAAAGTAGTTTTGGAGTGCCTCGAGTTTCTCGTTGGTCTTGGTCGTCGAGTCGATCGAGTCATAGAGTTGTGTAAATCTAAGCATTCGTCTCAGGCAGTTGGGTTTCGTCTTCTTCTTCAGATCGCATGCGTGTATCAATCACTCTCGCATCGCGACCATTTTCTAGTAAGTAACGTGCCACGGCGGCGCAATAGCCGTGTGTAACCCAAACCGTTTCAGGATCGCACGCCTCGATGGCGCTCAACAGCGATGGCCAATCTACATGATCGCTTAGCACGAAGCCGCGATCGACGGCCCGCCGTCGGCGTGCACCTCGCACGGCCATCCATCCGCTGGCCATTGCTGTGCTGACGCGACCAAATTTTCGCATCCAAGGTGTGTTATGTGCACTGGGTACTGCAACAACCATCGCACCCTTCCAATCATGTTTGCCAGTGATCGAACCGACATAGGTAGTGTCTGGGAGAGACACGCCAGTCTTGCGATACGCCTCGTTCCCTTTTTCCACTGCACCGTGAGTATAGATAGGACCGATGTGAGGATCGAGACTTGCGAGCAATCGTTGGCTCTTGCCGACCGCATAGCCGTACAGCACACAGCATTTCCCCGCATCGCGACTCTCACTCCACCATTGGTTAATTGAGTCGGCAATCATCTGGTCTGGTTGCCAGCGATAGACAGGTAAACCGAAAGTTGATTCCGTTACAAACAAGTTGCATTTGACCGGCTGCCAGCTTTCGCAAGTCGGATCGATACCCAGTTTGTAGTCTCCGCTAATCACTGCGACTCGACCACGATATTCCAAACGTACTTGTGCTGAGCCCAGCATGTGACCGGCAGGATGAAAGCTGACGTCAACGCCGTTGATCGTGATGGAATCCGAGTATGCCAGGAAGTCGAACTGGGCGTCTTCATTCATGCGCATCCTCAGCAAATGCTCGCTGGGTGCGGCAGCAAGGTACCGACGGCATCCCCACCGAGCGTGGTCAGTGTGCGCATGAGTGACAACGGCACGATCAACCGGCTGCCGAGGGTCAACATAAAAGTCGCCCCTCGGACAATACAGTCCGCGATCAGTCGTTTGAAGGAGATCTTCCATCTTTTGGTCTTGGTTAACGAGTAAACTCCGGCTACAAAGAGTTTAGGTCAGCGACAAGTTGTGCTCGCATTTGCGTTTGGCGTGCTTTATCGGGCATTCGCAAAATCGCGGCAGGATGCCATGTGGCCATGGTCTGAGTACACCATTCTGTGGCGATCACTTTGCCACGATCTTTTGTCACCCGAAAGTCGCGACCGAACAAAGCTTGTGCTGGAGTCGCTCCCAAACAGACGACTACTTCCGGCTTAATCGCGGACAGTTCGGCTTCCAACCACGGCCGGCATGCATAAATTTCGCGAGAGTCCGGTTTCTGATGAATCCGCCGTTTGCCCCGCAGCGTCGATGTCTCTGTAAACTTAAAGTGCTTGACAACGTTCGTGATATAAATTTTGCTGCGGTCGATCCCAGCCTCAAGAATGGCGTCATTGAGTAATTTGCCCGCTGGTCCAACAAACGGATGCCCTTCGATATCCTCGCGATCACCTGGTTGTTCGCCGACCAACACGATTGAAGCGTTCGATGGTCCTTCCCCGAACACGGTTTGAGTCGCATGGTGACAAAGGTGACAGGCCTGACAATTGATCGCGGCTTGTCGCAATGATTCTAGGTCGGTCTTTTCCGACATGTACTTTGTCGCCGTCTCTGCAAACCCATCGTGTTGCTCGATCATCGCTGCGACTCTAGCCGGCGCTTCACTAAGCAGATCTGGGATCAACGATGCTTCAGGAAGTGTAGGCCAGTGACGAACTGGCATTTCACGTTTCATCATCGCGACTTTAACTCTGGCCGGATTGAAGATCGACGCGTAATACGTTTTCCATAGTTCTTCGAGTGCATCGCCGTCGGGGGCTTCGCTAGCTGGAATTCCAGGACCGTAGTGAAGCGACATTCGATCCCATAGGACGGATTCGTTCGGTGTCAGGATGGACCAGTTCATGCCGTTGAATCGGCGAGCAAAAAAGGGAGCCGCGAGACGAACAATGTGGTGGTCGGGACGATGCCAAGCGATGTAGTTTTCCTCAACGCCCTCCTCTGCTACTTTACGAAATCGCACAAAAGCCTTCATCTTGTGTACGTCGCGGGTAACGGCTTTCTGCATTTGTATGAGCGCGTACGTGTCATCGTCTGTCGCAATCTTCAAAAGATGCGGTTCACCATGCGTTAGTCGCCAAAGAACTCGGTAGAGAACCATCCAGCGGGTAGAATCACGGTGGGACGCGACGTTTCTGGCAATCTCTAAAAACGCTTTGGGTACGGTGAACGGAGTAGACTCGGATTCAGCTACGTCGTGGCAATCAAATAACGTTGGTTGAGCTGTATCGCTTGTCCACTGCACTTCCCCGGGAGCGATGTCTGCGGTAATCAATCGACGCGCCGTAATCCTCCAGTCGTCGAAGTGGTGAACCGTCTCAAAATGCATCTTGATAACCTGATGGAATGATGAGGTTCAGCCTTAACCGATCACCTCGAACGAAAAGAATCGGCGAATGCCTAGACTCCAACTCAGACCTCACCTGTGTGTGCGGAGGTTGCCGCGTCGAACAACATCAATTGAGTCGTTTTCGATTTCGTTTTCGCTTTTAGATTTGCCTTGTCAAGATGCGCGAGTTCCGCGTTAGTATCCGCCGTCAAGACAAAACACTTCGCTCGATTCCACGCGACTCGAAGTTTCTTGAGATCTTCGCTTCGAATCGCCTGGTAACGACGGATGTTCAGAATGCGTTGCACGTTCCTCGCACCAATTCCGGGAATCCTCAGCAGTTCTTCGCGACTCGCCTTGTTCACGTCGACGGGAAAGAAGTGTCGATTCGCTAGTGCCCAAGCCAACTTTGGATCGATGTCTAGCGAAAGATTTTGATCCCCTTCGGCAACGATTTCACTCGCCTTGAACCCATAGAATCGCATCAGCCAATCGGCTTGATACAAGCGATGCTCGCGAATCAGCGGAGGTGACTGGCCTGGTAATCTTGCATCGGCGAATGGAATCGGACTATAGGCAGAATAGTAAACACGCCGCAAATTTTGTCCGCTGTATAACTGTGACGCGGTTTTAAGAATCTCCAAATCGGGCGTCTCCGTCGCACCTACGATCATTTGTGTGCTTTGACCTGCGGGCGCGAATCGAGGAGGCTTGAAACCGGCTTTCTGCTCCGCTTTGGTCTCGTCGATCTTCGTGCGGATGCCCTGCATCGCATTGATGATTTGCGGCTTCTTCTTCTCTGGAGCCAGTTTGTAGAGATCGCCTTCGGTCGGCAGTTCGATGTTGACACTTAGTCGATCTGCCCAACGCCCAGCCTCTTCGATCACGGCCTGAGAAGCGTTGGGGATTGTCTTCAAGTGAATGTAACCGCCGTAGTACTCTTCGGTTCGCAACTTCTTTGCGACTGCGATCAATTGCTCCATCGTGTAGTCGGACGTCTGGATAATTCCCGAACTGAGAAACAACCCTTCGATGTAGTTGCGTTTGTAGAATTCCATGGTCAGAGACACAACCTCATCGATCGTGAATCTAGCCCTCGGAGTGTCACTGGAAATACGATTCACACAATATTGGCAATCGTAAATGCAGTAATTGGTAAGCAAAATTTTCAACAGCGAGATACAACGTCCATCGGGTGTATAGCTGTGACAGATGCCCATGCCCTCGGTGCTACCAATCTTACTGCCAGCGCGCGTTGTCTTCGAGCCACTACTCGCACAAGATGCGTCGTATTTGGCTGCATCTGCAAGTACGGCTAGTTTGTCCCGAACGTCCATTGGCAAGTCTGTTTCCGCTTGTCGCGCCGATCATGAAAAGTGCCTAGAGTACTAGACTCTGAAATTTAACCGCGAACAGATGAGATCTCTTAACAGCTTGGAAACCGTTTCTCTGCAGCTGCGCAGCAACAACCGCTGTTGTGTACACAATCCTCATCCAGGCCTTATGCAGGTTCGTCGCGATGGTTAAAACGCGCTGGCGGACTGGTCGCTTCAATCGCGACGAGGTGTTCGAGAATCCGATATCGGTGGGTAGCACCCTCGGGTATTAGCCAGGAATCTCCGCTATGCAATTTGACCGTCTCGCCGTCGAGATCGAGTTCAAACGAGCCCTTCAACACTAAGCCGACTGTTTCATACTCACGGCTCCGCGGCTCACCAAATTCGCCTGCAGGTTCCTCCCAGTGACGCAGAGCGACTTGCTTGCCTGCCGCCAAATATCGTTGGCCCATTTCGCCGGATTCAGCGGTGGACTTGGACGTGATTTGGGGGATATCCATTGAATTGTTTTCCTATATTCGCATACGCGTGTTGTTCGGGGATTCCCCAGAATTCCCTCTGCCCCGTGAAATTCTAGCGAGCCACCAATCCAAAGTGATGTCTCGCTGTATGGGAAGCAAACGCCGTACCAAGCTTTGGAACAACCCTGCGAGACAGGGCGGCTTCGTATATGGTCAGGAGCCAAAGGTTCATCGTGCTACCGGCACTTTCTTTCAAGACTTCGTCGCTTGGTTCCCTCTTGGTTCCCTGAAGTGTTCGTCGCCGCGTTCGGCAGATCTGCCTTCGTCGGAGTGATCGTTTTCATGGGAATGGACTTTGCAATTAATGAGCAGGCAATCGCCCAGACCAGACCTGCTGTCCAACCAGCCAACACATCGGTCGGATAATGAACACCCATGTAAACGCGACTTATGCCAATCAGCCCTGTAAGTAGCACGGCGCATCCGAGGACATACAGCCGCAACCAGAATCGCTTCAACACTGGCACGAGGATGACTGCGAGAGTCAGGTACACGATGGCTGACATCATGGAGTGGCCACTGGGAAAGCTGCTTGTGTAGACGTCCGAGAGATGCGGCACAAGATCGGGGCGCGGTCTGGCAAAGCCCTGTTTGAGCAGCAAGCTGAATAGAATGCCGCTTGTCGTCGAGACGCTTAGCACTACCATCGTTCGATAGGCTCGGTGGACGGCGAGAAAGCCGGCCGAAACGGAGATGAGCAACGAAAGCACAGCCACCCCTCCAAGCCCAGTGATGTCGCGCCCCACCTCGGCCATCCATCGAGGTCCAATGGGAGTGGCAGCGTCTTCGGTAGTGCGGAGTTGGCGAACTGCCCAGCGATCGAACTCGTCGGTTCCGCCCTCAAGCACTTCATCGGCCAGCTCGACGAAGCCCCAAGTGCCAGCGACGATCATCAGCAAACCCACCAAGAGAATGGGCTCGCGTGAACGGACAAAGCGAATTATTAGGGAGAGCCAATCTCTAAGCATTCAATGACGCCCGGCAAGGGGAGCAAGGATCTTGCTTCCACGCTGCATCGTTGCACCGTGAGGTCGCGTTACACACAAATTGCAGCTATTCATATCAAGACGGATTTCCTACATAAACGCGTAGCGCGCCTGAGACAACTCTAAATTCTACAGGCTCTTCGTCGATCACCTCGCCGTCAAGCGTAAATCGCATCGGTGGATCAGATTGCAATTGCAGAGATTTGGCTTGACGAAATAGAACTTGCTCACACGCTAAAAAGTCTCCGGATAAGTTGCCCGCCACGATTTCGACCATATCCATCAGATCACCCGCTTTGATGATAACAATGTCCAGCATGCCATCCTGCGGAGAAGCTTGCGGAGCAACTTCAATTCGACCAGCATTTGTTCGACCATTGGCCACGAGAACGGCCCAACTATCGATATCTTCAAAACGCTCGCCATCAATTTCTGCCGTGATGCGATAGATCTGCATGTCCGTCAAAATTCCAACTGAGCCGCGTATGTAACTCAGCGGCCCCCAACGTTCTTTCAGCTCGTCAGTCAACTGTTCGGAAACGCGAACGCAGTTGCCACCTGCCGCGACGTTTGCGTAAAAGCGTTCAACTCCGTCGCCGCTAATCCGAATCATATCCACTAGTGATGGAGCTGTTGTCTGAAACAACTCCGCGGCTGACTTGACGTCATCTGGAATCGCAAGCGTTCCGGAAAAATCATTCGCTGTCCCAAGCGGGATAATGGCCAAACAAGGTCGTCGGTTTTCTTCAATCTTCATGAGCGCGTTGACCACGGCATTTACGGTCCCGTCACCACCTGCGGCAATCACATTCTCACAGCCACCCTCCAACGCACTCTTGATTTCCGAAAGCAAATCGATTTCGCGGTTCAATTCAACCCACTTAGTGGGAATACCGTGCAACGCCGAACGAAGTTCCTCAACGCGATCGGCTTTTCCAGATCCCTGGTTCCAAAACAAAATGTTTTTCATGGCTCTTACAGCAAATGGGATACTATTGTGGCGACATCTCAATGGTCGAGGACTTCACTCTGGATGATCGTAAATTGACCAACTGAATTCGATAAGGTGCAGTCAGTTCAAAAACTTTGTCCCCAAAACACCGAGCACGATTCGTGCCCGACTGACGAAACGGTGGTAATTTAGTTTTTTGTGGCACCGTGGTAGGGCTGGTGGTAAAATTTGAGGCCATCATTTACCGGTAAAATTGATAGCGATTTTTTTAGTAAATGTAATTTCTTAGAAATCGGCCTGATTGTGCTGTCTGCTCGAGTTGCTTCATTTGATCGCTGAGCAGATGACCTGGGCTTCAATTACTTCTACGGATTCGGTGGCGGTGATACCGACCAATTTCATCCAGCGTTGGTCGAAAAAAAAAGCGGATCGAGCCACCGACCACGAATGAAGATGGCTCATCTTATCACTTTACAACGGACACCAGCCATCATGCCACTACAGGAGCTGATTCAGTGGCGCCGGGGCCCCGAGATCTTGATTTGCCTTGCTTATGCCCGTGCCATTCGTGTCAGACACCTTTTTGCGGGGATTCTCAGGATCTGCAGCTCAACCTCAGTAGGCTATGCTGAAACGTGACGTGCCATTAAAAAACCTGCAACATTGAAACCCGCACTAGAACATGACGAACGAATTCGCCACGTCACGTTCGGCGGGAAGTTTTTTATGGCGGCAATTCAAGGCAACTATTTGTCACTCAGATCGGCTTCCGAAATCGATGATACCGTAAAGTCGTTGAACACGGCTCGAAGCTGTTTTTCCGGATTGCGGTACCAGAAAACAATCGCTCGCTCATTGCCAACTTCTTGGCCAGCGCCAGTGTATTCGTAGTCATCATATGACATGCCTACCAGGTACGGAGTCAACGTCCCTAGCCGTGCAGCTAGTATTGTTCGAGGAACACCATCTTTGGATAACATTGTCATCCACTCGGCACTGTCCGTAAGGCTTATAGGAAACCTACCACCACTCAACTCGGTATAGCCTTTAATCGCTTCGACGAGGCTTTCCTCGAACGGCAGCAATTCTGGCAATTTCTCGGCTGTTGTCGAATCATATCCTTGTGGCGCATCAAAGCTGAATAGGGTCGGATCAAACGACACGTTGAATTCAAAATTCTTGATCAATGATTTGGTAACCGACGATCCTTTGGGCATCCCCCTGAATTCGACTTGTACCAACTCATTTGTGTGCGCATCGACCCAAACAGCGTATACCACCGAAGGAGTAGGTTTCACTTCGAAGCCCAAGCAATCGCGCCCATCGATCTTCATCGTACCAAGTTCTTTATCGGGCTTCGTTCCAGAAGATTTAAGCCGTTCAAACCAGTTAAACTGTCGCTCCGGCTCGTCAGGAATTCCAGCCATGGGCACATGTAAGATTGCGGACTTACTTACTTCGTTCAAAGTCAAGCGAATTTGCCCCGTCGAATCATGAACGGAAACCGTTCCCTGCATTGATTTCCGCTCTCGCCCATCCTCAGAAACCAATACCTCTATCTCCACGGGCATTTCCTGCGTTGTCAAATAGACCAATTCCTTGTATCGAAATGCCCCGGTCTCCTTTAGTCTCTCGATAGCTTGTGAAAAGGCACTCGACGACGACGGCATCATCAGCGGTGCTCCGAAAACCAACAAAATACAAGCGGCCAGAGAAGCTATTTGCATCCAAGGACGATACCAGGAGGGGGCGAGTGACGACGAGCGAACGTCTGGACTTGGTTCATTTGCTAAGGTCAGCGCTCGTGACTTAACTCGCGCGATGGCGTCGGCGGGAAGTGGTTCGCTAAGCACGGCCCCGACTGCCGATTCGAGCTGCGGTTCCAGGTCATCGTTGTCCACAGTAAATGATGTGTGTTTATCGTTCATGCTAGCGGACTCCGTTGAAAGATTTGAGTTGTTCTTGCAGTCGTTGACGTGCCTTGTAGAGCGCGGTGGAAACTGCTTCGACTGAGATAGTTAAGATCGCGGCCACTTCGTTTCGATCGAGTTGTTCAAAGTGGCTCAACGAAAAGACGGCGGCTTGTTGTTCAGGCAATTGCGCCGCTGCGTTACGCAACCACGCCGCAAGCTCGGCACCAACCACGTGATGATGTGGTTCCAGGTTCGAAACGTACAGGGTCTCGTCAATCTCCACACTCTTGCGTCTACGGCGCAGCAGATCGATAGCGCGGGTCGTCGCCAAGCGTGCGAAGAGCCCAGACCAGGTCTGGATTGGGCCCGCGTCCTGAACGCGTTTGGCTTCGATAAAGACCAATTGTGCAATATCTTCGGCGTCATGTTCTGAGCCGAGAATTCGGTACGCGATGCGGAACACCCGCTCCGCATGACGCTCAACAATCCTTGGCCAATCAGGGGGGTGTTCTTCAGCCATGGCCGCTCCTTAGTGAGTGATCAGATGTCAGACTACTAAGAAGTCGCACCTGCCTGTCCGGCATGACCGCAAATCCAACAAAATGTCAAATATGAGTTGCTAGTACCGCCATTCGATGGATAGCATCACGGTCAAAAATCCGACATCACGAACCGCACCACTCCAGTGTTATTTACTAATAATCATTCTCATCATGTTGCCCGGCACGCTGTTTCATTTGTTCAACGATCCAGAAAACAGCCGGACAGACGAGCGCATTATTCGCGACACCCATCGTTCGGAATACCAGACCTTCCTTGTCGGTATAAGGATACTCGCGACAGGTAGCAGGACGAATTTCGTACACTGTACAACGATTGTCTTCGCCGAGAAATGGACAGGGGGCTTGGGAAGTCGAGTACGGCGGGTCATCAGCGTTGGCCTCAAGGTACGTGTCAATGAACTCTGCTTGATCCATGTTGAGATGGCCAGCAATTCGCTCAACGTCCGATTCGTCAAACGTTGGACGTTTGGTTTTGCAGCAATTAGCACATTGCGTGCAATCGACAATTTGAAACGCTTTCCGGTGAAGTTCGCCCGCCACTTCATCGGCATCGAATCCATGCTCCTGATGCTTTAGGCGGCGCAAAAAATTGTAATTTGCGTCATCATTGCGTTCGGCATTTTCTTCCCAGTCTCGAACGATACTGTCATGATTGATCACAGGTTTGCTGCTAGAGAGAATGTGTTTCTCGTATAGTTCTTGGATCCAGACTTTGGCAGCAGCGTTCCCGTGCTGACTGAGACTTTGAACGTTCCGAATCAGTGCTTGTAGACTCAGCCCCATCTCTTTTGCTTTGCGAATATCGTCGTCAGACAGTTCATGCTGAGCTTGAAATTCAGCCCAATCCTTGTTTGCCTTTTTTTGGCGTTTTTTCTTCATTGAACCCATATTGGACTACTTCTATTTTACTATGGCGATCAGCGGATCTGTCAGAGGCAAGGTGGTTCGTTACCAGCCAACAGCTTATACAGACATTAAATATTAGTGTCGCTCATTCTAACCAGCTTTGTCTAACCAAAAAATCGGTAAGATGGCGTCATCCGAAGCAACTCTCAGGGCAATGAAAAAAATCCACGAGTCAATGGAGCATTTGTCATTTACCCGATGTGTACGCCAATTGCCAATTGGCTCCGTGGTTCAAGATGTGGTTCAAGATGCATTTTGGGTACCTCTTGATTTTAATGACTTTTAGAACGGTCGCGCGAACTCAGGTGCATTGGGAAAAGAGAAATGACGAATTACCTAACCGGGCTCATAGACTATGGAAATGGTTTATGTTTGGTTCGCGGGTCAACTTGCAGTAGTTTTGACGATCAACATCGGTTGAATGTACAGGATCTGATTGCCGCCCCATTTGAGTGCGTGGAACGACGGTAACCATGGTCACCAATAGGAAAACTCGTGGTGTAACAATGCCGAACAACAAACTAACATTTCTTACAGAATGCCAAACAGAGTTTGAAGCCGAAATCATACGGTCGACCCTGGAACGAAGCGGTATCGAAAGCTACTTGATCAATGGGGCGACTGCTACAACTTTGTCCTATATCGGCAGTGCGATTGGTGGTACGCAGGTTCATGTCCTTGAGTCCGACTTGCCTCGCGCCCGGCAACTGGCAGAACAAAGGAAGCCTGGTTCATCAAATGAGGCAGAATGGTATTGCACACACTGCGATGAAGAGCAAGGGTCAGCGTTTGATGTCTGCTGGAAGTGTGGACAAGACCGCGCTTCGGTTGGTCGTACTATTTCCCCGGAAAGTAATTTAGAATCGGAGTTCAAAGAACAAGAACTACTGACTTCCAATTTGGCTCAACTGCACTTGCTGGAACATGACGTGGTACGTGCGTGGAGGGCATCACTATTTGGTGTCGTTTCACTTCCTGTCATCTTGCATCTCTATTCAGCCTACCTGCTCGTTGGAGTTGCGCTATCCGGCGAGAAGCTCCCGATAAAGACAAGATGGATGTTCTGGGGGGCAACAATAATCGATATCGCTGTAATCGTCAGCACGCATCTGATATTAAGACAATGGCGTGAATAGCCAAGCAATTAATTCATAAGAGGCGCCCTTTGGCGTAGGCGCGGAGGGAGTCGTGGAGCAGCGACCGGAGATGCCGTAGCTAGATTACGCTGGTGTTCCGGCTTTCAGTCGGCTGAGCGCAAACCGAGTCGCCTGAAGGCTATACACCAGCGCTAATTCTTCAACGTCTCCGCAGGTGGCGAAGACAACTGTAGAGGCAGACAAACGCAAAAAGGTGTCTCAAAAAGGTGTCTGACACGAATGGCACGGGCATAAGCAAGGCAAATCAAGATGTCGGGGCCACGGCGCCACGGAATTAGCACCGGTAGTGCTAGCAAATGCTTGCCGAAGTCTTCGAGCATATACAGTGCCAAAAAATGCGT
>JBGTBJ010000064.1:0-19705 GCA_041749395.1 Pirellulaceae bacterium
GGGGACATCGATTGTATTACTTCGCGAATTGCTTTGCTGTCAATCCAGCTGGGGCGTTGAGTTGCTTGCTCTGCAGAAAACTGCGAAAATGGGCCTTCAGGATCCAGTTTTCCAGCTTCACGGAGGAGACTTATGACGCACACTGAATATCATTTCCTCACGCCCGACAAGGAAGAACAAGTCAAGGCATTCTACGATACTTTGGATGAGAAACAGAGGCGAAGATATGCCGCCAGCTTGTCACTGACCCTTCCTCACGGCGGCTGTCGGTATCTTAGTGAACTGCTCGGATGCAGCGAGTCGACGATCACTCGAGGTCGCGATGAATTGAAGCAATTGTCGCAACATGGTGATTCGACAGAAGGCCGCATTCGTAAAGAGGGAGCTGGTCAGCCAAAAAAAGACATCGCTCATCCGGAACTCCGAGATGAGCTAGAAAACATTCTTGACCAACGCACCGCAGGGGATCCGAAGGACCCCAACGTCCACTGGACGCATCTGACGATTGCCGCCATCGCTAGGATTCTTCGTGACCGCTGTGTGCCGATTTCGTGGCCTGTGGCCAAACGGCTCTGCGATGATCGCGACCTTAAGAAGCGGCAGCAGGTCAACTCGGTAACCAAAGCACCAAGTCGCAATCGTGACGAACAGTTCGCCATCTTGGACCGCATTCGAAAATCGTTTCGGTCCACGAAAGACGCTATTTTCAGCATCGATAGCAAGCAGAAAGAAATGCTTGGCGATGTCTCACGACCGGGCAACGTTCTTGCTGATGGACCGGTGGAAATGCTTGATCATCCGCTACCTTCCTACAGCGATGGTGAGGTGATTACTCACGGGATCTACGATACTCAGTTCAACCAAGCGCACATGAATCTGAGCCTTGGACATGATACTGCGGAATTCAGTTGTGCGAGTTTCCAGTGGTTTTGGGAGCAGATCGGTCAAACGGTTCACGACACTGCCAAACGCATCTTGTTACTGATGGATTGCGGTGGCAGCAACAGTTTTCGTTCTAATGTATTCAAGCATGAACTCTGCCGCGTCTCGGCAGCAATTGGTCTGCCCATTCAAGTGGCCCACCTGCCGGTTTACTGTTCCAAATACAATCCCATTGAGCGTCGGGTGTTTCCTTGGGTCGAACGTGCTTATAGCGGTCAGATCTTTACCACGATGCAACAGATGGCCTCATCGATTCGGCGATTTGCTCAAACGGCAACCGGATTGACAACGACTACCCATGTAATGAAGGAGCAATTCAAGCCGGCAACGAAAAAAGCCAAAAAGCAAGCAGCCAGCATCTCAGTCGAGTATCCCGAAAAGCTTCACCAGTACAATTATCGAGTCACTCCAGAAATCCTTCACTAATACAATCGACGTCCCAAGCGAAAGGCGACTATTCCGAGTCTTAGGTGTATTGCCAAGTGCTGGGCTGCACTAAGGTTGGCGAACAATCGCTAAAAACTCGCTCGGCGAAATGTTACCACTCACCACCTCACCACCTTGGGACGATCAAATGCAGGGGGTGAATAAACCGCAGCAAAAGGAACTTCTTTGTTGTCGATGCCGGGAAGGCTCTGAAGCTCTTTTAAGTCGTGTTTGAGAAGATTAATCTGAATGACGCGATATCTCTGTGTCTCCAGCTCGCGTCTAACATCTTCCGATTCGAACAAGTGTTGGTAATCAGGGTGAGCATCCACTACCCAAGGTGCGTTGCAAATAAGTAAGACAGGTCTTGATCCAATTAGTGCCTCCTTGAATAGTTGCGCGTCGTATTGCTCAAATCCGCTTCAGTAACCATCAGGGAAATAATGCCTGTAAGTTGTGATCAATATTGCCGCGATGAGCATAACACCCAGCAACCTGCGGGTCGAAAACGGGTGGATACGTTTGAAGACGTGACGCGGATGAGCGACGTTACAAAGTGTGGAAAGCATACCGCTGCAATTCCGTGCGCGTAGTGATAGTTAGGTGGCCGACTGTTCAATCCCATACATCATCGCAGCTTTAAGGACATCAACGTCGATATTTTTTAGTGTCCTGAACTTGATGCAGTACCCTGTTACACTTGCCTTGCCTAGTCTTTTGGCAAATGTCTCGGCAAGGTACTTTTTGTCTTTAATTCCCATTAGGTAAATGGAGATTCCAGTTGCATTTGCACTAATGCCAATCTGATAAAACTCTTTGGTCTTACCATCGGCATACCTTATGGTATGGATTCCATAACCAATATTAGGATTGGAAACTGTTTGGCCTCGGTCGTCTTTCCCGTCCAGGAACCACAATTTACAGTCAGGCATCAACTCGAGAATGATGCCATGCAGTTCCTGCATCTCAGTTCCTTTTGGCTCTGGTTGAACTGCAAGATGTTCCTTGATTTGTTTTTGCACGTTAACAGTAGACATCTTTGCTTCCTCACTTGTTCGCCGAATCTGTGCAATCAAACTTGTTAAGAGGGTCAGTAACCCTTCAGATGATCCAATAGCTCAATCCCTGCAATGGACTCACCCTTTATTAATCGCTCCGCGAGTTCTTTCTCATCATCGTTGTAAGTGTAGCGTTTCTCATCAATCATGGCATTGTGAAGATCCATGGATTGCTTTGATACTGCCTGCCAATCGGCGAGAAACTGCTTTAGCTCGGGAGTGATGGGGCGGTCAACACTCAAGTAGTCGGTAAGCATTTTGTAGGTAGCAGTGCTATTCGCGCGGAGGAATCGTATCTTTCGTTCGTCGCCTTCGTAGTTTTCTAAGTCGGGAAACTGTGTCCCCAAGACGCGCCCCCACGCGGAGACGAGCAACTCCAAGTGCGGTCGTGCCGGATCGGAACACCCAACAACACACAGGCAGATAGCTACGATTAGAAACGCAACTCGATTCATGGGTAAATAACATTGGGTAAACGGTACGACGTTAACGCGGCGGTCGCGTTTGAAAGCGACGGAAAGACCTCAGCGAGGGACGGAAAGACGCAACCCGAAGCGTCAGCGAGGGACTTAAAAGCGTAACCCGAAGCGTCAGCGAGGGATAGAGGAACGATGCACCGCTAGCGCTGACGGACAGCGTCACTCGCTTCTCATAGAGATGGTAGTCGTTCCCTCGCTAACGCTGCGGGTTATGATGGTTATTGCATGGCGGCTCTTTCGACCCTAAGACCACTCGGCTCCCGAAATCAATCCCCCAGTTCTGCCTCAGGCATCACAGCCCCAAGCTCGCGCAACATGTCCTGCCCTTTCTGCCGATTCTCCGTTAGCTCCGGAAACGCTCGTCCCAAGTCGTCATAAGATCGTGCCAATTCATAGCGGGCCCCCAGTTTATCCGCTTCAACAATCGCTCGCTCAAAAGCCTTGCGAGCCTCCGCGAATTTTTTTGTGGCGAACAAAAAACGACCTTGGACACGCCAGGCGTGCGGTCGCAAATTAGGATAGGAGATGCGGAAAAACTTCGATGCGCGCAAGTACTTTTTCGCCTCGGATAGATTTGCATCTGTTTGTGATCGCTTTTTGTCAACCCAACTTGGCCCCAAGAGAGCCTCGACCAATCTTGGATATGCTGGGATCATTACCTCAAAATAGGCGAAGCGATTCTTTATGACCTGGATCGCCTGGTGGAACACGAGTGCGGCGCCTTTATAGTCTGAATTCTGCAACAGTGCGAAACCTTGCTCATGAAACGCAACGGAGATGAAAGAAGAATGTGTTGCGGTCAGCAAGCTTACTGCTTCCTCGGCGGAATCATTTGCGGCTGCAAAATCTCCCTTTAATGCCAAACCGTGAATCAAACCGAACTGTGCCCATCCAAGAAGTTCCATATCCTTGGATGACTGTGCGTGGTTCAGCTCCTTCATCCCTGCGTCCAGTATCCTCGCAGGCTGCCCCATGACCGAATAGGTATGTCGAAGATAATGGTAACAGTATGCCGTATGTAGGTCGCGGCACTTTAATAGAACCTTTTCAGCTTCCAAAAGGGTTGTAGTCGCTTCCTCCAAGTTTCCGGCGCAGTAGTGTGCAAAACCCAAGGATGTTTGAACCCTTGCTATTACGTCTGGCTCACCCGTTTTTTTTGCCGCCTCATAGCCGGAGAGTGCGTACCGCAATGCGATTGTTGGAACCTGATGTGGGCGGAATCCGATCCTTGCGTTTGCACCACCGAAAGCGAGGTTTAGCGCGTATTTGCTGAACGCATAGGCTTTTGCTTTATTACTTTGAATTGATTTAGCACAGCAAACGTTCAACGAGCAGACGTCTGTGTACGACAGCAATTCCCTTGTCACCAGCAAATGAGCAAAGTCATAATAGATCGCAGACGCCAATGCATATTTGTCTTCGCGGTGCTTGCCGCGATTGAACAGTTTCAGGATCGGGCGCGGCAGCATGTGGTAACCGAACAAGCTCCACTGGATGGACATCAATTGCAGAGGCCATATTTTGGTTCGCTTTAGCCCAAGTTCTGCCAATGCACCATCATATCTTTTTTTGCTTTCGTCGATTGCGCCGAGACGAAATAGGTAAGTCGCATTTGAGTGCTTTAGCCGCGCACGATCAATCATATCCTTTGAGTAGGACAATGACGTTTCAGCAAATTCCGCTGCACGTTGCAGTTCATTGGTGTGGCCCGCGACTTCGGAGAGCAAGCAGTACATACGAAAACGTGCCGCGTCATCGACTGCCGGTGGCTGGTTTTCTTCTGCTTTCTTTAAATGTTCGCCCGCGTCTTCAAACGCGTAGGTGCGAATGGCCACTTCCGCTGCATTTAGAAAACTGTGAAATGCTTTTTCCGTCATCTCGCCGGCTAGATAATGCTGGGCAAGTAATACGTCGTTAACCGATTGCGGGTTTGCGCATTGTTTTGCTTCTAAAATAGCAGCGATCTTGCGATGGATGGAACGGCGGCGGCTTCCGCTCAAGTCCATCAATAAAGTCTCGCGCAAGAGATCATGAGCAAATGATACTCGGCTGGCCGATCCGGTTTCTACAAAAAAACGCTTGGACAATAGCTCGTCTACCGCATCGAGCAATGTCGTTTGCTGGAGTTCCGGAACAACTTGCTCTAGCAAATCCAAGTCCACAACACGTCCAATGACGGCGGAGTAATGCAGCAGGGTTTGCCCCGCTTCGGAGATATCGTCGATGCGAGTCCGCAGAGCGCTGCGGACCGTGCTCGGTAGCGACGAACCATCCTGGTCCGATTCGGCGACGCGTTTCCAACCTTCAGACGTGCGAATAACTGAGCCGCGCGCATACCACTCTCGAATCGTTTCAGAAATAAAGAACGGGTTGCCCTGACATAGCTTCTCGAAAGACACGACCAGCTGGTCAGCAAGCGAGCTGGGTAAGCAACCAAGACGTAGCGCAAGCAACTGACGCGTTTCGTCCCGCGACATAGGCTTCATCTCAATCTCGCCCAGCAAGGACTGCTTCTGCATTTGCATCCGGAATTTGTCCAGCCTGGGGTAGCCACTTCGACCCGTTGCCAGAATCGCAATCCGCGCTCTCTTTTCGTCGCTATTGGATGATTGATTCGATGGAGAGCTGGCATCTCGATCATCACCAGCCAGGGAGATCGCTGCGGCCAGCTGGTGCAATAACTTGAGCGTCGAATTATCAGCCCATTGGATGTCGTCGACACAGAGGCAGAGTGGATGAATTTGACTGAGATCTATAAACAGCTCCGCCAGCGCGCGGAATAGCGAATCTGGATCCTGTTGAAAGGGTACCTGTTTCTGAGCTCCTTCGATCCATCGCCGTAATTCCGGGGCAACCAAGAGAAGTTCATTTTGGTAGTCCGCGATCACCACACCCATTCGCTGCAGTTCACTGTCAGCGGCAGGTAAATCAGCCATCAGCGTGATTTCATCAACGCTGCTGCGGCGACATGCCAGCCGAGTCAGAATCTTTTTCAGAAGTTCAATAATCGGTTGGAACGATGTGGTGCCGCCGTCAAAACATCGACCCTCCAGAACCAAGTATCCAGTGCCGATGGCCCGACGTACCGATTCCTGCATAATGCTGGTTTTGCCAGCCCCTGGTTCGCCCGAAAACAATAGCAACGCGTTTTCTGTTTCCCAAGCGCCGGGCGCGGACGCTGATTGCGGCACAAAAGAACGCTTTAGAAAATCATCGACGCGTTCCAGCTCCTTTTCCCGGCAGACGAATCCGATTGCGTTCAGACGCACCTCGGAGGGTGAACTGAGTGCGTCTAATTGAGCCTCAATTTCGACGCCATAGTTTTCACAAAGAACCTTCCGTAGCGGAAGAGCCGAACCGGGCCGCGATTCCGCATCTTTGGCCAGATACGATCCGACGACCTCACTGAGTGCGATGGAAATGTCTGGATTTACATCAATCAGACGCGGTGGTTCTTTAGAAAGATGGGCATTAAGCAATGCGTGTGTTCCCGCAGTTCGCTCCGCTGCAAACGGATGCCGTCCGCCTGATAGCAGTTCGAAAGCCATGATCCCCATGGCGTACAAATCGACTCGATGATCGATTTGTGAACCCTCGATTTGCTCCGGCGCACAGTAGGCGGCGGTTCCAACCATCGCGCGATCCGAAGTCAATGATGAATCGAGTTGATAGAACTTTGCCAACCCAAAATCCGACAGTTTGGCATCAATTTGAGCCTTCCCATCTCGCGTTGTTCTCTGCACGAGCACGTTGCTTGGTTTGATATCGCGATGGACGATACCCTGGGAATGGATGTAATCGATGGCTAAGGTCAAATGAATTAATGGCTGGGCAAGATCCGCGGGCGAGTCACCGATGAATCTATCGATCGATTGACCTGGATGTAATTCCATCGAAAAGAACGGACCATCGCTAGATTCGCCGATCTCAAAAACTTGCAGGCAGCAGGGGTGATTGATCCCGGCGATCGTATTGAATTCGCGAAAGAATCGGCGACGAGCGGTGCCGCCAAGGTCGGACTTCATGAATTTGATGGCAACGTCACTGTCTCGCTGCTGATCACGAGCACGATAAACGGTGGCCATGCCACCGGCACCCAGTCTTTCAAACAGCACGTACTTGCCGGCTAACCTACGACTCTCAACCGTCGATCCGGATGCGGCGTAGTCTTGAGTCTCATTGTTAAGGGTCGCAGTTGCAACTTTTTCATCGTTGTGTTGACGATTGTCATTTGCCATCATGTTGCCTGTATTACTCTCCGCGTTCCGCTTCGGGAATCACGGCTTCCAGTTCGTGCAAGATTGCATTGGCTTGTTGCCGATGGTGGGCAAATTCCGGAAAGGCTCGTCCCAGGTCATCATGCGAACGAGCCAGTTCATAACGGGCCCCCAGTTTTTCTGCTTCGATGATGGCACGCTCGAAGCATTTACGGGCCTTCTGTGGTTTGCCACCCGCAAAGTGAACTCGCCCCCAAATTCGCCACGCATGCGGACGGATGTTGGGAAATAAAGTGCTAAACAGCTTGGCGCGACGGGCATATCGTCTTGCTTGGCGAACGATCTTCGTATTGCTAGTTGTTACATTCCAAGTGGGGCCCAGCAACGCTTCCGCTAGGCGGGGGAAGACCGCCATATGTATCTCATAATAGTGCAGATACTTGTTCATGATCGAGATGGCCGTTGTCAACGATTCGACTGCTTCGGGGTATCGCGAAGCCTGCATCATTGCAAAACCCTGTTCTATGTGAGCGATCGCCCGAAACCCGCTATCGATTTGCGTCAACAAGTGGAGTGATTTCGAGCCTGCGCTAATTGCTTGATCAATCTTTCCACAAAGTGCGAGGCCGTGCGTAAGTCCGTAATATCCATACCCAATCAACTCGTTGTCTCTCGTTTTTGCAGCAATCGCGATTTCTTTTTCCGCCGCTGCGATAATTTTTGACGATTGCCCACGAACTGATTTAATGTGACGTAACCAGTGATAAGCAAGAGACGCATGGTGGTCGCCGCATCGCTCGAGAATCGATATCGAATCCATCGCGGCTTTCTCTGCATCATTCAGCCTACCAGCGAACAAAAGAATTGCTGAGATATTCGAGCGGGCCATTGCAACAATCTCTGGACGGGAATCATTGTTGGCCGATTTAATTGCTTTATTTGCATAGCGCAATGCAAGAAAGTTTATACCACATACACCAAGGTTCATTCCATACTTGGCTATCGCGCTGCTGTTACCGCTTTGCGTGAGTCGTGATGACGCCGCGTTCATCGAACAGATCTGTATGTAGCAAAACAGATCTCGAGGTGCGACAATCCATGCCAAGTCGTAGGAAATTTGACACAGCAATTCCGGCAACTCAGCATCCACCATTCGTTTCCGAAGGCACAACTTTAACAACGGCTTGGGTACAAAGTGGAAATAAAACAGGTTTAATTGAGTGGAGAGCAGTACAAAAGGGAGGCTCTTGGGACGATTCACACCCAGCACCGACAGTGCTTCATCGTATCGCTTCCAAGCTTCTCTTAATTCTCCCCGCTTTTGCTCGTACCAGGCAATTTTGGCAATAATTTTCCCCTTTTCCATTCGACTCCCTGCGCACGACAGTGCTGAGTGGGCAGCGCTGATAGCCTGCTCCATTTTCTCATTACCCGAGTACGCTTCAGCCAGCAGGCTATACATTTCATACTTTGCTTCACGGTTCAGCTCTGCAGTTTGCAATTCTTCCGCTTGCTGCAGTGGTTGCAGCGCGTCGCCGAAGGCATAGGCGAGCAACGCATCCTGACCGGCTTTCACCAAGTATTCGAAGGCCTTCTCTGACATTTCTCCAGCGTGAAAGTGCATCGCCAGCAGCGCGTTTGACGCAGCTTTAGAGCCGCTGGCCAGTTTGTTCTCCATCGCTTCGCCGATGCGGCGATGAATCGACCTGCGGCGGGTGCTGGTGAGCTCTGCCAGCACCAATTCTCGCATTAAGTCATGGCTGAATTCCAAGCGGCTGGCCGCGTTGGTTTCCACTAGAATTCGTTTGCTCAATAGTTCGTCGATTCCGTCGAGCAGGTCGACTTCCGTCGTATCCGACAACACCGCGCCCAGCAAATCCAGATCGACAACCCGACCTATCGCCGCGGCGACCGGCAACATCGCCTGAGTTGTTTCAGCCAGTTCGGCTACGCGTCCGCGCAGCGCACTGCGAACACTTGTCGGCAATGATGAATCGTCATGGGATTGCTTGAGAAGTTGCCAACCATTCGTAGTTCGCGTGATGATCCCGCGCGAATACCACTCACGAACCGTTTCCGAGATAAAGAATGGATTGCCATGACAAAGATTCTCGATTGTTTCGACCAAGTCGCTATCAATTTGGCCGGGCAAGCAACCGAGTCGCAGGGCCAGCATTTGCCGAGTCTCTTCCGGACCAAAAACGGCAATATCAATAACGTGAACCTGAGAGCGACTCTCGGCTTTTGCTAAGAATCCACTCAGTTGTTCGTAACCCGAACGGCCTGTGCAAATTAAGACTAGGCCCGGTGGTTTGATGTTGTTGGGCTGCTTAGATCGCGCCGGTTCCGTGTGCGCTGATTGGCGACGCAGCGCCACGGCTAAATGTTGTAGCAGGGCCAGAGACGATTGATCTGCCCATTGAATGTCATCGAAGCAAAGACAGAGTGGGCGAACTTGGCTGATCTCAATCAGCATCGTCGCCAACGCTCGAACGATATAATCGGCGTCGTTGCGGAAGGCGGGTTCCTGCGCTTCACCCTGCAACCAACGCCGCAGTTCGGGAGCTACCCTTAACAATTCCTGACGATAGTCGGTCAGGATTTTTTCTAACTGATTGTTTTCGTAGATGTGGCGATTCAGGCCTTCGGCCAGCAGAGTGCTCTCGTCCCCAGAATTTGCCTTACGCCTGAGACCGACGAAAATGTGTCGGATAATTTCTATGAACGGTTGAAAAGGTGCCGCGCTGCCATCGAAGCAACGACCCTCGTAGACACGACACCCCGACCCAATAGCCCGTCGAGCAATTTCCTGCATCACGCTCGATTTTCCAGCACCCGGCTCACCCGAAATAACCAATAGCGTCGCTTGCTCCAGCGCCGTCGGACCAGCGTCATCACCATTGAAGCGTAGATTGGATTGCAGAAAATGTCGGGCTTCTTCCAGTTCGGCATCGCGACAAACAAAACCCAACGCGTTCAAGCGAACAGCCGAGGGCGTGCTCATCTGTTCCAAACGCGATTCGACTTCGATATCGTATGCTTCAACCAACGATTGTCGCAGCAACGCGGCCGATTCAGGACGATGTTCCGCATCCTTTGCCAAGTAGGAGGCGACCACTTTTGCAACCGTATCGGGTATCGAGTAGCGGTCGTTGGTTAGCAAATCCGGAACGACCGAGAGTTGAGCTTGCAAAAGAGCGGAAACGCCACGCTCACGCTGTTTTGCAAATGGATGGACTCCACCCGAAAGCAACTCGTAAGCCAACACACCGATCGCGTACAAGTCAACGCGATGGTCGATTTCGCTACCGTCTACCTGCTCTGGCGCACAATAGGCGGGTGTTCCTACCAAACCACGCTCGGCCGTCAGCGAAGAATCGAGTTGGTAGAATTTTGCTAATCCGAAATCGGCCAGCTTGGCGGTAATCCGACTATCGCTCTTGCCACCTGTTCGCTCGACCAAAACGTTGGAGGGTTTGATATCGCGATGTACGATGCCTTGAGAATGGATGTAGTCGACCGCTAGTGTGATATCGACCAACATCGCGGCCACATTTTGGGGCGATTCGCCAAAGATGCTGGTTACCGCCTGCCCCGGATGCAGCTCCATCGTAAAGTACGGTGCTTCAGCCGTTTCACCGATCTCATAGACTCGCAAACAGCAGGGATGATCGATTCCAGCGATTGTGTTGAACTCGCGAAAGAAACGCCGACGAGCTGTACCACCAAGATCCGATTTCATAAACTTGATGGCAACATCACAATCTCGCTGCAAGTCGCGGGCGCGATGCACGGTAGCCATTCCGCCTGAACCTAAATGTTCAAGCAATTTGTAGCGCCCATTGATGGGACGAACTAGTCCTTTGTTGCCGGATGTGGCGGAATTTGGAGGCTCGCTGAAAATGGTCGCAGTACGAACGCCCGCGTTGTCGCTGCCGCTAGCCATGGTTGGCTGTCCGATGATGAGGGTTTTGTGAAGACATCCCAGCCGTCGCAAACGTTCAGTCGCTCACGACGGCGCCCATGACTTCAGTTGAATTCCCGCAACAGGGACCTAGCGACGTCCAAAGGTCAGTGAGCCTAGACCGATCCAGCTGTATTGGATTGCCCCATCAGCGTCGCCAGGGACTGGCAAAGCATCGGCTCCCACGACTTGAAACGGCTCGCTACGTGCGTACATCAAGAAGTTTCCGTCCCTCAGCCTGCTGAATTTCCCGGTGCATTCTTCCAGCGCGGGTGTAAACTCGGCAATGAAAACGGCGTAAAAAATCCCGTTCTCGGGGTCGACAGGATAGAGCGTCACGTTGCCAGGCTCCGAGGCGCCGGGCGTAGCGTCAACGGTGCCGTAGTTGCATGCCAGCGTATCTCTGCTATTGAGAAGAGAGGTGAATTTATAAGGTGTTGTGCTCTTGAAAGTCGCCGTAGTCTGCGATTCGAAACCGATGATTTCGAAGCTACCCTGCCCTCTGTGGAAACCGCCTGACGTGGCATAACCGAATGAGTTGTGCGGACGAGATTCGCCGGGGATCAGCGACAATCCTTCGGGAATATCGCCGGAACCAAACACTAAGAACGGCACCGTTTGCGCGGCTGCTTTCTGGCTGGCGGTTAGGCCGACGAACAAACTTGCGACGAACAACATCGCGAACAGCTTTACGAATCGCATCGAGTCACTCCATCTCGCCTAAGTAAAGAAGTCAATCGTCGGCCAAAGCGAGGGCGAGAAATCCCGCATTGCCAACTCCCTATTCCCTAAATGCGAGAAAAGCTCTCGGGCATCCGGAGTTTTTCAGAAAATTTACTTTTTTAGGAACCGGTACCGACATCAAGTGAGTAGATCTCGGGGCACTCGATTCCGAATCGAGATGCAATGATCTCGCGTTCCGCCTGAGGCAGCACGGTGTGCAGTTCCTTGAGCAACTTCAGCCCCAGCACGCAAGTCTCCTTTGCTTGGTCCGTATCGGCGACCAGTGATATATCGATTAGCGCTCGGGCATATTCGCCTCTATTTTCATACCGTTGTGCAGCGACCAATGCATGGTCGAAGTACTGTAAAGCTTTTGCATGCTTGCCCTTTGCCGCGGCCACCCTTCCGCATGCTCGATATGTCTGTGCACGTATGTTTGGGAACTGAATCGCGAAGAATCTTGCGCGGTAGGCGGCCCACACGGCCTGCCTTAGTTCCTTTTTCGTGAACGCACTAGGTCCGCTTGACCAATTCGGTCCCGCGAGCCCCTCGACCAGTAAGCAAAAACTGGGGCTGGGCCAATCGAATACGAAAAGGTCTTCGAACATGAATCGAATACCGGTGCGAGCCGCTTGGACGGCAGACTCGTAATCGGAGCGTTGGAGGGCGACGCGAGCTTGCTCAGCGCGCGCGATGCTGCGACTGAGGTGAGTCCCCAGGGCATCGACGGCTTCATTGACGAGCTTGTGCGCTTCATCGTGCTGACCCATCCGAGCATGCGCGTCCGCTTCGCCATACTTGCCCCATTGGGTAACCACTGGGTCGTCGATTTGACTTGCTGCCGCGCGTTCCTTTTTTGCTGTTAAGTAGATGAGCTTTGCATCACCTTGTAGAGAACGAATATGGCGAAGCATGTGCAACGAATAAATATGGTACCAATCCCGCGTTCGACTTAAGAACTTCAACGCTTGCTCATAATGGTGTTCCGCTTTCGCTAATTCGCCCTTTGCGTAATAGGACAATGCCACATTGGTTCGTGAGTAAGCTTGAGTCGCGGGATGCCGAACCTGTTCGAGATGTCTTTCGGCAATGCTAAAGACACGAGCACTTAAGATGATCGCAGCCTTCCCGGAGATTGCCATTGCGCCGCTGTATTTGGACGTCGCAGCGCAAACGCAATCCGGATCTTTCGATGTAAGGGTGGTCCAGCTTGCCAACGCAGTATTGTAAGCGTAAGCAACCGTATCGACGCAGAGATAATAAAAAGCGAGTTCCGCGAACGCTTTCCCAATCAGCTCGTGTTCTTGCGTGGTAAGTTTGTCGCGCGGTACCAACCGCAGAGGTGTCAACAATGTAAGCAAGTTGTAAAAAACCGCACCGAATAGCTTTCCTGTTCTACTCTTTGGGATGTTTTTTCCAAAACACCTTATCGTCTGTAAGAGGTAGTCAACCGCTGACTCGTCAGTACTAAACTTTGCAATAGTCTTGGCAATTCCGAAGGCAGCCCTCGCGGCCTGCAATCGATTTCCGGCAAGTTCGCGAGCGCGTTTATAACATGCGATACCATTTTCTTTTTGGCCGATCTCGAAGAGTGCTTTACCGTTTGCCATCTCGAATTCGTATAAATGTTCGTCGTCAAGATTCTCGCCACGATTCATCTCCGCTTTTCTTAAAATTTCTGCGGCGTCCTTGAATGCCTGCGAGTCAATGGCTTGCATTGCCGCTTCGAGAAAATACCGAAACGCTTTCAGTCGTTCACCCGACGCGGCGAAATGCTCGGCGAGCTGCCCAGGCGATACTGTTTCACCCGAATTGCCGCGACTCTCAAGGGCACTCGCAACCATTTTGTGCAGTCGCTCTTTTCGCGGCTTCGACAGTCCTGAGTTTGCCGATTCACGATAGAGATCGTGGCTGAAGTGGATTTTCTTAGCTTCCGTTCCCTCCAAGAAGATGTGCTTTCCTAGCAATTCATCCAGTGCGTCGAGAAACGCAAACTCGTCCATGTCACCGCAAACTTCCTGCAACAATTCCATGTCGATGTTGATCCCGATGATCGATGCGGATCCCATCAGCCTACGAGCATTCTCGCTCAGCTTTTGCAGACGCTCGGACACGGCTTGTCGCATGGTCGAAAAAACTTGCGATTGACTATCGGGCTTGACCGTGAATCTCCACACACGATCAACCAGTTTGATCGTGTGGTAATCACGCCACTGACGAATCGTTTGAGTGATATAGAACGGATTACCAAAACAATTGCTGCTGACAAAATCAAGGATCTCGTCATCGATACTGGTGCGAGGTGATTGCAACAGAGTTCCAACAAACTCGCTAATCTCTTCACCCTCGATTGATTTCAGTTCAATTTGCGATGCAGAGTTGCTCTCGCATAGCCGGTTCACCCAATCGAGCGCATCGCGGTATTCCTCGCCATTCCGAGTCGTGCAGCAGATCGCCAACCTCGGGTGAGGCTTTCCAGACCTAGTGTGCCTAAGCTCCGTTTCCATACCGCTGGCGATTTGGCGCAGTAAATCAATAGTGCTACGATCGGCCCAGTGGACGTCTTCGATAATCAAACAAAGGGGTTGTTGCCGAGCGATTTCCAGGAAGAAGGCGGCAAGTGACCGGAATATGTACTGCGAATCGCGTTGAACCTCGTGTGGACTGGTGGGAATTTGCGATGCCAGTAGCGAACGCAATTCGGGACCAACTCGTAATAGATCGGTGGCGTACTCTTTGACAACTTGATCAATTTGTGTGGATGAATCCCCAGCATGAAAGAAAGTGGCCGATGCGAGGTGATTGGCCGCCGGAGTCTGACGTGCTCGATTCTTAACGGCTTCCAACTCGGAGAGAATTTGTCGGAGGATTTCCGCGAAGGGTTGGAATGGCGCGATATTTCCCTCGAAGCAACGACCATCATAAACACGCCCGCCCACCACTAAGGCCTTGCGGGCTGCTCGCCGCACCATACTAGTTTTGCCGATTCCCGCTTCGCCGCTAAAGAACAGGATTCGTCCCTCTGGTGCGGACTGGGCAGATCCCGGGGTCGTTGGTGCCAATGCGGAAAGTACGAAATTCTCGGCCCGCGCAAGCTCGGAATTGCGGCCCACGAAGCGACCCGCAACTTCCTGATCGTCACCCGTTGTTTCCGTGGGCTCCGACCAGCCGAGAACTTCGGCGATGACAGCGCGCAGTTGATTTGTTGAAACGGGGCGATTGTCCGGATCTTTGGCCATTAAACGTGCCACAACTCGGTCCAGCGCCGGGGGGATATCGTCGCGTAGCTCCGCTAGGCCTCGGGGAACGTGAGTGATCTGAGCCGAAATTAGCGCCTGAATATCCCCGCGTTGCTCCGCGAACGGATGTATCCCAGAAACCAACTCATAGACCACAATCCCCAACGAATAAAGGTCCGCGCGATGGTCCAATTCCTCGCGCATGATTTGCTCAGGAGCACAGTATGCCACTGTCCCCAAAAAGTTGACGTCTCCTGTCAGGCTGGACGAAGTGTTGGCAAACTTTGCTAGACCGAAATCGCTCAACCGTATTTCAAAACCTGGTTCGCTAGATCGCCGACGCACGAGGATGTTGGCTGGCTTGATATCACGATGAATGATCCGCTTCGCGTGAACAAACTCAATCGCCTCGCAGAGGTCGTTGATAGCCTGCAGGATCACTTCTAACGGTTGGCCAATCAGCTCGCCTGCCGTTGCCCCGTCGAAGTACTCCATGGCGAAAAATGGGCCCTGAGTTGTTTCGCCATACTCATATACGTCGATCAAATGCGGATGCTTCAACGATGCAATGGTGCTGAATTCGCGAGTGAATCGCCGTTTCGCTGTTCCAGTCAAACTGGAGTTCATCAGCTTTATGGCAACATTTTTCCCATTGCTCAGGTCCTCGGCCAAGTAGACCACCGCCATCCCGCCGCGCCCTAGACGGTGGAGGATGCGAAACCGATCATTTATCAATTCCGGAACTTGGTCGCTCCGGGGATTGACCGTAGACCCTTCGGGGTCGATCGTAGCAGTCCGTTGGTCCTGTTCGCGGAAGCTTGTAAGAACCACGAAATGATCTCCAGCCTTTTCTTTGCCAGTTCTGCTTGAATTGGCTGAAAACCGCCAACATTAACAAAGGCGAAAATCCAATATAATCCGTCCGGCAAAATCTGGAAAATGTAAGAATTGTCTTAAACAGATGAAATCTCAACTACTCTTCACATTGACAGTTGTCGCCAGCATTTGACTTGTGAAATGGAAGTGAAGACACTGACGGATTGTCGGTCCGGCTTCCGCCATCCATAGACAGGGATTCAACATGACTCAATTGCTTGCCATTGCGACAATTGCAGTACTCTTTGTACATACCCTTTATGCGACTTCGCTTAGCGCCGAGGAAAGTGACCGACCCAACATCGTCATCGTGATGACTGACGATCAGGGTTACGGTGATTTAAGCTGCCATGGCAATCCCACGCTAAAGACCCCCTCGCTGGACACGCTTTACAACAGTTCGATCCGACTGACGAACTATCACGTCTCACCAACTTGCTCACCGACGCGAGCTGCCTTACTAACTGGCCATTGGTCCAATCGCACTGGGGTTTGGCATACGATCTTGGGCCGCAGTTTGCTTCGCGAGAACGAGATTACACTCGGGCAGTATTTTCAGGACGCAGGCTACGCAACGGGCATGTTTGGCAAATGGCACTTGGGTGACAATGCGCCTTTCCGGGCAGAGGATCGTGGCTTCCAAACGGTCGTTCGTCATGGTGGTGGCGGAGTCGGACAGACGCCCGATTATTGGGACAACAGCTACACCAATGACACCTATTGGAAGAATGGTCAACTGAAAAAATACAGTGGCTACTGTACTGATGTGTTTTTCGATGAGGCGAAACAGTTCATTGCCGACCAGCATCGCGCTGGAAAACCGTTTCTTGCCTACATCGCCACCAATGCAGCACACGGACCGATGCATGCGCTCCCTGAAGACGCGGCGCCCTACGCCGCGTTGGGAACACATGTAGCCAATTTTTATGGAATGATTGCTAATATCGACCGCAACGTGGGTCAGTTGCGCGCCTACCTCCAAGCTGAAGGCCTAGCCGAAAATACGATCTTTATTTTCACCACCGACAATGGGACATCCTCGGGTGCCAAGTTGTTCAATGCCGGTATGCGCGGTGCAAAAGGGAGCGAATACGATGGTGGTCACCGTGTTCCCTTTTTTGTCCATTGGCCAGCCAACGGCTGGACCAGCGGGCGCGATATTGCCACTTTGACAGCGCATGTCGATATCGTTCCTACACTGCTCGATATCTGCCATGTTCCCAGCAAAGACGTTAAATTCGACGGGCGGTCTCTGTTGCCATTGCTGCGAGGTTCGAAGGAAGTATGGCCGAATCGAGTGCTGGTTACCGATTCGCAGCGAGTGAAAGATCCCGTCTATTTGAAGCAATCGGCCGTGATGACAAATCGCTGGAGACTGATCAATGGCAAACAACTCTTTGATATGCCGAGCGATCCTTCGCAAGAAAACGATGTAGCGAATCAACATCCCGATGTGGTTAGTCGATTGGGGGCTGCTTACAGTGACTGGTGGAAAGATATCGAGCCCAGTTTTGCGATTGATGCAACAATTCACCTTGGTGACGATCGAGAAAGTCTGGTGAGACTCACTTGTCACGATTGGATTGCCGATCAGACCACTCCATGGAATCAAGCAGCCGTACGAAATTCGTGGAATGGCGACGAACAGTCAAAACGTGACCACATTGGATACTGGAATGTAAAAGTAGTATCAAAGGGTTCTTATGCGTTTCTGCTGCGTCGCTGGCCCAGTGAAGTCGACAAGGAGATTGTCGAGTCCTTGGAGCCCGGCTTGCCCGTTCCAGGAGAACGTGGCTTTCGCGAAACACCTGGCCGCAGTCTCTCCGTTGTTACCGCGCATGTGGCCTTCCTATCGGACGGTGAAGAAGTGGTTCAACAGTCGCTGCCCCTGCCAGAGAATGCTAAGGAAGTTCGCTTCGACGTTTCACTCGCCACTTCAACAGGTCAACTTCACGCCTGGTTTGAAACACCGACTGGAGAAAAGGTTGGTGCTTACTACGTGTATGTCACGAGGACAGACGACACGCATCAGTAACACGCGAGCGATGTGCATTCATTAAATGGAAAAATCAATCTTGCACATCGTAAACGATTAGCTCGTCTTGATCGCGGAGGTAGAGTCGCCCCTGGTTCACTACAGGGTGAGACCAGCTTTGGCCATTGTTGATGGCAATGCGGAATTTGCCAGTCAAGGCATACTTACCTGGCTCTGCCTCGATCAACGCCATCGTGCCATCTTCGTAGCGAAAATAGAGATGCCCGTCCGCCATGGTGACCGCAGCGGACCCAGTGCCGGCCCCCCGCCCTGGTCGCCATCGGTCATTTCCCGTTTTCAGATCGAAGCAAATGGGGAAGCCATTGTTATGTCCGTGACCCATATAGACAAATCCGTTGTGGTAAATCATCCCACCATGATGATTCTGCAGTTTGCGATTGTTCTTATACCAAACTTCTTGGCAGGCAATTCCGCCGCGACTGCCGACGATCTTCAAAAGGGCGGTGCCTCCATCGTCGTATCCGCTGGAACACAATACGAAATCGTCCACGACAATCGGAGATGGTACGTTCGCCGTTGTGTTGGCAACGCGATTGTATCCCCAGAGAAACTTGCCGGTCTCTGCATCAACCCCAATCACTCCCTTACCAACAAGTTGCACATATTGCTTCGTCTTGGCAGCCTTGCTGATCACGATGGAAGAATAGCCCGCGCCATCGAGCCCCGCTGATCCACGTTCCGCAGGCATGCTGGCTTTCCAGATTAATTCGCCGGTGGCTTTATCCAAGGCGACCATCATCGCATCATTGCCACCGGGCGTGACGATCAAGCGATCTCCATCCACCAATGGCGATTCACTGAATCCCCATGACGACATCATGCGACCACCAAAGTCTCGCTCGAAATTTTTACTCCACACAAGCTCACCAGTGTCCGCCATCACGCAGGACAAATCACCCCCGTGAGTGATCGAGTAGACATGATTGTCATCGATGGAGGGTGTGCCGTTGGGATTGTCGCCCTGGCCAATGACTGTCGCCCATAAAGGCTCGCCGCCGTCACGAGGCAGAGCCACAAGCTTCGTTTCACTACCAAATTTTCCGAGTGTGAAAATCTTGTCGCCAGCGATTGCCAAACTAGAAAAGCCCCCACCTAATCCGGATGTTTGCCAGGCAATCGGTGGGCCGCCTGTCGACCATGTCTTTAGTAGACCCTGTTCGTCGCTGATACCATCTCGCCTGGGACCGCGCCACTGCGGCCAATCACCAGAACTCACCATCCGCTCCGCGACATTGCTTGGTTTGGAAGCAACAGCGGAGTCTTGGATGTTTTTGATGAAGGCTAGATCAGAGTCGCTGAGGCGATTGAGAGGGACAGAAATCGTCTTCCCATCTTCTTTCAGTAGCTCGATCTTGTCGTCGGAAACGTTTTGTAGAGTCGCCGTGATTCGAAATTTACCTGAGCGGTCCGACCATTCTCGCCGTTCGGATTCGGGTGTTTGGCCAAGACATGACATACCCATGGAGATCATGAGACATGTGGCCACTACCAGCGCGCCCAGTATCGAAAACTGCTGTTTAGGCGAGAACTGTCGATTCAACATCATCATGACAAATTCCTAGGTAGCGTGGGATAGTTGCCTTTCGCTCCGCGAAAGTAGCGTTGGATAGTCGCCTTTCGCTCCGCGAAAGTAGCGTTGGATAGTCGCCTTTCGCTCCGCGTAAGTAGCGGTGGATAGTCGCGGCTTTTTCAGAACTGTGGCGGAGGGAAAGGAGACTCTTATTG
>JBGTBJ010000065.1:0-113114 GCA_041749395.1 Pirellulaceae bacterium
GCGCTGCCTGCCGAATCGCTGGGCGGCAGCGAACCCGGATAGCATTCGTCAGTTCCGCCGCGAGGAACAGGCTGACCAAAGCGAGCGATCACGCTACGTCAAAGCCCGTCGCCGCATCGATGCGCGGCTGCGCCGCAGTCAAGAATCGCCACGCGCCGAATAATGGTCCTGCCGGGCGCTTACAAAACGCCGCAGTTTGGTCGATCACTAATTAGCGAGGAGAGCTCACTGTATCTGCTTGTCGGACGCGGATTGCAAAAAGGCAATTACATTCCTTTCATTTTCAAGAAGTCCTTTTGCACCGGAAAAATTAACGGACGAACCAGTGGCAATCCACCTAAATTCAATATCGTAAAGAGTGACCGAAGGCATGCTCTTTCCGGAGGACCAATCAAAACCGGAACGTTCCACTTTGATTGTCGAAGGATAGAACGCGCCATTGATTTGCTCCCAAGAATAGACCTCGGAGCGCATGACTCTATCTTGAACACCTCCGGTCCACTCGAAACGTTCACTCCAATCGATTTTTTCTGGCACCCACCGTAAAGGGTCTACGACCCAGCGAATCGGAGATATGAATTGCACCATTCGACCATCGGGTATTTTCACTTGAATCGGATTGTTTTTAGCAGCGATCGCCAAATCACCGCTCTTCAGTTCAGTCAATTGTGAGTTTGCATGCAGTGCCTTGGTGACAATCAGTGATTCTCCTGTCCTCGGAGAATTCTTAGCGATCGTTGGCTGCTGGCCGAATGCTATCGCCGTTAAGTCATACATTGATCCTAACTCAAGTAATCCGCGAGAATCACTCATTGGGTTACTTGTCGCGTGCCGGGGAAACTCCCTATGTGTACCAATACCTGTTATCGGATCGAATGTGGCAGCATACAATCCAGCTTCGGTCTTTTCGTATGTTCGCTTATTCCCTTTAATATCCCACGTTGATTCGAAGACCTCCTGCTTAAACAGCCTAGCTACAACAAGCCGCCGAGACGATTTATCAAAAACGTGCCTCTGCTGTGTCGTGGAAATCCTTAGGGGGTTACCCTCCGCACTCAAATGCGACTCGTCAATAGTAATATATACGTCATAGGAGCTCCATGATTCCTTCAGGCTCTCAATGGCTGCAATGATACTAATTGCTTCATATGACACATCCTGACTAAAGACCCTCTTTCCAAGCGAAGGGAAGAGAGCAATAACTCCGAATGCTAACAAAGGCACTGCAGTCTGAAGCACTTTGTAATCCCAAGATACGAGCAACTAAAAAAAATCTTCGGCACGAAATGCACAACACCGACCACATTGCCTCAGTGCATAAATCGCAAGCTGCTTGTTTTGAGAGCCTCATGCGAAAACAACATCAATCGTTCAAGCAAATCTGAAATCAGGATCGATAAATCATCTGTTGGGAAATACTCACGACATGGAGTTTTGCCATCCTTGTTTTTGCAAGCCAACGACGAAAGACACACAAACTCTATTCCTATTGCTCCAGAAAGTTCGCGCGGATGCTTCCACTATCTGATATTGCCCCCGCAGACACAATGTATTCTACCTCCATACTACCACTATTCATACCAATGTCAGAATCAGGCAGCTCGTTGTCATCAATCATAGAGCGCGGCAGCGTCACCAAAGCTCGATAGCTGAACTGAGACAGTTGTGTTAGCTCTACCGCAAGCTCCAGTTCACCAACAGACATTTTCGCGGAAATCATGGTTGCTGGAGCGACGCCAATCTTCGACCGGAACGCATTTTCATCGAGTCGAATCACTGCTGTTGCTACTAAGTTATCCGGATCAGTCTCGCTATCCCGAAAATACAACGAAGCGGGGAGGACCTGGATTGCGTGTCGTGACCTTACCAACAGCGAACAGACGCAAGTCGATGACTCCTGTTTCCCCTTCAAAACTATCGACCCCATCAAAGGCTTTTTGATTGATTTAGCATCATCTTTCAATGAAAGAACAAGCATGCCACCCGCTTCGGATTCCGCATCCCACTTGTAATCAACCACTCCTTTCAACTCCTTGCTAAATTCCACCGTCAGTGTGCTAAGTTCAGCGGGCGGAGTAGCGATCACGGGAACAGAGATTCTCGCGTCGGCAGGACCGACAATTTCCCATACAAACAAGTCTTTTGAAAAGTCAACCAATCCAGCTAGCTGATACCTAATCAACAGTGTTGTGACGGTTTCTCTAGGATCTTTCCCGCAGAGCTGAAGTGAAAGTCCAACTATCGGTCTTCGAGGCGATTTGCCAGTCTCGATCTTAAAATGAACTTCCCCTGTAACTCCTGGCTCAATTTCGACTGGGGGTGATCGATAAGTACACCCGCTGCTGGTAATAGCGCTGGAAATCTTAACGGTGAGTCCGGTGTTATTCCAAATAGTGCAACAAACGTCATAGTCTTTACCAAGCTCCAGAGCTCCGAGATCCAACATTGCCGTCGACCCTAGTCCAGTCGAATCAACCGCAGCGACCGCCTCAATCATTTCAGCGTCGGGCACGTTCGAAGCTACGCCTTGTTTTGCCAAACACAATGAAAGCAAGAAGTAGCAAAATGTCCGAACTGAAATCGTCGCCACCATAATGCATTTCCCTTACGCGGCAATCGGGCGAGCACGAATTCCAGTCAAGCGAATTCCTGTCCCGCAACTACAAGCATATCGCACGCAATTTATCCCCATATCACGGGCACGTTTTTGTAGAGCCCGCTGGAGATTTTAGAATTTTACAATAATAATGTTTGCTGATACGTGTCAAGCCTGCGAGGATTATGAAAACGTACTGCCATTCTCGCATGCGTCTGAAATGGTGAAAACTCTCCTGCGTGAGAGAACGATGGGTTTGCCCCCTCCCCGTTCCAACCCTGAATAAGAACCTTCTCTGAGAACCCAATTTCTGAAACACAGTAAATTGCAAAACTATTTGAGTTCGAGACCGGTTCGGTGGGTCGCTCTGAGTGTGCCGCGTAACTGCAAAGAAGTTTATCAGCCATAACCTATTGCAACTTTGGATCGGGTGGCGAACCAAAGCACTGAAGCGCAAAAGCAATCGCTCCCGAATCGTCAATTCCCTTTCGGCCGTCGGGGTACACTCTCAAGGCACGGCCTTGCCGTTGCACGCGTCAAAGGGGTCAGGCTTATTTCTGCAGTCTCGCCCACCAAAGAGGCCTGACCCCTTTGATTCGCCCAAAGAGGCCTGACCCCCACGCTCGGGCATTTCTCGCTTTTATTTCCGCGCCAGGTATGCCCCGCACGACTGGCGGACGATCAGACGTGCCGGGAGCCGATAGTCCCTTGGTGGAATGTCCCGCTCTTCAATGCTGTCCAGCATGGCACGGAAAGCGACCGCCGCGATTTCTCGACACGGTTGCTGCATCGTCGTCAACGGAACGGATAACAGTGAAGCGTAAGTGACATCGTCAAAACCAACGATCCGCAAATCGTGAGGCACACGAACACCTGCTTTGGTTATGGATTGGAGCAGTGTTGCCGCCAGACGATCATTGGCACACAGGATCGCATCCGTTTCTCGTTTACCTTGCAACATCTTGACAAACTTTTGATCGTCGGCTTCACAGTCGTAGACTAGAGTTTTTGCCGCTCTGCATTTGTGAACTCGGAGCGCATCGTGAACGCCTGCGATTCGCAAACTGGTCGTTGGGGCAGACAGCGGTTCGGACAGAAATGCCAGACTCTGACAGCCGAGCTTCAACAAATGTTCCGCGAGCGTGTAGCCAGCAGCAAAGTTGTCGATGCCTACCAAGTCAAACTCGCTACGTTCAGGAAACGTTCTCAAGTCGCGGTCAAGAAGAATGACCGAAATGCCCGCTTGATGCAGCCGATCAGCAAGACGCTGATTAAGCTCATCCATCCGTTCGTTGTGTTCGATCGGGGCGAAGAATACGCCGCTCACTTTGCGATCAATGTACTGTTGGCATAGCGCCTCTGCCTGTTCGATCTCAATCTTCTCCGATTCACCCGCAGAATCAGGACTTCCCCAAATCATGCCGTAATCATGAACACGAGCCAGTCGAGCTAAATTGCCGCAGATAACTTCAAGTACTTCGGTATTGCTGCGGTTGGGAACCAGCAAACCAAGCTGTCGTGTCCCGTCCATGGACGCTCGCTTACCTCGCACGAAGCTACCCGAACCGGCACGACGCTCGACAAGCCCCTGATCCTGGAGTTCGCGTAAAGCTCGTGCAACCGTGGGTCGCGCGACCTTGTATCGCTGGACCAATTGCGCCTCACTGGGCAATCGACCTGATGGCTGGTATCGCCCCGACGAAATCTCGGCTAGTAGTTCATTTGCAATCTGCATGTATTTCGATTCAGACATGGCAATCAAGAAAATTTTAAAAAAATTGTCGTTTCAACAGCGCGAACTACGGCTGCTCAAGTCACTTTTATAACGTGCACTCAGCCCGCATGCTTTCGCAATGGCAGGCTCCAAACCATCGCGCAACCTGTCACTAACAATCGTCGTTTGCGCATAGACAGCTATCTTATCAGCTTTGTAACTCTGTCTATACATTTTCATCGAAATGACCGTAAGATAATTTGTGAAGTTGGTGCTTTTCGGGTTCTCGTTTCGATAACTCGCACCATCGACAAACAGATTTTGTGCGGAGAAAGCGATGGAAACGACACGTTCGACCCCAGAAATGACCCAAAAAACCAAGGCTGTCAAAAAACGCATTTTGCTCGCCAGCGATTTCGATCAAACACTCAGCTTTAACGATACGGGCGTCGCCCTGAGCGAAATGCTGGGACTGACAGATTTTGAAAAGAAGGTGAGCGGACTTGCCAGGTCGCACCTTGTCCAGCAGGGTGGCGAATTGACTTACCTGCTGCTGCACGATCCCGACTACCGAAAAGTCCGCGCGGAACAACTTACCGAAGTCGGCAAACTAATTCGGCTGAAGAAGAACCTTGCGCCGCTGATTCAATTGCTCGAAAAAGGCATTGAAGGACATCACTTTATGTTCTTCGTTGTCTCTGCATCGCCGGAAGAAGTCGTCCGGTCGGCGCTGGACGGAATCGTGCCACCTGAACGCATCTTCGGTACGCGGCTCAACTACGATTCCGTGACCGGCGAGATCACTTCGGTGGCCAAGCTAACCGCTGGATATGGAAAAGTAACGACGCTCGATGAATTGCAGGAGCAGCTTGGCGTCAGCTCAGATCGCATCGTGTATGTGGGCGACGGAAGCTCCGACGTGCATGTCATGTTACATGTCAATCGGCGTGACGGATTCACAATTGCGGTCTCCGAGAACCAGCACATCGCTCCTATCGCGCGACGTACCGTGTTAAGCGACAACGCCTTCAGTGTGTTGATTCCAATTCTGGAAGATGTTCTCGGTTGGACAGATCGCGCCAAGGTTCGTGCACTTTTTGAACAACACGGGCTCGATGTGCGGGGATGGGACAAAACTCAAGTCGATCGGCTAACGATTCTCGAACCGAAATCGGACTCGACATTTTTACTGAATATGGAAACCGTTTGAAACTCACAGTTGCCTTTCAAAATGCAACAAGCAAGTATCCGAACTAAATAAGAAAATGGATCATCGACATGACTAACGTTACGAGTTCAAATGCGGCCCATCAATCCGTTCGCGCGTTGTTCTGCTTGAACGGGTTCCTGTTCGCGTCATGGGCCACGCGTATCCCGGCAATTCAAACTCAGTTTTCACTAAGCGATGGGCAGCTCGGCCTGGCGTTGATGGTAATTGCGACGGGAGCCGTCGTCGCAATGCCTATCACGGGCTGGTGCTGTTCACATTTCGGTAGTAAATCCGTTGCCGTCGCGAGCGTTGTCGCTTACTTGGCAGGGCTGCCCGCCATCGCGTTGGTTCCCAGCATGCCGTTGTTGATTCTGGCGTTGTTCTGCTTCGGATGCGCGCATGGTGCGCTTGATGTTTCGATGAATGTGCAGGCTGTTGAAGTGGAGCGCAAGCGGCAACAGCCGATCATGTCTGCCATCCACGCGTTGTGGAGCCTCGGTGGATTGGCAGGTGCCGTGGCTGGTGGACTGATCGCCGCAAACAACTTAAGCGTTAGCATTCATTTCGTCATGATTGCCGGGTTGCTCGGATTGGCCGTGTACCCAATCTCAACTCGTTTGCTCGATGTCCATACGGACGACTTGGCAAAAGACGTCAACACTTCTACGCTGACGGACTCGTCTGCTCTCGACCATAACCGACCCACGGGCACGATTTTGGCATTAGGGATTATTGCGTTTTGCGTCATGGCCGGCGAGGGTGCGATGGCCGATTGGTCAGCCGTTCTGCTCAATCGAGAGCTGGGTGCAAGCGAAGGCGTTGCTGCAATGGGATACGCCACGTTCGCGATTGCAATGGCGGGAGGTCGATTCCTGGGAGACACGTCAACGAAACGATTGGGTGCACGGAATCAAGTTCGCATCAGCGGCGGACTGGCAGCGACCGGAGTCCTGTTGGTCGTCTTCGCTCCGTACATCGCTGTGGCAATCATTGGATTCGCGTGTGTCGGTGCTGGACTTTCGACGATTGTGCCGGTCGTGTTCAGTGCTTGCGGGCAGTTGAAAGGAGTCACGCCGGGAGCAGCACTGGCAACGGTATCAACCCTCGGCTATTGCGGGTTTCTACTGGGGCCGCCATTGATTGGATTTGCAGCGGAGTACGCAAACTTGAGAATTGCCTTAAGCATGTTGTTGACGACTTGCCTGGCGACGGTGTCGTTCGCATCGATATTTCGCGACGACCGAGCAAAAGACAGGAGTCCACGAGTGCGATCGAACGCCCCAAGCTCAAGTCCTCTTTGCCCAGCGCGTTCCGCAATAACTCAAGCTTACCGCATCAAAGGGGTCAGGCTTATTTCTACAGTTTCGTCCACCAAAGAGGCCTGACCCCTTTGATTCGTCTGCAGTCTCGCACACCAAAGAGGCCTGACCCCTTTGATTCGTCGCCCCGCAGTTAGCGCATTGTCAGGTCGTTAGCGTCAGTCATCGAGGTTTGTCAGAAGCCTCGCGATCTCTTCGTCGGTTAGCCGACGATTTCCCTGCTCAAGCATTTTGCGAAAGTGCCGTTTGCCTTCAAAACCCGACATGAATCCAATATTGCCTGTCGGTGCGATGCTGTTGATGAGCAGTTCCTGTTCCTCATCAAAAAAAGCAAAGAAGGGGATGCTATACGGTCTCTCTCCCGTAATCGCCCCTACAATCTCAGCACCATACAGATCGCGCACATCATCGACTTTCAGCATGACAAACTCCTTCTCAAGCATTTCACGGTGATCGTCCAGCCAGCGATTGAGGAGATGACAGGGACCGCAGTATCGTTGGCTAATTCGAACCCAGACACGGCGGTCTGTCTTCTTTGCGAGCGCGAATGCCTCGTCCCATTTCTGCCTTGCGTCGATTACCGATGGCAGGTGCTTCTCAACGAAGGCTACAGCTTGCAACTCAGCGTCCTCTCCGGTGACATCAAACTTCGCTTGCCCAAGTTCCTTCCCCTCTGTATCCAGTGCCACAACAACCACACTCCCTGCGGTTGGAAACGGCCAGTTCTTTGCTGTTGCGAAAGCCTTTCCTTTGTCACTGGCCGCCTCGCCAGTGTTCAATCGCAACTGCATATAGCCATAGACTTGGGCATTGGTGTTGTAGTCAAGTAAATTCTGATCCACGAAGTTTCTACAGCGATCATCCGCGTAATCCGAAAGGATGATCATGGCGTGGAAGCCACCAAGTCGGGCGTCCCGCAAAATATCAGCGATGCGTGCTTCTATCGTCGACTGCTTTGACGTAGAGTTGGGCTGCGGCCCAAGGCGATGAACCTGGGGCGGACGCTGTTCGTCTAGTTCGATGAAGTACTTGCCCAAGTATTCGCGGCCGTTTTCCTCATCTGTCTTTGTCGCATCACACCAAACACCAATTTCAATCTGTCTTGGCAGTGGCCCTAATCGATAGTTGCCGTTGGCATCGGTTTTCGTGGTGATGGATTTACCTTTCATCGAACTTGAAAAACCAATTGTTTTCAACTCCTGTGAAGAATTGACGATCCTAGGATCAGCACTTACAGGATGATCTCCGATGGGCTTGCCTTCACCGTCGAGCAACTGCCCGCTGAGGTAAGCAACCGGAAAAAGCTCGATATTAAACGGCCGCGAGAGATCCTCAACTAGAGCTGCGGCTGCCCACTGGCCATCCGCCGAGAAGGCGAAGCAGCCAACAGCGGACGCTTTGGTTTCAAAGCTAAACTGCCCTGATTCGTCTACCACCGGAGTGAACTGCTCAGAAAATTGGCCATCGATGGCTTGGATCGCGATCGAAACTTTCTTTAGATCGATCGAAGTAAACGGAGGCAAAACAATCTGTCCACTAACATTCGTCGCAGTATCTTGAGCGCGATGCAGTTCAACTCGATTCTCGTGGTCGGCAGCCACCACGATCTTCGACTCACTTCGCCATGACGAGGTGTAAACGTCAGCGCGGAGACTTCCCAATGGAACGTTAGCGGTGGCCAAACCCTGCCTGTCCGTGGTGGTGAAAATTTGGCGATGAGTAACCCCATTTCGCGTTTCGCCGTCAACTTTCCAAGTGAATTGATGCTCGGAAATGAGCGAGACGGACTGTCCTGCAATTGGCTTCCGATCTGGTCCCGATGTAAGCTGTACCGTGACTGGGTGACCGTCGAGGGCCATCAAGTATAGTGAAGTATTTTCGCCACTATCTGGATCGATTGCAGTGAACACTTTAGGCTCAGAAACCCATTGATGGTCGATTACAAATAGAGCATAAGTCGATTTCGGAAGAGCGTCGAAGCTGAAGTTGCCTTCTTCATCGGCGAGTGCAATGATTTTGTCCGCTTGACCTTTCTGTTCGCCTTGAAAACTGGTTGCCTCAACCACAACTCCGCCGACGTACTGTCCACCGCGCGAGACTTGCCCATCGACTCGCACTCGTTTCGCTGGCTTCTTGACCACGACTTCAACTGCGCTGTCAGTGTTGCGCTGCGAATGCAGCCTCCAATCCCGCTCGTCCACGAGATCCGCATAATGATGCGCGCCCTCTAGTTTGGGGAACCACCGGTAGTTTGCTATTCCGTTGGCGTCAGTGACCACTTCGCAACCAGTGGGATGTCCGAGATAGTTGTAATTTTCTGGGGTAGCCACATGCAGTTTCAGATGGACTCCCGCGACCGGCGCCCCATCCGAATCGACCACTTGAATCCTTCGCTCCTGGCATTCAAGCAGTTCGATCACATGTTCGTCAGCATGAGGATCACGCTGAGGCCCCTGGTGAAACTGATAGCCACCCAGCAAGCCCGAATCGGTCCAAGCCGTGAACTCGGACAATTTGCCTTTGGCATTCAGTTTCAGGATAGCCTCGCCGCTTGCGTCGCTCTGGGAAAATATCTCAGTTGGGCTACTACTGACGAATGCCTTAATCTGTGCGTTTGCAACTGGTTGATCATTGTGCTTCACCGAAACCTTGATCGACCGGGTCGGTTGCTGAAAAAGAACATCAACTCCTTCGCTGATCGCTTTTCTCAAACCACTTTGATCGATCGAAACTACTCCGCTTCGCCCATCCGCGGACTGGCCCTCGAGCGTTAGAGTAAACCACCTAAATTTCTTCGCTGTCAACCATACTTCATATCTATTACCGGATACTGTTGCTGGATAAACCGCACCGCTGCCTCTCTCGCGAACCTGAACCGAAGGACTGACAAGCGGTTGATGGGCGCTGCTCAGGAGACGACCGTGCAGTCGAAACTCCAGTTGATCGCCTGTACCACGAATGCAATCTCTGGGATCTACTGGCAGCGGCTCTACTTGAGCAAGTGACGGTGAAGCTCCCTGGGCTTCAGCGTCCGATAGATCGATTCTGGACGTTAGCAATAGAACCAAGCTAAAACACATGGTTAGCATGGCAACACTGGCTTTTGATCGACCATTGAGGCGAGTCTCGCGTTCGCGCCTTTTGTCGAGTAAGCCAGCAATGCGTTCGGTTAACGACCAGCCGCCTACAACACCGATCGTCCCGACAGGATTCCGACGTCCGGTCGCTAGCTCTGCAACAACCAAAAGCGTCTGGCTGTACACTTTCGTAGGGGTTATCGCTAACACATGATTGTCACATATTTCTTCACTTGCGCGGGTTAGTCTTTGAGATACTCGTTCGACCAACGGGTGCGCCCAAAACAAGACTCGAACTATTTGTTGAACGGTCAGAATGAACTGATCGCGACGTATGATGTGTGCTAGTTCGTGGATGAAGATCTGCACGATTTGCTCGGCGGGAATTGTTCCCAACAGAGTAGCGGGAAGAATAATGGTTGGCCGAACCATCCCTGCAACAACTGGCGTGGTTATGGACGGCGACGTGACTAAGCGAACGGCCTGCGGATTGCATTCACAAAGGAGGCAAGCTTCGAGATAAGCAGACTCGACATCATCGGATTTCACTGGCATGGAACGTCCAATCATCCGTTGCAATCGAGTCCAGGCTACCATCCATCGAACTGCCATAACGCAGCTGCCAATCAGCCATAAGAGGGCGAAAGCAGCGAACAATTGCTTTAACCATAGGGCGCTAGCACTGTAGCGGGAGTCTTGATGAGATTCTGTAGCTTTGGCGTTTGGAGTTATCGCATACGCTGGATTCGTTATAGTCGGATTAGAAACCTCAGAAGTCGCGATAGTGCTGTAAGCGTCCTGAAGCTCGACTCGAACATCGGTTTCGGATTCGCTTGCAGCTAGGACGCGTTCGGTATCGAGCAAATCATGTTGGTTGGCTCGAACTGCTTCTGCTATTTCAATGCCTTCTTGGCCATCCCTTCTGCTTGCTTCGACGACGGCTGACAGTGACGAACTAAGGTTGCTTGCCAGCGGGAACGGTTCGGCAATCACAATGACACCCAATCCAACTTTTTGGAGACACAAAACGCTCCAAGGCGCGATGGCAATCAGCAGTAAAGCAACCATCAAAATGCTATGCTTAACCACTGCATTTCGTTGCAGGAATCGGGTCCCCAACAAGGCCAAGGCAGCCAGCATGGAAACCTGCACAAGTGTTGTATAGAACCAGAGCAACGCACCGCTAGAAAGCGGCCAATCGATAATGGAACCAATCATAGCTTACGACCTTTCTTGGGCTCACTAGTTCTGCGAGAGTCTGCGATTGATGACTCGCTCGATTCAGCCAGTTCAATCATCTCTCGGATGTTTTGGAGTTCGCGTTTGGAGAGTCCACGATGTTCAAGCAGTGCACTGACTAACTGCTCTGGCGAACCGCCGAACATTCGGTCGACGAAGTGTGAAACTTGAACTCCTAGAGATTTCGCACGGGGCTTGGCTGCCGAGTAAATGAATTTGCGTCCTGGCTCGACATGCTGCAGCCATCCTCGCTCTTCCAGGCGTACGATCAACGTATGGATGGTATTCCTGGCCACATCACGTCGCGTGGCTATCCGGCCGTGGATGTCACTGACTGTCGCTTGACCAAGCTCCCAAAATATCTCCATGATTTCCCGCTGCGATTCTGTCAGCGGCGCAACATCCTGCTTCGACATTTGACACGACTCCCGATATACCAACTACAGTTTGTAGGCGCAGCTTACCTACACGATGTAGGCGCTGCAATATCCTTTGAGAGTTTTTCATCAGGTTACTGAAGCAGCAGAGGTATAGTGAGTAAGAGATTTTCCAATGTGGAACCCGCGGCCCTGCGGTGATACTACGTCGAGTGCCCCGGTTGCAGTAGAGAAATACAATGAATTTGAATTTGCCGGCCGGAGCAAATGAGTTTGTGAAAAGCGTTGAAGCGCCCGGCAAGTATCAATCCGAAGAAGAAGCAGTCATGGATGGCATACGATTGATGTTGGTCCGCGAAGCATTGAGATCGAAGATCGCGGTGCGCATTGCACAGTTGTATTGTGGCAATTCATTTGATGAAGAGTCCGTTTTCGACGCGCTTCTGAATGCTGATGATGAGCGCGTTGGGAACTTTGAACAATGGCAAAAATTCAATACTATGCGGGAGATGACTTATTATCCGCTCTAATCAAGACCACAACTCATTGTCGATGGACGAAAAGCTTGTGGCTCGTGTCGTGATGCAGGCCGGCAGGGCATCGAACTAGCGGGGACGCGTCAAGGATGATATTGTGGTTTAATATCAGCCGAGTATCGAATTGCCATGAAATGATCTGGAGCGGCTATTTTGGAATAGTAATTATGCAGATTAGCATCTCTAACTAAATCAAAATATAGCCTGGACAAATCATCGCCATGTACTTCGAACGACCCTCCGCCAAGCATCTCCAAACTAGAATACTCAATATCGTAGGAATTTATGATAGCGGAAACCCTCTTTGCATTCGATGTTTTTATGCGAAGCTCCTGAGGTGACGACATTAGCACTACAATAGAGAGCAATGCAATGAGAACGACAGCAATAATAACAAATAGAACTTTCAGAATCGAGCTCCTCTAAAAATGAGGGTCTGGTTCGCCGGGAGGATCTGGAAACACCCCATCAATGCGAGTTAACACTGGAGCCTTGCCATCTGCATTCCATATTAATTTTACACGCAGATAGTTATCTTTACAGTTATCCTTGGCGGATGCCCATCTCAAACGCAACCGATCTTGGAGGTAGTTGCGGTAAAAACTTCGTTTGGGGTCTTGTAGACATGCCTCTTGCGAGGTCACTCGTTTAGTAGGTTTTCAATTTCTCTGATACAGTGATGGCTCACTTCACCCAACATTATAGATGAGCCTATCGACTACTTTGTATACATTCCGGCCCCTGGCATGTGGCGGTAAAACCATTTGGCGTGCCTTCCAACACTGGAGTGCCACACGTCAAAGGGGTCAGGCTTATTTATGCAGTTTCGCACACCAAAGAGGCCTGACCCCTTTGTTTCGCGGATGGATGTGACACGATGGTCTAACTTGACGGACGCCCACGAGTCGGTGATTTTCGGACTTAGCGATTGAGCGGTGCTGCGTCCAGAAGTTGCAGTTCTCCGGACTTGAAGAGCACTGCGAGTTGTTTGCTATCCGGGGAAAATTCGACCTCTTTCGCTGGCCCGGCTCGCAAGGTTATCTCTAAGGTCAAGCGTTGGACACCCCAACACCAAAGCCGCAGGACGCTATCGTCCCCGACCGTTGCAAGGCTGAAGCCGTCGCTAGAAAAAGCGACAGCGTTAGCCGAGACGCGATGAGCGAATGTCGACCATATTTCCTGGCCGGTTTGCAGGTCCCAAAGTTTTAGGCTGCGATCCCTTGAGGTGCTGGCGAGATAGCGATTGCTAGGGTCAATGGCTATTCCGTTCACACTTGTTTGATGCCCTGCCAATGTGTGAATAGCTACCCCGGACGTAGCATCAACCACATGAATCTTTGCGGAGCGAGTGTAGGCGAGCGTGCGACCATCCGGCGAAATCACGCAGCCACCAACTTCGCCGCAGGGAATTCGATACAGACTCTTACCAGTCGCCAGATCAATCGCGTCGAGATAGCGACTGCTCTCTGCGTCCAGCCGCAGCGAAGGTGGCGGAGTCATTTCGACGACCAACTGTCGTCCATCTGGCGACAGCAAACACTTTCGGCAGGAACTCCCAGTCGGTGAAGTCCAGATCGAATGTGTGGAGCTCAAGTCGGGAGCGCACTGAAAAACCTCAAGTCCCGCAAGCTGAGTAGCGCAAATCAGTCCTGTGTTTCTTGCCATTGCCAACGACCTCCAGGGATCCGAGCGCGCACTCATGCCTGATTGAACCGTATTCCCGTGTATGACTTGGAGTTCACTTTCGCCCGCGGTAAGCAGGTTCCCTGATTGATCGAACAACATGTCACTGGAGCGCAGAATCGCAGTTGGCAACTCGTTATCCTTAATTGCCCAAGAGGCCACTCGGCCATCCTGCCCGGCCGTGAAGAGGCGACCGCCGTCATAGGAAAATCCCAATCCATACAACCGACCGTCGTGTGCTTGCCAGGAACGAATGGGCCTTGCAGAATCATCGACCAAAAAGCTCGGCGTATCATTTTCGGCAGTGAATGACGGTAGAGTGAGCAGATGAATTGCTCCTGAGGAATCGCCGACAGCCAATAGACGCTCATCAGGAGAGAATGCCAGCGAACGGGTTGCATCGGTTAGTTTCCACTGGTGGAGCGTGCGGCCGGGCTGTTCGACTCGTTCGATCACAACTGTCCCGTCGGCAAAACCTAGCGCAAGCAATTTTCCTGTCGCAGAAAAGCAAACGTGCGTCTTCCCTTGAACTATTTGGTGTAGAAGAACTGTTTGAAGATCTGGTTGAAACAGCCACGCGCCATCCCAATTCGTGGCCAAAGCGACAAGGCCATCGTTACTGATAGCGAGTCCCTCGAGAGAAATACCTGCCGTTGGAATCCGTTTTCTAACTGTGCCTGTCTTGGCATCTAATACTTGAGCATCGGGTTCATTGCCACATGAAATCAGCGTGTCTCCCGACGGAGCAAACGCTACTTGGAAAGCTTGCGACTGATGCGCACGAACGCTCCAAATCAAATCAAGAGAATTCAATTTGCGAAGTGCGATGGTACCATCATCGCCGGCAGAAGCGAGCGTTGTTCCATCTGGTGAAACAGCAAGTCCGTTTAGCTCACCTTGGCCAAAGTCAAGTGAACGCAGCAGTTGGCCAGTGTTATCGTCAAACAGACGATACTGTCCATCTGCACCAGCAGTCGCTATTCTGCCGTCAGGTAGTGGCAGCACAAAGTAGGCGGGTGAGGAAGTTTGATAGAACTGGCGAGCGATTTGATCCTTCTGTCGCCAGAGGTAGTGCCATTCAAAACCGCGCACGTCGGGCTGGTTTTCTGCGGGTAGATGAAGTGTCAATGCTTCATGCATTCGCGACACATCGTGGTCGTACCAGGCGTCCGCTGCTCTGCGTACGTCAGCGGCGTATAGTAATCGAAGAACATCTTGCTCAGCCAGCAGCGCTCGATCTCGTTCAGTAATTGCGATCTGCTCCGCATTGATTGCACGTACAGCCTGGACGGCAGCTATTACGCTACCAGCCATGATGGCGAGAACAACGAGGCCTGCCGTGGTGACCGCAACTCGATTTCGGTGAAGCAATTTTTGGATGGAATACCATTTCGCGGGAGGCCTTGCCTCAACGGGTTCGCCCAGCAAGTAATGCTCGACATCGAGTGCCAGGGTGCTGGCGGATGCGTAGCGCCGATTGCGGTCTTTTTCAAGCGTCTTCATCACGATGCAATCGAGATCACCACGGAAGTTCGCACTCAATTTTCGGACATCCATGAGTCGCCGGTCAGCGATAGTAGAAAGCCTCGTACTTTCCAGCGTGTTGAGTCGATTGCTTGGTCGCAACGGTTCATCTTCACGAATGATTCGCCGCATTTCGTCGAAGCTCGCACGTTTGAATATCTCACGATCAAATGGAGTGCTCCCAGTCAGCAACTCGTACAACAGCACCCCCAATGAATAGATATCGCTCCGTGTATCAACATCGAGACTGTTCAATTGTGCTTGCTCGGGGCTCATATACATCGGCGTTCCAATGATTTGGCCAAAAGCTGTGTAGACCGACACGTCGCTGAGCTGTGAATGCAGTGCCTTGGCAACTCCAAAATCGATCACCATCACGACGGGTCGATCGTCGTGCATCGTCACGAGAATATTGGAAGGTTTCAAATCGCGATGAATGATTCCTTTTTGATGTGCATGTTGGACCGCGCGGCAAACGTCACAGAACAGTTCGAGTCGCGCACGAATCGATAGTTTTTGCTGATCACAAAACTTGGTAATTGAGCCACCTCGCACTAACTCCATCACGAAGTACGGGCGTCCCGAAACGGTAGTTCCCGCGTCCAATACTTTGGCAACGTTCGGATGATCCATCATCGCTAGTGCCTGCCGCTCCGCTTCGAACCGAGCGACAACCGTCTCGGAATCCATACCCGGTTTGATAAGCTTTAGCGCCACTTTGCGACGAATCGGAACCTCCTGCTCAGCGACAAAGACGACGCCGAAACCACCTTCGCCAATCTGCTCGCGAATTTTGTAGGGACCGATCATTGTCCCTGTTAATATTGCCAAAAACGGTCCTGCTTCTGGAGCAACTGTGGGGATAGATGCGAGGCGTTCAAGAAAGTCGCCCGATTCATAAGCTTGCAACAGTGATTCGACACTGAGCTTCAACTCTGGTCGCCCCAAACATGCTTGTTGCACAAAAGCATCTCGTTCAGCACCGGCTGGTATATTCAGTGCTTCAACGACGATTGACTCTTCCGTTTTTTCCATCATGACAGACTAGAGAGTTCTTTTTTGGAGTGCAAATCAGCTGTCGACTTGGGCTGTCGTGCGCAGTTCTCGTGAAAGCCAGGCGCGCGCGTATTTCCAATGCCGATCGGCCGTTGCGGCGGAGAACCCTAGTGCGTCGGCAGCTTCAGCCAGCGTCAAATGGGCAAAATATCGCAGCTTGACTAGCTCCGCTTTTTGGGGATGGCTGACTGCCAGCTTATCTAGTGCGTCACTGACCTCCAGAACGTCATAGTCAGTAACCAACAGCTCGCCTTCGATCGCATTGAGTTCCATTCTTGAACGCATGACATTGCGACGATTCTTACGACGAGCGTGCTCCACCAGAATTCGTCGCATGGCCTCTGCTGCTGCTGCAAAAAAGTGTCCGCGGCTATTCCACTTTGAGGGAGACTCGACACCGACTAGTCGCAACCAGGCTTCGTGCACCAGGGCCGTCGCTTGCAACGTATGATCCGTCCGCTCGCTCTGCATCCGCACCGTTGCCAGCTTCCGCAACTCGTCATATATCAAGGGCAACAGTTTCTCGGCGGCCGATGGATCGCCCGCTTCGATTTGCGATAAAATTTGCGTCACGTCGGACACGGAAGTGCTTTTTGCATGGGAAAACAATCAATCGCCTGATTGTAACATCCCCGCAGTGATGGAAACCAGCTTCTTGCGGTTGCCGAATACCGACTTGGGAATTGGGAGCTGGCTATTGCCCCAGCGGAGAAGTCCAACGAGCTGATCTTGGCGATGAGCCACTTCCAATTGGAGCACGCTGAGATCGATGGGGCAGTGTACCCTCATGTCCTGCTCAGCCACGTGGCAGAAAATCCCAGATAGCATCAACAATGGGGGCTGATAAGAGTCGCCCCCATTGACCTGCAATTCCTAAAGGAATGGCAGCATCATTCCGCCGACGGGTCGGGCGGTACTGGTGTTCCAATACTCAGGTCCGTATTTACCCGACTCGATATACATCGCAATGACCGCGATCAGCATAAAGATAACACTCAGAAGCAGCATCACCGTGTAGATGCTCATGCCCTGTTTGCGTGAAACTGGTTGTGCCATGTTTGTATACTTGCAGTTGGTTTAAGCGATATCGGATAGTTCGATGTGGTGTTATTCGACGCTCGAATATTCGACGCTCGATTATTCGATGTTGGTATCGACGCGGTCACCAGTTTGAATGGGCCCTTCCAGGTAAGCATCCAAGATCTCTGCTACCGACTTGTCTGGTTCGGTATTGCGAACTTTTAGTTTGCCCAGGAAGCGACCACCACGAGTGACTCGCAGAGTATGGCCATCTCGCAAGCCTTCATCGTAGCCGATCGAAATTTCGACTAGCTTGCTCGGACGATTCACGGCCAAGACAACTCCATTGCGATCGGGTGGCGAACCATCCAGTGGATCATTGGCATTTATACCACGCGCATCGAGGACTTCTTTGTAGCGTGACACGTCGGAGACAAGTCCCGAATTGACTTTGCTCAGAGTATCCAGCACACCCAGAGCTTGGTTGTACATGTCGGTTAACTGAAGCGACTTGGCGAACAATTGATCTCGATCGGCTCGTTCAGCAACAATCTTTGTTTCTAGATTCTTATTTGCTTCGGTCAAGGCTGACAATTGCTCGGCACGACTCTTGTCGGTTTGAGCGAGTTCATTGTTTTCAGCTTGCAAGGCTTGCACAGCCTGTTCGCGATTTTGCAATTGCTTCTTGAGGTCGTCGACTTGAGTTTGCAGGGCGGCGAGAGCGGTTCGGCGCGAAGCCTGTTCGCGAGCCAACGCGGCTTCGGTCCGCATCCGCGAATCGGCCAGTTGTCGAGCGACCGCTTGGCCCTCCTCGACTTTGCGTTTCAGACCGTTATTGGGGTCCAAGACCGCGTCGCGCCAATTGCGATGGGATGCATTGGCAACCAGTGCCAGCAGCATGAATGCTAACGACAGCAACAGCAGGATGGTCGAGAAAATTTTTCCCAGGAAAGTCATCGGTTATGGCTCGGATGGATGAAGTTTCCGGCAACGCCGGCACGCCCAAAACGACAGGAAATTCGGTCGCCGCGGACTGGGGCATCGGATAAGTGGAGCGGCCATGGAGTTGATTTCAGTGAGCCAACCAAACGCTGGCGAGCTTACCGAAACAAATCCTTACCCCTGAAATATAATTACCCACGATTTTTATTGTCAACGAATTCAGGCAATTTCGGCATTTTGCTTAAAACAGGTGGTTTGCGATTAGCGAAAAGGCTCAAATTCTCGGGGTTGTACTGAATTTAACGCCACGAAGTGGGGGGATCCCCATCGGGGGACGCTCATGCCGGTTCAGCGAACTCGGATTCCAAGTTGCGAATTTGCGACAAGAAGTGCGTCATATTAGGAGTGCGTTTGGCCAGGTCGGGTTCCATGCAGCCCATAATTGCTTTAGCAAAAACGGGATGAAGATCGGGACGGTAACGCAATATGCTGACGGCTTCGGAGGTGTCATGCTGTAGTGCAGCGCGGCCGGTGGTATCGGTTGCTGGCCAAGGAAACTCGAAAGTGCAAACGTTGTAAGCAGTTACTCCGAAGGCAAACACGTCGACTCGTTGGTCGGTCGCGCGACGACGGACAATTTCTGGCGACATGAACAAAGGGGTGCCGGTGCGATTTCCGGGTTGCATGAATTCTTTCTTTGCGGGCACCGACAAGCCAAAGTCGATCAACTTCAAGCCACTAATGTCTGGAAAGCAAATGAAGTTTCGAGGGCAGACGTCGCGGTGAATGAAGCCTTTTTCGTGGACATATTCGATCGCTTCTGCCATTTGGCGGACCAGCAGCAGTCGCTTTCCGTGCAATTGATCCTCGGCACGTTTCTGGACTAACTGTTGAAGTCCGGGGCCCTCAATGAATTCTGAAATGAGGTAGTGTTGGCCCTTTGTTGTGGTGCCGGCCTCAAAGGTCTTCATGACACGAGGATGGTCCATTTGCAACGCGATTTCACCCTCTGTGGGTTTTTTCAGCCCTTTAAATCTGGCTTCGAACAGCGCAAATTTTTCGGGATCGCAGATCTTCAGCCCGACGATCTGGTTTTCTTGTCGATCGCGGGAAACGTTGAAATCCCCCATCGTTCCGCTGACCGCAGACCGTAGGCGTTCGAAGCGGGCTTCCACATCCAGCTTCTTCTGCGGTTTCAGCATCGAACGGAGCGAATCGAGAAAGCTCAAGTGGTGGTCTCACTCAAAAGTCAGGTAAGTGGGGGACAAACGTACTCACCAGCTTAGCTTTGAAATTTTTGCTTGCCGAAGTAATTACTTGCCACAGTAGTCAATCGTGCGAGCGATTTCGCTTTTCAAGTATTTGCGGGTCACGATTCTATCGATATAGCCATGTTCCAGCAAAAATTCGCTGGTTTGAAAACCTTCGGGCAATTCGATCCCAATTGTGGCCTTAATGGTTCTCGGGCCGGCGAAACCAATCAATGCTCGTGGCTCGGCAAACACCAAATCGCCGAGGGAAGCAAAGCTGGCAGCAACACCACCCATCGTCGGATTGGTCAACACACTGATAAACAATCCTCCCGCTTGATCGTAACGAGCCAGTGCAGCAGAGACTTTAGCCATTTGCATCAGCGACAGGATGCCTTCGTGCATTCTAGCACCTCCTCCTGAACCGCTGATGATGATTAGAGGAAGATTTTGTTCAGTTGCGCGCTCGATAAGACGGGTCAGTCGTTCACCTACGACAGATCCCATGCTTCCCATAATGAATGCCGAATCGGTTACGGCGAAAGCGACACGCCGTGCGCGGATCATGCCCGTGCCCGTAATTGCTGCATCGGTCAGTCCAGTTCTTCGCTGTTCGGCCAAGAGCCGTTCGGCATATCGCTTGCGATCTGCGAATTCCAGCGGGTCGACTGGACGCAAGTTTTCATCCATGGGTTCGAAGGTTCCCTCATCGAGAACTTGTTTGATTCGTTCTCGAGCCGAGACGTAGAAGTGATAGTCGCACTTGGGGCAAACGTTTTGCCGATTCTCAACTTCTTTTCGATAGATGGAAGCGCCACAACCGGGACACTTCAGCCACAGACCTTCGGGAACACCACGTTTTTTAGGGGGATTCGCAATAGCAGGATCAACCCCCACTGCGTCGGTCTGAGACTCGATCGCATGTGGTTCCAGAGGAGTGGAATTGGTCGAGGACGGATTTTCTACAGTCGCCATAGCAACAGCCGGTTTGGTCCGCGCGTAAAAAGATGGTGAATTCGATACAACCCGTAGTTTACTCGACAGCGAGCCAAATACGCAGCCGCAAAATCCGACAACCTGGCACACTCTGCCGGAGGGTGCACAAACAGCTTGTCGGTCGTCCTTATTCTTCCGCTGGTTCCCCGCCGCGTGCCCGCCATTTGAGGAACGCTTCCAGAAATCCCTGCACTTCGCTGCCGTCGAGGACGGCATTGAAATTGCCGACATAGTGGCCCGTTCTCGCATCTTTGACCCGTTGATCAGGATGCAAGAAATAGTTGCGAATTTGGCTACCGAACCCGGTCTTCGCCTGCTGGGAATATTTGACCGCGTCTTCGGCTTCGCGTCGCTCTTCCTCGACACGAGCCATGCGTGCGCGGAGCATTTTCCAGGCAGCGGCTCGGTTTTGGTGCTGGCTTCGTTCGCCTTGGCACTGCGCGACAATGCCGGTGGGAATGTGGGTCAAGCGAATCGCGCTATCGGTTTTATTGACGTGTTGTCCCCCAGCACCACTGGCGCGATAGCGGTCTTCACGCACATCTTTGTCCTGGATTTCGATTTCCACCGAATCATCTAGTTCGGGGGATACAGCAACAGCTGCAAAGCTAGTTTGTCGCTTCCCGTCCGCATTGAATGGGCTGATTCGAACCAGGCGGTGCATCCCTTCTTCGCCCTTCAGATATCCGTAGGCATAGGGGCCGCGAACGGCGATAGTGGCGTGATTTATCCCCGCCTCTTCATTGTCTTGGCGGTCGAGCAACGAGATAGAAAATTCATTCCGGACTGCCCATGATGAGTACATCCGCAGCATCATTTCGGCCCAATCGTTGGCATCGGTCCCGCCATCACGCGCATTGAGCGAGAGAATAGCGCCGCACTGATCATTCGGGCCGCTCAGAAGTGCCTTGAGTTCCAGCGAAGCGAGAATCTGCTCCAGGCGTTCGATTTCCCCACGAACTTCTGCTTCCAAAGCGGGGTCTTCTTCCGCCATTTCGAGCAAACCCTGGAGGTCCGCAGACGAAGTCAATGCCTCACCCATCGGACCCGTCAGCCCTTTGAGAGACTTTAATTGCATGACGATCCCCTGGGCCTTTTCCTGGTCGTTCCAGAAATTGGGATGGCCCATTTGGTCTTCGATCGAAGAAATCTGACTTAGTTTGTCAGAGTAGTCAAAGACTGTCTCCGAGAGAGGTCAATCTTTTTTGTATCTCGGCAGCGCGGTCGTAAAAAGGGGAATCCATCGGATATTGGACCTCAGTTAACTAGTCATCTTGGCTTGGTTAGCATTGAATATAGCGAGAGCAGACGAAATCACGAACGCCCCTTTGGCTGCGATTGTCACTGATTTTCGCCCAGCCACGGTTTCCCCACGAAGTCCCAGAGCCCCTGCAAAAGTATGTCTAGAATCGTGTTAGCCATGAGCGGTGGTGTCGACAGCAGCGTTGCGGCTCACTTGCTCCGCAGTCAAGGTCACGACTTGATTGGCGTCTTTATGCGACATGGAGAGGAATCTGCCGAAGCGTGCCGAGTGGGTGATGGATCGCCTTCGCCTCTATTGCCCATTTTGCAGGGACGTGCCGATCATAAACAGGGTTGCTGCAGCGCGTCGGATGCGGCCGATGCGCGCCGCGTGGCAGATGCACTGGGCATTCCCTTTTACGCGCTGAACCTCCAAAAAGATTTTCGGCGTATCGTCGATTACTTCGTCGCTGACTATACGCAGGGTCGCACTCCCAACCCGTGTGTGATGTGCAATAACTGGATCAAGTTTGGCAAGCTATTTGAGTTTGCGGACGGAGTAGATGCTGACTTTGTTGCTACGGGACATTACGCGCGAATGGGCGTGGCGGCTGATGGCCAGCCTTCCTTGCTGCGAGGCCGTGATTCCAACAAAGATCAATCCTATGCGCTCTTCGGTGTGGAGCGACATCGCTTGAGTCGCATGTTGCTGCCAGTGGGTGATTTTGAAAAGCCTGAGATTCGGCGGATGGCCAGCGAATTAGGTTTGGGCGTCGCTGAAAAAAAAGACAGTCAAGAGATTTGCTTTGTGACTTCGGGTCATCACAGCGACTTTGTTCGCGCCCGCCGTTCAGCAGATGCACCATCAACGGCAGGCGAAATCGTGACGGTGGAAGGACGCGTTGTTGGTAAGCACGATGGGTTCGAAGCTTTTACGATTGGCCAGCGAAAAGGCCTGGGAGTGGCTATGGGGCAACCCTACTTTGTGGTCGCGATAGAACCCGATACCTGTCGCGTGGTGATCGGTGAACCGGCTCAATTGCTGCGTTCCGCATTGTTAGCGGATCAAGCCAATTGGTTGATCGATGCCAAGGACATACCAAGTAAGTGCCAAGTGCAAATTCGCTACAACAGCGATCCCCAACCTGCCACGGTGACGCTGGCCGCTGCGGTGACGCTGGCAACTGCGGACAGTCGGTCCTTTGCCGTGCAGTTTGATGAACCGCAAGCGGGAGTTGCGCCGGGGCAAGCAGCCGTTGTTTACGATGGCGACCGCGTGCTCGGGGGTGGCTGGATTCTGCGCACAGCCCATCACCAACACCAACTCCTAAATGACAACGAAATCGTCAACGACGACTCGCGGTCGAACCGGGAAACTCCGACGGCGACCAACCCAGAATGCGCTTGAACGTACTCGAAAAAACAAACGGATTTTGATAACCGACAGCGGCTGCTACCACTTGGACCTTGGGGTTTCCGCTCGTTAGTAATTCAGCAGCTCGACGCATCCGCAACCACATCAATTGTTGCTGCGGACTTCGACCTAAATCGCGACGACACAAGCGCTGAAATTGTTTTTCGCTCAAGTGGGATGCCTTGGCAAGTTGAGTGATCGTCCAAGGGTAATCGAGTCTCTCTGCGACTTGCTCCCAGACTTGCATCACGCGCTCGTCCAGCCCGACAGGCTGTGCGAATTGCAATACATAACCGTGGATTAGACGCAACCAAAGATCCTGCATCGCCGGGACTTGGCTACCCAAACATTCTTGCTGCAGCCCTTGAATGGCCATCTGCAGCGGGATCGCAGAGAACCTTGCCAAAACGGGGGAGTTGGCGCGTGCAATGGGTAACTGTCCCTTGGTCTCTTGATATCGAACCCAACAAAATTTCCATTCCATGCCCTCAGGCGTATAAAATGCATGCATCGTTTTGGGAGGGAGCAAAAATGCCTGACCGGGACGCGAGGCCAGCCATTTCCCATCCACCAACACGCGACCTTCACCCGAAAGCGACGCCAAAAAGTAGCTTCCACCCAAGTGGGTGCGAACAATCCTGAATGGAGCCGGCATCGCCGCCACACCCAAATGAAGCATGTGATACTGCGGCAATAAATCGCACAGGGGCGCACTTTTAAGCCATTTTCTCAAGTCATTTGCGTCAGAACGCACGGCCCATGTTTCCGAGTTTGCACTGCGAATGTCGGTTTCTTCGAGCTCAATTCGCTTGGAGATGTCCGAATTGGATAGGCGGTTGTCGGTTCTGGGCATGGCTGAAACGATTTCATTAGTCACAATAAGATGATAGCCGTTTTGTACTCTAGCGAACGCGACGCACGATGAGAGCCATGCTATTCAAATCCCGCACAGGTCTTGAATTATCCTTTCTGACCGTTTTCCTTCTGACGCTGTTGCCACAGTTATTGTTCTGCCAAGGAAACTTGGCTGTTGCTCAAACGGCTAGTAGCGACGAGGTGGCAACGGTCGATTTCGCCAAAGAGATTCAACCATTGCTGGCGCGGCGATGCTTTGCCTGCCATGGACCCGATGTTGCCGAAAGTGGATTGAGACTGGACAGTCTTGAGGGTGCGCTCGCGGAACTCGATTCGGGCGATTTTGCCGTTGTCGCCCACAATCCTGACGCAAGCGTGCTGCTGGATCGAATTGCCTCTGAAGAAGAGGGATTCCGGATGCCGCCCGAAGGCAAACCGTTGACCGAGTCCGAACAGGATGCCCTGCGGAAGTGGATTTCCAGTGGTGCCGAATGGAAACAACACTGGGCTTTCGAGCCCATTGTACAGCGGCCCATTCCGCAAACCGAAGGACAACTCGTAGATGTGAATCCGGTCGACGCCTTTATTGACGCGAAGCTGCGATCCAAAGGCTTGTCACGCACTCAGCCGGCAAGTCCCGCAGCGCTTCAACGTCGCGTCTATTTTGATCTGATTGGATTGCCTCCATCCCCTGATGAAGTTGACGACTTTTTAAAGCGTGCTGAAGTCGATTTTAATAGTGCTTATGAACAAGAGGTCGATAAGCTGCTCAGCTCCGAACACTACGGCGAACGATGGGCGCGACATTGGTTAGATGTTGTTCGCTTTGCCGAGACTAATAGCTTCGAACGAGATGGCCGCAAACCCAACGCATATCGCTATCGCGATTACGTGATTCAGTCGCTGAATGAAGATAAGCCGTACGATCAATTCCTGCGCGAACAACTTGCCGGCGACGAATTGGCCAACGTCACGCGTGAATCGCTGGTGGCTACTGGTTTTTATCGCCTCGGTCTATGGGATGACGAGCCGGCTGATCGCGAATTGGCAATGTACGAAGGCTACGACGACATCATTACGACAGTGGGGCAAGGCATCTTGGGACTCACCATGAATTGCTGCCGGTGCCACGATCATAAGATCGATCCGATTCCTACTGCCGATTACTACAGCATGCTGGCCTTCTTTCGCAATCTCACACCTAATGGCTATGGTCCCAACGTGGAACGACCGTTAGTCGCATCGGCAGCAGATCGCGAAAAATTGCAACGGGCCGAACAGGAGATTCGTGACCGTGGAGACCAATTGCAAGCCAAATTGACGCAGCTCGAAGGCGAGTTGCAAGCTCAACTGTCAACCAAGACAACCGCAGCGACCACGACCTATGATTTGGACAATGTTGAGTATCGATTCTATCGCGATTCCTTTCAGTCATTGCCAAATTTTGATGACTTGAAGCCAGAAGACATTGGCAAATTAGATCCACCCTACTTTGACCTTCAGCCTGCCACACGCGCCGATGAATTTGGCTTTGTATTCACTGGCACAATCGTCGTACCTCAAGACGGACAATACACATTCGTGCTCGATAGCGACGATGGATCGCGATTGATCATCGAGGATCAAGTGATTGCTGAATACGACGGCATTCATGGCGTCGGAAATCCGAAACGAGCAACGGTACAACTCAGCAAAGGTCGTCAGGCAATTCGGTTGGAGTACTTTCAAGCGACCAGCGATAAAGGTCTTCGGCTCTTTTGGTCAGGCCCTGGCTTTAAGCGCCGTTGGTTGACGGCGCGGAAAGCACAAGCGACTTCCGACCTCGTTCAAATACTCAACTCGCCTGTAGCCGAAGAGCTAGATGCGGAGACGGTTGCCGAATATCGTACCACCAAACGTGCCCTTGAGGAAAACTCGCGACGTCAGCCATGGGACGAATATGGGTTGTGTGTGAGCGAGCATGGCACGTCATCCGCTGATACCTTCATACTGCTTCGCGGTAGTCCACAGGGGCAGGGTGAAAAAGTCGAACCTCGCTTTCCGACCATCTTGGGTGGCGAGTCTCCAGAAATCACTGCTAATCCTCAAGCGAACACGACCGGGCGTCGACTCGCCTTGGCAAATTGGATTACAGCAGATGACAATCGATTGACTAGTCGCGTCATCGTCAATCGCGTCTGGCAGCATCACTTTGGCCGAGGCATTGTTCGATCGCCTAACAACTTCGGGCAACTAGGAGAGACTCCTACTCATCCGGAATTGCTCGACTGGCTGTCAGCCAATTTGATGCAAAGTGGTTGGCGCCTTAAACCGCTCCATAAATTATTGCTGATGTCCGAGACCTACCGTCAATCGACGCTGGCAGCCGATGAGACTCTCGACAAAGATCCCAATAACGATTGGTTCGGTCACTTTAATATGCGACGGATGAGTGCCGAAGAAATTCGCGACACGCTCTTGGCAACTACGGGGCAATTGAATTTAAAAATGTTCGGTCCGAGTATCTTCCCTGAAATTTCGGGAGAAGTTCTTGCCGGACAATCGGTACCCGGTAGTGGCTGGGATAAATCGAGCCCCGAAGATCAAGCTCGACGTAGCGTCTACATCCACGTCAAAAGGTCGCTGGTCGTACCACTTCTTTCTGCCTTTGATTTCCCGGAAACGGATTCCAGTTGTGAAGCAAGATTTATGACGACGCAACCAGGGCAAGCCCTGAGCATGCTCAACGGCGACTTCTTGAATCAGCAGTCTGCGCTGTTTGCACAGCGTGTTCAGCAGGAAGCAGGCGCCGATCGCGCCAATCAAATCAAACTGGCGTTTCAACTCGCAATGTCGCGTGAGGCTCAACCAGCAGAAATTGAGCGCGCAATTAAATTGATGGACACCCTTCGAAGCGAATTTGAATTATCAGAAGAACAAGCGTTAGCCAACTGTTGCTTGTATCTCTTCAACCTCAATGAATTTATTTATCTCGATTGATTTCAGTCGCACAGTAAAAACATTTTTGCGGACCCTCCTAAGGATAGAATCATGAGCCAGAATTTTTGCGGACGTACTCGCCGAGAGTTTCTATGGCAAGCAGGTGCAGGATTTGGTGGACTGGCTCTTACCGGTTTGCTTTCCAATGATGGCTATTTCGGTCAGCAAGCGATGGCGAACGAAATTGAGTCGTTGGTCAAACAGCCTCATTTTGCACCGCAAGCAAAGAGTGTCATTTTCCTGTTCATGTATGGTGGTCCAAGCCATATCGATACCTTTGATTACAAGCCAACGATGAAGGGGCGAGACAATCAAACAGTCGAAGTCAAAACGTTTGGTCGTGGCGGACACCGCAATACCGGACGCATTGTCGAACCACGTTGGGATTTCAAACAATATGGTGAATGTGGCAAGTGGGTCAGTGACCTATTTCCCCATTTAGGAACGTGCGTCGACGATATTGCCTTTCTCCACTCGATGACCGCCGATTCACCCATTCATGGCTCGGCAATGCTGATGATGAATTCGGGTCGTGTTCAAAGTGGTCACCCCTGCCTCGGCTCGTGGGTCAATTATGGACTAGGCACCGTCAACGAGAATCTTCCCGGCTTCGTGGTGATGTTAGATCCCAAGGGAGGTCCAATCTCTGGTGCGAAGAATTGGTCCAGTGGATACATGCCTGCCAGTTATCAAGGGACTATTTTTCGCAGCAAGGGCGCACCGATTTTGGATTTGAAGACGCGTGCAGGCGTCAGTCGAAAAATGCAACGCGAACTGCTCGACACACTCAAAGAGCAGAATCAAGAACATGCAAGTTTGCGTCACAATCATTCGGACCTGCTGTCGCGGATTTCTAGTTACGAACTTGCTTACAACATGCAAGAGCACGCACCAGAGGCCGTCGATCTTGGCACGGAATCTGAGGAGACTCACAACCTCTATGGATTGAATCAAGATCGCACCCGCGACTTCGGCACCAAGTGCCTATTGGCTCGTCGTTTGGTGGAACGAGGCGTGCGATTCATTCAGATTTACTCAGGTGGTGCGCACAATGATGACAACTGGGATGCCCACTCCGATCTCAAAAAGAACCATGACTATCATGCGTTCAACACAGACCAACCGATAGCCGCACTACTGAAAGACCTCAAACAGCGTGACTTGTTGAAAGAAACGCTGGTCATTTGGGGTGGCGAATTTGGTCGACAACCTACGGCCGAATACGCCGAAGGTACAGGCCGCGACCATAATGCTTATGGATTTACTATGTGGATGGCTGGTGGTGGTATCAAAGGGGGCACGAGTGTTGGAACTACTGACGAACTAGGGGCCGCTGCCGTCGAGGATCCCATGCACGTCAAACGGCTCCACGCTACCGTCCTCAATCAGTTGGGAATTGACCCCAATCGGTTATCCTATTTTCATTCGGGACTTGACCAGAAGTTAGTAGGTGTTGAGCCGATCGAACCGATACATGCGATTTTGTAGGGTTTAATTTTCGCTTGCTGGTTCGTTACTAATACTGCGCATGATCAAAGGTGTCTCGGTGATAGTGAGTGGCGAATCCGAGCGGGAGCCGATCGAAGTCTTAGTCGACGAGTACTTGTCCAGTCTGCGGGCCGGCAATCGCCCAACGGTCGCCCAGTATGCGGAGGCGCATCCGCATCTGGCCGAGGAAATTCAAGAACTATTTCCTCTCGTCGCAGCGATGGAAGGCTGGAAGGACGAAGAGACAGCTGCCCATGGTGGCCATCATTCACTCGGCGGAATGACAATTGATCGACTGGGCGATTTTCGCATGGTTCGCGAAATCGGTAGAGGTGGAATGGGGATCGTCTTCGAAGCGGTTCAGGAGTCCTTATCACGTCGTGTGGCGATCAAGATTCTTCCTCCCTTGACTCGTTCCAGCCAAAAGTCGACCGAACGCTTTCGTCGTGAGGCGCAGACTGCCGCGGCCTTGCACCATGCCAATATCGTTCCCGTTTTCGGTGTGGGAAATGACAGTGGTTTTCACTACATCGTCATGCAGTGGATCGACGGCCGTGGTTTGGATGCAGTGATTCGGCATCGGTCGGGAAGCGTTACGGTGGACGGCCGCCAGGGCTCGACATCACCGATCTCCATGCCGGCAAGTTTTGTCCAGGAGAGCGGTAACGCATTGTTGTCCGGAGAGATGGGTGCAACCAACGTCATCAATCCGCTCACAACGGGTGATGGAGGCTGTTTGTTTGATCCTCGCACGGTTGCCAGATTGGGATTGCAAGCGGCCGAGGCGCTCGAATATGCCCATGCAGCGGGGACCTTACATCGGGATATCAAGCCGGCCAACCTGATCCTCGACCGACGTGGCAATCTTTGGGTTGCCGATTTTGGCTTGGCGCGGGCCGTCGAACAGGAATCGATCAGCCAAAGCGGCGACATCGTGGGTACGCTTCTCTATTTGGCCCCGGAGAGACTGCGGGGCGAATGCGACGCACGCAGCGACATCTATAGCCTTGGCCTGACCTTGCTGGAATTGTTACTAGGCCGTCCCGTCTTTCAAGTTACCGACTCGGGAACCGTGATAGAACGCATCCTGCGGGGCGTGCCCGTTCGACCTGGCGCCTTGGGAATCTACATCCCCGTTGACCTCGAGACGATTCTGCTCAAGGCGGTGGCTGTTGACTCCCGCGATCGCTACGCCAGTGCTGCCCACATGGCAAGCGACCTGCGCGCCTACTTGGAAGATCGTCCCATTAGCGCACGGACGCCGACGCGAATGGAGCAGGTTCGCCGTTGGTGCCGTCGAAATCCAGTGGTTGCCGCGCTGAGCTCTCTCGTGGCGACGCTTCTGCTGATCACCGTTGTTGTCACCACACTGGGATACATGGATCAGCGTCGCATGCGGCAGAGAACCGAAGCGACATTGGATACATCTCTAACAGCGCTCGACACTATCTACAATCGCTTTGCAACACCATCCGGCGCTGCGATTGAACCATTGACGAGTGGTGCAGTACTCAGTGACGAGGCGGCCGAAATGCTGCAAGGATTGCTGAAGGTCTACGACGAATTGGCATCGCAAGGAGGTGATACGAGCAAACTACAGCGTGAATCGCTCAAAGCCAAATTGCGAGTCGCCGACATCCTCATGCGACTCGGCTCATTGAACGAATCGGCGGAACAATATGATCAAGCTGTCGCAGGCATAGCCAAGCTACGCTATCAGGGTCCGGATGACCGACAGCAATGGGAATTGCGCCGCGTCGCGGGAACGCAGAATCGCGCCATGGCGATCGAGTTTCTGGGAGACGAAGTGAAAGCCAAAGAGCTTCGTGAGGAGACGCTGCTGCGACTCGGTGAACTGGCTCACGAAATGCCTGAGGATGTCGATGTGACGCTGGCGCTGGCCAAAGCTCATTATTTGCTTGGTAGGACGCCGGCCAACATGCTCTCGCAGCCCACATCGCGCAGCCTTCGTCCCGAACCCCAGGGACCTCCGCCACCTGGGCGGAAGGGGCCGTTAGGCAGACCTGAGGGTCCCCGCGGACGAGAGCCACGCTGGGGCCCTGGGCCGCCTCCCCGTCGCGACTTGAGCTCATGGGGTGGCTTCTTAGGCAACTCGGATAGTTTTGCGCAACTTCACACACCGCAGAGCGACCAACGCCACAATCACCTGCAAACATCCTTATCGCTGGTTGAACCGCTGCGTGGTGATGTTCGGGTAGCCGTCGCAGCCGAGTTCTTACGGGCGCTGACATTGCGAGAACTGGCTCGGTCACCTGCCAGTCCTCCCGAGACTCGTCATTCGTTACTCGATGAATCGGTCCAAATTCTGCATCGACTGGCTCAGGCAGAAACGGGTTATGCGGACTATGGCATCGAATGGGCTCGTTCGTTGCTCGAATCAACGCTCGCCCATGAAACGCCTCGGCCTGAAATGATTGCCAATCTGCAACCTCCCTTAGCAGAAGCGTTGCAGCTTGTTCGACAAATGTGCGATGCACAACCGCAGATTCCCGAGTACTCATCGCTGCGAGCTCGACTCAGCGAAGTGCTTGCCTATCTAGCGATGTACAACCCGGTGGAGAACTTCACGGAGAACAATCCCTCCGGCCCCAAATATGCCGAGCAGTTGATCGCGGAAGCATGCAGCATTCAGAAAAGTTTAACTGAAAAATACCCGGACGATCTCAACATCCGACTGTGGCAAATTCGTTATCAAATCAGCGAAATCATGCTCAGCAAGCATCACCTGCCGCCACATGACCTTGACCAACGGATTCGCGAAATCAATCAGCGGCTCCAGGAGTGTGAACAACGCGATCCTGCCTCAGCAACGGTTGCGGAATTGCGACGTGAGTGGAATGTCGTGAAAGATCAAATGGCACAGCCTGGAAACGGGCCGCGACCACCTCGCCTTCCCTAGCATTACTTATTTTTTGCGGGAGTTTAACGGAGCCGTAGCTTGCAGGCTGGGCGATTTCTCGCGGAAAGACAACGAGTTTGCTAACTGGGCATCCGAGCCACTGAAGGTTTCAACTTGGGATGACTCCACTGTAAATGTTGCGCCCAGTCGACGCCCTTGATCATCGCTAAATTGCAAGAAGACCCATTGCACCGGAACATCTTGAACTTGCCCTTGCACAGCCACTCGGATGGTCCGCAGACCCATTCCATTGAGTCCCTCTTCCGCTTCAAGGAATTCTCCAAAACGCTTTTCGAGTGACTTTTGGACTTCGACTTGAAAGGCTTCAAGAGTGAGCTGTTCACCCGGCTTTAGACTTGGCAGAGGACGAATTTCGCATTGCGAGATCGCTTTATCATTGACGACCATGCGCAGGGTCGCTAGTCCGGCTGCGTCGGAGATGATTCTCCAGTCGCGATCCATGAAAGCGGCGAATGCCCCATGGCTGCTCTCGAGTTGCACTACCATTTTTTTGGCAGGGATACCCTTCGACAAATCGACCGGTTCAACATTGACGAGTGCATTGGGTTTATCGATCGACTGCCGAATCAACTTGATCGTGGCGCCAACTTCGAATCCGGGTCGTGCCTTGCCAATATCTCGCAATTCTCGCACCGCTATGGCCACCCAGGAAATGGATTGCGTGGTGCGATCGTAAGTCACCTTGCCTGCCACATCCATCGATGTGGGGACTCCCTCAACCGATCCATCGATGCGGCCCTTCAGCTGCATTTTAACCGCGGCTGGCTCGATCGTAACGATCTCACCTACGACTGACGAACGTTGAATCGCGTCCAGATTAAAGAACGTTGGTAGAAAAGTGTTGTCGATATTCCATTTCTCTCCGCTGCGCATTTCTTTCGTTGGCAAGACGGCATCCAATGCCAACGAACAGAGGGGAGTATTCAGTAGCTCAATTTCGTCGCGCGTCAAATACTCATTGTCGCCGACGATCACTAGCGGTCCGTTGCTGAGATGTGCCGTTGTGCGGCGAGCCTCTTTTCGCAAAGTACTTTGCTGCGTTCGTTCGGCGACCGTCGAATCGCTTGTTGCTTCGTAATAATATCTTCGTGCAGCAGTTGGCCGCTGTTGGTCGTTGCGTGCCAACAGTTCCTCGTAGTCAATCGTCGAAGTGGCACGAATGGGCAATTGGTGCGCACGTTCTTTAGAAATGAGTGAGTTCGTTGGAACGTTAACATTGCCTTCCAGCGACATTTCCATCCGCACTCGGAATAAATCGTGCGCCGCTGGCTGAAAAAGGATGGTTTCGTCGTTACCTGGATTGGTTTTTGCGTTCGCCTTGCTACCAGGTTTGTCCGCAGCGTCGGCTGGTCGATCCAGTCCAACAGCGACGATCGCGCAGCCGATGGACGAAGAAGTTAGCAAGAATTGGCGACGGTCAAAAACGCGGGGCATAGCGGCGATCTCTTGGACAAACGGCGGTAACAAGGTTTCCCACGTCGTCTAGATCGACCGTTACCACCGTCATCCTTGATACAAAACTCGCCCCTCCACCTCAATTACGGCTTAACCCCTACGATCATGGCCGTCATAGCAGGAAGAGGCAGGAAGCGATCGACTCCCTTGGCAAGGCTCCACAAGCGGTCAAAACTAAGCACCGACCCGGAACCAAATCCCTGTCGACCCAGGATTCCCTGCATCCACCAACCGGCCGAACCGAGGCGGTTGAAGTTCTTTGATGCAGCGATTTCGAATCCTGCCCGCTCCATCAAGCGGCACAAATGATCTGCGTTATAGCGACGTTCATTTCCAATCGCATTGTCCAACGAATTCATCAATCGCATATCGAGCGGAACGAATGCTACGAGACGGCCGCCCGCTGGAAGCAACTTGAAGAAATTGCGTAAAACAAGGAAATCAGGCCCCAGTTGCTGCAGTGTGTTGGCGGCAAGTATGGAGTCAAGTTGCTCTTCTGCGAACGTATCGACCATACTCCGATCTGTCAGATCGACTTGCTCGACGCGCACATTGCTGCGGCCCGCGAATCGTTGCTTCAATCGTCGCACGTGATGTGGATTGATGTCAGCAAGCACGAGCTTTGGTCGCTGCAACAACAGACCGCTTAAATTGCCAGCACCAGCACCCGCATCGAGCAAACGCGCGCCCAAATAGGGGCTGGCCATGTCCGCCATGGATTGATGGAACCGGTGGGCGTGCCGCATAGAGCGCTGCGCTGCGTCTTCGGGGTACTCGGTAAATTGCCGCTGGATCAGGCGACAGCGAAGCAAAGTAGCAAGGGCCTTGATACCATCGCGGGCCCTGATTTTCTTTCCTTCCTCGAATGACCGTCCTTGGTAGGTGATGGGACGTTCGACAATTCTGGCACCCCACTGCGCCAACCGACAAGTAATCTCAGGTTCCAAGGTGAAAGATCGGCTCGATAAATTCAGTTCTCGCAGAATATCGGCCCGCACCACTTTGTAACCTGTCTCCATATCGGTGAGATTGGTGTTGGTCACCATATTGGACGCGAGTGTCAAAGCATGATTGATTTGTGCGTGCCAAAACGGCAAGCAGCGGCGAGACGAACCACTGAATCGCGATCCAAACACGGCGTCCGCTTGATCATCTAACAGAGGTTGCAACAGCGCTGGCAAATCGTGAGGCGAGTACTCCAGGTCGGCGTCCTGAATCACCGCGATATCACCGGTCATCTCTTCGATCCCACGCCGAATCGCCGAACCCTTCCCGGCGTTTCGAGACTGACGAATCAAACGCAAACCGGGCATCTGGCGGCAAAGAGATGCGACGTAGTCGGCGGAGCCATCCGTCGAACCATCGTCAATGACAATAATTTCCTTCGACACACTGAATGGCGTCGTGTTGATGCGATGCAAGACGTCACCCACCGTCCAACGCTCGTTATATACGGGCATCAAGATCGATAGTTTTTGGAGTCCGGCGCGGTTCGCTGACCGAGGGACTTCGGGTTTGAGCTCGGCTTCAAGATCGGCTTGAACCTTTTCTAACAGCTCTATGCTCGAATGTGCCGTCCCTGGCAGGTCTAACGGACGCGACGACGCCTCTGACGTTGCTGCCAAAGGCGCTACAACGTTCGTGTCAGAGGAGACCCTATCGGTCACACCTTCGGAGTTCAACAATGTGGACACGAAAAGCACCCTTACCAGCGGTGCCACGCTTCATGTCATCCATGATCATCACAGCGGGCCAATCAGTTTTTTCATGCAAGTTCAAGAAAAAGCGCTGCAACTTCCTGTTGCAGTGCTTGTTTCCCGTGCGGGGCTCCAAGCCCTGTAGGGAGAAGGTATCGGCAAGGATTACCCAATCGCCCAACTTGAATATGCAGAGGACAAAACAAAACTGTTAAAGGGTTACGGATAGCACCGAGATTGATGGTCGGCAAGGTTCTGACGATTGTCATGCCGAATTCTAGATGGTCGCCAGATAGTTGCCTTTCGCTCCGCGAAAGTAGCGTCGGTATTGCTAGATTTCTTTTGCTACTTTCGCTACTTTCGCGGAGCGAAAGGCAACTATCTGGCAACTATTTGGCAACTATTCGTTTAACGCCAATCTGGCCACGATGGCTACTGCAGCAGTTTCAATTCGTAGGATCCGTTGGCCCAGCGACACTCGTTGCCAACCATGGTGAACCGCCAGCGCCACTTCGTCATCGGTAAAGCCACCTTCTGGTCCCACGAGCAAGCAGGCGGCTCGATAGTCCTGACTGTCCAATGTTGAATTTAGGGAATGGCCATCGGGGTGCGCGATCAAATCGAGTGACGAAGTTCGTTCCTGCGAAGAGGGCTCGTGGGAGCGAAGCCAAGGAGTCAATGCATGAACATCGTCAATCGTCATTAAGCAATTTCTACCGCACTGTTTTGACGACTCGATAACGGCTCGTCGCAATTTGACAATCGCATTATCGCTGGGTGTTCCTTGCGTTCGCGCACAGACGACAGGGGACAGTCGAGTGACCCCCAATTCCGTTAGCTTTTCTACCAGGACTTTGGCTCGATCTCCTTTGGGCAACGACACGACCACATGGATCGAGCAAGCGAGTTCTCGAGAAACAAATAGCGGCGGATCGGCTTGCACGAAAACACTTTTTCGATCCACCGATGCCACTCGTCCCTGCGCTTCATGATTGTCGCCCGAGAAGAGTACGACGGGATCCCCGATCTGTATCCGCATCACCCGAGCTGCGTGCGCTGCTTCGTCTTCCGGCAGGGCAATGATTCCGCCCGCAGCGGGCAGTGTGGGAGAGTAATAGCGGTAGGTCATACTGAGCAAGAGCTGAACGTGGCAAAAAGAGTTAGCGATGAATTCGTCGCGAATTCTAACGAGTTGCCGTGAATCGTGCCCTCCCGAAGTTGCCTAGCAATGCTATTTTGCAATCAAAAACGACTGAAATACCCAAGAAAAACCCCTCGTAGACCAAAAGGGATCCACGAGGGGCTCGAATGTAATTTCGAATCTGCTGCAGCGAAAATTATCGAGTCGCTGCGAACAAATCGGCGTCTTGGACCATTTGAGCTTCGAGCTGCTGCACGTAGGCGGCATCCGAGGGGCTCAAGCGGCTCTTTTCAACCGTACAAGTGCGGCCGTTATTCTTCAGCAATTTCACTCCTGTTTCAGTGATCTGAATCAGACGACCCTGAGTGGAAAAGGAACCGGTATTATCGATCCACAAACGAGTCTCGGTAAGATCCAATGCGGTAACAGCATGCTTGGTTGCCGCTACGGTAACGGAGGCGGTTGAAGCTTCGCTTTGGATCGAATCCGTTTGGCTGAATAGTTCGTCGAACAAGCTCTTTTGCTTGTCTTGGGTCTCGGGGCTCTCTGTCGAAGCGGGCTTAGGCGCATCGTTGAAGAAACCGTCCAAGTCGTCGGCCGGTGCAGGTGCCTCGTTTAGCAATTCATCGAAAACTCCACCGCCATCCGCGGCAGGTGCTGGTTCCGCAGCGCCACCGAAAATGTCATCGATCTCTTCGCCAGCAGGTGCTGGTTCGGCCACTGGTGCGGGTTCGGCACCGAAAATGTCGTCGAGCGCATTGCCGGCGGGTGCTGGTTCGGCAACGGGTGCTGGTTCGGCCACGGGTGCTGGTTCAGCACCAAAAATGTCGTCGAGTGCATTGCCGGCGGGTGCTGGTTCATCCACTGGTGCTGGCTCGGCTGCGGGTTCCGCACCGAAAATGTCAAAACCGCCATTTTCAACGGCTGGCTCATCGGCTGGAACTGGCTCAAATTCAAGAGCTGGTGCTGGTTCAACGGCTGGAGCTGGCTCGATTTCAAGCGCTGGTGTTGGCTCATCTGCCGGTTCTAGCTCGTCTGCTGGCTCTGGTTCAACCGCTGGAACGGGCTCTTCTGCGGCCGGCGGATCAAAAGGCGACGGTATCGCTTCGACCGCAGATTGATCGCTGGGAGATTCCACAGCGGGCTCATCCACAACGGGGGGAGCTGGCGATTCGTTGCTGGGCATGGCTTCTGGAGCGATTTCTAGCGGAGCAGTTGGTGCGACTCCACTTGCTTCGCTAGGCATGACCACATGTTCTTCGATGATCGTTTCGCATGGACTGCAAACGTCCACTACACAGGGAGCTGGCGGGCAGTAGGTAACCGCACAGGGGTCAACAACACACGGTGTTGCACATTTTGGCTTGCATCCACGCTTCAAAAACCAACCAGCCGATACCGGACTGACGGTCAGCGTGGCGGAGAGAGCAGCAACCAAAGCGGCCCGGAGAGCAAGTCGTTTTTTGCGAGTCATATCTAGTTGGTCCTCCGACCGAAAAAGACGGGCGGATCAAGTGAGGAGGGAAAGTGCCGACCATTTACAATAATTCTGGGTTGTTCCCTGAGCAAGAGTTTCCTGCTCAATCGGAATTCAGTGGCATTTTAGTCGGAACAGTGCAATCGCGTCAAAATTTGTCGATTGATCGGATTGTGGCGTCTAAGGAGCTGGCCAGGACGTTGAGATAACCCGCTCCGCCTTTGAGGTTGGTCGCCATTGGAGTTCCTGCGATACTAGAGGTCGCCAGGGCAGAAAATTCCCCTATCACACCACATAGCCCCCCCTCTTACTTGCTGGTCGACTTGCCATGCTGCGATTGTTGCAGAGCGTTTTCGCGTCGATGAGCTTAGAGCGAAAATGTTTGTTGTTTTTTGGGTCCGCCCTGCTGCTGTTGATGTTTGGTGCTTTTTGGGTTCTGCAGGTGCTCGCTGGTCGATTGGTAATTAACCAAACTCGCGAGTTGGCATCGGAGTACGGCAAGACTCAGTTAGCGTTGTTGCATAGCAAGGCACTATTTGAACAAAACATGATGGCACAGGATGCCGGAAAAACCGAAGTCGTTCTGGAAGATTTGCTGCCGCTCTTTGTGAGTGAGGGCTCGGAATCGGAGCTATTAGCGCTCGAGGGAACGCCTCGTTTTGAGAGTCTGCCATCGAGCAAATCGCCGCTGGACGCGCAGGATCAAGCGATTTTGGAATCGCTGGAAACCGGTTTCCGCAACTGGCTGCAAACGGTTTATACCGACGGATCCAATGCGCCTACGGGCACCACGGGGACCACCGATCAACCAGCACCGGATCCCTTTGAGAAATTGGCCGTCGATTTGTTTTCCGAGCGTGGCCCAGTGGGGGATCGTTATTTCTTTTATTCTCCGGTGGTGTTTAAAGAGTCCTGCATGACTTGCCACAATCAGGAGGGCCAGGCCTTTAAAGTCAGCAATACGACCGACGCCAAATCCATCGCGGCTCAATTTCCGTTTCGCGTGATGAAAATCAGCATGCCGTACGAAAAGACGTACGAAACGAATACGGCCATTCGCGCCTTGCTGATCTCGATTGCCATGATGATCATCGCTGTTGGCTTGTTTGTCTTGCATGCGATCGTGCGTTATTTGATCCTGCAGCCGCTTTATCATTTGCGAGATGTCAGCGATGCGATCAGCCATGGCGACACGCAACTTCGGGCCACGATCGATACAGAAGATGAATTCCGCGAACTGGCTGATGCTTTCAATCGCATGCTCCGCCACCTCACAGAAACTCAAGACCAAATTCGCGAGGTCAATCGCGAGCTCGATCAACGAGTCGACCAGCTGGCTCAGCTCAATTTGCAGCTGTACGAAGCGAACCGTTTGAAAAGCGATTTTCTCGCCAACATGAGTCACGAGCTGCGGACGCCCCTGAACAGTATCATCGGTTTTTCCGACGTGCTTCAGGGCATTGATTCGTTGACGGAAAAGCAGCGGCGATACGCTTCCAATATTCAGCGCAGCGGACGCGTATTGCTGGAGATGATTAACGACATACTCGATCTGGCCAAAGTGGAAGCGGGAAAAATGGAAGTGCGTCGCTCTACCTTCAACTTGCTTTCCCTGGTGCGCTCACAAGTCGATATGGTACGAGGGCTAGCCGATGACAAGAATCTCGGTGTCAGCATCGAATCCAGTGAAGAGTTGCCGATGGCTGAGCAGGATCAGGGAAAAATTGGTCAGATTCTTACCAACTTGATGAGCAACGCCATCAAATTCACACCCGAGGGAGGCCTGATCACTATAACCGTCCGCGACATGCGCGATGGTCGATTCTCGCTCTTGATAGCCGACACGGGTATTGGGATTGCCGAAGAAGATCAGGGGGTCATTTTTGAGAAATTTCGTCAAAGTCGCCAGACGCTCGACGGCGACGGTTTGACGAGGGAATACTCGGGGACCGGGTTGGGGCTATCCATCGTCAAAGAACTGTGCAAATTATTGGGCGGGGAAATTACTTTTTCCAGCCAGCTGGGCCAGGGCAGCACTTTCTGCGTTAGCCTCCCCTGGTGCTTGCCCGAAGTGCGTCATTCGATACCGGAAACAGCCGCGCAGTCCGTTTCGTGAAATGGAGAGTATCTTAAACGAAGACAATAATAGTCTCCTTTCGCTCCGCGAAAGTTCTAAAAAAAGCAACCAATACCAACGCTACTTTCGCGGAGCGAAAGGCGACTATCCTGAAATGGCCGGAGCGAACTGACATGGAAACGTCCCATCCTCATATCGAGCTTTTCACCGACGGTGCCTGCAGCGGTAATCCCGGACCCGGGGGCTGGGCATTTGTGCTGAGGGACTGTCGCACGGGGAAAGAGCTAGAAGGGAGTGGCGGGGAACCGCAAACCACCAACAATCAAATGGAGCTGATGGCCGCCATTCGCGGCCTGGAAGCCTTGAAGCGGGTTTGCCAAGTCACGCTTTTGTCCGACAGCAAGTATGTGGGGCAGGGGCTGAGCAGCTGGATGGCGGGCTGGAAAAAACAAGGTTGGCGACGAAAAGAGGGATCAAGTTGGAAGCCGGTCAAAAATGTAGAGCTTTGGCAGAGATTGGACGAACTGGTAAATCGTCATCGAGTCGTTTTTGAACATGTGAAAGGGCATTCAGGCCACCCAGAGAATGAACGCTGTGACCAACTAGCTGTCGCCGCCTATCAACGCTATCTTCAGTGATCCGAAGTCGAATCTGGTTCGGTTTCCACCTGAAATAGTGGCCAAGATGAACTTTCTCGCCTAGGAATCGTCATAATTCATTGTCGAGAGTGCAATTCTGGGTTGCCCCAATGGCGAAGGTTGCTAAACTCTCGCTCTTCTGAGCGTGCAGGGTGGATGATACGCCAGCGCTGCTCAGTTGCCAGCGTAGCTCAGTTGGCAGAGCAGCTGATTTGTAATCAGCAGGTCGCGGGTTCGAACCCCTCCGCTGGCTTTGATTGAGAAATAGAAAACTGCCTGAAGATAGTGGCAGCGAGTATCGATAGAAGAAACGAACGAGTTAGAAAACGAGAACGGGATAGAAATCGAGAACGGGATAGCCGACGAGACAGTAAAGAAATAAAGAAAAATAAAGGGGGAGGTTGCCCGAGTGGTTAAAGGGGGCGGACTGTAAATCCGCTAGCTATGCTTACATAGGTTCGAATCCTATACCTCCCATTGATCATGGCATTTTAGGGATGCAAGGTCGACTGCGGGTGTAGCTCAATGGTAGAGCAACAGCCTTCCAAGCTGAAGACGAGGGTTCGATTCCCTTCACCCGCTTGTCACGCGTCGAGAAAAGTACGAAAGTATTGCTGCTGTAGCTCAGTTGGTAGAGCACATCCTTGGTAAGGATGAGGTCATGGGTTCAAGTCCCATCAGCAGCTCTGTAACGAGTTATCGTTGTTTTGAGTTTTGATATGAGTGTTAAGTCCTTTGGGGCGTGGCACTCGACCTATTTTTAGTTCGTCACTTTTGTGTCACTGGCGCGCTGGGCCCGACGGGTTCAGTGGCGGTCGTGTGGTGGGTCACCTCACGGTTGAGCCAGTCAGTTGGTTGCAGGTGCAAGTAGAGAAAAGCAAACATGGCCAAAGAGGTTTTCCAGCGGACCAAGCCCCACGTCAACGTCGGCACTATCGGCCACATTGACCACGGCAAGACGACCACCACCGGCGCGATCCTGGCGGTACAGGCGGCCAAGGGTTTGGCCAAGGCAAAGAATTATTCGGATATCGCGAAGGGCGGTACAGTCCGTGACTCTACCAAGACGGTGACCATTGCTGTGGCTCACGTCGAGTATGAGACAGCAAAGCGTCACTACGCGCACATCGACTGCCCGGGTCACGCCGACTTTATTAAGAACATGATCACTGGTGCTGCCCAGATGGACGGCGCCATTCTTGTTGTATCGGCCGCTGACGGCCCGATGCCGCAAACGAAGGAACACGTACTGTTGGCTCGCCAAGTTGGTGTGCCATACATCGTCGTCTTCCTCAACAAGATTGACTTGGTCGACGATCCAGAATTGTTGGAATTGGTCGAATTGGAAGTTCGTGAACTGCTCAGCAAGTACGATTTCCCAGGTGACGATGTCCCTGTGGTTCATGGTAGCGCTTTGCCAGCTTACAACACACCAGCCGATCCAGTTGCCAGCAAGTGCATCTCGGATTTGATGGACGCTTTGGATGCCAACATTCCTGAGCCAACCCGCGAAGAAGATCGCCCTTTCCTAATGGCGATCGAAGACGTTTTCTCGATCGCTGGCCGTGGTACTGTTGCCACCGGTCGTATCGAGCGAGGCGTTGTCAAAGTCGGCGAAGAAGTTGTGATCGTTGGTCTCAATGAAGCGCCCACCAAGACCATTTGCACCGGTGTGGAAATGTTCCGCAAGGAAATGACCGAAGGTCGCGCAGGCGATAACGTCGGTTGCTTGCTGCGTGGTGTAAAACGCGAAGACATTCAACGCGGTCAAGTTTTGGCCAAACCAGGTAGCATCACCCCTCACACCAAGTTCGAGGCAGAAGTCTATTGCCTCAGCAAAGATGAAGGTGGTCGCCACACTCCATTCTTCAGCGGTTACCGCCCTCAATTCTACTTCCGTACAACGGACGTAACGGGCACCGCGAATTTGGTTGGTGCCGACATGTGCATGCCCGGCGATAACGTCCGAGTATCCGTAGAATTGCACAAGCCCATCGCTATGGATGATGGCGTTCGATTCGCGATTCGAGAAGGTGGCCGCACCGTCGGTTCTGGTGTTGTCACAAAGATCCTCGAATAACATAATCATTTCGATGGACCATTAATGAAAACGCGAATGACGGAGTTGCCCGAGTAATATTCGAGGCGCTTCGTCATTCTCGATTTCTGCGGTGAATTTTGAGTTCGTATTCGACTCGCTAGTCAATCCGATTCACAAAATGTACCAGCCACTTTAGGGGCGTAGCTCAATTGGCAGAGCACCGGTTTCCAAAACCGGCGGTTGGGAGTTCGACTCTCTCCGCCCCTGCTTCATTGACTTTGTTTTTTCACTATCGCTTTTTCATCGAAGAGAAGGGAGCCGGAGCGAATGTCCAGGGAAGTTGCCGGCACAAGCCCACCACTTTTGTCCGAACTGTTTAACAGCGGAATCTATAAGCCAACGCAAGGTCGTCTTGTTAGACAATTGACCTGCCTCGCGATTTGGATCATGTTTGCCCTCGGCTGCTGGAGACTGAGTGTCTTCCTCAGCGGATCATTCGGCGAAGCCCGTTGGGCCGAAACAGCCGTTCCATTCGGAATCTTTTTGGCCCTAGCCTGGGTCGGCTTTCGACTCGTTAACTGGCCAAAGTTTGCCGATTTTCTAATCGCCGTCGAAGCGGAAATGGCGAAAGTGAGCTGGCCCAGCCGTACCGAGCTCGTCCGTGCATCGATCGTGGTTATCTTTACTATCTTCTTCTTGGCGGTCACCCTGTTCATGTTCGACGTGATCTGGGAACTGCTGTTCAAAACTCTCGGCGTGACTGCCTAGATCAACATCACTCCACCTTTTTGCGCGTAACAACTCGCTTTCTAGTTATTCAGGACTAACCCCGTGACTGAAGCGGACGACCGAGACGATTCCCTAGAAGCCGAATTGAACACTCCCGAAGCCGACGCGGTTGGAGAGCAAGTCGATTCTGCAGCCTCGGTGAAGCCCAAAACGCCCAAAGCCAATAAATCCAAGCCGGCTGTCGAAATCGTCGAAGAACCAAGGATGGATTGGTATATCTTGAAAGTGGCGTTCAACCGCGAAGAGTCCATTCGCGACGCGCTCGCTAAGCGAGTCAAGATGGAAGGAATGGACGAGATGTTCGGGGAAATCGTTGTCCCCACCGAGGATGTCGTAGAGTTTACTCGAGCCGGTAAACGCCGCATTATCAAACGAAAACTGCTGCCCGGTTACTTGATGGTCAATATGATCATCAACGATGATACTTGGTTCCTCGTGCGGGAAACCGGCGGTATCAGCGATTTCACCGGTGCCGCTGGCAAACCCATGCCGATGGACCCAGCCGACATCCAACGATTCGTTCAGAAACCCGAACTGGGCGACGACGAAGAAGTTCAGCTCAAAACCTCGATCCCCTTCAAAGTGGGCGATCGAGTGCGGGTCAAGGAAGGCAACTTCCAGAATCAAGAAGGCGAAATCGATGCAGTCGACGAGGCCAATGGTCGCATCACGGTGATCATCAATATCTTTGGTCGCTCCGTCCCAATGGAATTGGATCACTGGCAAGTCGAAGACCTCTAACACCGATTTGTGCCAGAGAGAGTCGTTCTATCTAGAAACAGAAACTATCGAGAAACAAAAAAAGGGGATCGCAATTAATGCGGTCCCCTTAATTTTTGATACGTGATCAAGCACTAGCTAAATCGGTAGCCGTCGGGAAGGATGGCGTCTTTGATCACAATGGGAATCGAGTCTCTCACTTGCAAGGCTTCGTCTTCACCTAGATTCTCGACGCCTCGATCATTTACCACGTAGACATTGCGGCCAATACGACAATTTTTGTCCAGGATAGAACCGCAAATCGTGCTTCCGCTACCAATGCCGACGGGCGGAATCGATGCAGCGCGGTCGGAATCTCGATCGTTCTCGCTCTGCACATAGTCAGCACCCATGACCACGCTATCGCGGATGGTGACTCCCTCGCCAATTACGGTTCGCAAACCAATCACGCTGTTTTCAATCACGGTTCCGCGCCCAATATGGCAACCATCGGCAATCAGGCTGCCACTGATTTGAGCATCGCTAATCACCGTCGGTGGCAAAAACCGGGGACGGCTGTAGACGGGCGCATCGGGGCGATTGAGATCAAAGGGGGGCGCATTGCCGGCGAGGCTAAGGTTGGCCTCATAGAAGGCGCGAATGGTGCCGATGTCCTCCCAGTAGTCGTCAAATAGGTGCAACTGTACGCGGTGTTGGCTGATAGCTGCAGGGAAAACTTCCTTGCCAAAATCTTCGTGGCTTGTCTGCATGAGCAGATCCAAGAGGACTTCGCGATTGAAAATATAGAGTCCCATGCTGGCCAAGCAATCGCGGCCACCGCTAGGGATACCGTGGGCATCGATCCAAGCGGGATCCGTGCGAATGGCATCGATTTCTGCATCGGTTTGCGGCTTTTCAACGAAGCCGATCACCTTGCCCGAGTCATCGACTTGCATGATTCCAAGTGCCGAGGCAGCCTTGCGAGCCACAGGAATACCAGCGATTGTCACATCGGCCTTGTTATCCTTGTGAGTCTGCATCATATCGCGAAAATCCATGCGATAGAGTTGATCGCCGGACAGGATCATCACATGTTCCACCCATCGCTGCTCGATATAGCGGAGATTCTTCCGCACGGCATCGGCCGTTCCTTGATACCAATCTGTAGCGGAATCCACGGTTTGCTGAGCGGCCAGGAGCTCGACAAAGCCACCGTTGAATTGGTCAAAGCGGTAGGTCTGTCGAATGTGCCGGTGCAAGCTGACCGAGAGAAACTGAGTTAGTACATAAATGCGATTCAGCTCGCTATTAATACAGTTGCTGATCGGAATATCGATCAAGCGATACTTGGCGGCCAAGGGTACTGCGGGCTTGGCGCGAATTTTCGTTAATGGAAAGAGTCGGGTCCCGCGACCGCCGCCTAAAATCAATGCTATTGTGTCACGCATGGTTGTCCTAACCTCTCACTCGGATGTCGGGCAAGGATCTTTGACGGTAGATCAATGCCTCTGGCGATACGGGAAAACATAACAGCTCATTCATAGTTCGGGGACTGGATTGGAGTTCAGAAAAGCACCCGATGGAAGAAAAGAAACCCGTCCGTTCATTTTTACCAATATTTCTCAAAACGCACGGCTCCTGGTCCCGCCGGATGGGAAACATGGGGTGTCGAATCTGTGTGCATTGCGTGGAGAGGATGGAAGCCGTCAGCTTGCAACAGTTGCAGCATTCCCGGCTCGGTTAGCTGCGGTCCTCCTGGTCGTTCTAACCCGATCATCTGCGGATTCCCACACAAAAAGACGTGCGTCCGCAGCGGATTAAAATCAATTCCCGCCGCGCTGCCCAACTGGCCATTGCGGTAAACCGTTTGCAAGCGAGCATTTCCCAGGTAACCTGCGGCACCTTGCAAGGGCCGCTCTATTTCTCGGGTGGTCATACTTAAATAGCGATAATTGGAGAAACGGGACATCAATTGCTGTTGCTCTCGTAAATATCCAAGATCCGCGTAGTGACGAACGCACGTGACATTCACTATGGGGCCGCGATGCCCTGCAGACAACAGGCCGGCCACCATCGCGTTATGCGGCGCCTCGCCGGTCCCGGTTCCCAGCATCACGACGGTATCCTCCGGATCGATTGCTGCCAGCGTATAGGTACCGACAATGCGAGTATGAACTTGCAGACGATCGCCAACGGCAAGTTGAAAAAGTCGAGGGGTCAGCCCCGGCGGTTCGTTCGCCTGCCGAATCAACGTGATGTAAAACTCCAAATAATCACACTGATCGCACGGCAATAGATTCCCTTGGCTATCAAGCATTGGACAGGAAATGGAATAGGCACGGCGGACCACCTTCTTGATTTGTTTGGGGGCCAGAGATTCAAGCTGCGTTCCAGGTAGCCGCCGTTCCCAATATCCCAATCCCAACGCCACGTATTGACCAGGTGAAAAAAAGGGTATTCCCGCGTCAGGTCGGACGCGAAAACGGGCCAAATCGGCGTGCACATCCAGGCGTTCTATTAGCGTGGCATTGTAGTGCTGGCCTCGTAATCGTTCGATTTCGTCGGAATCGGGCGTTCGATCGTCGCAGGGGGCGATGGTGGAAGGGCTCAAGAGGATGCTCCGTCATATTGGGGAATGCAAAGCGTAGCAGGCCCACGGGATCGAGGCAAAACAAAGAATGGTTTTAAACTTTGGGGGACTCGGGGTATGATAGGTGTACTGTTGCGGCAGCCTCCCACACCGTTGCATAATCCCCCCTCCAAACCGAGCCGATTCAAGCAATGCTTTTGCACCCTTCATTCCACCGTTTTTTACCGCTGCAAGCGATGCCAGCCTTGGTGAAAATAGGTCGTTATCAGCGAGTGACTGGACTGCTATTTCTCTGTATAACAGCGGCCGGACTCGGATTCCCTCGTTTGGCGACTGGAGACGACTGGACGAATCTGGAGGGTACCGCGACGATTCAAGGAGACTTTTTGGGAATGTGGGGCGACAAAGTCATTCTGCGACGCACCAATGGCAAGAAAGTAGCGATCGAAAGCTCGAAACTGAACGCCACCTCCCGGTTGCGAGCCGAGGAATTGGCACAACTCAAAGCCGATCGTCGCCAGGAGCGGATAAGCGACTTGAATACGGAAACGGAGAAATCTGTGGAAGTACCCAAGGCCAAAGCCAGTGCCCCCTTCGAATCCCCAGCCGATGGATTAGATCTAGGTGCGACCGCGGAATATTTGTTCACTCAATTTCAAGCTGGCCACCCGAGAGTCTTTTGGGATCTTCTCCCTCCCACTTATCAAACGGACATTCAGGAGGTCGTTCGTCTCAGTGTCCAAGCAACCGACCCCGAACAGAATTTGGCCAACTTGCGACTTCTTGGTCAACTCGCTCGTACCCTCAATAAACAGCGCGATTTCGTTTTCGGATACCCAATGCTATCCATGTTGCCACCCGAACCGCTGGACATGCTGCAGAAAGCGTATGGCCCCGTGGTGGGCATTCTTACTGCCTTGGCCGACACTGAAACTTTCTCCGTAGAAAATATTACCAATGCGAACCTTGGTGAAATTATTGCTAAGAAGGATGAGGAGATGGGGCCACATATTGCCAATCTCTTGAAGCTGATTCCCGAAGAGCAAAATCCTATGTCTGCAATCTTGTTGGCGGGTGCCTCTTCGGTGCAAATGGATGGCAGCGATCGTGGATCGCTTTCCTATACCGACCCCAGCGGTCAATTGATCACCACGTGGTTTATACGGGTTGAAGACCGTTGGGTTCCGGAAGCGATGGCCCAAGGATGGCAAGACTCGATGGCCTCGGCAAGGCAAGCGCTCGCTCAACAAGCAATGCAGTCCCAAGAAGCCAGTGCTACTGCGGCGATGGTGAACTTAACCCTTGGCGCCGCACTAACACAAATTGAAGATGCCAGCACCCAAGAGGAATTCAACGAGATTGTAGACCGCTTTGCGGGTGTCATCATGAGTGCAATACCACACAACCCGGGAGGTTCCTTTGCTGGTGGTGGTGGTTCGGGTGGCGCCAGCCCATCGGGCTTTAATCCTCCCAGCCTTGGTGGCGTCGATTCCGGAGGTGGTATTAATTCAGGTGGAGGCGGCTTGATTCCAGGCCCAGGTTCTTCGCCGAATTCGGGTGGTGCCAGCGGTCCTCCGGGAATCGCTCCGGCCGGTGTTAGCTCCGGTGGTGGCTGAGTCGATGCTGGCTGAGTCGATGGGGCGACAGGGCCTCATCGCAGCGTCAAGGATTGTTCTGAAATGACGGGAATGGAGTCAACAAGATGGATGGGAATTCCTCACAGCAATCTCAAGCACTTGGGAAGATCGGCACAGCGATGCACCTCGTGCTGGCGTTGGTTTTAATGACCAGCGTAGTTCCCGCGCAAGATCTTTCTGCGCCATCGGCAAATGTTGATGGCATTACATTGCAAGGTCTGCATTTGGTTGCCCCGCCGCTGCAGTCGGACAATCGTGTAGCCGCCAGTCTCGCTTCCACACCTTCGATCATTGCGCCCGATGCAGGACTCGATCCACATCAAGTCATGCCGGAAGCCGCGTCCGAACGGATGCTGCAGTTTATCGCTGGCATCGTGCGTGATAACATTCCTAACCAGCATGTCAACGAGAAGGATTGGAACAAAACCAAAGAAGTCTATGCGGGCATCAAATTCCGCAGAGAAGGACTGAAGCTGGAAACGGAGCGTCGTTGGAAGACAGTCAATCATGGCCTCTGGCGTCGTTATCAAGTTGACTTGATTAATCCCGACCAGACCTTACAAGTGAAAATATCGGACGTCTATTGGATGCCCGACAATCGACTTCATTTTCACTTGCAAGTGACTAGTACTGTACGAGTCCACGCCCGACAGGCTCGCTGGAACTTGGATGTCAAACTTTACAGTGCTCATGTCGAAGCCAAAGCGACAGTACTTCTGGATGTGGATGCGCACGTCGGCTTTCAGATCGATCCAACATTTCTGCCCCCCGCACTAGTTCTCGATCCCACAGTAGCCAAGGCATCGCTGCACATGGCTAGCTTTGAAGTTGAAAAAATTGGCCACCTGGGAGGCGACTTAGCAGAGGAATTGGGCGACGCTACCGAGAACATTATTCGACGCGAACTTATCGAACCGCAGTCCGATAAGTTGACGGATAAACTCAACCGTCAAATCGATAAACGCCGCGATTCGCTCAAAGTAGCCATTGGTGATTGGTTGACCCAGTGGCTCGCACCAGATTCTTAATTACCGAATGGATCGTTTTCGGCGTCTCCACCACCTTCACCGAACCCGCCACTAACACCCTCATCAGATCCGCCACCTCCAAAGCTCGCTCCACCAGGTCCCATTCCGCCAGGCATACCACTGCTACCAAACGTGCCATCTAACCATTCGCCACTAAATCCTCCCCCGCCAAAAGGATCTGAATTCGTTCCCCTCGAACCGGCAGTGGGCTGATCTAGCGCACTACCCCATCGCAACAATTGTTGACTGTCAAGTAAACCCTCGGCGACCAAGTCGAGAGATTTCATTTGCAAATCGACTATGCGTTCGGTCGCGTCCGCTCGACGCTTGTGATCTTCTTTCAGTTGATTCAATTTCCGTTCAAGCGACTCAATGGTAGTCGCGCGCTCCTTGAGTTGTTCTTGGTAGCGTTTGGAAAAAGCATCTCGCGCGTACTGCAGCAGGACTTTTTTTTCTTCCGGGTCGGTAGTTTTCTTCAGTTGTTCCAAAGTGCGAACCAGACCATTCTGAAATGCTAAATCTTTTCGTGTGCGGGCCGACATCGCAAACCCTCCCATACCGCCTCCCGACATTCCACCGCCGGGCATTCCGGGCATACCACCAGCTCCCATTCCCATGCCACCGGGATATCCTGATCCTATTCCTGCTGCGCCGCCACCAGATCCAGGGAAGCCGCCGCTTCCAGATGCCGTAGGGCCGGTTCCTGACGCTCCACTCAATCCCCGTCCGGGACCACCACCGCTAGCACCAAATCCGCTCGCTGGGCCGTCGGCGTCTTGAAAGGGATCCGATACCGTAGGTGGCTGGGCAAGCGTTGAACCGAGTGTCGCGAACATTATTAGCCAAGACCATTTTTGCCATGAAACTCGCATTGTCATCGTGAGATCCCCTATTCGAAGTTGTCAAAGAAAAAGAGTTGCGGAAGAGCCTGACTAGCGGCCTCAAGGGCCATTTCAATTTGCTGTACTTCTCGATCGAAGTTGTCGTTGTCCCAGCCGGCAATCGATTCAATTGCATGCACTATTTCTTGCTGAGCGAACTGCTGATTGCTCTGATTGTCAGGTAGTGGTTGGAGCTTGGTTGCGTCTGGATCTTCGTCAACTGTTTCGAAGTTCCAGGGATTTGTGGGCTGGTGATTTTTGAGTTGGGGTTGGGGTTGGGGAATTGCGTGCTGGTCGCTGACTGCCGAATTTGCAATCCAATACGACCTTGTCGACCACACTCCCAATACCAGCAGCACCGCTAGCAAGATTCCGGCGGCGAGGCGCCGATACACCTTTCGATTCATGATTCCCTGTCGGCCCGAGATCTGCAAATCGGCCAGTCGCAGAGCGCCATCCACGGCAACCAAATCAGCCGGCCTTTTGTCGGGGCGTTTGGCTAGTAGGCGATTCACAAGATCGACCAGTGCTTCCGGGAGATCGGGGCGAAGTTTGGCGAGCGGCTTCGGTTTTGCCGAGATCGTTTGTTGCAGAATGGCCAATGTCGAAGGGGCGTCGAAGGGTGGCACGCCCGTGCTCATAAAATAGACCAGGCAGCCTAAGCTAAACCAATCGCTGCGGCCATCCAGAGGCTCGCCTCTCGCTTGTTCGGGACTCATGTAATGCGGTGTGCCTGCGATGGTGCCGGTACGGGTCAGCCTCGCTTCGTCGGCCGCGCGGGCCAATCCAAAGTCGGTCAACCACACGCGGTCCGTATTCTCTCCCACCAGCACATTGGCTGGCTTAACGTCGCGATGAACGAGGCTCCGCGCGTGAGCGGCCGCCAGTCCTGCGGCAAGTTGCGACGTGATTCGCAAGATGAGCGGCGCGGGCAACGGGCCTTGGCGGTCGACCATTTGTTGCAAGGTGACGCCGGGAATGTACCGCATCACAATGTAGGGCGGACTTGCATCGGCCCCCACGTTGTAAATGGGCACAACGCTCTCGTGCGCTACGCTGGCGGCCGCTTGAGCTTCGCGGGCAAATCGGCGTCTGGCCGCGTCGGATGCGGTCCATTCGGGCGCCAAGACTTTGATCGCCACGGCTCGCTGCAATTCGGTATCGAAGCCGCGCAAAACAATTCCCATGCCGCCTCGTCCCAAGACACTCTCAATATCGTAGCGGCCGATACGACCAAGAAATTCCGGATGAGCAGGCGGTTCGAGAAAACGCAGGTCCAGCAACGATAGGTCGTCAGGCTGGCTCTCCGCCAAACCGCTATCCAAATCCTCTAGCCAGTGAGAAGCGTCTTTCTCCCAAACCGTACCACCGGCCAACTCCACGAGCGTATCTCGGCATCGCCCGCAAGTTTCCAGATGTGCAAACAACTTCTTGCTTCGCTGAGGTGGGTCCAAATTCTGATGAACCAGTGTCCAAAGGAGTTGAGGATTACATTTCATCGCTGGGACCTCGCCATTCCGAAGTCAGTTCCGCAGTTTCCGACACGGTTTCACGCAATCGGGTCAAGACGCGACTGCGCGCAACATAAATCCAGCCAACATCTACAGACAGTGCTTGAGCCACTTCGCTCATCGTCTGACCTTGCACGGCGGTACGAAAGAAGGCCTCCCAGGTCTGCGGCTGAACTCGCTTGCGGACTCGCTCCGCTGCCCACCGGAAAATGGCTCGATGATGCTCGATGTCCCAGCGGCTTAACGATTCGCTGGCTGGCTGTTCGTTGAGCCAGCGGAGAAAATCCGAACCACCGGAGGTTGAGGGAAATCGCTGATTGGACTTGATCAGATCAACCATTTTGTGACGGGTGATCTGCGCCAACCAACCACGAAACGCGCCTTGATGGTCGCGTGCTTCGTATTTTTCAATCGCAGTAGTGACCGCAGAAAAAACTTCTTGGATCACTTCGCTGGCATCGGCCGATTGCAAACCCCATTGCCGCAGCAATCGCTCCAGCAATGGTTGATAGATTGCATGAAACGCCTCCCAGGCTTCCGCGTCGTCGCGGTCCGTGAGTCGGGCAATCAAGCTCGGTCGTGTCAAAGGGGTGTTCAAGATGCTGAGGTCTCCACCAACAACATCTCTGATTTTCCCTCAACCTTGCACGCAAAGAGGCAAAAAATCTGATTTTTTTGCTCGTCTTTGCGCGTTTGCGATTGCGAATTGTGGCAAGGGCTGACGGTACGACGGAGCGTGCCTGCTACTTTATTGGGGTGCTAAGGCGCACTTTCCACTTCGGATCGCGTTAGAAGTCCGTCCTTGTTGGCGTCCAATTGCTTGGCCGCATCCTTAAAGCGGGCGGGTACAGAGTCCAGCGTGACAGAATCATCTCCATCGGGATCCAACGCGTCAAATATACGTAGCCGTGCCGCATTACGGACTAAATTCCTGGCACGATTGCCGGGGGCATCAGCCGAGTCTTCGTCCTTGGCGAGGGGTACCGCATAATGAAAGTAACCAATCATCATTTCTTCCCACGTTTGGTCACCCCAGCGAACTTCTGAATCGGGATCAGGATTATTGAGGTTCTTTTCGCTGTTATCGAAATAGGCGGTGCAGGCAATTCGGCTACCGTCTTCCACCGTCATGGGAGTTGGAAGCTCGTAGGTGGTCTGCCAATTGAAATCGTATTGTGGAATATCCAACAGCACCGAACGTTCGCCTCCAGTGCCAACCAATTCGTAGCGAAATGCTTTGCCTCGCAAATGCATGTGAGGACTGAAGCTGAGCAGCTGAGCACCGGTCAACTTTTCTGGCGTCACGGCATCGACTCGATAGTTTCCGTCGTGTGGAGGGATACGGAATCGAGGTTGAACGGCACTCGAGGTTACCACTTCATGGGTGATGGTCTTGGTATCCGCAAAGACAAGCGCCAGTTTACTTTGGTCGAATTGTGCAGTTCCAATTGGCGTGTAGTGAACTTGGAAAACAAACTCACTGTTGGCTGGAATGCGTTTGGCCATCCCGGCAGGGTTGGGATGAACTCGAGCACCAGGAACATAGCCCACCAAGAAGCCTCGTTCTGCACCAAGATTTCCCTGGGTTCCTTTGGGTCGAACAAAGCAGAGGATATGGTGAACCACGGCACGATTGCCTGGCAATAGCTCCGCTGCTTCGATCCAACGTTCTTCTTCGAACTTGGGGTCCGCGAAGAAATACTTGTATTTCACTTCACCTTCGGCAGGAACCTCAAAGGGCTCGGGACTGACCTGCACGATGAGATCGGGTTCACGGGGCAGTTGCCAACCAGAAACAAAAGTAGGTGGCGAGGGTAGATCCGCTACATCTCCTTCAGGTGCCCCCGCATCGGCCCAGTCATAAAACGTTTGTTTTTCTTCATCGGTTAGCGACCGATCATTGATGAATGAGCCATGAGCCGGGTTGGCATGCCAAGGGGGCATGCGTTTTTCCCGTACCACCTCGGCCATCATATCAGCCCAACCGGCTGCTTCTTCGTAGGTATCCAGTGCGAAGGGAGCGATCTCGCCCTCGCGGTGGCATTCGACGCAGCGACGATTGATGATACGGATGACTTGATTACTGAATGTCACCGTGGAATGCGTATCGGTTTTCTTTTGCCGTCCGAGAATACAGCCGACCGAGCGTGTAATCGGCTGACGAGGCTCTTTGCCAGCCAATAGATCGTCCACCGCATTCACCAAATCGAATTTTTCTGGAGCGTCCTTTTGGTACCCGATCCCATATTGATCATCGATTCGGCCCCAATAGCGAACTTGTCGTTGGCGATCGAGCACAAAGGCTTCGGGGGTTCGCTCGGCACCCAATGCGTCAGCCAGTACATTGCCGACATCCTTGAGAACGGGGATTGTTAGCTCTTGTTGTCGAGCAAACGCGGCAATTTCTGCGATCGAGTCCTGCCGATTGCTCATCACGGCAATCACGCGGACTCCTTTTTCTTCGTATAACTTCGCCAGTTGATCAACTCGGCCCGCATAGAGCTTTGCCAGGGGGCATTCGGTCCCCAAGAACACCACGACCATGATGTCCGCATCCGCAAAATCGTCCATCGTCCAGACGCGACCTCGGAAATCAGCCACTTCCAACTTTGTCAGAGTTTTGCCGACGGTCGGCGCCGCCAACAGCTTCGCAGGAGGGCTGAGCACGGCAACCAATAAGGCCAAGTACGCGAAGGAACGACACATCATGAGTAGCTTCTCTCACGGCAACAAGGAAACGAAACTTTACGGCCGGGACGGTAGTAAAAGTAAAGGTCGTCAAAAAGCATATGTAGCATTACTTATGGTATCGATGGCAAGGTTTCGTTTGTCCACTGGGAAAGTCCTAATATTTTGAATGATCATCAAAATTTTACGTGGGACTGGCTTGCTGGGGGCACTCGGTCAATAATGTCGCTGCGTTTGTTGTTGGTCGCACACGTCTAGAGAAGGGTACGCATGTCGCAATCGGTCGCAGCAGAAGCACAATCGCGTTTAAGTGATGACGATGTTCAGGCAATCGACGCCTTGCGCGAGGCCTATGGACGTTTGAAGGCCGAACTTGGTCGCGTCATCGTGGGGCAACAAGCAACGATTGAGCAACTGGCTATATGTTTGTTTGCTCGTCGCCACGCACTGCTGATGGGTGTTCCTGGCTTGGCCAAGACGCTGCTAGTGAGCAAGCTGGCCGAAACCATGTCCCTGAAATTCACGCGAATTCAATTCACTCCCGACTTGATGCCCATGGACATCACGGGGACTGACATTTTGCAGGATGGTGCCGATGGGCGGCGCGAATTCGAGTTCGTCTATGGACCCGTTTTTGCAAATATCGTCTTAGCCGACGAAATCAATCGCGCCCCCCCCAAGACTCAAGCCGCCATGCTGGAGGCCATGCAAGAGCAACGGGTCACCGTCCTTGGGAAGAGCTTTCCGCTGCATTCTCCCTTCATGGTGCTGGCGACTCAAAACCCGGTCGAACAAGAAGGCACCTATCCGCTGCCCGAAGCGCAGCTGGATCGCTTTATGTCGTTGATCGAGTTGGATTATCCAAGCGAACTGGAAGAAATTGAGATCGCGCGAACTACAACGGGTGGCGCATTGCCGGACTTGGCCCATTTGATGTCGGGCGATCAAATCATTCAACATCAAGACTTAGTACGTCGCGTACCGGTGCCCGATCACATTTATACCTACGCTGCCCGCTTGGTCCGAAAAACTCGGCCCACGGGTGATACCGCGCCGGCCTGGCTGAAGCCACTGGTGTCTTGGGGCGCAGGTCCTCGAGCGGTTCAAAATTTGATCTTGGGTGCTAAAGCGCGCGCCGCGTTGCTGGGGTCTTATATGGTCCGCTTGGAAGACATTCAAGGTGTTGCAGCCCCCGTGCTGACGCACCGAATTATCACCACCTTCGCAGCGCAAGCAGAAGGTGTATCGGCTGGGGATATTGTGCGACGACTGGTGGCTGAGTCCAACGACGCGTAAGTGCAATGTGTGGTCCTTGTTTTTGTCCATTGAGTTTGCATGTACCAGGATCGTAGGACACGAGAGTTTCTCGACCCCAAGGTGCTCGCGCGCCTTGCCGGGTTACCGCTGTTTGCGCGCCGCCCCATGCAAGGGAATGTTTCCGGAAAACATACCAGCCCCAACCGGGGCGCTAGCGTCGAATTTGCCGAGTATCGCAAGTACGTTCCTGGCGACGATCTGCGGCGTCTCGATTGGCGCGCCTACGGGCGCACCGATCGCTTCTATGTGAAAGAGTTCGAGGCTGATACGAACCTGCGGTGTTGTCTGGTCCTCGACACGAGTGGTTCAATGGACTTCGGTTCCGTGGGCACAACCAAGCTAGCCTACGCCCGAAAAATCGCTGCAGGTCTCGCTTATCTCGCGGTTCAGCAGGGCGATGCAGTGGGGCTTTCCTGTGTTGCCGACGGCATCGTTACCAATATTCCCCCCAAGCGAAACCCGGCCCACCTAACGACCGTGTTCGATACGCTGGAACGAGCCAAATCTCAAGGCGAAACGGGACTTGCTGCAGTGCTGCACGAATTGGCCGAAACGATTACGCAACGAGCTCTGGTTGTGGTCATCTCCGATCTTTTTGTGGAACCCGATCTCTTGCGAAGCTGCTTCGAACATCTGCGTTATCGTAAACACGATTTGTCACTCTTTCATTTGCTTGATCCACTCGAGATCAGCTTCACATTTCATCGCCCCACTCGCTTCCTCGACATGGAGGGTGGAACTCCGATCTTCGCCGAACCGAACGAAATTGCGGATCGCTATCAAACGGCGCTGCGTGAATATTTGGATAAACTCCATCGCATCGCGTTAGAGACGGGTGTCGACTATCACCGCGTGCAAATCGACGAAACCTATGATCAGGCACTGACTCGATTTCTGATCGGTCGGACCAAGACCAGAGGTGTGCGATGAGTTTTCTACAGCCCTTGCTGTTGATTGCGCTGCCTTTGATGGCCCTCCCGATCATCATCCATTTGATCAATCAACGCCGATATCAAACGATGCCTTGGGGCGCGATGATGTTTTTGTTGGCTGCCAATCGGATGTCCCGCGGCTATGCAAGAATTCGACAGTGGTTGATCTTGCTGCTACGGACCTTGGCGATTGCAGCGCTCATCTTTGCAATCAGTCGACCCCTTGCAAGTGGTTGGTTAGGCGCTGTTTCAGGCGGCGCAGCCGATGCCGCTATCGTGCTCATCGATCGGTCGCCCAGCATGCAACAACGGGGCGAAGGGACCAGCGTTTCTAAGTTGGAAACAGGTGTGGCTCAGCTCTCTTCTGCGCTCGACACGATTGGCACCTCACGAATCGTGTTGATCGATAGCGCCACCCCCGACCCTCGTGAACTAGGGACCAGTGAATCGCTGCTCGACGCGCCCGAAGCTGGGCCTGTCGATGCCACCGCAGACCTTCCCACAATGTTGCTCGCAGCACTCGACTATGTGCAAGCTAACAAACTGGGGCAAACCGATATCTGGATCTGCTCGGATCTGCGGGAGAGCGACTGGAAATCGACTGATGGGCGCTGGCAATCGATTCGCGATGCCTTCGCAGCGTTTGATAATCGCATTCGTTTTCACTTGCTAGCTTATACCCAATCGGCTCCCGATAACGCGGCTGTACGTGTCACCAATGTGCGACGCGACGTAACAACGGATGGCGCCGATGTGTTGGTCTCATTGCAAGTGACCCGAGAGAGCGGTAACGACACAGTTCAATCCGTTCCCATCGAATTCGAAGTCGATGGTGCCAGATCGACGCTCAATTTGGAAATGAGTGGTGCAGTATACGAATTGAAGGAGCACCGTATTCCCGTCGCTGCGGATCACGAGCGGGGCTGGGGGCGGGTCTCGATTCCGGCCGATGCCAATCCTGCTGACAATTCAGATTTTTTTGTATTCGATGTCACTCCGCCGAGACGAACCCTCGTGGTCAGCGAAGACCCACTCGTGGCGCGACCGCTGGAGATCGCTGCGGGCATCGCTCCTGCACCGGGTGTGGAAGCCGAATCGCAACTTGTCCCATCCGCTAATCTCAACACCGTTGCCTGGGAAGATTTGGCTTTAGTGCTGTGGCATGGTCCGTTGCCCGAAGGAGATAATCTTGCCAACATCGAGGCTTTTGTGGCGCGAGGTGGTAGCGTTGTTTTTTTCCCCACCGAGGAAACATCCAACGCCAAGGCCTTTAACGTTGGCTGGGGCGAATGGCAAACCCTGCCCAACGAAATTTCGGTGGATTCGTGGCGCGGGGACACGGACCTCCTGGCCAATACGCTCAGCGGCGCATCGTTGCCGGTAGGAACCATCAAGGTCCGAGCATATGCCCAACTCGATGGTCCCATCACCAGCCTCGCGACGCTGTTGGGTGGAGCTCCTTTATTGGCGCGTGCCGATACGCCGGTAGGGAAGGTTTATTTTTGCACCACCACGCCGCGACAAAGTGATTCCACGTTGGCCGTTAATGGTGTTGTACTTTATGTGGCAATTCAGCGTGCCCTGTCGGTCGGTTCGAGTTCGCTGGGAAATACCAAACAGCTCGCCGCAGGTTCTATTGCCGCCGATGATGCAATTCTCTGGAGCGCGCTGGCCGGTCGCGATGAAATCCTCTCCAACGAACAAGCGTTTCGCGCAGGCGTTTATGAGCACCAGGGTCGCTTGTTGGCCCTCAATCGACCTGCGGTGGAAGACCAACCCAATATCACGAATGACGAGACCCTGAGTAAGCTATTTGAAAATCTATCGCTTGATCGCGTGGATGACGCTGCCGGCAATCTGTCCACTTTGATTCAGGAGATTTGGAGAATTTTTCTCGTTTCCATGATGGTGGCATTGCTTCTGGAAGCCGTCCTGTGTTTGCCCAAGGTGACCGCTTTGGGAGGCATTCGAGGATGAACAGCATCAGCACGTTGACCTTTCAGTGGTCCCCATGGACGATCCTCTTAGCCATCGCTCTTTTTATAGCGACGATGGTCTTTTCATGGATTGCTTGGCAGCGCAGCGGTTTCCGCAAATCGGTGTTGTTGCTAGAGGGTCTGCGCCTGACAGTGGTCGCAATTGCCGGACTCCTCCTGAATCAACCGGAATGGGTTGAAGAGTTTCGTCCCAACGAGAAACCTGTGGTTGCTATTCTCACGGACGCGTCTCGCAGCATGGAGACGCGAGATCATATATCGCGAAGCTCAGCCGCTACTCCACCATCCAATTCCGTTGAGACACCAGCGAGCTCAAATGGTAGCCCGCCAATCACCCGTCTCGAAGCGATCGCGCCGTTGCTTGATCCAGAATCTTGGCGATCGCTAGAACAGCGTGTCGAAATAGTGTTTGAAAAGACAACCAGCGACGGTACCGACTTGGCCACTCCCTTAGTCGAAATCGCCGAGCGTCATCCGTCACTGTTGGGTGTAGTATTGGCCAGCGACGGCGATTGGAACGAAGGATTGCCACCCGTCCAAGCAGCGGGTCGATACCGGGCCCGCGGCATTCCCATTTTCACCGTAGCTGTGGGCAGCGATTCGCGTCTCCCTGACGTGGAACTGCAGAGCTTCGATGTGCCCACCTTTGCTATTGTGGGCAAGACGGTTCGGATTCCTTTTTCTCTCTTCAGTTCTTTGCCCCGCGACCATGTTGCCACGGTCACTCTAAAGTCCTCTTCCGGCGACGTAGTCACGCAAGAGATAAAAGTGGCAGCGATGAGCCGAACTAGCGATGCGATCATTTGGAAACCAACGGAGGTGGGTGACCTCACCATGACGCTGAGCATTCCCGTTCACGGCGGCGAATTGCTCGAAGACAACAATTCGATGTCAGCACCGATGTCAGTTCGTGAAGAAAAGCTCCGTGTGCTGGTCGTTGAATCGTTTCCGCGTTGGGAGTATCGCTATTTGCGCAATGCGTTGTCGCGCGATCCAGGTGTGGAAGTCTCTTGTTTATTGTTTCATCCTGGACTTGGCAAAGTGGGTGGTGGAAACAAAGACTACATCAAGGAATTCCCCACGGGCAAAGACGAACTCGCGCCCTATGACGTCGTTTTTCTTGGTGACGTTGGTTTAGAAGATGGTCAATTAACGCTTGAGCAATGTGAAATGCTCAAAGGCCTTGTGGAACAACAAGCCAGCGGACTCGTCTTTATGCCAGGCTGGCAAGGTCGCCAATTGTCTCTGCAAGAAACCCCTCTCGCTGATTTGTATCCTGTGATTTTAGACAGTGCTCAGCCCAACGGCTGGGGCTCGCGCACCGCAAACCACTTTGAATTGACAGAGCTCGGCCGACGAAGTTTGTTGACCAAATTGGCTGATACCGAAGACGATAATATCGCAGTTTGGGAAAACCTTCCCGGATTCCAGTGGTATGCGCCAGTAATCAAAGCGAAGCCGGGGACCGACGTGCTGAGCGTTCACGGGGACATTAGCAATGAGCATGGACGATTGCCATTGTTGGTGACGCGAACTTTTGGTGCCGGTAAAGTTCTGTTTATGGGTACCGATGGTGCTTGGCGGTGGCGAAAGGGCGTTGAAGATCTTTATCACTATCGCTTTTGGGGACAGGTCGTTCGTTGGATGGCCTATCGTCGAAACATGGCGAAAGGGGAATCGATGCGACTTTACTACACCCCCGAACAACCTCAGGTCCGGCAGTCGATCGCACTTTCGGCAAACGTCATGGAACGAAATGGCGAACCTTTGGCCAAAGGCGAGGTAACCGCCCGTATTGTCTCGCCAACGGGAACTGTCGATACCATACGCTTTCAATCCAGCGGCGATGCCTGGGGCGCATTTGCGGGGCGATTCACACCCCTTGAACCCGGCAAACACGCGGTGACGCTATTTTGCAAGGAAACCAGTGCAACTTTGGAGACCTCTCTGTTCGTTCAAGGGGTTCCATTGGAACGGATTGGCCAGCCCTCGCGACCAGAGGTTTTAGAGGAAATCGCCAGATTGACTCGCGGTCGCACTCTACAAATCGATAAACTGAATGAAATCGTTCAGTCCCTGGCAACGCTTCCTGAACCGACTCCTTCGATTCGCCGAGTCCAATTGTGGAGTCATCCGGTTATGGCTGGGGTGCTGATCGTGTTGTTGGGCATATTCTGGGTTGGAAGAAAAGTTGTAGGCTTTATTTAGGAACCAGTATTATGAGTCTCGCGCCGACGCAATCGGATGTTGCCCAAAACTCAGGGGCTCAACACGGTTTGGGTTCCGAAAAATCGAAATCAGGAATGTCGGGTCCTGGCGATCTACGTATTCCAAAATCGCTCGAAGTGCAATTGCTCGACTACCGACGTCGCGTCTGGAGCATCAAGCTGTTCGAGGCATTAGCCATTGCCGTGTTGGCGGTTTGCGTCGGATTCTTAGTGGTTCTCGCCATGGATCGCTGGGGGGATACGCCAGGATTGGTTCGAGCCATTGTGTTGCTTGCCGTGATCGCGGCAATCGCCATTATTCCCTGGTTTGTTTATCGCTGGGTTTGGCAACGACGCGGGCTGGAGCAACTGGCCCTCTTGCTCAGCCGCAAACTCCCCACAGTCGGTGATTCTTTGCTCGGTGTTCTGGAACTGGCTCACAACAAAACCGAACAATCTCGCTCGCCTGCACTCGTTCAAGCTGCGATACGCCAAGTCGCCGCGGATGCCGAGAAACGAGATTTTCTCACTGCGGTGCCCAATTCGCGATATCGGCAATGGGGCGTCATGGCAGTGGTGATGTTGGCGATCTCGGCGCTGCTGTTTGTGTTTGTCCCGGGCGCAGCTGCCAGCGCATTGGCAAGGCTCGCTGCTCCTTGGGGCGCAACTCCGCGTTACACGTTTACACGCGTTGAAATGCTTCCCGATAATTGGTTCGTCGCGCATGGCGAGCCCCTCAACGTCGAACTGGCGCTTACCGATCAATCCCAATGGACGCCGGCTCAGGGGACCCTTCAAGTCGGCAATCAACAACCTGTGATCGCGGATCTTGTCGACGGCAAATATCCCTTTGTGATCCCGCCACAAATCGAACCTCAACAGGTTTCCATTTCAGTAGGGGATGCTAAGCAAATCGTTCAGCTCGAACCTACGCTGCGGCCCGAACTCGTTTCTCTGTCAGGCCGCATTCAATTGCCCGAGTACTTGTCGCTGCCCAATAGCGTGGAAAAAGATGTTCGGGGCGGAACGGTTTCCTTGGTCAAAGGAAGTACTGCTCGGTTCACGGCCACCGCGAGTCGCGCGCTGTCGAGCGCGTCGGTTAACGATGTAGCCAGTAATGTCGACAACGCAAGTTTCTCGTCCCCCTCGGTGTTGATAGACGAATCGTTGTCTCAAAAGTTTCAGTGGCAGGATCAGTACGAACTGTTTGGGCGAGAACCATTTAACCTTGCTATCACGGCTGTTGAAGACGAGCCACCCACAATGTCGATCGAAGGCATGCCACGGACCGCGGTTATCCTCGATTCAGAATTGCTTACCTTTTCCGTACGTGTTGGTGATGACTACGGGGTCAAGCGTGTTGGATTGATGTGGCGGGGATTGCCAACCGGCATGCTGGCAAAACCAGCCGAAGGCGAAAGAGTGCTCATCGCAGGTGGACCTGATCAAGACAACATGGATGTTAAGGGAACTTTTTCTGCGGCCTCGTTCGGCATTGAACCACAACCGCTGGAGTTGTTTGTGTGGTCCGAAGACTATCTGCCCAATCGACCTCGCGTCGTATCGCCACCCTACATGCTATATGTGTTAACGCCCGATCAACATGCGATTTGGATGACCGAGCAATTGAGTAAATGGCATCGTCAGGCGCTCGAGGTTCGCGATCGAGAATTGCAGCTTTACGAAACCAATAAAGAGCTCCGCCAATTGTCGGGCGAAGAATTAGATTTGGCCGATAACCGCGACAAAATTGAGAAACAGGCCAGCGCCGAACGAGCCAACGGTCGACGACTTTCGAAGCTCAGCGATCTGGGTGACGAACTCATTCGTACCGCCAGTCGCAACCCTGAAATTGGTGTGGGCCACTTGGAACGATGGGCCGAAATGCTGCAGGTGCTTAAAGATGTTTCTTCGAATCGCATGCCCAATGTTGCCGATTTGCTGAAAGAAGCAGCCGACGCGCCACAGCTTGCATCCAGCCAGCCCACAAAATCAGCTCCTGCCGCCGGAAATATTCAAACCACTGCGTCAGGTGCAGGGAGCAAAACTCCGGAAGGGGAACAACCTCCCCCACCACCCTCCAACCCTTCCATCGTCGACATGGAGTCATCACAAAACTCGCCCAACGACGAAGCGATTGAGCCAGGACCACCGAAAAAACCGAGTGGCTCTGCAATGCGGTTGCCAAACACAACGGTGATGGGCAGGCCTCAAAAGCCAAAAGATGACCAACCACCTGCCGACAAGAAATTGGATGAGGCGGTCGAAGCTCAAGAAGACCTGTTAGCCGAATTTGAAAAGATCGCCGATGAACTCAATACGATCTTAGCGAATCTCGAAGGGAGCACTTTGGTCAAACGACTCAAGGCTGCATCCCGCACTCAGTATCTCGTCGCAGGTCGTATCACAGAACAATTGGATGAGACTTTCGGATTGCGAAATACGCGATTCGAGGACGCCGCCGCTGCGGTGCTCAAGGACATGTCTAAGAAAGAAGAGGATAGCGTTCAAGAAATCTCCTACATCATGGATGATTTGGCCGCCTATTTCGAACGACGTCGCTTTGCGCAATTCAAAGCCGTTTTGGATGATATGAAACAGACCGACGTCATCGGCGGCATCCGTCAGTTGACGGATGAGATTCCCGTTGAGCAAGGTCTCTCCGTTGCCCAGTGCGAGTACTGGTCCGATTCATTGGACCGATGGGCAGAAGATCTGGTTGATCCCGCCTGCAATGGACAATGTCCAGGCGGTAAGAGCCCCGCTAGCCTTCCTCCGTCGATCGTACTGGAAGTCCTGCAAATTCTCGAAGCAGAAGTCAACCTGCGCGAAGAAACTCGCGTGGCAGAACAAGCGAAGGAGGCCAACGGAACGGATCTATACCAGACCGAGGCCATCCGACTCTCCCAATCCCAGTTGACCCTGCAAGAACGAATTATTGCCGTGGGCGAACGGATCCAAGAATTACCTGAATCGGAAAAGCACTTTGTTAAGGAACTTGAGCTGATGGCCCAGGTTGACAATGTGATGGGTGACGCGACCAACATTCTGGCTCGACCTGATACGGGAGTGAATGCGGTTGCCGCTGAAACAGAGGCTATCGAATTATTGCTTAAGTCGAAACGCATTAATCCCAAGTCGGGAGGGGGTGGTGGTTCATCTCCTGGCGGCGGTGGTGGTGGACTAACATCTGACTCGGCCCTGGCATTGCTGGGGAGCGGTGTGAATCAAAAGGAAGTGCGTGAGGATCGCGGAGTGTCTCAAACGACCGGTGAAACCGGCACCGTTCTACCTGAGGAATTCCGTACAGGACTCGACGAGTACTTTAATCGAATTGAACAGGTGAACCCATAATGGCATTCTCTGCACTTCGTTCATCGCAACGGCGCGTCATGCTGGGCCTGTTGACTGGCCTCCCATGGTTGGGCGTCACATCGCATCCTGGCGACGCGTTTGCGCAAGAGGACGAACCTGTGGAGATTCAAGCGCCGATCGACGTACAGGCCGTTCAGGCAGAAGCACTCATTGAAATCGTTGATTTTTTGGGCAACGGTCCCGGAGATCCGGCGGTAGCCAAGGAACGCTTCCTTCAAGAAATGCAGTCGTTCGTTCACTTGGAATTAGGATTCGCATTTCGGGTCTGTGAATGGAGCGATGAAGAAAAGAATACGATTCGAACAGCGGTCAATGAACGTTCGCACTTGTTAACCGACATGTTGATCGCGGCTAATGGCGGTCAGGTGAACGTATCCGGAGATACGATTGTCGCCCATACTTCCAGCGGTGCGGTGTTGAATGCAAATCCCTTCGTGCGAATCGAAGAACTCGTCACGCAAGTCATGAAGGAGCTAGCCCCTCCCGAAAAGCTAGCGATATACCAAACCGAATGCAAACTGCGAGATCAATTTCGACGCGAGGCTGCTGTCGGAATTGTGATGAATGTGCTGGATCGGAAATTATCCCTTACACAACAACAATACCAATCATTGCATGAAAAATTGATGGAACGTTGGACTAAGGCGATCAATATCTCGACGGAGAATTACCAAAACAATCCTGAGTACGCCCCTCAGTTACCACCAAATATTATGCAGAAAGAACTGGACAAAGATCAAAGGGCGATTTGGCAGGCACTCAGCAAATACGACTTCCCAATGCAATTAGGTGCTGTGCAGTTTAATGAGGCAAAGTGGGATGAGTAGTCGCCAGGCATTCGTTCTGCTGACTTTGCTGTCGTTGCAATCCTTGGCAAGTTCAAGTTCACTGGGCCAAGAGTTTCTCATTGATCGCAGTACGATCGAGTCTTGGATATTTCAATCACAAGGTGATGCAAAAGCGGGCCGGAAAGCACTCGAATCGCAGATCGAACTGAAAGTTCGTGCGATCGAACAAAGCGTCACCTTGACCGAGGAACAACGACGGCAATTACATCTTGCTGGAAATGGTGATGTCAAGCGTTTTTTTGATCGTGTCAATAGCGTATTTGAGAAAATTGAATCGATGAAGCTCGATCAACGCAACTTTAACGATGCCTACCAGTTGGCCGTTCCGCTTCAAACTCAAGTCTCCAGTGGGCTATTCGGAAAAGAGTCGCTCCTCGATAAGGTCTCCCGGGGTATCCTTACCGACGAACAGCGTGATGCTTGGGAGCATGCCGAGCGAGAACGAAATCGACGTAGCCAAGAAGCGATTGCCAAATCTAGTATCGCAACTATCGGCTTGACCATTCCACTAACGGCCAAGCAAAGAGACGAATTGCTGAGGCGTGTGATTGATAAACTGAATGAACCTCGTTGGCAAGGTCGACCCCTGCAAGGTCCATTTGCATCCATGCTGGTCAGCTACCATTTAGCGAAAATTCCTGTCGAGGATTTAGAGAGCTTTCTCGATGCAGAGCAAATCAAAGCCTTTCAACTTGTAAAAAAACAAGTGGGTCCCATTGAACAGTATTTAATGGCCCAGGGTGTGCTGGACAAAGAGGCGGACGAATAAACATGGCTATCTTTTCGAAGACAAATCGTCCCGTCAATGCGGTGGTTTCCAATCTGTGGGCTTGGCAACCTAATCGATTGAAACCAGTCGCGAGCTTTGCTGGTACCTTGTGTGCCATCCTGACAGTCTTCTGTTTCCAGTCGCCCCAACCCGCATTTGCACAACTCCCCACCGAGCGATTCGGAGAAGTCGTTCCGCGCGACGTTCGCGAGATGTATGACAAGGGCTTGGCGTTTTTAGCAAAGTCCCAGGATGCAAGCGGCGGATGGTCTGGGGGATACAGTGGGGCAGGTGTGTCGGGGATGGCTGTCATGGCATTCCTGGCATCCGGCGAAGATCCGAACTTCGGCATCTACAGCAACAATATCAAACGGGGCTTGCGGTCAATGATTTCCGCGCAAGATCCCAGCACTGGGATTCTCGGCGACGGCATGTACCAACATGGCTTTGCAACCCTCTCATTAGCTGAGGCCTATGGCGCTGTCGATGATTCCAACCTCTGGCCGCAGGGAGGCAATAAAGCGAGAGAGCGGAGCATCGGTGTGGCGCTGGAATTGGCCGTACGCGCCTCGCTGACCTCGCAAAAGAAAAATCAATTCGGTGCCTGGAGATACTCGGCTGACGCCAACGACGCGGACACCTCGGTAAGCGGAGCAATTTTAGTCAGCCTATTGGCAGCAAGAAATGCAGGAATTGAAGTTCCCGACGAAGCAATCGATCGCGCCATCGCCTATTTCAAAAGTATGACCAGCGCGGGCGGACAAGTCGCCTATGCAGGCGGCTTTGGGGGCTTCGACGAATCACTAGCCCGCATTTCGATTGGTACTTTGGTCTATGCGGTCGCACGGCGAAAAGACATGACCGAATATAAGGGAACTCTCAATTACCTAACGGAACATCTTGAGCAACCTGCGGGCGCATACGAACAGTACGCGAGGTATTACCAAGCACAGGCATTGTTTCAAGGAGATGTCGAAGCCTGGGAGAAGTGGAACAAACAAGTTGTCCGTGAGCTAAAAGGTTCTCAAGGGGAAGATGGCAGCTTCAGCGGTCAGTTTGGCCCCACGGTCGATACCTCTTTGTCGCTGCTTGCTTTGGCGCTCAATTATCGTTTTCTGCCCATTTACGAGCGATGAGATTGGCTATGTCGGATCGATGTTTTGTCGCATTGGGTAGCTTTGCCGTTCGGTGTGGACTCATTATTGCCACCCTGGCCATGCATCCTCTTGCCTTCGCTCAAGAGACATCGGCAGCGGAAACGGCTGCGTCGTCTGAGGGTGTGATGCATTTGTCAGAAACCGAGTATATCGGTGGTACTTTTGTACCCACCGATGTTGCCGGTGAAGTGGCCTGGAAGAATCAATCCTTTGCCGAGCCCTTTCGCATTTCGAATACTCAGTTTTCCCAAATCGCTTTTCCTTCTATCGCCGATCCTGTGCCACAAAGTGGTCAACTGGGTTTTGAGCTCTCAAACGGTGATCAATTCTACGGTAAGCTTCTTGCCATCGACGCAAACCAGTTTCGCGTCGAGACCGTGGGGTTTGGTGAATTCGTGTTGGATTCTTCACGAGTGCGTCGCGTCTTTCGCTGGAACGATGGCGCATCCGGTACGTTTGTGGGCCCTGGGCCGTTGAGCCAATGGGATGCTCGAGGAAACGAATCCGCCTGGAATGATCGGGGGGGCCAGCTTGGAACATCCGTTCCCTTGGCTTCGATTCGACGCGATATCGGTTTGGCAAATCGCTCTCGAGTGGAATTGGAATTGTCTTGGTCGGACGTGCCCAATTTCACTATTTCTTTAGGCACGCAGCTGACGGATGAATCCGCTCGACAAGCCTTTCGCATCGAAGTTTGGGATTCTTCTTTCGTTCTTCTGAGAGAACTCGACGAGATGGCCGAGGTGGTCTCCATTGGTGCGACTCATCAGGCCAAAGGGCAGCTTCGCCTCGCAATCGATCTGGATCAAACAAACAATCATGCGATTGTTTATTCGGATACCGGGGTCAAATTGGCGGACCTCAAACTCGGTAACGAAACAAGTGCCGCGCTGCCTGGTTTTCACTTGGAAAATATTAGTGGAAATATTCGCTTAGATTCTTTGCGCGTCTTTAATAGTGGTGGTCCACTCGCCGCGGCCACAAATCAAGATGCTGTTGGCACCTACCTCGATAATGGTCAATTGCTAATGGGCAATTGGATCGGTCTGCAAGATGACAAAATCCTCGCGAGTTACCAAGGTGCCGAATCTCTTATCCCAATCGAACAATTGGTGGTCGCTCACTGGCCTATTCTCGAAGATCAACCCAGCGAAACGCCTCCTGAAAATCACTTGCGCATTATCACACATGGCACAATGCGAATCACGGGCGATGTCCTCACCGTCACCGCGGACGCAGTTCATTTTGTACCAGATGAGTTCTCCGGCACTATCATCATTCCTCTCACGCAGGTTCGCGCACTGCAAAACCTCAACCCTGTCGTTTACCAAAAATCGAACGAGGGGCGGCAAGGTACTCTGGAGTTGTCGGACATGCGGGCCACTGGAGTACTGTTGCCGGCAGTTTCGACCGAACAAAGTAGCTGCCTACGCTTTGCTCCGACAGCCATATCCAGCAGTGCAAACCTGGTAAACGGAGCGAACGGCCGAATGGTCTATCGAGCGCCCGATCCACCGAAACAAGTACCGCAACCACAGCCAGCACGATTACAAGCGCGCCAGCAACAACGACAAGGCCTCGTCGGTGCTATGTTCGGTGCTTTCGCTGGAGGCACGGCAGGGGCTCCATCCAAACGGCTGATCCATCTACGCAATGGAGACATCGTTCCCGCGCAAGTTACTCGGATTGACGAAAGTGGCGTGCTGATTGAATCCGATGTCGCTGGCGACCAACTGATTCCAAGCAGTCAGGTCAAAGCAATCGAGATCAATGGCAGCGCAGGTGCTCCTTCGTTGGAAGACGCAAAGCGACAACGCTTGTTGACCGTGCCTCGGATTCGGAAAAAATCTCCTCCGCATCACCTGCTGGTCTCAACCAACGGCGACTACCTGCGAGGCAACATTGTCTCCCTAGACAATGAGAAAATCGTTGTCGAAAATCGGTTAGAGACCATCGAAGTGCTGCGACGCAATGTGGCTAAGGTCATCTTCTTTCACGACGATGAATTCGAGACAGAGGATGCGAAGAGTGCTGCGGAGGCGTCTAGCGATCCACCCAACGATGTCACCGACAATCTTGAATCCAATGTGCCGACCGTTATGCAAGTGCAAGCGATTCAGCGCGATGGTATTCGCCTTACATTCGTACCACGCGAAGTGGGCGGCGACGAGCTTGTGGGAGATAGTCCATTGCTGGGTGTATGCTTGGTCGACCTAAATACTGCCGATGCCATTCTCTTTGGCTCACGAATTAAAGAATCGATGGCCGAACTGGCTTATCACCAATGGCGATTGTCCCATGCGCCCGAACCGAAGGTTTTGGACCCAAATAATAGTGAAGGGGAGGGAGGCCGAATGGCAGGGACCAGTTCTCCTTTGGTTGGTACCGACGCGCCAGACTTCAAATTGAAGATGCTGGACGGCTCGATCTTTCAATTGCACGAACAGCAAGGCAAAATCATTGTCCTCGATTTTTGGGCCACTTGGTGCGGGCCATGTATGCAAGCCATGCCTCAAATCGACGAAGCGGTCGCTTACTTTTCACCTGACGATGTGATGCTCGTCGCTGTGAACCTGCAAGAAACCCCCGAGGATATTCGCTCAACTCTCGAACGATTGAAACTCAATCCGCTAGTGGCGCTCGATATCGATGGCGTAGCCGCGTCTCGATATCAGGCAGATGCTATTCCGCAAACCGTGGTAATTGATCGCGATGGCAAAATCCAGCGGCTATTTGTCGGCGGTGGACCAAAATTGAAGGAGCAATTGCAAACGGCCATTGCCGATTTGATCGAACCGCCCGCAGAGCAGAAGTTCCCTGAAATGCCGGACGAAAACGCCACGGCACCAGCAAACACGCCCATTCCAACCACACCCAAGTAGGGACCCTCTTGGCGATAGTGCTCGAATGGTCCTCGACGTATCGAGCAAAGTCGCTAAAAAATGGGACTGAAGCGATGCTGTTCGCTGTTGATATTTCAATGCGTCATGGCTTGGGTGCGTCGTCCGCTAGCGAGTGATTGGTTTGATCGTGATTCTCAATGTTGCTGCCTATAAGTTTGTTCCCCTCGATGATTTGGACCACAAACGCGAGTCGCTGAAGCGATCTTGTAACGAGTACCAACTTAAGGGAACAATTCTGCTGTCCAGCGAAGGGATTAATCTGTTCTTGGCAGGTGCCGAAAATCGCTTGCGAGAATGGCTGGAGCAGTTAAAGGCCGATCCATGCTTCGCTGATATCCACATCAAAGAAAGCTATTGTGATGCGATTCCATTTCATCGCATGTTGGTCAAGGTCAAACGTGAAATCATTGCGTTCGGTATTGATGGAATTGCACCTCACCGCGCGACGTCGCCCAAACTGTCAGCGGTTGAACTAAAGCGATGGCTGGACGAAGGTCGCGACGTGGCCCTGTTAGATGTTCGCAATGATTTTGAAGTCGCAGTCGGAACCTTTGACAATGCGATTCCTGTTCACATTGATCACTTTCGCGATTTTGAGAATTCGATCGATCACCTGCCAAACGAACTTCGCGATAAGCCGGTTGTCATGTTTTGCACGGGAGGCATACGGTGCGAAAAGGCGGGCCCACTGATGGAACGCAAAGGGTATTCACAGGTCTATCAATTGGATGGCGGAATCCTCAAGTACTTTGAAGAAGTGGGTAGTGATCACTATCATGGCGATTGCTTCGTTTTCGACGCTCGAGTAGCCCTCGATCCACAATTGCAAGTATCGGGCCTCGCTCAGTGCTTTGAGTGTCAGGCTATCTTAACAACCGACCAACAACTGTCTGAGCAATACGTTGTGGGAGTCTCGTGCCCTCACTGCTATCGTTCCCCCGATGAACAGCTGCAAGAGAGAATTGCCAAGCGTCATGAGTCGATACGTCAACTTGCGGAGAATTTGCCCGGGTGCAGCCCTCATTCGCAATGTCGCCCGATTCGCATTTCTGAACGTCTAAGTGGTAAACCACTGATCGAATGCTTGCTCGAAATTTTCCCTCAGGTGCCGCGCCAAGATTGGGAACTGGCGTTTGCGGAGGGACGGATTCAATTCAACGATTGTCCCGTAGACCTCAATCGAGTTGTCCGTAACGGTGAGCAATACTTGCATATCGTCAATGAATTTCTTGAGCCGCCCGTGAATGGAAATATTGAAATACTGTGGGAAGACGATAGCTTTATTGCGGTTAATAAACCCGCGCCGTTACCGGTCCATGCATCCGGGAGATTCAACCACAACACGCTGCTGGGCCTTTTGAAGCGAGTTTATGCGCCAGAAATCTTGCGTGCACCACATCGGTTAGACGCCAACACGACAGGACTCGTCCTGATTTGCCGAACCCGCGCTGTAGCGCACTTGATGCACAGACAATTCGAAGACCGAAACGTTGACAAGCAATACTATGCAAGGTGCATCGGACATCCTCAGGAGGAAAACTTCTGCTGTGAATTGCCAATCGCCATACAGCCTGGGGCCGGACGCATTCGAGCCGGTAGCGAGGTAGGCGCCGAGGCTCGCACAGATTTTCAGCTGTTAGAGAAATACCCAGATGGTACCTCTCTACTGAAAGTCGTACCCATCAGTGGGCGAACAAATCAGATACGAGCGCATCTATGGGAGTTGGGAATGCCCGTGATGGGCGACCCACTCTACTTACCCAATAAGCAATTAGGTACCAACGAGGCGTTAGCGATCGGTGATCCAACCATGTGTTTGCACTCCTCGCTACTGAGCTTCGTGCATCCGATTTCTCGCGAAACCATGACGCTCACTGCACCTCGGCCGGAGTGGGCTTTGGCGTCAACAGTGACACGATAATGAGCGTGATGAAGGCGAGCGGGATGGTAACAATTCCTGGTTGGCTAAAGGGTGCCCAGGCGTCTTCCCCGTTCCAACCAAAGACTTTGGTATATGTGTCCGCACTGACCAAAATCCAACCCAACGAGCTGACCATCCCGACAATCACACTAGCGATGATTCCTTGTCGCGTGCATCGCTTCCAAAATAAGAGCATGATCAAAGCGGGTAAGTTTGCACTCGCTGCAACACTGAATGCCCAGCCGACTAAATAGGTAACATTCATTTTTTCAAAGGCGATTCCCAAGAGAATGGCCACGATTCCTACCCCTACCGCAGCCATCTTGGCAACGCGCACTTGCTGATGCCCAGTCAGCTTGACTCCCCAGAATCCTGAAATCAAATCATGGGCTACTGCGCCACTGGAAGCCAAAATCAACCCGCTGACGGTTCCGAGAACAGTTGTAAACGCGATCGCGGAAATAATCGCAAACAACAAAGGGCTGATGCCGCGTGCTAGCAGCGGAGCAGCCATGTTGTTCGATGTGAGGTCCAGCGTTCCACCAGTCATTGCACCGAGCCCCAAGTACAAGGTCAGTACATAGAAGGCTCCAATGCTGGTGATACCAACAATAGTGCTTTTACGCGCGGCCGACGCATCTTTGACCGTGTAATAGCGAATCAAAATGTGCGGTAACGAAGCGGTTCCGCAAAAAAGAGCCAACATCAAGGAAATGAAATTGATGCGATCGAGAACGCTATCGCTGCGAATGCCTGCAAACGTCGGGTGCTCACCTGGTCGCAAGACTTTGCTCCCTTCAGTGGGCCGTTGAAAATAGACCGTCGTTACCGATTTGTCGTCGTGAGTGATTTTGCGAGATCCCCAGAGAACGACCGTACTATCTTGAAGCGTCCGCAGATATTCGAACGGACCCAGCGGACCCGTTTCGGTTTGGCCATCAGGCAGCTCGCTGACGTGGCCCACTGGATGCAATGTTCGTTGGCCGGGATCGCGACCCAGCGGCAAGCCATCAATGAGTAGCTTGCCGTCGTTTAGTAACGTAGTGCTTTGTGCTTGTCGCAACAGCACTTGGTTCGGTTGCTCGACCGCATCCACTACATCAAATACCATGAAGCCGTTACCTTCAATATCGGCCAAACGCACCAGGTGTTGCTCATCCCAACCGTCATCCATTGGCATGACAACGCGACCATCCACGACACCGCCAGGATTTATCTCTGCAGTATCCATTGGACCAATGGTCTGTAGCACATAGCCATCGCTACCACCTTCCTGAACCGTGAATCCACGTTGAAGCACCGCATAGGTCAGGATGCCACTAAATAAGACAAGTAACGAGCCCTTTAGGAACTGCACCCATGTCGTCGACACCATGCCAGCCGTAACGACGATCAAGATGACGGTCGCACCCACCAAGACAACTCCGGCCCAGTGAGGCAAATCGAGCAAGGGGCGAATCAACACCCCGGCTCCTACCATTTGTGGAATCAGATAAAAAAGACTCACCGCTAAAGTACTAATCCCAGCAGCCAACTTGATGCCACGCGAATCAAATTTTGCGTCGAGCGCATCGGCAAAAGTAAATCGCCCTAAGCGTTTCATCGGCTCCGCGATCACGAACAGAGCAACAATCCAACCAGCCAGGTAGCCAATTGAATAGAGAAACCCATCGTATCCATAGGCGGCGATCATGCCGCAGATGCCCAGGAACGATGCGGCAGAGAGATAATCACCGGCAAAGGCAACTCCATTGACAAACCAAGGGATTTGTCCATGGGCGGCAAAATAACCCTCTGACGATTTTGCCTTGCGCCCTAAGTAAAAGCTTAGCCCGACTGTGAACACCACAAAGGAAAGAAAGATCGCAAAGGCCAACGGTGAAACGTCGTAAATCATTATTTCACCTTGTCGACAGAAGTGGTTTCGACGGCTTGCTTTGCATCATCACTTTTGCACAGCAGGCCAAAAGCCAGCGACAAGACAATCGCCACAATGATCAATCCGAAACCATAGAGCACTGCCAAATTCATTCCACCAAACGGACGTAGCTCCATCCATTCCGTGCGAAACGCAGCAATCATCACAAATACGACGTAGAGCAACAAATAGATTGCAAAGAGAACCAGGCCCAATCGGAGATTGTAGGCCCGTGATGAAGATTCGGTCATTTCGTAGCAGATCGAAGTGGAGGGTAGAATTTGCGATCGTCGATTGACTTTCGCAAGAAGTAGTCGGGCGGGAGAAGCCACAGTATAACCACCCCCAAGCTCCGAAAAATGGTCGGAGCGGGGTGATTTTTTTGACTAACTTCGTGAACCGACTACTGCAACCTACTGCAACGAAACAGGACTATTGTCCGTCGCTACTGGCTCTGTCGGCAATTCAATGCAGGCAATTTCCTGACCATTGCGAATATAGAGACGGTTTCCAACTAGCACCGGGTGGTTCCAGGTTTTTCCCTCAATTAACGGCAGTTTAGCGATCTCCGTCAACTTGTCGGGCGTCGCTTGCACCAACACGATCTCGCCCTTCTCGGATGATATTAGCATCTGTCCGGAATCCGACAGCAACAACACTTGTCCGCTGCCATAACGTCCTTTCTTCCATTGACGCTTTCCATCTTTCAAGTCCACACAAGCAAAAATGCTTCCGTCGAAACCATAGAGATAGCCTTGATATTCAACAAAGTCATTGAAATCGGGCTTCATATCGAGGGACGTCCAAGCGACATCGACCGTCCATTGATCATCGCTCTTGGAGACCTCCAGCTTGCGAGTACCCAGCCCCAAACTCGTTGCCATCAAGACACTGTTTCCCACAACCAACGGCTGTATAGCGCGATAGTTTTCCGTTGACCATTCGTGTTCCCAAATCGTCGCGCCATCTTCAACGCGAATAAACTGCAATCCCCAATTGGTTTGCATGAGGATGCCAGTCGTACCCTCAAAAGTTGCTAGCTGCGGTGAACTGTAACTGTGATCGCCCGATTTAACCGACCACTTGAGATCGCCTGTCTTTTCATCGTAAGCCAAAATGCCCAGCTCATTCGCGCCGCCAGCATGCACGATCACTAAACCACCTTCGACGAGCGGCGAACTTGAAAATCCCCACATCGGCGGCTTGCGATTGGCATCATCACGCAAATCGTGCTTCCATAATTCTGCACCGCTATTGGGATCAAGCGCGACCAAAATTCCATCAGCGCCAAGTGCGAATAGACCGCTCGCTGCGAGCGTGGGTGTCGCCCTCGGTCCTGCTCCGGCAATCGCCTCCCAAAATCGACTGGGATACAAATAGTCCCACTTCATTTCGCCTGTGTTGGCATCTAAGCAGATCACGACTTCGTTGTCGCCTCGCTGCTCCTGTGTAAATAACACATTGCCGGCAACAACGAATGACGACCAACCAGGACCAATTTTAGATTTCCAGATTTCCTTGGGAGGATTCGCGGACCAATCTTGGACAATTGCTACCCCCGATTGATTGCCATTGCGATAAGGACCTCGAAAGCCAGGCCACTCGGCAGTGGATGCGTCGACTAGCACCGTTGCGACAGCGTCGGACCTGTCGGCCGACGCGGCTCCGTGAGCTTCCAGCTCGGCAATATAAGCTTCCTCGGGCGAAGGTTCCCAACGCCATCCCAGCTCCGGAGCAAAACTCCCCGTCACACCTTCCGAGCGTTGCAAATCCCAATATCCAAATCCAACCACAGCGCATAGCAGCGCCATCAGCGTCCGCGTCATCGGCAATCGCATGAACAGTAAAAAGCCAAGTGTGAATGCAGCAAACCCAGTCGGTAGCACAAAAATAATCGCAATCATTCCAGCCAGCGTAAAATGCAGCATCGCAATAGAAATAATCGCGACTGCAAGCACGCCGACAAATCCCAATAACTTCTCTCTAATCGGAATGCGACTGGCAAATAGCCACCAAACTAATATCAACGCCGCAATCGCCGCTGGCCCCATGAAACTGGTCATGATAATCGGCAGACTGGGAGACTCGATGAATCGAGGGATGAGCTTCAGCAGGACACCCACAAGCAATAAAACTACCGCTGGCCACCATCGTACCGCTACCGACGCTCTCGTAGTCGTTTCCACGCCCGCTGGCGACGAAGAGTCCACACTTGTCATCATCTGCTCTCTTTATATGGAATGTTGTTCGCATTGCTCACGAACTTATTGCGCACACGGCAATCGACTTACTACTCTCTTGGAAAAGTCAGCCACGCTGGTCCGACCCAACTCTTTCCGAAATTCTGCCTCAGAGCTGGCTACTATCTCTTTCAAAACGGCCTCGATATGAGTTCCAATCGGACACTCCGTTACTTCGCCAGTCGTGGGGAATTGAATCAACGAAGCACCCGGATTCGTGACCGCTAGAAATGCTTCACCCAAATGCATTTCGCTCGCTGACCGTGCCAGCCGACTGCCGCCATGCTTGCCACGCTTCGTTTCAATCAACCCCTGCTCACGCAATTGCGACAAAACACGACGCACCACCACCGAATGCGTGTTGATGCTCTTTCCCAGTTCGTCCGACGAAACCCATTCTTGGCCATGCTCCTGGCACCAAGCCAAGTAGCCAAGTACATGCACCGCGATCGTAAAATGTGTATCCATCATGTCGAAACTTTATTTGTATCTGAAGCAGTTACATTATTAAACTTTGCGGAAAAGTGGGTCAAGAGCCAATCCTGGAAACTTCACCGTAGAAACTGTCTCCCGTTTTGCGTTTCTTTCCATGCAAGCATTCTTTCCTACCCCATTCGCAGAGAAACAACCAATTATGGGACCTCGTTCAGCTATCCAGCCTCCAGCATGTTGGCTGTCCAAACTCGCGCCGTTGGTCGCTCTCGCGCTGGCAAGCCTATTCTGCGGAGTGACGAATGGCCAGGAGAGACCTGACAATGTTGAATCCGTTGGTGGACGATGGTGGGTCACAAGTGATTCGCAACCTGTTTATTTTTATCAGGAGGGAGGTCGGTATTACGACCTCTTTTCGTATCACATGAAGGATTCGAATGGAGATGGAATTGCACAGATTAGCGTGTCGCATGACGAGCAATTCATCATCATCAAGAGCCAAGGTTACCCCAACCATCCCACGGCTATCTTTCCCAACAGTGACAATCCCAATTCAATACAGATTCAAGACTTTACCTTTCGTCTCCCCTTGGTTCCCAAGTTGGCAGATTCGATTACGCGAGTCCCTATGGGTCCCATCGGAACAGCATTGAACGGCGTCGTTTTTTTCAATCCCTTTGAGATGGAAGGAATGAATGCCGTGGAAGGATATTCGGAGGTTTGGTTAGACGCCTGTTGTGGGCATCCCCAACAAACGGGCGTTTACCACTATCACAAATATCCAAGCTGTGTGAAGTCTCCCTTCCAAGACGATGGCAAGAGTCATTCGCCGATCATTGGCTTCGCATTCGATGGATTTCCCTTGTATGGACCATGTGAACGCGAGGGTGCCATGGCCAAAGATCTGAAGGGCACTGAAGCGCTCGACGTTTGCAATGGACATCAGGACTCTGAGCGAGGATACCATTACCACGTGACTCCGGGTCGCTTCCCCTACATCATCGGAGGCTATGCCGGGGTCGTCGAAACATCCAATAATCGCGGGTTGCGTCGCGGTCAAACAGGTGCCTTGGAAGACAACACGCAGGCGGGAGACGGACGACTCGCCCGCGTGATCATTTCCTTGCTGCCAGGCACCGCATCCGCAGGAAAGAAGCACGCGATGCAGATCGAATTGGATCCCACGGCAATTCGCCGTCAGCCTTTGCCATCTGGTATCCCAAGCTGGGTTCAAGTTGGCCCCTACGAGGCATCATCGATATCGCGAGATGGAAATCGGATACAATTCGAAATCGACATTCCCAAGGACGCAACCCTGGGAGTGCTCCTGGATTGCCATGTGGAATTTAGTGAAGACAATAGTCGTCGTGGCCCCATGGTCTTCAAACGCAACGATGCCTTTCGAGTTGTCGAGTAATCATTAACGCAGCCATGAATAGAAATCCTTTTTTCTTGCTGTGCCTTTGGCTTGCGACCGCAATTTCCTTTTCAAACCCAGTAACAGCTCAGGTTATCAGCGGACGTACGCAAGCACACGCACACAACGACTACCTTCACGAGAGACCCTTGCTCGATGCTTTGGACTCGGGATTCGGAAGCGTGGAAGCGGACATTTTCTTGGTGGATGGGCAATTGTTGGTGGCGCACACGGCCAAGGAAATTGTCCCTGGTAATACGCTGCAGAAACTCTATTTAGATCCCTTAAGAGAGCGAGTGAAGACCAACGGCGGGCGCGTCTACGGCGCAACATCGCCAGCCCAGCAACCCTTTTGGTTGCTGATCGACATCAAGACCGATGCGAACTCAACTTACCGTCAATTGCACGATGTTCTCGCCTCCTATGCCGAGATGTTGACGGTAGTCGAAGGGGATAAGGTTACCCCGGGCGCGATACAAGTGGTCATCAGCGGTAGTCGCCCGATCGATTATATCTCGGCTCAGGAAAAACGGTTCTGTGGTCTGGATGGTCGCCTCAGCGATCTCGATAGCTCAGCACCTGCTCACTTAATGCCGATGATCAGCGATAATTGGAGCTTGCAATTCTTTTGGTACGGCTTTGGGCCGGTGCCTAAATCGGTGCGTGAAAAGCTCCATGATGTCGTTGAGCGATCCCATGAGAAGGGACGCGTTGTACGGTTCTGGGCGACTCCCGAAAACGAAAACCTATGGAACGAACTGATTGCGGCAAATGTAGACTGGATCAACACCGATAAACTTCCAGAGCTCAATCGATTCTTGAACGCGCCTCGTTCAGAACAGTTATTGACGAAGGTTGCCTTTCAGGTCAACGAGCACCCGGCATTCGTGATCGCCGCGCGGCAACCGGCCTCTGGCAACCCTTGGGTTTGGTATGCGCCAACAATGGGCGCCCACCTCCCCGGCACCGATCATCACTGGTACTTCAATCGATTTCTCGACGCGGGTATTAGCATTGCCGGCATCGACCTGGGAGAAGTACGTGGTTCACCAGCCAGCAACAAAGAGTTTCTCGCGTTTCATGATCACATGGTCCAGCTTGGCTACTCTGCAAAACCCGTGTTGTTGGGACAGAGTCGAGGTGGCCTGATGATGCTGAGCTTTGCAAAATCGTATCCTGAAAAACTGAGCGCGTTCGCTGGCATCTATCCCGTGTGCAATCTGAGTAGCTGGCCCTTAACGAACGATAGGACTTCCACACTTGCAGACTATGGCATGTCTGCAGCGGAACTGACCAACAACCTGGCGCAGTTTAACCCGATCGATAATCTGCAAGGATTGGTCTCTAATCAAGTTCCGATGTTTTCCGTTCATGGCGATAGCGATGTCGTGGTACCCTTGGAGGATAACAGCGGACTACTAAAGAGTCGTTACGAAGCGCTCGGTGGCACGATCAGCGTCCAAGTCATTAAAGGGGAAGGCCATCGGGTTTCTAAGTCATTCTTTGAATCCCAAGAACTCGTCGACTTCGTAATGCGTCAGAAAGGAAAATAAGACGACGCAATAAAATCACCAATGACCCTGCTGTTACGGAAAGAGTTTGCCTAGCAGTGCAGCAGTGGGTTCCCATGCATCGGCCGCGCGTTCATAGTCGACTTCCATCCAGCGAGCACCTGTCTCGGGTAAGACGCGGGGACGAGTTTCCACATCGCGGTGGAAGGGAATCTGTGAACTATCTCCCATCGCCAAACGATCTTCGGTTTGTGGCGAAAGGAGATAGTCGGCCAGCTTCGCAGCTGCAACGGGATGAGGCGCTCCCTTGAGAATGGCAATTGTGTTCGGAATGCGTAGCGTTCCAAACTGAGCGGGCAGCTGATCGGGAAACACAATCGCTAGGGGCATTCCCGCTTCGAGTTCGATAATGGCATCATCGGTGTCGGTAATTCCCCAAGCGTAGGTACCTAAGGCAACTTGGATCGCGACCTGCTTGTTGCCCGAAAGAATCTTGGCGTTGTCCGCTATTTCTTTGAAAAAGAGTTCTGCTTTTTCCGGACCGAAATGAGAATACAACACGGCTGAATGTGTCGCCGTGGTTCCGAAAAGTGGATGAGCCATCGCGCAGCGATCTTTCCATCTCACATCACTCAATTCCAACACGCTTTGCGGCCATTCATCTTTGTTGGGCATGAGGTTTGTATTGATAACCAAGACACGTGCCCGTGCGGCAAACCCGCACCAACTGTTGTCAGAAGCAATTGCCGGCCAATCTCCTGGTACGTTCCAGCGATGGGGTTCGAGCATTCCTAATTTTTGCAGCCGCACGGTATGAAGAATTTCGTTGTTCCAAAATAGGTCACAGACGACGCGATCTTTCTCTGCGATAATCCGATTGACCAGCCCCACTGTCTTGGTCGACTCCACATCAAACTTGGTGATCGGAACGATCTTTTTCTCATTAGCCCGTGTGAATCCCTCAAGGATTGGCGCCGAGAACTCTTGGTCCAGGGCGGAATAGACAACCACTTCGTTTTCTGCACGGGGTACGCAGCCTGAAAGCAGGCTACCCAAGCAGACCGTCACCCATAACAGTGTGGAACGGGAGCGAATGATGGAGGTCGCGAGAACCGAAGTGCTGCGTGTCATGATAGTTTCTGAAGGTTATACAAGAATGATACCGGTGCTTAAATCAAGAATGTTGCGAATCGCTTGCAACAAAGGCTCGGGGTGACTTGGTTGATAGTCGACTTCGGTAGAAATTTTGTGTTGCAAATTCTTGACTTGAATTCGTCCAGCATCCAATTCACGACCTCCCGCGACGAGCGCGATGGTATGGCCGCGACTGTCAGCATACTTAAGTTGTTGACCAAGCTTTTTGGGTTCTGGATAAACTTCGGCCCCATACCCTGCGCTACGAACGACTGTGGCTAATCGCAAGTAATCCGCCAACCGGTCCGCTTCGAAATAGGGAATGAAAACGGGAGCCGGTGTGCGCACAGCCGGGATCATTTCGAGTTGTTCCATCGCGGCCAGAAGTCGATCCAGGCCGAGGGATGCACCAACGCCGGGCAAATGTTGTTTGGTGTAGAGACCAGCAAGATTATCGTATCGTCCACCGCTGCAAACGCTACCAATGCCCGGTAGGTCACCCAAGAATGTCTCAAAGACAACTCCCGTGTAGTAATCCAATCCGCGGGCAATTCCTACATCCAATTGAACGCATCCGGATGGGACTCCCGAAGCGGTCGCGCCGGCAATGATTTCGCTCAATCGGGCGATACCCGTCGCGGCCGTCGGATTGTTTCCCGTCACATCAGGGAGTGCGGCCAAGACCTCCTCGGCGGTACCCGCGAGTTCAGCCAACTTGAGAACGGCACGTGCTTGATCCGCAGTGACACCTGCGGCCGATTGCATTTCTGCGATTGTGGCCTCCACTCCGATCTTGGCGAGTTTATCCAACGAACGCAGCACCGGTACGGATCGATCGACCAATCCCAAGTGTTCCAACAAACCGGACAGGACTTGTCGATTGTTGAGGTGAATTTTGAATCGTGTAAAACCGAGCGACGTCATCAAATCATGGATCACCACCAACACTTCAATATCGGCCACAACCGATTCGGTACCGATTGTGTCAAAGTCGCATTGTACGAATTCGCGATATCGACCCGCTTGCGTATTTTCACCTCGCCATACCGGAGCAATGTGATAGCGTTTGAAAGGAAGTCCCAACGTGGAGGCATGTTGAGCTGCGAAACGAGCTAACGGAATCGTCAAGTCAAATCGCATTCCCACTTCGCGTCCACCATGATCGGTGAAACGATACATTTGACGATCCGTCTCATCACTTCCCTTGCCCGTAAGAATTTCCAGATACTCGAGCGTCGGAGTATCAATCGGGGCAAAGCCGTATCGACGAAAGACCGTTCGCGCTGTCTGCATCGCTTGTTCGCGCGGCATCATAATCTCGGGCAGATAGTCGCGAAAACCCTTTAGCGTTCGTGGTTGAATGAGGTTCATATCAAAAAATTCTTACCGCAATGGATCTGCAGGAGCGAAGTCGATGGAGTGAAAGAAATAACAAGTGCGATATAAGTATCAACGGCAATGTCGTAGCGTTTTTCGTAGCTTCATTTTAGCGACGGCATCGATAGACGAAGGCAGGTGGCAGATTGCGCCACACCGTTTGGCTGCGAGTGATTTCACTAAAGTACTGATCGAGACGATGACGAAAGCGATGCGCCGCAGGTAGCAACAGACCCTGCCAATACGCAAACGTGGCAAACTGTCCGCTTGGTGCCAACATGGTCGCTAATGCGTCGAGACACGACTTCTGCAAGCCATCGGGGAACGATGCCCAGGGAAGTCCACAGATCACCGCATCGACATGAGGAAAACCACGGGCCTGACAGTACGATGCTACCTCTTCGACGCTCCCTTCACTGAGGTCCAATTGGGGAAAACGACCGCGCATCACGTCGCAAAGTTCGGGGCTTCGCTCGATCGCAAAAAATTTGGCTTCTGGATGGAGCGAGCGAAGAATAGCACCAGTGAAGGCACCGGTCCCTGGACCATACTCGACCACATAACGGGCTGATGCCCAGTCCACGCTATCCACCATGCACTGAGCAAGAAACCGCGAACTAGGTGCGATCGCGCCAACTTGTCCAGGACGACTGAGAAAGGTGCGTAAAAAAGTTGTCGACATAGACTCACGAACTTCCGTTTATGGCTCGCGCTGGGATATTGATTGCGGGCAAGGCTGCTACATTTGCACTATCATGGAGTCCGGCGACCAATTGCTGAACCCCTAATCAATCGCAATCGCTCTATTTCGTTAACCTTCTCTATCGTGAACAAGCCACAAGAGTTCCCCGATTCGCTCGCTCGCAACGGCAAAATTCCCGCTTGGGCCATGTCGATGCTGATGCACGTGATCTTGGTGCTGATGATATTTTTTTGGGCCAATAGTGTACGACGGGGAATCGGAGAAGAAGCAGGACGAAGCGTTGGAATTGCCGTTGCACACCGCTTAACTGATCGAACCGAGTATCAAGAAATCACGGCGGAGGCTACGACAGAGAGCGCCCAATCAGGCGAAAATTCCAATTCCATCAGCGACGCCACCGCCGCTGCTGCGGCACCACCCACCTTGGCTCGGCCAGTCGACTTGGCAGGATTCCTCGCGGAGGCAACAGCAATCCCTAGCCCCGACTCTAGCGTGAGTAAAGGGAACGCTCTGGAAGCCACTTCGGGCGGAGGGGGCGGCATTTCGGGTCTTGGTTCGGGTGGCGCCCCAACTACGACCATGTTTTTTGGGGTCTCCGGCTCGGGACGACGCTTTGCCTATGTTTTCGACCGCAGCGATAGTATGGGCAATTCCGACAGCCGGCCTCTCCGTGCGGCCAAGTCCGAAATTATTCGCAGCCTCCGTTTGCTAGGTCCCGACCAGTCATTTCAGATCATTTTCTACAACAATCGGCCGAAATATTTTGAACCGACTGGACAATCGTTCTGGTTGCTGCCGGCAGACGATGCCATGAAACGACGTGCCGAACAATTTGTGCGAGCCATTGGGGCAGAAGGGGGAACCGAACATTTTGACGCCCTGAAGATGGCGCTCCGCTTGGAGCCTGACGTTATTTTCTTTCTCACCGATGCCAGAATTCCACAATTGCGTCGCAATCAATTAGACGAAATTCGCAATCGTTGTGTGCGAAGTGGGACGACGATTCATGCGATTGAATTTGGCGTGGATGTAGTCGCGCCGGAGGTGAGCTTCCTGAGGACACTGGCTGCGGAAAATAACGGGGAATACCGTTATCTTGACGTGCAAACTCTGCAGGTTCGTCCCATCGACGGAGATTCTGTGCTCCAAAATGCGGCGGGAGATACTGACGGCCCAGGCAGTACTGACGGCCCAGGCAACGCTGACGGCCAGACGCCGACGTCGGAGACAGGTATTCCATGAAGATCTTTTTCGCATTCGCCTCCGCAACCGCCGCTATGAGACCATCGCTGCTAAGAACTCACAGATTGTTCGGCATCGCAGCGATCGCGCTGTTGACCGCAACCCTAGCCCTGAATTGTGGAGCGCAGGACAGAATCTGGCATCAGCCGCCCCAACGATCCTCCGGAGAATCCAAGTGGTTGCCGCAGTCGCTGTTGACCCATGCAGGAACGATCACCGAAGTCGACGACGATTCCGTTCGCATTCAACCGGCCAACGGCGATTTGGTTAATCTGGCCCTCGATCGCGTCATCTGGTGGGAACCGGACTGGCAGAGCGAAGCAGCGAGGCAAGGGATGGCGGATGCAACGGCTGGACGTTACGCCGAAGCGATTCCCCAATTATTGAAAGCTGTCCAAGCCGCGCCGCCTGTGTGGCAACAACAATGGCTTACCGGGCATCTGGCCTTGGCAGCTTCGGAAGCAGAAAAATACTCTGCGGCTTTAGAGTTGATTGCACAGCTGTCCCGCAGTAATCCACCAACTCCGGTGCTCGTCCTTTTACCGATTCGATGGACGTCACGACCTGCCAGTGCGTCTGCCATCGCGGCTGCAAGAAAAGTTATTTCCGCAGATGAACCGCTTGTCCGTTTGGTGGCCGCTAGCTGGCTTCTTTCGGATCCCAACGACCGACCCCTGGCAGAAAGGACCTTGGATGCTCTTACCAGCGATCGCTCGCAAGCTTGGTTGCCCCAATTGGCCGCAGCCGTACGTTGGCGAAGAACTCCGGTTCCTCAGATCGAGAAACTCGCCGACAAATGGTTGGAAGATATCGATCGCATGCCCATTGCCTTGCAAGGGGGTCCGCTCCTTTGTGTAGCCGACCGATTGCAAGCATCTGGAGCCAAGGAAAAAGCACACGACCTATTTTTGGCTATCTCGTTGCTCTACCAACAACCGCGAGTGCTGAGCGATACCGCAAAGCAGGCACTCGCAGAAAAATAGCTCGCAATGTGATACCGGTTTCGATGAAATCTTGAGTGCCGCCCTCTTTGGCTATCGCAAGGCATCGCGATCCAAAGCTTGGCGGGCCATACCCGTAGCCAGAGGCAGCATCACGCCCATTTGAGGGGCACGCGAATTAACGGCCGATTCATTGAACGGAATGCCGTAACAAACGTACCCGCCTGTGGATGTGTCAAGTACATAAACAACACAATTGCCTGCGCCTCGGTTCGCCCCGCCGGGGAACTGAGCCGCTCCAGTTACCATGAGAAACTTGGAATTTTTTCCTCCGCCGGGAAGTGCCTCTTTTACATTCGCTTGGAATGTGGCACCAAATTGTCCGGAGCGTGGGTAGAGGACATTGCACTGCAGCAGCCCCGTAGTGTGATCCAGCACAAACACGCCCTCTGCCTCTTGGCTCACTTGCCCAGTCGCTAAGGAAAAGTCTTCCCCGATCGCGCTGGCACTTGCGTCGATCATCGACGGCATATTCGGCGAAGCTGGGCGAAGGACGTACCCCACGCCAAATCCGGCCAGCGCAGCACCAGCCACTGCGCAAAATGCCACGATACCCAAAGTCCATGGTCGCACACAGCAAGTGTTCATCGAATAATTCTCCCAGATCTGGCCAGCCGGTTTGTGTGAAAAGTTTGACAGTATTTGCCACCCGCAGGCGATGCTAGCCCAATCGCGCGGTCACTAATGGATTGTACGCAAACCGGGTCCCCCTTACGATGCGAATTCACAAACCTTCTTTGGTTTTCGAAAGCCACTATGTTTAGGCCGCCCCCCAAAATCGGCCCCCATGAGTATTGATCCCACTGTTTCGGAGAAAAGACAACGATGAGCGATACGCGAGTAAATGCCCCCCTGGGACGTAAGTTGAGAATGGGATTGGTCGGAGGAGGTCAGGGCTCGTTTATCGGGCGAGTCCACTCCATCGCTGCATGTTTGGACAATCGTGCCACCTTGGTAGCAGGCGCACTGTCGAGCGACCCGGTTCGGGCGAAGTCCTCCGCACCCAGTTACGATATCGCGGAATCTCGCGCGTACGCGTCCTACGAAGAAATGATCGATGCCGAGACTAAATTGCCGGCAGACGAACGCATTGATTTCATCAGTGTTACCACGCCCAACAGCACACACGCCGAAGTCGCACTTGCGGCCGTTAAAGCGGGCATCAATGTGGTCTGCGATAAGCCAATGACTTTCAATTTGGCAGAAGCGGAAGAATTGGCCAAAGTCGTTGATGGTTCGGATGTTGTGTTCGCGTTGACTCATAATTACACAGGCTATCCGCTGGTTCGCCAGGCTCGTGCGATGATCATGGCGGGTGAGCTAGGCGAGATCCAGGCGATTCGAGCTCAGTACATTCAAGGCTGGCTGCGTACCAAACTGGAAGCGGAATCCCAGAAGCAAGCCTCTTGGCGAACCGACCCCAGCAAGAGCGGCGCCGCAGGTTGCTTCGGCGATATTGCCACACACGCTTACAACTTGGGGCGTTACATGACCGGATTGTTGCCGGCGGAAATCAGTTGTCACTTGCGAACATTCGTTGAGGGTCGCAAGCTGGATGATTACGGCACTGCCATTATCAAGTACCAGAATGGTGGCCTAGGAACAGTGACCGCATCGCAGATCAGCCATGGTCGCGAGAACGATGTACTGATTGAAATCGACGGTACTAAGGGCTCTTTGACTTGGCGTCAAGAAAATCCCAATGAAATGATCGTCCGTCAAAATGGACAGCCGCACAAAATCTACACTCGTGACCCTAACGCCTCGTACATGTTGGCCGCCGGCGCAGCAGCTTGCCGCTTGCCCAGTGGTCACCCGGAAGGCTTCTTCGAGGCCTTTGCAAATGTCTATGCGTCCGCCTTTGATGCCATGGTGCAACGAGCCAATGGCAGTGACATCGAAAGAGTCAACACGGTCTATCCGAACATCCACGATGGTGTCGAAGGCATGACGTTTATTCAGCAATGCGTGCAAAGTAGCGCTCAGAATGGTGCCTGGTTGCCGTTTCAGAACCCACGGTTCCGCCGGTGACCTACGCGTCGGGTTCTGTTGCAGTCATTCTTCCGGCGGCGGGAAAAAGCCGCCGGTTTGCGGCTGTTGATCAACCATCGGGCACTCCCCCCGCAGTCACCGCCAAGAAAATTTTTGCATCTTTGGCGGGGCGAATGGTGTGGGAGCATGCAGCCGCCGCGCTGCGACGCCGACGCGAAGTGGGACCAATCGTCATCGCTGTCGACGCAGATGATTTGGGCTTCTGGCAAACCGCTTGCCAAGAGACCCTGCAGCAATTGGGAATTGAACTTGTGATCGGCGGCAGCGAACGGGTAGCCAGCGTCGAAGCAGCGCTTCGAACGCTCGACAATAGTCCCTTTGTTGCCATTCATGATGCGGCTCGCCCGTTGATCAGCGATCGCGATTTGACCCATGTCTTCGCAGCGGCCGAAGCATCGGGTGCAGCCATTCTTGCCACGCGACTCAAGGGTACCGTCAAACGACAAGTCTATGCAAACAACGACCCGTCTTTCTCGATTCACCATACGGTCGATCGATCGGACCTCTGGGAAGCGCTCACCCCGCAAGTCTTTCGCACTGACATTTTGCGAACCGCTTTCGAGCGTTGGAGAGGCTTTCCCGTGACAGATGATGCGCAACTCGTCGAGCGTGCTGGCTTTCCAGTTCGGCTCGTCGAAGGAAGCCCCACTAATATCAAAATCACTGTGGCTGACGATCTGCCCATTGCACATGCATTGATGATGGCAGCACAGCATAACACTCCCTTTTAACCGACTACCAAATTCACATTTCTCGAATCGGATAGAAAATCAATGGACCTGCTTTCGGAACTCGATTGGCGCGGGTTGATTCATCAGGTTACGGATCGCAAAGGGCTGAGCGATCTCCTAGCGACTGGCCCTCAAACTGCTTATATCGGCTTCGATCCCACGGCCGATAGCCTTCACGTTGGATCGATGATGCAGTTGATGATGCTGCGCCGTTTACAACGCGCTGGGCATCGACCGATCGCGCTAGTCGGAGGTGCTACAGGGATGATCGGTGATCCCAGTGGTAAAAGCGAAGAGCGCAATCTTTTGTCGACCGAACAATTGGAGGAAAATGTTGCCGGAGTGGCTGCCCAAATGCGAAGGTTCCTCGACTTTGAGGGGAGCAATGCAGCATTGCTTTTAAACAACTTCGATTGGATGAAAGACTTCTCCTACCTTCATTTTCTTCGCGATGTGGGAAAGAGTTTTCCCATCGGCGCCATGATGGGCAAAGAATCGGTCCGTTCTCGTTTGGAAAGCGAAGCCGGATTGAGCTACACCGAATTCAGCTACATGCTGCTGCAGGCCTATGACTTTGTGTATCTGGCGAAACATCATGGCTGTCGCTTGCAAGCAGGTGGTAGCGACCAATGGGGAAACATCACTGCAGGTATCGATCTAGGACGTCGCATGTCATCGCCGCAACTCTATGGCTTGACCGCTCCGCTGCTCACTACGACCGATGGTCGCAAGATGGGCAAGACGGAGAAAGGTGCTGTTTGGTTGTCAGAAGATCGGACTAGCCCCTATGCCTTTTATCAGTACTGGATTCGCGTAGAGGACGACGATGTGCTCCGTTGTATTCGCTTCCTCACCGAAATTGATCGGGATGAATATTTCGCCCTGGAACAACAGCTAACAACCAATCCAGGCGAACGCGCCGCGCAATCACGGCTCGCCCAATGGATGACACAAATGGTGCATGGTGAAACGGGACTGTCATCAGCCTTGAACGCTACCAAGATCTTCTTTGGTGGCGAGATTGATCAGCAATCCGACAAACAGCTTGGTGAAATTTTTGCCGATGTGCCAAGCAGTGAACTGCCACGAGAAACCCTTAGCGGTGAGGGGTTAGGGATTATCGACGCACTCACCAAATCAGGCTTGTGTGGTTCCAACAGCGAAGCTCGGCGGACGATCACCGAGGGTGGTGCCTATGTCAATAACCGACGCATTACTGACTTCAACCAAAAGCTTTGCGGCGAGCACTTGGCGAGTGAATCGGTGATGGTCCTGCGACGTGGCAAGAAGAACTACGCGTTGCTCCGATTTGTCTAATCCCCATGTCATGGCTAACGAAAAAAATGCCTGCAGAGACCATCTCTGCAGGCATTCATAACATAGCCTAAGAATTCTTTGACAATGGTGCGATGAACTCCGCGTTCGGCGCATCATTCCATGCAATTACTTGGATTCTTTCTTAGCCTTCAGTTCGTCCAAATATTCTTGCAATTGAGCCTTCATTTCTCCACCATTTTCAACGGCTTCCGTTTGTAACGCGATGGCTCGATCTAGATCGCCACCGAGATCGACGAGGTGAGCCAGCGTATCGATGACGGCCCCGTTCTTGGGTTCTGTGGCAACTGCCTTTTCCGCCATGGTCGTGACAGAAGCGAGCAGGTCCTTGTCGGGACTATCAGTTGCCGCTAAAGCTTGATACACGTTCCAAGTGACATTGTTAATCAGTTCCGCATTGCCATCCAACTCTTTGGACAATTCGTCCAAAATGGCAGGTGCTTTCCCTGGTGCAATTTGCATGGCCAACATGAGCTTGGAAACCATCAGACGCGGTTTCAGCCCTTCGGGCAACTCTTGAGAAATAATCTCGTCGAATTTGTCGATTGCCTCATCTGCTTTTCCCGCCTCAGCCAATTTCTGCACGGCTGCCATTTGAACCATCAACTTCTGCATGACGACTTGTTGTTCGGCACGAGCCTTCATTTCGGCAATCGCCGCGGCGCGATCGTATGTACCATCGACAACTTGTTCGAGTGGCTTGTCCATTTGCATCGGGTGACCGATCCACTCCACTTCGCCTGTCTTGCCGACAATGAAGGCGGTTGGAATACCGTTCTGACCTGCGGCCACCATGTAATCTTCGTAGCTGGATTGATCAGGGTCAGTCGTCAAGCAATACGCGGAAGTCAATTCGCCATAAGTCTTAGGAACTTCAGTACCAGCTTCTGAGGAGGAATCCTCGGGCGCTGCGAACTCCCGCTCAAGAAACCCGGTCACGGTATCCAAGTCTTCGTCGCTGATGCTAACGATCTGGACACCTTTGTCTGCGTAGTGATTTTGAGTTTCCACAATGTGAGGCATGCTGGCGATGCAAGGACCACACCAGGTCGCCCAGAACTCCACCACGTAAACTTTGCCAGGTTCGAATTTCGTAACGGGCTTAAACTTTCCTTTTCCATCCTGTACCCAGTGCTCCACATCCAACGCAGGCGCTGTCGAACCAATCGTCAGCTTTAAGGCCGGCTCTTCGGCGACTGGCTCTTCGGTGGTGGGCTCTTCAGGAGCGGGCGCATCTTGTGCGGCCAGAAAGGAATTTGACGAACATGCGCAAATCAGGCTCATCGCAAGCCAAGGTCGCAACCACTTCATTTTTTGAACTTTCAGTAACTGAACGGAGGGAGGCAGCGCCAACACCATGCGTGCACCACCCAGATCCCAATATTGGGATTATCGCAGCCAAGCCCGCTCTGCCAACGTCCGACACGAAGATTCACAAAGAAAAAACGTGAATTTACCCTGCGTTGACGCTTAGCCTTTCTCCGAAAGAGCGCACGCCTGACCACTTCATTGCCTATCGCCTTGCAACTTTGCGGCGAAATCGGGATCCATCACTGACTCGCATCAGTCCTCGGCAATGCTGGTTGCTTCGGCAAGATCGATCGTACCCTCGTAGAGAGAGCGGCCGATAATCGCCGCATAGGTTCCAGCAGCCGTGAGAGTACGCACGTCCTCAATGGTTGTCACACCGCCAGACGCGATGACGGGGATATCGGTCGCTTGTTCCATTAGTTGCAGGGCTTCGATGTTAGGTCCCGCCATCATGCCATCCCGCGCGATATCGGTGTAAATGATTGCCGAGATGCTCGAGGTGCGATTTCTGAGATCGCGAGCCAACTCAGTCGCGCTAGTTTGGCTTGTTTCCAGCCAACCGTCGGTCGCTACCATACCGTCTCGGGCATCAATTCCTGCAGCTAAACGATCGGGATACCTGTCGCAGGCGCTCGCAAACCAGGCAGGGTTTTTGAGTGCCGCGCTCCCCACAATCAAACGATGCAAGCCAAGCTGGATCAGCGATCGAATAGCCCCGTCATCTCGCACACCGCCTCCCAGTTGGCAAGGAACATCGACGGCTTCCAATATGGCCACGATGGCGTTGCGATTCGCTTCAGACGGTTCGTTGCGGGCGGCATCCAAATCGACCAAGTGCAGACGCCGTGCGCCACGCTCGACCCAATACTTTGCCATCGCAGCCGGGTCTTCCCCATAAACAGTTTCTCTCGCATAGTCGCCTTGCTTGAGACGCACACAGCGGCCATGACGAAGGTCGATTGCGGGCCATATTTCCATGGGTTCAACTTGATTGCGTTAAGGACTAGCTAACCTGCCGGACTGCTTCGCCGGACTAACTTGCGGAATGGTGGATGGTACCAAGTCTCGCGACGATGCGGCCCAGTCTAGCGACGATCGCTGGAATTCCCATTGCCCCGTAGGGGTGCGACCACCCTCCACTCGTCCGGCTGAGGCATCTACCTATCGCGAGAATAGCGGTTGTGAGGTAGCCAACTGCTGCAAAATGCGTCAGTTTCTCGAGGATTCGATCCGCTGTCCGGCAGAGAGCAAACTACGTTTCCTGCGGAGCTATATGCGAGTACGCCAATTTAGCAATGGATTTCGTTGATGTCTGACCAGTTGCCACCGAACCCGATAAACGCACTTCTCGCGCGATTGAGCCCGAGTCGAGTAGCGGTGTCGGTTGCACAGCCAGAAATCAACGCAGGGGGCGGTGACCAGGATTGGCAGATCGCAATCCTCCAGTCTTGGCTTGCAGACGATCCGCACGAATCCGTCGCCCTCTTGCAGAATGCGCAGGTGGGAATGCCGCTCCATGCCGCCCTACAGGCCGGAATTCACTACTACGCCGAGTTGGCCAAGTTTTGGCGTCATGAAGTAGCCGTGCCAGTCGAACAAGACCTGAGTGATCCTGTGGCGGAGGCCCTTGCCCTTATCGATAGCGAATGGGATGCCGATGATTCGTTTGATCCTCTTCCACTATCTAGCACCAAACGTGGTCGCGAGACAGGCAATGAACTGGAATTCGCCGAGCATTGGGATCATTCATCTGATGGCCTAGACCATTGCTTAGTGGCCACTCCGGGAGCGTCCGTAATGGTTGTCGATGACAGCCCGGCCGTGCGACGCTTAGTGATTGCAACGCTGGAAAAAGGTGGCTTCCGGGCAATTTCCGCAGCCGATGGAATGGAAGCGATGGAGTTACTCAAACAAGAGAACCCAACAATCATTCTGTCTGACATTAACATGCCGCTGATCAACGGCTATCAACTATGCAAAATGGTCAAAGCAAACCAAGACAAATGCCATATTCCATTTTTGTTGCTGTCAGGCCGCGACGGAGCGTTCGATAAACTCCGTGGAACCATGGTGGGTTGTGATGACTTTCTGATCAAACCCTTCGAATCAGCCAAGCTCTTGCAGAAGATCCGCGAACATGTGGGGCGCGCCCGTGAGACAGTATCCAACAAATCGATTTAAGCGATAGGCTCAACATGAACCAAAACGATTCTCCCAACGACGACGATAGTCCCTTGCAGCGATACGACGGTGCCGTCGAAACGAGCAGAGGACAGGCGTTCTCGCTGGACGCCTTCATCAACAACCTAGACTCAGCCATCTTAGCAGCTCAAAGCGATGATCCATCAAAGCTAAGCGAAACTCTGGAACAGCTAAAAGAACGCATCGCAAACTACACCAAGCGAAATCTCTAAACGCAGATAGTCGCAGATAGTCGCCTTTCGCTCCGCGAAAGTAGCGTTGGTATTTTTAGAACTTTCGCGGATCGGCTATGATTAAATTAATTGAAGGCAATCATAGTCGCCTTTCGCTCCGCGAAAGTTCTAAAAAAGCAGCGAAACACGACTATGCTCGCCGGTAACTCCATTCATTCGCTCATCGGATGTCATTGGTGAAAAATGGGTCGTGTTCTATTCACAATACTAGCAGTATCCGCTGCAATCTTTCCCTGGATTGCCTTTCAAAAACATGACTTTCAAAAGTCGGCAAGCTGTGAGCTAATCGATCACATAGTATCCAACGTGTATGTTGCTTACCAGCGAGATGTCTCCCAATTTAATGCAACTCGTGACGAAGAAATTACAGAGGGTGCGTTTCCACTCTTGGAGGACCAATACTCACTCAAGCCGGTGATTGAGGAACTGCTTTACCGCGAATCTGAAAATGCGGAGTACGCCTTAGGTGAATGGAGGTCCCCCAATTCGCCTAAGGGCATCCTGTATGCAATCCTCTTCTCGCCGTATTTTGACCAAGCTTACTTCCACGCATTTGGAAATGGAAAAGTAAACCCTTCATACGAAGTTTGCCAAAAGGCGCTTGCGTCAAGGTTGTTTAAGGATATTGAATTCCGAAATCAATATCGTGACTTTGTCATTTGGTCACAGTTATTTTTGCCAACCATGGATATGCATGGTGTCGATAAGGCAGTATTTGCAAATGAAGTTGCTAATACAGTTATCCAACTATCGGAGCTTGATAGGCCATTAACATGGCAAGAGACCTCGTATGTTTGCACCTTTGCCGTATGCATCAACTACGAACCATTTTTCAAAGACGAGAATTCGCAAATTGAAATCAAGTTGAATCTAGATCAACTCGTTGAACACATTGCTACCCGGGTCTATTCTTTTGATCCAGTTTCTGGACATTGGAAATCGAAAGAAGTCGTGCGAGCGGAATCTCGCGACAAATTCACAGCGGTGTTTGAGCACGGGATGCGCGATGTGTCACCAAGCATTGTGTTCGCGTCGAAAGAGTTGGACGCATACTTTCGGCAATACTTAAGAGAGCTCAGCGAGACCCCCCCGCTATCAAAGGGGTCAGGCCTCTTTGATCAAAGGGGTCAGGCCTCTTTGATGTCTTTCTTGGGAAAGCGGACCCGCTTTCGGCCTCGGGGTCGCATCGTGGATTCGAGATTGAGGCGGCGGGCGATGGACTCCACCCATCCCTCATCGCCTAGCGGTCTGCCACGCTGGGCCGACAGTCGGACTGCTGCCAATTCAGCTTCGGATAGGGGCGTATTGACGCGCTCCACCCATCCTGTTCGACGCGGCAGCGGCCACGGCGACAGCAACGGCGGGCTTGGTTCCGGTTTGCGAAGCCAGCGCCAAAGCGAACCCCATCGCCACTGTTCAGCACGTTCAACAAACCCTGCACGTAGGGCGTTTCGTTCAACATATCGACAGACGATAAAGAAATGATCGTCGCTTTGGACAGGGAAACTCTTGTATCGCTGTTGGTAAACATGCCCCATTCCGCTGGTGTTATAGTGAGCATGATATCGCATGGTGTGTGTACCACCTATCCAACCCATGAACTTGCTCATCTCGCCATCTACCAGTGGACGTAGAACCAAGTGATAGTGATTGGGCATTAACTGATATGCAAAAAGCTCAACACTGTAGATTTGCAGTGCCTCGTGCAGGATTCGCTCAAACGCTTCATAATCCTGGTCTTTGTGAAAGATGGGAGCACGGAGGTTGCCACGGTTGAGCGCGTGGTAAAGTCCGCCTGCTTCATCGGCTCGCGGTGGTCGTGGCATTTGAAACCTTTCTCCGAGAAGGAAAACACCAGCTTACCAGTCTTCAGTAGATCTTAAAAGAGGCCTGACCCCTTTGATGAATCGCGAACCATGCCGTGCACGCGTGCACGGGAAATGGTGGTGATGCCAATTGCTCAAATCCTTAACGGTAGTGACATGCTAGCGAGCGATTCGATAGTCACGAGTCCTGAGGATGGTTTCATAGACTAATAGCGATGGCAGCCAACTGAGCCACGCCATCGCATCGTACGTGATGTAGTCCAGTTTTAACTCGGCGCAAAGGGCGGCGATAAGACGAAGCTGTACAGCCGAACAAATTAGCAGATAGCTGCGAGTCATCCATTGCCGATGTTTGGTGAACTTGCCAACCCTTGCCGCGTGGAAGCCGCGCCAAGTGGAAAGGAAAGTAGCAATGGCGAGTACAGCAAAAGCGAAGACGGCAGAGCTTCCGCCATTTGCTTTGGTGGACATCGCCAATCCACTGGGCGCAGTGAATAGTAGAACGATGCAAACGTAACTATAGCCAAGTGCCTGATGGAATTTGCGACTCCGCTTTCGTATGGAGTCGACGGACTGGATGAGGCCGATGAACAAGGCGAGCGGTGACGAGACGATGTGGATGTAGAACGCAACGGCGTACCATGAAAAGAAATACGCTTCGCGACCGTACAAAAATCCAAATTTAAACTGCGGCGGAAAATATGTGAATGCAGTCAGGACGACTAGTATCCCTATGATCGCGACAAAGACTAGAATACAGACCTTCGTTACAGCCCACAGTCTTACCGATGTTTGGTTTGGACTCGTATTCATTGCGCGATCCAAGTAGCCAACGCTTGCCTGGCGAGAGTCACTGATGCACGAATCAAATGATGCCAATCCATACGAAGCTCCAAGAAGCCCAAGCGGAACACCATCACGCAAGGTCTATGTCTATGTCACGATGTTAGCGATCGTCGCGGTCTTTGCTTCGGCGGCTGCCTTGGTTATCACTCGCTCCACTAAATCAATTCCGGAAAAGGTGATTTACATGGACCGAGGGCCCTCGCCACAACCGGTGGAGATGCCTCCTGGATCACAATCTTCTTTGTAGAGCATACTCTCGGCTCTCAAATCTGTCGTTACTTGAAAGGTACGATTTTGCGGTGGGTCAAATCGTGCTTAGTTCCGCCGAATCCTGCATTTCGCGTCGTGGTAGCTACGGGCAAAAGCGTTTTAGTTGATCGAACTAAGTGATGCCAGCATGGCGCAATTCGCAAATGGCGAGAAGTGGTGCCATCCACTGCTAATAGATTTGAATGTAATCGCTATTGCTGGTCGATGGATTTGTTTTGTACATCTGACTTCTGGATTGTTGTCAATTTAGGTGCGGCCTATCATATCGACTCGGATCGCATGTTTGATGACTGTCGCGGGACAAAATCCAATCGGACCATTAAAAACTACGAGGCAATGCCGTGGCAACATCTCGTCTTTTCCGATTTCGCAAGCCAAGCCTCGTGTGGATTGCGACCGTGTCCGTGATAGCAACCACTACACTTGCCAGCGCTGGATGTCACTGGATGCGGGCAGGACAGGTGCTTCCGACGTGTACTCTCCCAAGTGACGAAGTTCAGTACTATCCTGGAGCCGGCGACTTCAAGCTGGGGCGAGAAGCGGATATACTTCGCGCAAAACAAAAAAGTAACATATTGAAAGAGCCCATCGTCAAAGAAAATACAACACAATAACTCTCTCTTCGTACCGGTTAGCAATCGGACACAATTACACACGCACCAATGCTTGAACTGATCCTTCTCCTTGTCGTTGTCCTGCCGATTTCTTGGCTTGTTTCGGAATTTTACGACAACCGAAGTGCGCGGATACTGCTTGGCATCGCCGCAATCGTTATGTCGTTTGGCGTTGCGTGGATAGTCGGAAAACTGGATCGTCTGCAATCCAATATCTACTTTTCCGAGTCAACCAACGAAGTGAACTACGAAACGACTTTCGGCCAACGTATGAACCGCGGGACGATTACGATTCACTGATTGAAAAGTACATTCCATCGATATCTGATAACCCTGTGCGTCAGTCGGCTTCCATTCCATCAAGCTTGTTCCCAAGTTCGTCTCGTTGGTATGGGTCCAGTACGATACGGACATCTTGTTGCTGCGTGTCAACTTCGAATTTCGCCGATGAACGAATTTGGCCGCTCGTCGGATCTGTGATGTTGACGCTGATCTGGAGCGGTGACTCGGGAAGTTTTCTCTGTCGGAAGCGCCCCTTGCTATCGGTTTTCGTCATGGGAGCTAACCCACCGGGTGCCATTGTTTTAAAGAAAATTCCGCCTTGGAGGTAGAAGAATAGAACGGCGTCTTTAACGGGGTTGCCATCGGTATCAACAACAGTCCCTTCGATCGAGCGAGTCAGTTTGAGGATATTCAAATCGGGAAGCTCAATGGGATCCTTGGCATCATCAGGAATCATTTTCTGAATCCGTGATTGCTTAAGCAATATCGGAACGCCAGCGGGGAAAGGTGGCGTCATTTCGATTTCATATGTATCTCCTGCTTTCAAGCCAGTCAGGCGATATTTGCCATTTGTACCTGTTCTTGTTTCGCTCGCCACAAAATTGGAATGCAACGTCTGTCCTGATGCCGCTACCTTGAACGCAACGACTCGCTTCAATGTGATGAAGACACCAGCAACCGGTCCGTCCGAGCTGAGCACGCGCCCGGTCAAATCAATGTCCGGTTTCAAGGGTCGTGCGGCAAACTTTTCTTTCTGTCTAACATCAACTGAAGAGCGAACAATCAATGGATCCTGTTGCACGACTTTGACGGGTACAGACTCGCCGCGTAGCATGCTAGTTTCATCGATGTGGAATTCAATCTCCGCTTCGGTGCCTACGGGAACTTTCACCCGGAAAAGACCTTTTGCGTCACTCATTCCAGAAAAGTTGCGTCGATTTCGATCGACCGCTACGACGCGGGTATCGGGTATTGGGTGATCATTGTCGTCAATCAGTTGGCCGGAAATCACATAGGTGTCAATGGCAACCACTTCAATGGTGGGCAATTCAAAGCTCTCAACGTTCTGTGGAACCAAATTGAGTTCCGCACTACTGCCCCCCCTGGCGTGCAAAAGGAGCCGGTAAGGCGACGATATCAATGCGCAGCGGACCAGGGAGGACGCGGCCCTGAAATCGACCTTCCTCGTCCGTTATGACGCGATTGGACTTTTGAAATTTTTCATAGCCGAGCGAAAGTTCGGCATTTGGAACCGGCGCACCAGTCGACTTGACGACAACTTTTCCATGGACTATAGGCGCGGCTATAAGCGGAATCTCAAGCCGCGTTGTTTCGCCGGCCGTCAAGTATCGATTGTCATTCAAAAGCGGTCGTACTGGTATCGTGGGATCCAGGGTCACGTAGGTACGAATTACTCTGCCTGCAGCGATCAAAGGCACATTGAAATTGCCTTCGTTGTCAGTGACAACTTCTGCTAGCCCTCGCATCGTCGGCACTTCGCTAGCATCGCCAGTTTCGAAGATTAGCCTAACGCCTCGAGTCCACTCTGGGTTCTCGGCTACAACTCGTCCTTGAATTGCTGCGCATGGTAGCAGGCGAATCACTCGCGGACGCCCGTCCGTCTTGTAATTGATCCGCATTGATTGTCGTCCGAATTCTTCGCACACCAATTCTAAGCTATTCAATAGATTGGATTGAACGGCGGGCAAAGACGCGTTACCCCATTCATCGGTGCGAGCGGACACATCGGATCGCATTTCTTCAGGAACAAATGTAGCATTCCTAACTGAGGTCATGTAAAGTTTAGGACTGACAATTACGCCAGCTAGTGGCTGCCCATCAGGTGAAAGCACTTTGACGCGAGTGTTACTCTCAAGTGGTAAACGGATCGTAATCTGCTCTTCAAGATCTTCGAGATCGCCACGCAGGACCCTGTACAAGTTTTGCGATTGTATGCTGTATCCAGGAGCATAAGCCCAAGCAGTCCAAGAGCTCCCATTAACTCGTGGATTGATCCATTCGACTGGGCATTGCAACTTGAAATTGCCGTCTTCGTCAGACGTCGTCTGCACCGTGCGACCAGGCCGATAAGTGAGAGGCAAACATAGCTTTGCACCAGCAATTGGCTCGCCTGCATCGTTGACTACTCGTCCTCTTACGATTTTCAATTGCCCGGCGGCTTGCGTTTCACTACGTGACGATTCGTTCGTACCCGCCGCCTGACTCTCCGTGGGTTTATCTGCAGGACCTTGCGCGGCGTGCGCTGAACTTAGCCGAACGCTGCCAAGCAACAATGCGCCCGTCAGAAACGACAGCCCCGACACCCAAGTAAAAGACTGAGTCGACCGTGAACGAAGTGGGTGCTCATTTGTGAGCAATCGCTTGACTCTTCGTGAAAGTTGGCTTGAAGAATCGAAGAACGCGATGGCCCCAGCAAGCCGGAGACTATTGGCCTTGCTTGCAATGGTCACGAGCAACTCCGAATACTCAACGGGGCCGAGTTCGTTACCGGTCGCTCTCGCAGCCCTGTCGTCTGCAATTAAGTCCTGACATATCTGTAGTTCCCGCCTAAGCACCCAAAACAGCGGCTGGTACCAGAATAGCAATTGACAAAAATTGACGTACTTCCACCTGGGTAGATCGCCGCAGTTCACGTGCGACCACTCGTGAGCCAAACAATAGTGGAGAGATGATCGATTTCCCTCCGCAATCAATTCCGGTATTAGCACCAAGGGACTACGCCAACCAAAGACCATCGGGGCTGCAACTTCTGTGGTTATTAAAATGCGAGCAGGGTTTGCTTTTCCGTTCGTAGTCTCTTTCCATAAATCCAATACAGAATAGCTTGCACTGTATGTTTTACTCGTGATACTACGTAAACGAAGGGCCCCGATGACCCACTGAAGAAAGAGCCAGATAATTGCCAGACCGTGGATCGCCAACAGAGCCACTGCTGCAATTGACCAACCATTGATTTGTTCATTCACAGTCACATTTGCTGTGGAATTGGCATGATTCTGCGAATCAAGTGACGCGGTAGATGCTATAGCTCTAGTTTCTGTACTCTTGGTCTCGAAAGTTGATTCGCCTGGTAGCGTCGGTGGCTGCTGCGTTACGGGGAGGTGGCCAGCCTTCTTCGTGATCGCTGCTTGCTCAACTCCACTCCCGAAGAGGTCAAAACGCAAAATGGGAAACAGTGTTGCGCACCATACGAGCGGCATGAGAGTGCTGGCAGCGAGGCTCATGGTGATCAAGTTGCGGCGATCAACTGGTTGCTGCAATCGCGAAACGAATATTCGAGTTCCGGCCAGTAGAATGGTTGCAGCCAATGAGTATTCAACCCAACCGATTACAAGTTGCTGTGAAGAAAACATAGAGCTACTCCTTTGCCTTCAGTTTTGCGGATCGGGCCTTCGCAATTAGTCGTTCAAGATCACGCATCTCGTCCGTGGAAACATCTTCAGCCTGCAACATGTTGAGCACGAGTTTATCTAGGGCTCCATCAAAAACACGTTTCAAAAAGCGCGAACTCACTTGCTCGATCGTATGCCTGGGCGAATAGAAAAGTGTCCGCCCCACCGCTCTTTGCCTGACCAGCCCCTTCTCTGCCATAATGCGAAGTAGAGTCTGCACTGTAGTAAACGCGGTTTTTTGTTGCGAATTTAGAGCTTCGTGCACATCACGCACCTTAGATTCACCAAGATGCCACAGCACCTTAAGGATATCTAGTTCACGTTCGCTGGGATTTGCTTTACTCATTGCGCTGCCTCCTTTGACTAACTTATTAGTTTAGGTATTGGGATCCTCGCGTCAATACTGACTTCAGCTTTTTCTTAAGTGTCGACAGGCTGGCTCATTTCTATTCGCGCTCGACCCCTTTGACGCATTCTTGACTTCGGGCGTCTTCATCCGAGATTTAGTGCCACAGGGACTTGCAGGGGTTTCGAGAAACGCGTTCCTCAGAGAAGGCTCGATTTCAGCGTTGATACAGAGAACAGCTTCGCGATCTACGCGCGGAGATTTACCATAACTTTGTTGTTGCTGTTCTTGCTCGAACAGTGGCAAATTAAGCTAAACTAACGCACTATCAGTTCTTGAACCGCGAACGGATACCACAGAAGTTACACAATGACTACGATTTTGCGCTCGCGATACTTCTTGCAATTCCTTGTAGTGTTCGCAGTCGTCTGCGAAAGCGCATACGGAATATCGCTAGTGGAGCGGTATTCCGGCGGTTCAGCCTTGTTCTTTGCCGCAACTATCATACTCGCCTGCGAATCCATGGGCACACCACAACGAAACACAATTTGGTTCAACGTTTTCGTGATGGTCTTAGTCGCGGCAATACCCGCTAGCTTTTGTATGGTTGCTGGTAAAGAGCATTCGTACCTAACGATGGGTGTGCCTTATGCTATTACTGTTGCAATTTGCTGCATTGCGTCCGCTAATGCCGGGTGCAAATATGGGAGATTGGCCCACATAATCCAGCAAGGCATCATAGTTGTTGGTTGCCTGTTCGCTATCAAGTTCTATTCGCTCCACTGGAATGAAGGACGTGATAGTTCTTGGATGGTGAACCCCGGAATGATGCCAACACTTGGCGTGCTCACCGTATGGCTGGTTTCTCAATCATTGCAATCTGTAATGCAATTGGTTTCCGGGACCAGTAAGATTCCACGGTTGGTACGACATCTTCTTTTTGCTGCATCTTTGTCGATTGCCACCGCATTGTTTGTTCTGACTGTGTTTGCCATTTTGAGGCTATGGCTGGTACCAAGGATGTTCGCGTGGGACTATCTCGGCGATGAAGCAATCGAATCAGTGGAATGGGCGCTGAACAGCGGCGCTCCGCAATTTGGGTTTCGAGGCTACGTTTTTGTCGCTGTCATCCATTCCGCTCTAAAAACTATGTTCAGTCTCCTTTACAGTTCGAGTATTCTTGCGGCAACTCGTGGTGCGATTCTGGTTCCGGCGATTGCCGTAGCCGCCTATAACTTGCGTTTTACTGCAGGGCACTTTCAACTCGCTGCAAAAAATGCGTACAAGACCCGCATAAAAACTGTATTCTGCCTGATTTCGTCAGCAACATTTCTGGTGATGCTTGGCGCGTGCTTCGTAGGTTTTCAAATTGCTTGGGAAAAGGCAGAGATCGCCGTCGTTTCCCTAAACTCCTCGCCATCAGCTATTGGAGTTTGGAAGGTGGATAATGAAATTTCTTTTGAAAATGACGACGGATATGCCTATTTTTTGAGTCTGGTTGAAGAGCACGGTTTTCGTCGCGACAGTGCATTTTCGATATCTGATGGTGGATTTCAGATAGAGTTATTTGGGCATGCTCGAAAACCAGTGCTGCTGGCGTATCGGCGCGCGTCGAACACTGGTTCCACTTTGCCATTCCGAGAGACACATTGGATTGAAATCATCCCAATAGACAGCCAGAAGGAGGCAAAAGTGTTTGTGTGTGAGTATGACACCTTGCGCTCCTATGAGCCGATAAAAAAATCTATGAAGTTCTTCCATTATGCATACGACAATCTCGCCAGTCGAGTACTTGATGAAAACGAAGAAGTATCTATGGAGAATGCGAATGAGCACATGCAGGTAGATTACCAGCAGTGTTATCGTCAATATTGGTGCAAACTTGCGAGGATGTGGCTCGAGCCATTGCGAGAGACAACATTAAGTGATGGAGTACATTTCGTCACGCCCGACGCTGCGGTCTATCGCCTACCGATATGGACGGGGGTAGAGCTCGCCATTCGACAGCGTCTTAAGTCGGTCTTTGACGAGAGAATTCGAGAGTGGTTTGAGGACACTCATCCTGAGTCCGCAGTAGATTCGATTATTATTCTTAACGAAATGGTGGATGTCCGCGAGCGAATGCAGATTCTGGAGCTGCATCCGCCTGTCGCGGGCTCAGCGGAAAACGCTAAGCTTAAGTTTTTTGCATGGCGGAGTGAATCAGAGGAGTTCGATATCAAGTTAGAGGGAATTGATCGAGTTGAATTATTGTCTGATCCAATACCAACCTTAGTGCTGATTAAAAGCCGAGAATAGCATTCACCGGCGACAGGTATCCCAAGCGGGGCAACTGGATTTCTCGCAATAGGAATTGTCAAGACGATTCAAAGGGGGCTGGCTTCCTTGGTGTACGAGACTGCAGAACTACGCCTGACCTCTCGAGCTTCAATTGCAAAGACAATTCTCGATGGGTCCCCTTGGCAACTGGTCGATTGCTGCCCTTTGGGTCGTCGCATGTTTTTTAAAAATGGCAGCCTGCTGCTCGGATGAAATCCTAGGTTTGCGTCCAGCGCGTTGTAGATCAGAAAGCAACTTCTGGATTTCTTGTTCAAGGACGTGCAGCTTCTCGGCACACTCGATGTCGATCAGGCGCTGCCAGTTGTCACGCCACCGCCGTCGCCACACTCCCACCGCATCGTGCTGCAGCCCAACCCGCGTTTGGATTGTGTCAGGCGATTCAAAGGGCAAAGGGGCCAGGCGTCTTTTGTGATCAAAGAGGCCTGACCCCTTTGATTCGACCGCATTTGAACACCGATTGCACGGGACAGAGTATATGTCATCGATAAACCTCGCGTGCAATCTAGAGGAATGATCTACCACATCTTCGGGCAACCTTTCCCTTTGAATCCCAAAGCTGGCAAGAATTCGCCGCATTGCCGAGTGAACATTTCTGTATCGCCATGAGATAGGATATGATTGCAACGATAGGGTTCAGGCAGACTTATTTTTCAGCCTTTGGATGTCGGTGAAAGAATGAATCTTCGCAAATGGGTTCAGCAAACGACCGAGTATGGCTACAGTTCTGTTGCCGGCGGTTTGGGGATAGCAGGAGCGGGGGTAGGGTATGTCACTGAGCTGGTCGGAAGTCTGAGGCTGTTCGGATCAACCACAATATCTGATTCAAACCAAAAGTTTGATGAGCGGCATTATCTGCTTGTTCCTGACACTGCCAAAACGAAGGGTGCTGCACCTCCCTTGCCTCGAAGCGGAAGCAATGCTTCGATCGCTGCTAATTCGGCAAGCTCAAACCGAGGAGCTGAGTAAGCCTTCTCAGGGAAAATCGATGGGTGATCGAGCGCGGGAACTTGCCGACTATATCGATGTGCTCGACGACCGCATATTCGGCGGTGTGTTATTGATTGGCGGCCTCGTCGCTATCTTCAATCCGCTCGCTGGAGCAGGCAGGAGAATCGCTAAACCACGCCGAAATAAAGCGCAAAGCCAAGCAAGCAGAGAACGATGTCCTAAGCCAGTTTCATGGATCAGAAACGAAACAGCACGTGAACGCGATTCTGACAATTACTGACCGGGCGCTGCGGACGACCGAGGGCGAGTTTGATCCAATGTTGGAGTTGAACACTATTTTGCAGTCGGACTTGCTGGCAGAGGAGCGGCGCATGTTGCAACTTGCAGGAACAGCAGTGCTTGATGTCTTTGACACTGCTATGCGATCGCGGCGTGAGGCAAACAACGCTGGCTTGGGTCCCGAAGATCTTCGATTTCTGGAAGCACTCAATGGTCTTGCCGGACCGAATGCTGAAAAAGAAATCCAGCCCCAGCCAGAGATCGAAAGCTGATGGGTCCTTCTTAAACATGAAACCAGTTAAAGACCAAATCGAATCGAATCTGCGACTCCATGTTGATCGCTTGGCAGGTTTGATCGGTCCACGGTTGCTTCAGAAGCCCAAGACGATTGTTGCCACGATTGGCTACATCGAGGGTCAATGGGCCAGCATGGGCTACAGGAGTTCGCGTGAATGCTACGACGCTCTAGGCGATCAAGCCACCAACCTGATAGTCGAGCAACCTGGAAACGCACGCGCGGATGAAGTCATTTTACTGGGTGCCCACTACGATACGGTATTCTCCACTCCAGGCGCCGACGATAACGCATCCGCCGTTGCTGTTTTGCTCGAAGTGAGCAGGCTACTTCGTGAACACCAAAGCAAACGAACGATTCGCTACGTTTCTTTTGCCTGTGAAGAACCCCCTTACTTCAATGTCGACGCGATGGGTAGTCAATATCACGCTCGCCAAGCACGTTTGCGGGGTGATAAGATCCTGGGAATGCTCTGCTTAGAAATGGTCGGCTACTACAGCACTGTCGACAATTCACAGACCGTTCCTCCGCTCATTCCGAAATGGATGCGACGCTTCTTTCCACATCGAGGTGATTTCTTAGCAGCGGTAGGCAATATGCCGTCTTGGAAACTAAGCTGGAACTTTCGTCGAGGATTCAAACAGGGCACTCGAACGATGCCACTCTTTTCTATCTGCCTGCCTGAGAAGATCAACGAAATTCGGCTGAGCGACAATAGTTCGTTTTGGGACCAAGGCTATCCGGCACTGATGCTTACCGATACCAGTTTTCTCAGGAATCCCAATTACCATCGAGCCACCGATACGCCCGATACGCTGGACTACCAACGCATGACGGAGGTCACCATTGGTGTCGCGTCGGCGCTGCGATTCTTATCGAGCTGAGTTGATTCCCACCTTGCTCCGGCATCGCCAGCAGCAGAGTTCACAGTGTAAGCCGTCTTCATTTCCAACTGGACTTCAATAGTGGGTCCAAGGGGATTGTGTTTAGTCAGTTGAATTGACCGAATCCTACGGTAGTGAATCGCAAGTCATTTCAGACGTAGTCATGGCGAGCGAACCCGTTACCTACTCTTCGAGCGAAACTTCAAGGCTTTTTATGCGAGATGATAACGTCGTGGGCTTCATGCCTAGCAATGCTGCGGCCCCCGTTTCACCATAGACTTTTCCATTGCAAGCTTGCAAAGCGCGGCGAATATTTTCTGCTTCGAACTCTCGTAGCTGTGGCGCGGTCAAGATTTCATCGGTCACAGCTCCTACGGTGTTCGTTGAGGTAACGCGCGTGGAGTCCGTGGAGTTGAGCTCGAAACGCAACTTGCCCTTTGGCGAAGTAATTAAAGCGCGCTCAAGCACATGTTGTAATTCTCGGATGTTGCCTGGCCAATCATATCGCTCGAGTTCGACAACATTGGCTTGAGTAAGCCTCGGCGTCTGCTTGCCAAGACGCCGAGACAGTGCTTTGAGCAGGTGCTCGCCAATTAGGATGATATCTTCTTTACGTTTTCGGAGTGGTGGCATTTCGATGGGGAAAACACTCAATCGATAATATAAATCGATTCGAAACTTGCCGCTTTCCGACTCATATTTTAAATTGCGATTGGTGGCGGCAATGATACGGACATCGACTTTACGCGTGCGTTCTTCGCCGACTCGCTCGAGTTCCCCTTCTTGCAAAACTCGCAATAGTTTACTTTGCAGATCGAGTGGGATCTCACCGATCTCGTCAAGAAACAAAGTACCACCGTCAGCCAATTCAAATCGGCCGATTCGATCTCGCAGCGCACCGGTAAAACTACCTTTGGTGTGACCGAAAAATTCGCTCTCGTAGAGTTCGCGTGGAATCGCGGCGCAGTTGACCTTGATCAACGGTCTCGCATGTCGCGATGAGCGAGCATGAATCTCTCGCGCAACTAACTCCTTGCCGGTACCGCTTTCTCCGGTCACCAAGACCGTCGAATCGGTAGGGGAAACCAGCCTGATTTGTTGAGCGACCTTTTGCAACGCTGCACTCTTGCCGATCATCTCGCCGAAAGACTCGCCGCGTAACTCTTCTTGTAGATAATCGTTTTCAAGTTCCAGTCGCTTGCGAAGCGATTCAATTTCCTCCCAAGCTTCGGCATTGGCGATTGCTGACGCCACGTGGTCGGCAATCATCCGCAGCCAATTGAGGCACTGATCACCGATCGTCGTTCGACTGAATACTGCGAGCACTCCGAGCACGTGGCCGCGATGTACTAGCGGTTGTCCAGCAAAGCCACGAATACCTTCGTCTTTGGCCCACTTTGGATTCGCCAGCCATGCGGGCTCCCCATCGATGTTTTGGACCTCCAGCGGTTGACCTGTCAAGGCGATTCGGCCGACCTTGCGAACACCCAATGGAAAACGACGAAAGGATCCATCCGTGCGATGCAACGACTCGCCCGAGCCAACAACAGAGGTTCCCGCGCTCGCGACCAGATGAAGACAGTTCGTATGGTCGGGACACTGTGACAGCATCGGGCAGGTCTCGCAGCCAGCACCCGGACGGATTAACCAAATGCGGGCGAGGGCAACTACCCCAGAACTCGCGAGCTCTGACGCAACCAGCCTCAAAACGTCAGCCACGTTGCGCTGCTGGGCCATCGCCAGGAGCAACGATTGTGGATTGGTAATTAAGGGCAAGTGTCGTTCAAGCATCCCAATAGGAATACACGAAATTTCGTGTGCATGCTACGAAATTTCGTTGCGCAACGAAATTTCGTGCTTTTGCTCGACGTTTCCTATTTCTCTTAAGTCTTTTCAGGGCAAGGACTTGTGAAATATTATTCGGTTTGGCACTCCACGTGCTTTTGTGTCTAGCACGATCAGTTAATTGTAGCTGATTACTAAGAACACCCTTGAAAGTAACTGAGTCCAATTATGTCTCGAATGAAAACCGTAGGTCCAGCAGAAGCATCGGGCAATGCCAAGAAACTGCTTGAAGGCGTGCAAGCCAAGCTGGGGATGACGCCGAACATGATGCGAGTGATGGCGAATTCGCCAGCAGTACTTGATGCGTACTTGAAGTTTAGTGATGCACTGGGCGGCGGTGACCTGCCAGCCAAGACTCGGCAACAGATTGCGCTCGCGGTAGGTCAAGCGAACTCGTGTGACTATTGCCTCAGTGCTCACACGGCCATTGGGAAGATGGTCGGACTTACAGCGGATCAGATTCTCGATAGCCGTCGTGGTACAACTCCTGAGCCGCAGGCAAACGGTGTGATTCGCTTTGCACGACAGCTCGTTGATAAGCGAGGCTTGGTCAGCGACGACGACATGGCCGCGGTCCGGAGTGCTGGCTTGGATGACGGTGCGATTGCGGAGATCGTAGCGAACGTGGCGCTCAACATCTTCACCAACTATTTCAATCACGTCGCTGAAACCGAAATCGACTTTCCCCGCGCTGAGCCGCTTGATGTTGCCCATGCAGCCAATGAGGCGCATCAAGCCTGTTCCGTTAAGTAGTCCGCACAACCAAAATGGTCAACTAACATTTGCGAAGGAATTTGATTATGTCGCTACTGAAGGAGCAATGCCCGCCCTTTACTCTCGAAAGCGCGACCCAGAAAGTCCGAGCTGCCGAAGACGCGTGGAACTCGCGCGATCCCGAACGTGTTTCGATGGCGTATTCGGAAGACTCGGTTTGGAGGAACCGCCACGTGTTCGTTAGCGGTCGCAAACAGATACGTGAGTTCTTGGCGGACAAATGGAAACGCGAACTCGATTATCGCTTAGTGAAATCGCTTTGGGCATTTACCGACATTCGGATTGCCGTTCGCTTTCAGTATGAGTGGCATGATGTGGCGGGCAACTGGTTTCGCGCCTATGGCAACGAACACTGGGAGTTCGATGACAACGGTTTAATGCGTCGTCGAGAAGCGAGCGTCAACGATATGGAGATCACCGAATACGATCGAAAATTTTTTTGGGATGCGCCAGGATCACGCCCCTTCGACCACGTCGGCATACCAAACGTCAAGTAAACAAAAACTCTCAACGAATTTTTCTCGAAGCAGGATATTTTGCGTTGGAGTCCAATGTAGCCGAGATGCGCGAATGAAAAGGACGAGTGCTTCCATTTATTCAACTACCCAGCACAACAACTTTGGACAACGATAATGTCAAAACCATCAAGCGATATCGCTTTCACGCCAGCTGTAAAGGCAATCCAGATAGAGAAGGGCTCTCGTGCAAACTATGCGCGGATGGAGTCACATGGTGGATGGCAGAACAAGATTACGCCTGACCTAGCGAATTATCTTGCCGGTCTGGACATGTTTTATCTCGGCACAGCAAGCTCAGCGGGACAGCCCTATATTCAATACCGTGGAGGGCCTGCTGGATTTCTGAAAGTCATCGACGATAGCACACTTGGGTTCGCAGACTTCAGTGGCAATCGCCAATACATCACGCTTGGCAATTTGTCGGAAAACCCTCAAGCTTTTTTATTCCTCATGGACTACGAAAGCCGGCAGCGCATTAAAGTGTGGGGTCGAGCTGAAGTGGTCGAGGGCAACGCGGAGCTGAACGAGCGACTTCAAGACCTCGAATATGCTGGCAGGGTCGAGCGTTCCATACTGTTCCACGTCGATGCCTGGGACGTCAATTGCCCTCAGCACATCCACCGCCGACTGCTTGCTTCCCAAGTAGAGCCAGTGATTGCAGCGTTGCAGAGCCAAAATAAAGACATGGTCAGCCGTTAAGGGGCCAGTGTTTTTGTCTTAGTCCGTGCGTAATTGCCACAACCAGTACAGAGATGGGGGGGGGAGACTTTGCAGAGGAATATTTCCACCCCGCCGCCTTGTCAAATAGAATAGGTAGTCACATCTCTAGAAAGTTATCCATTATATCGCGAAATGTCGCGTGAGTAGGTTTCAGTGTCCAATTCGCTTTGGCAATGGCTACGACCTGATCGATTGAATTTAGACCGAGCTCAGGCGCACATGACATTTGGCCAAGCTTCGGTGGGGCGTACGGTCGCGCGCACCCGGATGTTTCTTAAAAAGCAACTTTGGTTGTGGCCGATCATCGCGGTTTTGTTGCTCTCTATTGCCGGCTACGCAGTCAGCGAAGCTATCGATCGGACGATGAAGAATAGCCTGCAATCGGAGCTCACAACGTTGCTCAGCGTTGAGCGTGCCATGCTGGAAAAGTGGTTCAAGGTACAGGAATCCAGCGCGACGGCGCTTGCCAATGACGCTGGCGTACGTGAGACGGTACAGCAAATCTTGGCTGCAACGAGTGATTCCCCAATTCTGGATGCTGCGTTGGCTTCTTCTACAGCCGATAAAGCCGACGTCAATTTGTCGAAGCTACATGCCGAGTTGAAACGCAAACTTGAGGCGAGCATGTCCTCGCATGATTTTGTTGGTTATGAGTTGGCAGATAAGCAGCAAAAAATTGTATCAGCGCGAACGCCGGAGTTGATCGGGCAATCCATTACTCAGTTTGAACCGGTGTTAACGAAGACATTGGAAGGTGAGCCTTGCGTCAGTGTTCCATTTAAGAGCATGGTCATGTTGAAAGACAAAACCGGCCGGATGCGCACCGGAACACCGACTATGTTTGTTTGTGCTCCGGTTCGCGACGACAACTTTCAAGTCGTAGCAGTGCTGGCTTTGCGCATCCGTCCTGAGCGCGAGTTTACGGAGATCCTCCAACTTGGCAGGCTCGGCGAGTCAGGCGAGACATTCGCAGTAGATAAGCAAGGTCTGCTGGTTTCCAATAGCCGGTTCGACGAGAAGTTAATGTTGTTGGGTGTTTTGCCTGACCAAGAAGACTCCTCCTCGATTCTAAACGTACATGTACGAGATCCCGGGGGAGACTTGTTGGAAGGGTTTCGCCCGATGGTTCGCCGTGGCGAGTTGCCGTTCACTGAAATATGTGCATCCGTGATCAGCGGCACATCGGGTGTCAACATCGAAGGTTATCGAGACTATCGTGGCACGCGTTCGGTGGGCGCTTGGGCATGGCTTCCGAAGTATGAAATAGGCTTAATTACTGAGATCGATGCAGCGGAGGCGTTTCGACCTCTGACAATTCTTAAATGGTCGTTCTATTCGTTGTACGCGATGTTGGTCGCCAGCGCGGTTGCGATCTTCATTTTCACACTTGTCGTTTCGCGATTGCAGCGAGAGGCCCAGAAGGCCGCGATCGAAGCTAAGCAACTTGGACAGTACCGACTGGAGACACGCTTGGGGGCCGGTGCAATGGGGATCGTGTACAAGGGGCATCATTCCATGCTCAGGCGACCGACGGCAATCAAAATGTTGCAAGTCGATAAGGTCAACGAGGCTGCAATCGTGCGATTTGAACGCGAAGTGCAAATTACTTGCAAGTTGAATTGTCCCAGTACGATCGCAATTTATGACTATGGTCGCACGCCCGAAGGTGTCTTCTATTATGCCATGGAGTATCTTGATGGGATTGATTTGCAGACGCTCGTGGAACGCTACGGACCGCAACCCGATGGCCGCGTTATTCAGATACTTGAGCAGGTTTGTGGGTCACTATTCGAGGCACACACGATGGGTTTAGTGCATCGCGACATCAAACCCGCCAACATCATGCTGAACCGCCGCGGGGGTGAACCTGATGTCGTTAAGGTTTTGGATTTTGGCCTGGTCAAGGCGGTTGAAGATGGACCAGCATCGCAAGAAACTGGAGGTCTATCGGGAACTCCTTTGTATATGTCTCCCGAATCAATTCAATCTCCGGACGCAGTGGATGGACGAAGCGATCTGTACGCTGTCGGTGCGGTCGGCTATTTCTTGTTGACTGGCCAAACTGTTTTTCAGGCGTCTTCCCTCGACGTTCTTTGTAAGCAACACATTGCGGCGATTCCAGAAACTCCATCGAATCGGCTTGGTAGGCCCGTTTCTGCTGGGCTCGAAAGCGCATTGATGGCGTGTCTTGAAAAGAATCGTGCTAGGCGTCCGCAGACAGCTCGGGATTTATCAAAACAACTTGAAGCCAGTTCGGTCACCACTATTTGGACCACGGATGAAGCTGACGCATGGTGGGGACGACACGAGCGCGAGTTAGCCTACTCGGATGGTCGCCAAAGCAATAAAGCAACACCTCAGTTTGCTACAAGTGACGCGGCTGACTCCGCCTCAAAAAACTCGCCAAATCGTGATGCACGTTCCGCGGACACTGCGACTCCGGACAGCAGTTCATCCGGATTCGATCAGACGATCGCAGCGGACGAGAGACGTAAATAGCGAGCAGCGGCGTTTAGCAAACGGTAGTTTGGATCGAGGTTTTGCAAAGTTGCTTTAGTGAATTTGGTCTATCAGTTTCCAGTTTAATTTGCATCAATAATACCAACATAGAGCCCGCCGTCAGTTCGCCAAGGATCGCCACCCCCGTTAAGCCCGTCGAGTTGCTTGTGGAAGCCAGGTACAACCGAGCGATCCGCGAGTTCTGACGTTTTTTCGAGGCATTCGAATAGGTAATTCCGTTCGGTATCGACGTCAGGTGCCGTAACGTGTGTTACCTGTCCTGTCGTACGACTCAGCCCAACACGTTGGTCGTAGACGGCTGATCCGATCCATTGTGGTCGTCCATCGGAGTAGAGCCGCTCGGTCTTCCAAAATCGAACGTGATGTCGGTGGCGAGGATTGTCACCAACGGGCTGTTCAAATGCCCAATCCTCTTTCCGTCCAAACAAAAACAGATTACTTACTGGGGCCGAATCATCAGGGCGAGAAAGCACGGTATCGACGGCGATCTCAAAGTCACTCGTCAACCCCAACGCTGATGCAGGATACCACCCAGCCGCTTTCATGATGTTCTGTAACTGTAGTTCTGTTCCTGCTAAGGCAACATTCAGCGGATCGCCGGGATGATGATCGCTCGTCTGCGTGAGCCGCGGATTGTCATCCAGTGCTGGATCGTAGGCAGCCAATTCCTTCCAGGCATCCGGTGCAATCACATAGGCAATAACCAACCACAGTAGCAAGAATCCGGCCACAATGCTGAGGATGATCTTGCTTCGACTGGGGCGTTGTTGAGGGACTGCAAACGGTTCGTTTTCCATAATTGGCTCATTTTTTAGACTCTGGTCACCGCTGGCGGGTTCCAATTGCCGGGTTCTGTTGCGCGCAACTAGTCGGCCGCTTCTTCTGATTCGTCATATGAAAAATGGCATAAAGTCGAATGTTCGACGATCGAGCTGAGGAATACGCGCCGAATTGCATCGTAGCCTCGATCATTTGGATCTTCGATGTTGTCGTAGTACCAGTAATTTGGATCTTCGCTCACATAGGTGGTTCGCCAAAATTGGTGACAATGAGAGCCATGTCCCATGAAGGTTCTATGTAGCGGAACGACATGGACGTTTTCGTGAGAATCAGCGAACTGAATAATTGCTTGATTGTACTTCGCATGAATCAAAAGACCTTCTGGCCAATGTGGCAAGTACACACTCGGGGCATCCCCCACTCCATCTGTCGGATCGTAGATATCCGCAATGAAAATTTCGCAACCGCCAGGGAATCGCATACTGATAATCGCATAAATGCTGTCAAGTCGCACGCGAAAGGCATCGATCCACGGTTGAGCCTGATCGAGCGTGGCACCGTACATGGCGCATTCCCTGGGTGGCGATTTTCCATAACTATGAATCAGGTCGTTGCCACCCGAGGTCATAACAACAAGCCCGAAAGTGTTTGGGCTCTGCACTTGGAGACGTTGCTCAACTGTTTGCAGATGTTCCTTTGAAGTTGATCCGGAGATCGCGAAATTCTCGATTTCTATATTGGGTAGCATTCGCGCCAGACAGATTCCTTGCATGTCAGGAAACTCGTCCTTGGGATTCTCGAAGAGGCGATTGAAAAACGAGTGATCCGGTGAGGCAGCACCGAGACCAGCAGTGATGCTGTCTCCAAGTCCAATTAGCCGAACGGAATCTTGGGTCCATTCAGACGCAAACGCATCTCGATCAACGGTTGGTCCAGCAGGTCCACTACCAGTCGGCCGTAGAAAGAAATATTGCGTATAAAACCAAGCACAAGATGTAAGCAATACGCCAACGATCAGAATCGCTGTCAATCGTTTGCGTGAAACGAACATAGAACTGCCCACAATTACGACTCTGTTGCGGAAAGCTGGGGGCCACCCGCGAGGAACGAATTCACGATCATAGTTGATAGTAGGGCGAGCAGCAAATCCCGAGGACCTTAGTTGTCTGTTGCACGGAGCCAGTTCTTCAATTTCTCAATCTTCGCTCCTAGGCCGGGAATTTATTAATCGAAGGCAATAATAGTCGCCTTTCGCTCCGCGAAAGTTTTAAAAAACAGCGAATACCAACGCTACTTTCGCGGATAGGCCGTGAATTTATTAATCGAAGGCAATAATAGTTGCCTTTCGCTCCGCGAAAGTTTTAAAAAGGAGCGAATACCAACGCTACTTTCGCGGGGGACGTCGATTGTATTACTTCGCGAATTGCTTTGCTGTCAATCCAGCTGGGGCGTTGAGTTGCTTGCTCTGCAGAAAACTGCGAAAATGGGCCTTCAGGATCCAGTTTTCCAGCTTCACGGAGGAGACTTATGACGCACACTGAA
>JBGTBJ010000066.1:0-5910 GCA_041749395.1 Pirellulaceae bacterium
TACTGGAAACGCCCCCAAGAGACTCACGAATCATTTCGTGCCAAGCTGCACGGCGATAATCGAGAGTGGTTCCGTACTGGTGATTACGGCTTCCTGCGAGACGGCGACCTGTACATAACTGGTCGTCTAAAAGACTTGATATTCATTCGCGGTCGCAACATCTACCCTCAAGACATTGAAAAGACTGTAGAAGAAGTCGTTGAATTTGTTGGCCCGAATAGTTGTGCTGCGGTTTCCATCGAAGTAGATAACATAGAGCGATTAGCAATCGTTATTGAGGCCAATCGTCCGCTTGTCCGAAATGCTGACATGGAATCGAAAAGCGATCGCTGTCTGAGTTTGTCATTAATACATCGGATTCGCGAACGCATCAATGAGGATTTCAACATAACCGCTCATAGCGTGACGTTCGTACGTCCCGGAACTTTTCCCCGGACTTCTTCTGGAAAAGTACAACGGAAAGCGTGTCGACAAGGATTGGTCGACGCAACGCACAGTATCGTGTTGCATGACTCGCTCTCTTTGCCAGCAAAAAATCCAGACATGCTTAATGAAGTTTCAGATTCGGTCAACGCCACTGATTTCACGAACGTGGCATCGGTCGTCGAAGACATAATAGTCGGCTACCTACAACGCAACGTGGACGGGCGATTGAAACGCATCGACCATTCCACACCATTAGACCGATGCGGTGTAGATTCCGTTGCAGTTGTAGAAATTTCAGTGGAGATTGAAAAGCGGTTGCGTGTACCACTAAGTCCTAAAGTTTTGACCGAAAATCGAACAGTTGGTGCACTCGCATCATATATTTTGGGATCAGCACAAGGAAAGCTCCAAGCAGCAATTTCCGGAGACAAGTCACCGCAAAAATCCAACACGATTCTATTTGATGCATATCAACGATCAGGCTGTACGCCAGCAACAAAGCCTAGTAGTGTCGACAGACCTACACCCACGACACCTCTAACACGTCAAGAGCAATTTGATTTCTTCCGATTGCGCAACGAACGTGTTAATGGCTACCGGGCGAACAACCAATACTACTTTCAAACTGAAATTGATTCCCAGGATGCAGCGTGGGTCCAAGTCGAAGGTCGACGACTTTTGATGATGGCATCCTACAGCTATCTCGGGTTGATTGGGCACCATGAAATCGTGCAAGCATCTGTTGATGCGAGTGCAAAATTTGGAACCGGTGTCCACGGCGTACGCCTACTTGCGGGAACGAATTCTCTACATAAAACCCTTGAGCATTCGTTAGCAGAATTCATGAGATCGGATGCAGCGATTGTTTTTAGCAGTGGCTTTTTAACTAACGTAGCGACGATCGGTTCAGTTGTTGATCAAAATGATGTAATTTTCGCTGACGAATGGGTACACGCATCGCTGGTCGATGGGTGCCGATTTTCGCAAGCAAAAACTATTCTGTTTCGACACAATAATCTCAAAGATCTTGCGATTAAGCTCCAATCAACAATCGGAAATCGACGCTTGGTTATAGTTGATGCGGTTTACAGCATGGAAGGCGACATAGCCCCCATTCCTGAAATAGTCGAGATATGCCGTGAGAATCAAGCATTACTAATGGTTGATGAGGCACATAGTCTTGGTGTGTTGGGCAAGAATGGGCGTGGAATACAAGAACACTTCGGGCTGCCTGCTGACGCAATTGATATCAAGATGGGAACACTTTCCAAAGCAATTCCGAGTGGGGGCGGTTTCGTAGCTGGTAATTTTGAGTTAATTGATTATCTCCGACATCATGCCCGCGGTTACATTTTTAGTGGTGCGCCTATCGCGCCTCAAGTCGCGTCAGCGATTGCGGGGCTGGATATTCTCAATCGCGAACCTGAACGAGTTGATCGTCTACGTCGCAACGCTCAAAGGTTGAAGGATGGCCTTCGAAAACTCAACTATCGAATTCCACAAACTCAGTCTGCAATTATCCCAGTTCTTTTTGATTCTGAGCAGCAGGCCCTACTTGCAACAGGCAAATGCCGTGAAGAGGGTTTGTTTGTGATTCCCGTTTTTTACCCTGCAGTACCAATCGACACGCCTCGAATACGATGTTCCGTTCTCGCATCTCATACTGACGATGATATTGATTTCGCTCTCGATGTATTCCGAAAAGTCAAAGCTGAGATGACCTCGTAGCGTTATTCAAAGGTTGCCTCCATGTTCGCTGCAGCAATTTCAATGCTCTTACATAACCCGTTGCGACTGTTCGTAACACTTGCAGGATTAAGTTGCTTATTTATCTTAAGCGCTTGTCAGGTCGGTATGTTGGTCGGATGGTGCAACACCGTATCGGCGTTGGTTCGGCACGCGGGTGTTGATATTTGGGTTGTTTCTCCAAAGACTGTGGCATTCGACTATGGGGTGCCGCTGCCCGATATCCGCATCCATCAGGTACGTAGTGTGGTCGGCGTTGAGTGGGCCGAAGGAATCTACATGGACTGGAGCATGTGGCAGCGACCAGATGGAAAGCGTATAAGCGTCGAAGTAGTTGGGCTCGATGACAGTAGTGTCGGAGGGCCCTGGCAAATGAGAGATGGTTCGGTTGACAACGTTCATCTGCCGGATGCAGTTATTGTTGACCAAGCATATCTAGGGCCACTCGGGGTTTCTCAAGTTGGTGAGGAGTTTGAGCTATCCGGCTATCGGGTAATAGTACGAGGGATTTCTGAGGATGTACGAACCTTTACTGCGTCACCATTCGTGTTTACTTCATTGCAACAAGCCAGAAGAATTGACGCCCGCTATCGCGACGACGAAGTCACCTACGTCCTAGCTCGTTACAAATCAGGTTTTGATCCGATTGTAGTCAAGCAATCGCTTGCCGATGAGATTCCAAATGCCGAAGTTCTTACAACCGATGAATTCGCTCAACGCACCATTTTGTACTGGATGATCGAAACTGGCGTTGGGCTTACAGCTGTCATCACTGCGATTCTTGGAATGGCTGTCGCCGCGGTTGTTGTAAGCCAGACTCTCTACACTTTGACACAAGAACATGCTCGGGACTATGCAACCATGCTGGCGATTGGATTCGCTCGATTGAAATTGATTGGCGTTGTATTGATCCAAAGCCTTGTTTTAGCAACCTTAAGCTGGATTCTTGGCACTGTCGCGTTTGCGTATGTTGCAGGATTGACCAAAGGGTCGGCGATTCCCTTGGAAATGACGCTTGGAGTTTACGCGTTGTTGACAGCAATTCATATAGGCTGTTGCATTTTAGCTTCGATGCTTTCAGTGCGATCCATCCTGACGTTAGATCCAGCCGTTGTGTTTCGAGGTTAAAATATGATCCTTCGCTGTGAAAATCTCACGAAGTATTTCGGAACTGCGCAAAGTCGTCAGGTCGTGCTCGAGAGTGTATCGCTTGATTTTAGGGCTGGGGAGACATGCGCATTGCTAGGTCCTTCGGGTTCGGGAAAGACGACGTTAATTTCAATCTTTGGATGTTTGTTGTCGCCTTGCGGGGGAACTGTCACGATTAATGGAAAAATGGTGAAATATCGGTCAAAAGGGCGATTGGCTACGATACGTCGTCGCCAGATTGGTTTCGTCTTTCAGCAATCGCAGTTGTTGCCATTTTTGAACGTCTATGACAATCTATTTTTTACTGGAAGAAATGCTGGAATTTCAAGCTGTGAACTTCGAAGCAGAATTGAATCTCTTTTAGAAAGGCTTGGAATCCAACACTTGCGAACAAAGCGTCCCAATGCGGCCAGTGGCGGTGAGCGTCAGCGTGTTGCCGTGGCTCGCGCGCTGCTTCACAGACCGCCAATTTTGTTAGCTGATGAGCCAACCGCAGCACTTGATTGGGAAAACGGTCGTAATGTCGTTGAATTGCTGGTGGGAGTTGCTCGATCTGAACAATCTCTATTGATTACCGTGACACATGATCCGCGAGTCGCTAACTTTTTTGACCGACGTTTGACGATGGATAGTGGGAGGGTATTCGCACCATGAGAGCCAATATCTTCGCATACGTCGTACTGGCTCTTTGCGCTGTTGGCGCATTGTGGGCATGGAACGAGCTTCGCAGATCGGCAATCCCAGCCCCAATCGAACGTCCAGTGCGATTGCCCACTGAAACTCATGTTACTGAAGTTCATGGGATTGGATATGTCGAGCCAGCGGGAGAAGTTCGAAGGCTGACATTCAAACGAGGCGGGTTGATTAGAGATTGCAACGTCAAAGTTGGACAACATGTCGAGCTTGGGGATCTCTTAATGACGCTCGATCATGAACTCGTAAATAGAGAACTCGAAATTGCCGAAGCGGAATTGGAATTTGCAAAGGCGGAGCAGGCATTAGTTTTGCGTGGCGTCAACGACCATCGTATAGTTGCGGCTGAGAAGATGGCAAGCTATTGGATGAAAAAACTAGACTACTGGAATATTGAATCGGAACGTAGATCGAGTCTGTTAGATAAAAACGCAGTATCTGAAACAGAAGTTGCTCTAGCACGCATGGAGCGAGATTCTGCAGCGGAACGGGTCGCCGCCGGTACCGCAGAAGTCAGTAATTTGAAAAACTATGTTCTGCCTGAAGATAAAGCTGTCGCCGCAAGCAAGGTGAATTTGGCGGAATCGAAAATCTCTCTCTTGCAACAACGTATTCAAGAAGCAGAGTTGAAGGCTCCGTTTGCGGGAACGATTCTTGAGTTACTAAGGCGTGAGGGAGAGGGCGTAACGCATGATTCTCTGGAGCCAGTTGTACTCTTCGCCGATACGTCGGCATTGAGAGTCCGAGCTGAAGTAGATGAACGATTTGTTCAAAAAATCAAACCTGGCCAAAAGGTAAGATTGTTAGGTAAAAACCTAAATGGTAAAGACTACGTCGGTACGGTTTATTTAGTAAAGCAGGTAATGGGTGCGAAGACCGTATTTTCCCGTACTTCAATGGAACGCAAAGATTTAGACGCAGTCCAAGTTTTGATCGATGTAGGATCAGATTTTAGGGCACCGTCCGGCTTGCGAGTAGACGTGATTATTTCCTTAGCTGATCTCCCAATAGACAGTTCTGGCTAGTAACGAATACCTTTGAACTCGACGTTGAACGCGAGGAAACGTCATTTGCCCTGTTCCCCAATAACCCTCAGCGCCGGACGGTTTTTGTTCGGTGCGCTAGGGATCTTTGGGACGAAGAGAACGCGTTATGTGGCGATGGGCTACATCGAGCCGGTCCTTCAGGTGCGGAAGGTGGCGAGGTTGCCTAGTGAGATTTCGAGTGAGACAAGGCGAGAATTGTGAGGCTTTCGAAAGTCCTTGCGAGAACCGGGAATAGCACTTGAGGTTACTTGTTTTCATTGATCACTGTGCCTGGTAGCACTGCTCAATCGCTAAGGCGTAAAACGGCGACTCGTGGGCCTACGTTCATCCTGGCCGCAGCACCGCGAAAAATCTTTTCAATTTTCTTGATGCCTTTTGAGCCTCTCGTGACGCACTGTTATCTGACCTAGCAACTGCTAGGAAATTGACGGTTATCGGAGACTGGTTGCATGCGCGCCAACGGGCAGGAAGTTGCGTAACGCCCCCCAAGTAGTATTCGCCAGGGCGGCATTCTCCACGAATGAAGTGCCTTAGCGATCCTGTTTAAAAGTGTCACCCAAGAAAATTTCGGATGTGGAAACAAGATAAAAATACGAGCTTTGCTGGTGAGAGCATCTTAGATGCTTTACGTACCCATGTTGACATTCAAGGCGACGAAACTGCCTACACATTTCTTAAGTCCGATGACGAACGTCTCTCGATCACCTACAGAGAACTCGATCAGAGTGCCAGAAATATCGCCCACGGCTTACTACAAAAGTGCAATCCCGGTGATCGTGCACTATTGATGTATCCTGCAGGTTTGGACTTCATCCAAGCGTTCATTGGCTGTCTCTACGCCGGGGTCGTT
>JBGTBJ010000067.1:0-26076 GCA_041749395.1 Pirellulaceae bacterium
TCCGCGAAAGTAGCGTCAATAGTTGCCTTTCGCTCCGCGAAAGTCGCGTCAATAGTTGCCTTTCGCTCCGCGAAAGTAGCGAAAATAGTAGCAAGAAGACAACGCTACTTTCGCGGAGCGAAAGGCAACTATGGCAGAGCGAAAGGCAACTATGGCGGAGCGAAAGGCAACTATCACAGCCTCGTAGTGAAATCCGCCAAGGCATTTCCAGTCATCAACCGACTACCATTACACTTAGCGCAGCATAGAATGACCTAATAAGTCCTGACGCGTTGTCCGGCCTTGATGCGTGGGTCGCTGAGACCCTCGATCTTCCCTCTACTATGTCCCAAAGGCTAGAAACATGAGTACAAAATTACTACTAGTTGCCGCGATTGCCGCAACTTCCTTCCTGTTCTTAGACGCCACGGACGCTCATGCCCAAGGTCGTCGCTTTCTCAACCGCGGCTACGGTAGCTACCGACAACCATCCAACTACTACAGCCTTCCATCCAGCCGCATTTATTCAAATTCCAACCGCATGTACAGCGCTCGATCATTTGCCCCCTACTCGGCGAACTACGGCAGTTTTCGAGGATACGGATTCGGTAGTGGATATGGATATGGAAGCGGATACGGCAACTATGGATATCCTTCACGAAGTGGCCTGAGCATTGGCATTGGAGTAGGTGGCTTCGGTAATGGTGGTTTCGGCGGCTACCGTGGCTTCGGATACTAACTCCATATCAGCGACGCCATAGTTGCCTTTCGCTCCGCCATAGTTGCCTTTCGCTCCGCCATAGTTGCCTTTCGCTCCGCGAAAGTAGCGTTGGTATTCGCTGCTTTTTCCGAACTTTCGCGGAGCGAAAGGCGACTATTATTGCCTTCGATTAATAAATTCACAGCCTATCCTCGAAAGTAGCGTTTGTCTGCTACTTCCTACGCTACTTTCGCGGAGCGAAAGGCGACTATCACCGCTACAACCAGAGATCACTGAAATCCATCTTGCCTACGCCGCTTGAGCATCAATCCGTTAACTGGTGGACCCGAAAATCGCTGTTCATCGCGGCATTTGCTATTTTAGCAATTGCACTGCATCTATTGCTGCGATTCGGCATCCAGACCACTACTGGAGTAAGCGATTTACCGCTGCTGACTACGTTAGCGATCGGTGGACTGCCACTGCTCTTCGACTTGTTACGAAAATTGCTCAAACGAGAATTTGGCTCGGACCTATTGGGCGGTATTTCAATAATCACCTCGGTGCTGTTGGGCGAATACCTCGCTGGATCGATCATCGTTTTGATGCTCTCCGGAGGCGAAGCTTTAGAGTCGTATGCGCTTCGTAGTGCGTCGTCTGTGCTGGCTGCGCTAGCTAAACGCATGCCCTCGATCGCTCATCGAAAACAGGATTCCGAGATTGTTGATGTCGACCTACACGACATTGCCGTAGGCGACATGTTGGTCATCTTTCCACACGATGTCTGCCCCGTAGATGGCGTGGTGACTGAAGGGCGCGGCGTCATGGATGAATCCTATCTGACCGGCGAGCCCTTCGAGATAACCAAGACGTCGGGTTCAAAAGTAATCTCGGGCGCCATTAATGGCGATTCGGCATTGACCGTTCGCGCTACTCAACTCGCTGCGGATTCGTGCTACGCCAAGATTGTCGAGGTGATGCGAGAATCCGAATCAAAGAGACCGCAAATGCAGCGGTTGGGCGATCAGTTAGGTGCAATTTATACGCCGGTGGCATTGGCGGTCGCTTTCCTCGCATGGGCGCTCAGTGGTGAAGCAACTCGCTTTCTGTCGGTGCTTGTGATCGCGACGCCCTGCCCACTCCTGATCGGCATTCCAATTGCCATTATTGGTTCGATCTCGCTATGTGCTCGACGCGCGATCATTGTCAAGAGTCCCATCGTACTGGAACAGATCGCGGCCTGTCGCACGGCGATTTTTGACAAGACCGGTACGCTGACGTATGGCGATCCAACGCTCACTGAAACGATACTTGCTCCAGGCTTTGACCAGCGTGAAGTACTGACGCTGGTCGCGAGCCTCGAACGGTATTCGAAGCATCCCTTGGCGAGCGCTGTCCTTGCTGCTTCCACTAAAGCTGAAATAACACTGCCCGAAGCGAGCGAGGTTGGCGAGCAACCCGGAAAGGGGTTGACCGGAACCGTTTCAGGTCACGAGTTGCTGATTACCAGTCGTAACAAGCTCGCTCAGCAGAATATCCCTGGCGCTGATCAGATTCCACCTCTTGCGGGAGGCCTTGAGTGTGTTGTGGCAATCGACAATCGCTATGCAGCAGCCCTGCGATTCCGCGATGCACCCCGTTCGGATAGCCGTTCATTTGTGAAGCATCTTGCTCCGCGCCATCAGTTTAATCGCGTGATGATTCTATCAGGCGATCGTGAATCCGAGGTTCGCTATTTGGCTGACCAAGTCGGAATCAGCGAAATTTTCGCTGAACAAAGTCCTGAGGAAAAACTGGCCATTGTTCGCAAAGAAACGGCCAGAGCTAAAACTCTTTATGTAGGAGACGGCATCAATGACGCTCCCGCTATGATGGCCGCAACCGTTGGAATGGCGATTGGACAGAACAGTGACGTAACCGCCGAAGCGGCTGGTGTGGTCATCATGGACAACTCGCTCACAAAAGTCGACGAGTTCATGCACATCAGCCGCCGAATGCGAAAAATCGCACTTCAAAGCGCCGTGGGCGGGATGGTGCTAAGTTTGATTGGTATGGGTTTCGCCGCGATGGGATACTTAAGTCCGGTCGCCGGCGCCATCCTTCAGGAAGTCATTGATGTAGCTGCCGTATTGAACGCGCTGCGCGCCGCGTTCCCCCCCAAAGTATTGCATGATCTCTAACATCCACGCGACAATCGAATCAGTCAACCTTTGCCTTGGTGACTAACAATTAGCGAACCACAGGGATGTAACAAGATGCATGACTTTGAATTGAAACGACTTGATCTATTGATCACGGCCGAACCCGGGAATCCACAGGAAGTGGGCGGCGTATTGAACCCAGCTGCGGCTCGTGGTCCCGATGGTAATCTCTATTTGTTTCCACGCTTGGTTGCAGAAGGCAATTACTCTCGAATCGGCATCGCTCGAGTAAAGTTTAACAAGGAGGGAGACCCGTGTGATATCGAGAGACTAGGGATCGCACTACAACCGGAAGCGGATTACGAATTCCAAGCCGAGGGTCGCGGTGGCTGTGAAGACGCTCGTGTAACTTATGTTGAACGCTTCGGACGTTACGTGATGACTTACACGGCGCTCTCCCGAGCCGGCCCTCGGATTGCACTGGCGGTTTCCCAGGATCTACTTCATTGGAAGCGACTTGGGCTGGCCACTTTTGAACCGTATCGCGGGATCGATTTCGTACACGTAGACAATAAGGACGCGAGTCTATTTCCGGTTGCCATACCGAACCACCGCGGCAAGTTGCAGCTCGCGATGATCCACCGGCCTCTCTTCGCCGGTTCACGACCGGAGGAAGTCCTTTGCGAGGAATCACCCAGGTTGGTCGATCTCGATCACGAGAGCATTTGGATTTCGTACTGCCCGATGGAACTGGAAGGCATGGAACCAAAGCACCTCGGCTTGTTCAATTCACATCATCGTTTGGCTACTCCGGTAATGCCGTGGGAGTCGCTTAAAATTGGCGGCGGCACTCCACCAGTAATGACACGTCACGGGTGGATGATCGTCTATCACGGTGTACACGCAACGAATGCGGTAGGCATAACTGAGAAACATCTCTGTTATTCAGCTGGCGTTATGATTTTATCAGCGAAACATCCACGCACAATTCTTTATCGTTCGGCTAAACCCGTGTTGACTCCGCTTCTTCCCCACGAACGATACGGCGTTGTCGCAAACGTCGTGTTCCCTACCGGTATCGACTGTCGCAGCGACATTGGCCAACCGGATCGATTCGACATCTACTACGGCATGGCCGATACTCGCATCGGAGTGGCAAGCATGATGGTTCCCCTCCGTGAATTGTGAACTGAGCAACCGGCCAGATGTGTCCGTTGGATCTCATGATCTCGTCCCATCAACCAACTTCGATCAAGTTGGCGCCCTAGCAAGGCTGGCTGGTGAAACTCTCACCAAATGTCGGTCGTTTTCCGTCGTTTTGCACGCTATTAGTCCTTGGATGATGAGGAGATGGCAGGTGGAGATGTTACACCAATGAATCGCACTTCAGATATACTCTTACGAAACCGATTCCCAACACCTGCTCTTTGAGGGTAACTTGCGATCATGAAAACGTCCTTTGGTCTTTTTGTCATCGTGCTTCTTGCAAACTTTGGTAAATCGTTGGCGGCTGATGATTGGAAGAATAAGAAAGTTTATTGGAAAGAATCGGCCGTTGCGACGGTAAGTGATAAAGTCGTCAATAAGTTTAAGCTGCTTGACTTTCCTGCTACGGCAGAAGCGATTGACGGCGAACAGCTTTGGTTGGGGGCTGCTTGGGTACCGAAATCCGACTGCATGGAACTGCAAGAGGCTTTCGATCATTACTTCGACGAAGTGAAACGCAATCCGACATCGGCCCAAGCGTGGAGCCTCCGTGCTGGTTGTTGGAGGGAGAAAGGGGAACTGAATAATTCGATCAAAGACTATGACGAAGCCCTACGACTCGATCCGAAATTTGCATTTGCGTACAATGGCCGTGGAGCCGCTAAGCGCAGATTAAAGGACTACTCTGCGGCCATCAAAGACTTTGACGAAGCCATACGACTCAATCCGCAATCTGTTTACGCATACAAGCAGCGCGGTGCCGTGAAGGGCATTTTGAAGGACTACTCAGCAGCGATTCAAGACTACGATGAAGCCATTCTTCTAAATCCCAAAGACGCAATCGCTTACACCTATCGCGGCAGCGCAAAACTAGATTTGAAGGACTACGCAGCGGCCGTCAAAGACTACAATGAAGCTATTCGGCTCAATCCAAATGATGCAGTTGCTTACAGTAATCGCGGCGTAGCCAAAGGGTATTTGAATGATTACGCAGCGGCCATCAAGGACTATGACGAGGCCATACGTATCGATCCCAAAGAAGCAAGTGATTACATCAATCGCGGCATTGCCAAAACCAAACTAGGGGACAATGAAGCGGCACTCAAAGACTACGACGAAGCCATTCGGCTCGATCCCAATTACGCCAGCGATTTCAACCATCGTGGAACTGCGAAGTTTGCTTTGAAGGATTATGCAGCGGCTATCAAAGATTATGACGAAGCCATCCGACTCAATCCACAATTCGCCATCGCTTACATCAATCGCGGCGCTGCGAAGAGAATCTTGAAGGATTATGAATCTGCCATCACGGACTACGATGAGGCCATCCGTATCGATCCCAAAAACGCAGGCTTTTATAGCAGTCGTGGCATCGTCAAGGCCGATTTGAGAGATTACGAAGCGGCCATCAAAGACTATGATGAAGCGATCCGACTCGATCCACAATCCGTAGTCGCTTATAACTATCGTGGAACAGCAAAATTTGCTGTGAGGGATTACGCGGCGGCCGCCAAAGACTATGACGAATCTATCCGGCTCAATCCACAATCCTCCATCGCTTACAGCAATCGCGGCGCTGCCAGAAGAAATTTAAAAGACTATGTGGCTGCTATCGAGGACTATGACAAAGCCATTCAAATCGATCCGTTGTATTCCGATGATTATTCCGATCGCGGCGCTGCCAAAGCGAATTTAAAAGACTACGCTGCAGCCAATAAGGATTTTGACGAGGCTATCCGCCTCGATCCGAAATCTATCCGGGCGAGAAACTGCAAGGCGATTCTTCTTTCGACTGCCGAGGCGGTCGAAACACGTAATCCTGAACTGGCGTTGCGACTGGCCGAAGAATCGCTTAGCGAAGACCCAAAGAACGTTTATTCGATGAGCGCCAAGGCGTGCGCCCTCGCAGCCAATGGTGATTTCGCTGCTGCAATTGCACTTCAGAATTCGATCACTGATTCCCGTTGGCTAAAAGACAATGATATCGATGGCGGTGCAAACGCGACGGCACGTATCGAGAAATGGCAATCAGGTATGCTATGGCATCCGTAATTCCGGCACCCGAGCCATTGAAGGTGAATTCGCCCACAAGCTGAGCGTTTATTTTGATGCTAAGGACATCGCCCCAGAATCGCTAATCGATGCAATCCATTCGAATCATTTCGAAAATGGTGACGTAATTTATCAAGGCTTGGATTATTGCGGTGTAATCTACAAATGCGATCCTCAAATTCGGATGCTCCCTTCGCTTAACAGACCTGAACAACCTTGATTCGATCGCCGAATTGTTGCCCATAAGCCAACGGCGATGAAGCCAGTGCTCTAGTAAGGTCGCATGGTGGTGACGACGCAGCGACGAGCACTATGGATGTCGCTCGGCGCTGGTCGGCTAATAATGGCATTCCGCAAATGCAACAGGAAGCTAACTCAACGGGTGTGCTTGAGAAGGTTCTCAATATCACTTGCAAGGGTCGAGTACAGTTCCTCGCTCAAGTCCAACTCGGAAATCGCTCGATCATTCTCTGCCTCCCAATGACTTTGTTCATAGCGTCGTTGGTCGAGCTCATATCGCACTTCCGATGACGCCATTGCTTTCGCGCCATGCGAACTCCAAGGAGCTATTTTGAGAAATTCCTGTATCGGATCCATGTTGTGTCGGTGCACTGACGACGTGTCAGGAGTTGTAGTAGGAGATGCGAGTCGTGAATGTTCGACACGACCAACTAACTCCGAGGCAACTTGGCCTTCCTTATCTGTGCTCTTCTTAGCGACTCGTAATGCGGGTCGTGGATCTGCTATCCCCTGCGCATTTCTGTTGGATGGATCAAGAGCGAATGAATCTCCCGCCGACTGTTGGCCGGAAACGCGGCTCGTTGCACTGTCGTATTGGTAGACACTATCACTGCCAGAATCGACAATCCAAATGTGATCTACATCATTCGGGTCGATCGTGAGGCCAGTGGGCTTGGCATTGTTTGCGTCAATCTGCCAACTTCCATCCAGGGACCCACCAACTGTATAGCGGAACACACGGTCCACGGTGCTGGTATCATTGACTACCCAAATATGAGTGCCATCCGTCACAAGGTCCAATGGATTTCGGTTGGCACGATTGAGGCCGAAGCTTGAAGTGGGGCTTGCCTCACCGGTACGCAAAAGTGCACCATTTTGGAAGAAATAGACTCTATCCTGACTACGATCCACAATCCATAGATCGTTGCCATGAATAGTTACACCTTCCGGTTTGTCTACGCTCTTGACTTCCCATGAACCAAGCATCATGTGGTCATTGTCATAGATGAACACTTCTCCCTTGTCGTCGACAACCCATAGAGTTGAGCCGTCTGGTCTGGCTGCGATTCCTCGCGGTGACTCATCTTCTTCGTTCAATCTGTCATTTTCGAGCGCAAAGCCGTTAGCGTCGTACTCGAAAGTACGTCTGTTTGATTCATCAACGACAAAGAACTTCGTACCGCCAGGTGTCGTTGTCGAATTGACCGTGACGATTACTGTGGCGATGTTTGAGTCAAGCGATCCATCGTTGGCGACATAGGTAAAGCTATCGGTTCCAATAAAGCCGGTGGTCGGTGTGTAGGTAAAGGAACCATTGGCTGCGAGTGACAAAGTACCGTGAGAAGGTGCGACCAGCTGCGTGGCAGTGAAGGCATTTCCGTCAGCGTCGGTATCGTTACCAAGAACACCCGCTGCAGCAATCGTCAGCGTCGAGTCTTGGTCCACCGAGTAGCTATCGTTCACCGCTACTGGTGCATGGTTTCCACCGGTGGCGTCGCCGAAATGATCCTCCAATTCAATCTCACCATCATTGAGTTCGTCAAAGTGATATCCATCACCTGGAACGGGCGTACCAAGCACAACAGGAATCGAACCCAGAACAACGTTAGTTCCTTCACGCACGAATTGCAGATCGAAGCGATGAGGTACACCGTCTCCAATAAACTCGATATCGAATGCGGCTGTCTGACCTGAGGTTATGTGACCTTGCGTTCCTGTGTGATTGATGATGTGAACTCTTGGATCCGATGCCTGGACCGAAATGTTGACAGCGACGTTGGTTACTGCATTCTGAATGGCACTCGTGACGCCGGCCGAAACGCTACTAGCAAATCCGGAAGCAATTTGGAAGTAGAAGGGGTCGCCAGGTGCAATCGGATCAGACGTTCCGTTAGCGATGGTGACTGCTGACTGATTCGTCGCTCCGGTAAGCCTTGCGATGGATTCCAAGCCTTGTCGAGGGTCGAGGGTTGCTCCAGGGTTTGTACCTAGGCCAATCACTAACGCTCCAAGTGCATTGAGTCCCGTGATCGTTTCCTGAATACCAGCGCCTAAACTATTGGGTGTGCTTCCACGGGATGTTTGCGTAAATGCGTTAATGGGAAGTGACGCTCCACCGACGCCAGTAATTGATGTCTCCCCCTTTGGCTGATACGCAAATCCAATATCGGTTGCTAACAAAATTACAGGCAATGCCCCAGCGCGGAAACCACCTCCTCCAATGGTTCCAGCAGAAGCGAGTGCACCGCTTGCCGTATCGACTGTGTAAGATGCAAAGGACGGCACGTCACCACTAGCACCCGGAGTTAACTGAGTTGAACCCAAACCTGCCACTCCACTGTCCATCACCGAGCCATTGTTATTGCCGTCAAATCCAAGCCCGGTAACCAGTTGATACAAAGCCTCGATATCCGTCTCTGGACCATCTCCGCCATAACCGGGTGCGGTGCGATTTAGTGCGGCTTGGATGGCTGCTTGGTAACCAGTTGTACCGGACGCCACAATCGGTTGATTCAAGACAAATGGACGGCCCGTTGAATACTCCGAAGCAAAGTTCGCGTATTCTTCGAATCGGCCGACGCCAAAACCTAGATCGACTCCGGGCAATGAGGACTGTAGGTCCGCCATGATTGTGGGAAACGCGCCGCGGACGATGGGACTATTGTTAGTGAAACTTCCCGTATCGTCGAATAGCAAAAAAACGTCGACTAAGTTAGTCAAACCACCTGAGCCTGGTAACGTGATCGTCACGTTTTGAGAAAAATGCTCTCCGTCCGCAAGCGACTGCGTGATGCTTAGTGGCGTGACATTGCCAACCGCTAGATTGCTTACGCCCATCGGCCACAAGATGCCGCCAGTCGTTGATGGCGAAGTCCGCGTGTGCCCGGACTCAAGCATCTCTCTAACAACATAGGCTCCGGGTGAAAGATCAAGAAACTCATAAGAACCGCTTGCGAGCGTGACTGTCGTAGGTTCACCCAAATCCAAACCATCGTTGCGATTCATATCAATGAAGACAGTCGCTCCCGCAATTCCAGCTTCGCCCGGATCACGTATGCCGTCTCCATCGAGATCATTGAACTTGACACCGTGGATCTCATTGCGTCGATAGACGTCCGCAAAGTCCACCCCGGATACGTTTAAGGATGCGAGGATGGTGACAGAATGCTGCATCTCGGATGCTGGGGTAGCACTCAGAAATTCGCTTACCTCCTGCCGCACCGAGTACGTTCCGTCGCCCAGATGAGTAAAACTGTACGATCCCGCCTCGTTCACAGACGGTGTGTAGAATTGATCTTCAGACGTGGTGATTGATGGCTCATCTGCGTCGCGGACCGCGTTGCCGTTGATGTCTAGATAGACGACGATTCCAGATAGTCCATTCTCACCGGCGTCACGTACACCATTCTTGTTAGCATCGACAAAGACGGATCCGGACAGCGATGAGTTACGAGCTTGTTGCTCGCCGAAGTTTACATTGGTGGCGTTTTCACCGTTTTTCAACGCCAGCGATCGAGTGCCAGTGATTGGTGACGTTGCATGCCAACCGTTTCTGGATTGAACGACGATCGTGACGGACCCAGGTGTCACGCCGCTGATTGAAAACGATCCGTCTGCTGCCGTAACAGCTTTTGGTTCTGCAAGATCGGCCACGCGATCACCGTTCAAATCCGCGAAAACGGTCCAGCCTGCGGTGCCCGGTTCGGCTGTCGGCGTCGTTTCGCGAAGGCCATTGCCATTCACATCATCCCAAACCGATCCACTCACTGTCCCAAGAACCAAAGTCGACAAATTGAAATTGGCAAAATCAGGGGCGGTCGAAGTTGCACCGGAGTAGACACGAACCGTCTGATTATCACCGAAGCCCGGTGCCGTTTCCCATCCTGAGGGGACTACTTCAATCAGATCGTAGTCACCGATCTGTAGATCGGAAAATAGATAGGTGCCGTCTGCGCCGGACGCCACCGTGGGCTCACCGGTGTCGAATGCTCCGCTGTGATTCATATCCAAGAATATCGTCCAGCCTTGCAGACCGGGCTCAACAAAAGTACCGAGGAGACTATTGCGGACGCCGTCCCGATTCACGTCATTCCAAACCGATCCGCTAATGGCACCGTTAAGTACAGTGAAGTTTGCAAAGTCCACTCCGGATGTATTCTCGTTGATGCGCACGTTTACGATCTGTTGAACCGAGAATCCAGGCGCAGCAGACCACTTTGTTGTTGGTAGAATTTCGCGAACGCGATGGTTGCCCCAAGGAACACTCGGGAAAACATAGTTCCCAGACGCATCGGTGGTCGTTAAACTCTCCGTGGCATCAAGCGTCCCATTTCCGTTGTCATCAAGGAAGACGGTCCAGCCTTCGAGCCCGGGCTCAGTGGGCAGACCAGTCAAGGGATCTACTGATCGGTCACCATTCCCATTTTGGTCGTTCCAAACAGTTCCAGTGATCGAGCCGTTAACCGCAGAGAAATTTTCGAAATCCTGCGTCACCGTTTGCAGTGCCTTGACCGTAGCAGTCTGCTTGATGTCAGTGTTTGTATCCCAACCCGCTGGTTGAATTTCAGTCACTTCGTAATCGCCTGCGGGAACGTCGGTGAACTGATAAAAGCCCTCCGCGTCAGTTACCGTCGATGGCTCAGTCGCATCGACCGATCCGCTGTTATTGATATCCAGAAAAACTGTCCAACCAACAAGCCCCGGGTCAGCAAAATCACGAATTGTGTTTTTGTTCAAATCGTTCCAAACGGTTCCCTCAATCGTCCCACCGGCAAAGTTAAAGAAGTCGATCCGGTTGGTGCTTTGACCTGCATTGAAGGTTACATCGAGTGAGGCCGGCACCGTCGGCACCCAACCTGCCTCAAGCACTTCGGCCACACGGTAAACGCCGGAAGGACGACCAGCCATGTTGATGGTGTAATCACCTCCTGCGTTGGCAATTGCCGAAGGCTCTGGTGATCCGTCGGGGAGATTGTTGAGCACACCATTCTGATCGATGTCAACAAATGCGACCCAGCCACTCAGCGTATTGTCCTGCGGACTCTTGACACCGTTTGAATCGACATCCTCGTAGAACGTGCCATTGATATCCGCAGCAAGTAACCGCCTCAGCTCCAACGTTTCAAATCGAAGCCCACGTTGTCGACCCGAACGCTTACGATTGGAGGCCCTAGTCTGTGCGCGATTGGCAAGTTTCATTTTCAAGTCATGTTCTATGTTTAAGAGTGTTGGATTGGACGATTACCAGTGAGTAGTCGTATTGCCGCGAGTCATCCGCCAGTTGTTTTGAAAAAAATGCGGATTGAATTGAATTGCTATAGCTATCGAAGTCATCTCACTTGAGCAGTCCTGGCAAGATTGCATGAGCGGCAAAGAAACATAGGCTCAGGCAGTAACGGCACAGATGCAAAAATCGCGCCTGGCGAATCCAATGATTTGGATAAGTCACTAATTGAATACGGTCCGAGTCTGCATCGACGTCTGCTTCAATGCTCGATATCCCTAGCAATGTCGAAAAATATCGGGATCGAGCTTCAACGTAGAATTTCGCTTTGGAACCGAGTGATTCTTAGCTGAAATTCAATCATGCATTGGCTGAACTTAGTGGAACATGAAAAGAGAATGTCCAATCGCACCATTACGCTGGAAAGTTTCTGTCCACAACCTTGTGGATTTCGATCTCGTAGTTAGTGTTTCTGCTGAACACCACCGCTCCACTTATCGCGAAACGCCGGAAAATGCAGCCTTTCGAGGCGATGGCACAGTTAATGCGTTACAATTGGATCGAACACGATATTGAACTCTGCTCCATAGCGAACTGCGATGACAACCGAGCCTTTGAAGACGCAAGAGACTGCCGTACAACATATGGTCAAGAAAGAGAACTCTGGTTTGCTTCATACGATTGGCAAAGTGGGCCCGACACTGTTCGTGCTCGCCGTTATGGGTGGCGGTTGGTTGGCTATCCACGAAATCAACACGGGCGGTCAGGCTGAAGAAGAAATTGCCTCCGTCGATGAAGGGGCGATGCCGGCTATGTTGACGTTGCCCGAGGGCAAAGTTGATGCGGCGAAGTTCGAGACCGTCCCGGCACAGGTTCAGTCGGTTGCTCACGTCCATACGATTCCCGGTCGCATTCGTTACGACGATACCAAGCACGTCGATGTGAAAGCTCCGATGGATGGTATTCTGTCCGAAGTTTTAGTCACAACAGGCCAATACGTGGAAAATGGCCAGCTTCTCGCTGTACTACGAAGTCCCGAGATCGGACAAGCTCGTGCAGAAATACTCAAACGGAAAAAGGAACGTGAGATCGCCGACCAGGTTTTACAGCGTGAGATATCTCTCGCCAAGAATCTGCAAGAATTGTCGACGATGTTGGATCAAGGCGAGTCGGTCGACGCGATTGAAAGCACCTTCCGCAATCGTGCTATGGGAAGCTATCGACAGGATGTACTTTCAGCTTACGCGCAAGTTCAATTGTCTACTGAGCTATTAGAGAATGTCGAACCTCTGGCCAACTCCGGCGCGATTGCTGGACGCACGATGCGCGAGCGCCAGTTGGAACGGCAAGTCGCTGAGAATGCGTTCCGCACGGCACGAGATCAAGCAACTTACGCGGCGCACCAAGCCACACTCAATGCGGAAGCCAAACTTTCCGACGTGGATCGTCAGTTGAACCTCGCCTGGCAGGCAGTCGAAACTTTACTCGGTTTCAAAGAGGACAGAGAGACTGTCAATCTGAGTGATGAAGATGCCTTGTCTCGACTCGAAGTGCGAGCACCTTTCGCTGGCACAGTTGAGGCACGTGGTTTTGCAGGAAACGAACGAGTCATGCGAGGGGACTCGCTGATTGTTCTCGCAAATACCGATTCGCTCTATGTCGCCGCCAGCATTCGTGAGAGTGATTGGTCTGCAGTTTCGCTAGATCAAGGCACGGTCCTTTCAGTCTTAGTTCCAGCCTTGGGTGATCGTGTGTTTGAAGCGCAAGTTCGATATTGTGGTCGCGAGGTTCAGGCGGACACCAACTCAATTCCTCTGGTGGCGAGGATTGATAACAGTGAAGGCCTCTTGCGTCCCGGCATGTTTGTTCGCGCGACGATTCCGATTGGCGAATCGCGGAATGTATTGGCGGTGAAGCCAGAATCTGTGGTTCAACACGAAAATCAATCGTTTGTGTTTGTGGATATGCATGGCGGTTCGTTCAAACGTATCGATGTGTCGACAGGACATGCTTCGGATGATTGGATCGAGATTACTAAGGGATTGTCTCAAGGTCAGTTGGTTGTTTCTAACGGTGCGTTTTTGCTGAAGTCGGAACTGCTGCTTCAGGGTGAAAGCGAATAGCGATGGAGCAATCGGCTCTCCACCGGCCGTCGCAATTCCTCCTAGCTCCGCATCGACATGGCTCCACGCCTCTACCACGTTCTGCAACCTTGAACTGACACCATGCTTACTAAAATCATTGAATTTTCGGTCGTTAATCGCGGCCTCGTCATCATCCTCACGCTATTAATGGCGGGTGCGGGGATGTACTCGGCTCTGAAGTTGCCGATCGACGCCGTTCCCGACATGACCAACGTACAGGTTCAGGTTGTTACCGACGCGGGGTCGTTGTCCCCGGTTGAAGTCGAACGCTATGTTACGTATCCAGTCGAAAACACGATGGGCGGATTACCCGACGTCGAGGAATTGCGCAGCGTTTCTAAATTCGGTATATCAGTCGTCACAATCGTGTTTAAAGAAGGCACGGATATCTATCGCGCCCGCCAGTTGGTAGCAGAGCGATTGCCGGATGCAGCCGCTGTGATTCCTTCAGGCTACGGGACACCTGCCGTTGGTCCGCTCACAACCGCACTCGGTGAGATTCTGCAGTTCGAGGTTCGCAGCGACAGGCACACGCCGATGGAATTGCGAACGATGCTGGAATGGGATATCTCCCCGCGACTGCGGCAAGTGTCAGGCGTCACCGAGATCAACACACATGGCGGGTTCTATAAAACGTTTGAAGTACAACCTGATCCCGATCGCATGACCAGCTACGGCATCTCGATGGAATTGCTGTTCGCTCGCTTGCAAAACAACAACAGCACATCGGGTGGAGGCTACGTTATCCATCATGGAGAGCAGCGGTTTATTCGTGGCGTTTCATTGCTCAACTCGATCGAAGACATCGAAAACGTAGTGATACGAAGTGAGGCAGACGGTACTCCAATTCTCGTTCGCGATATCGCCAAAGTCAGCATTCAGCCTATGACACGTCAAGGGGCGGTTACTCGTGACGGTCGCGGCGAGATTGTGACCGGTTTGGTCATGATGCTCATCGGCGAGAACTCTCGGGAAGTCGTGACCGCCGCAAAAGAACGCCTCAAAGAGATTGAAACTACCTTGCCAGAGGGAGTTCGACTGGAGATTACCTACGACCGAGCGGCATTGATCGGACGCACGCTCAAGACTGTGCTCACGAACCTGACCGAAGGGGGCATGTTAGTGGTCGTCGTACTACTGTTCATGCTAGGAAATCTACGTGCCGGAATCATCGTTGCGCTCGCGATTCCGCTTTCCATGTTGTTTGCGACCAATGTGATGGCATTTACCGGAGTTACCGCGAGTCTGATGAGTCTCGGGGCAATCGACTTTGGGTTGATAGTTGACAGCAGCGTAATCATGGTCGAAAACTGCATCCGCAAACTGTCGCATGATAATGGCGATACCGCTCAAGCGGATATCATCCGCGATGCGGCGGTTGAAGTTCGTAAGCCGACGATGTTCGGCGAACTCATTATCGCCGTAGTGTTCTTGCCGATTCTGTTGCTCGAAGGGACCGAAGGAAAATTGTTTCGCCCGATGGCTCTGACGGTATTGTTTGCGCTGGGTGGATCGATGATCCTCTCTCTTTCTTTCATGCCTGCGATGGCGTCGATCTTCTTGCCCAAGAAAATGAGCGAAGACGATGTATTCGTTGTACGTATCGTCAAATGGTTCTATGAGCCGGTTGTCACACGGGCGATCAAGCATCCCATTGTGACGATCACAACTGCACTAACATTGTTCGTGATCAGTTTGCCGATGGGAGCAAACTTGGGTGCTGAGTTCATGCCACGATTGGAAGAAGGCGACCTGTTAGTTGAAGCGTTACGATTGCCCAGCGCCACTTTGGAAGGCTCTGTTGAAATGTCGACGCAAATCGAGAAGATCCTCACCAAGTATCCTGAAGTAAAAACTGTCTTCTCAAAGACCGGTCGCCCCGAAATTGCCAATGATGTGATGGGTGTTCATCAAACCGACGTTTGGGTGCTCCTCAATCCGATTCATGATTGGCCGACTCCGAAGACTCGTAACGAGCTGATCGAACAAATGTCTGAGGACCTGAATGCGAACGTTCCCGGTGTCGCATTCGGATTCACACAGCCCATTGAGATGCGGGTTGACGAACTTGTTGCAGGGGTGAAAGCCGATGTTGCAGTGCTACTTTATGGCGATGATATGGAAGTCTTGGGAGCAAAGGGTAAAGAAATCGAGGCGGTGCTGCGTTCGATTCCGGGCGCAGTTGATGTGAAGGCAGATTATCAAGCGAACCTATCGACTCTGACAATTCAAACGAAGCCCGCAGCACTTGCCCAGTATGGTATTGATGCACAAGTCGTTTTGGACGTGGTGTCATCCCTTGGTGGGCATCAAGTTGGCCAGATTTTTGAAGGCCGCGCACGCTATCCAATCATGGTTCGAGTTCCGCAGAAGTGGCGCGAGAATCTGACCCTACTTGAACAGGTTCCCGTGACCAGTTCAAACGGCGCATCCGTGCCGCTGAAAGAACTCGCCGAGATTCGTTTAGAAGAAACGCCACCAACGATTGAACATGAGGGAAACCGCCGTAGAACATTTATCTCCGCGAACGTACGTGGGCGAGATGTGGCAAGCTTTGTCACCGAGGCACAAAGAGTGGTACCGGAAAAAGTTGAACTTCCCGCTGGTTACGAAATCCGCTGGGGCGGTGATTTTGAAAACCTACAATCCGCCAGCCGCCGACTTGCCATCATTACACCGATCGTACTGGTCATCATCATGCTGCTGTTGCATACCAGCCTGGGCTCGATGCGTCTCGCACTGCTGATCTTTCTCGCTGTGCCAATGGCCGCATCCGGTGGCGTGATTGCGTTGTACCTTCGCGAAATGCCATTCAGTATCTCAGCGGGAGTTGGATTCATTGCATTGTTCGGTGTCGCCGTGTTGAATGGATTGGTTTGGGTCAGTGCGGCCGAGAATCTTCGGGAGACCGGTTTGCCTCTCGGTCTGGTCGCTCACGAAACAGCGCTCGTTCGCTTGCGTCCGGTGCTAATGACGGCTTTGGTTGCAAGTCTTGGATTTTTGCCGATGGCCCTCTCCACCAGCGACGGTGCAGAGATGCAGCGTCCCCTGGCGACCGTGGTGATTGGTGGTCTCATCACTTCTACACTACTTACATCGCTGTTCGTGCCGTGCGTCTATCCCTGGTTTGCACGTGGCCTGCAGCGCGTCAAGTTGACTCACCAAGGTGAACCAGAACCGACATTGCACTAAATCTGAACTAGCACATTGCTTCACGGGCGAACTTCAAAATTTGTCCATCGAAGTCTCATTCCTCAGGTTTATCGCTAGGAATTGAAATCACTGGGTTCAATGCCTAGAGACTTCAGCTTACTTCGTAGCGTGACTCGGGAGATACCGAGAATCGTCGCAGCTCTGAGCTGGTTTCCGGAGGTGTATTGGAGGACTTGTCGGAAGAGTTGATATTCGGCTTTGGCGATCGCTTCGGCATGCAGGTTGTCGCTGCCGCATTCGAGACGCTCAGCGATAAACGATTCCGTGAGGTATTCGCCACCGAACTTTCCGCCAGTAAGGTTAGCACCTTGGTTGGCTAACGTTGGAACGAACTCAGGTAACAGGATATTACCGCGCGCAATTAACAGCGACTGCTTCATCACACTTTCGAGCTCGCGAACATTACCAGGCCAATGGTACTGCTGGAGCAATTCGAGAGTTTCAGGGGCGAGCGAGCGGATGTCTTTGCCAAACTCGTTACTGTACTTCCGCAGAAAATATTCGGATAACACTCTTAGGTCGTCTTCGCGCTCGCGCAGCGGCGGCAGGTGGATCGTGACGACGCTGAGACGAAAATATAAGTCCGATCGAAACAAGCCTTCTGAAACAAGTTGCTTGAGGTCGTGATTGGTTGCGGCGATGATCCGGACGTCTACTTTGATCGACGTGTTACCGCCGACTCGCTCGAAAGCTTGGTCTTGCAGCACTCGCAGTAGCTTAGCTTGTGTCATCGGAGACATGTCGCCGACTTCATCTAAGAATAACGTACCTTTATCGACTTGTTCGAGCTTGCCAATGCGTTGCCGGTGAGCATCGGTAAAAGCACCTTTTTCGTGTCCGAAGATTTCGCTTTCCAGTAGCGCGTCGGGAATGGCGGCACAGTTAATTGCTTGGAACGGGCCGGTCGACCGGGCGCTGTGGTGGTAAATGGCTTGGGCGGCAACTTCCTTGCCGGTGCCGCTTTCGCCAAGTAAAAGCACCGTGAGGTTTTGTGAGGCGACGCGGCCAATCGCTTTGTAGACTTCTTTCATCGCCTTGCAGCGACCGACGATTGCATCGGCAACCGTGTCCAATTCGTCACCCAAAACTGGCTGTACTCGCACCATGCGACTGAGGTTAAACGCTTTGCCTAGCAGCGCTCGCATCTCGTCAAGTTCGAGCGGCTTGAAAAGATAGTCGTACGCCCCCAGTTTTGTCGCCTCAATTGCCGATTCGACCGTGCCATGACCAGTGATAAAAATCACAGGGACGCGAGGGTCGATCTCCCGAAGTCGCTTGAAGCAATCCAATCCCGAAATGTCAGGCAGGCTGAGGTCGATCACGACAACATCGGGCTTGGCGTCGATGAAGATCGCTTCGCCATCGGCTGCGTTCTTGGCGGTCAGCACTGAAATCGTGTCGCTAGTGAAAGCTCGCTCGAAGGCTTTCAGGATTGAGGCTTCGTCATCGATGACTAAAAGGTGTTGCATTATATCTCCGTTGCCGAAGTCCTTGGGAACTTCGCTGGTTGCTCGTCAGGGCAAAACGTTTTATCAGCCTCTGATTTCTTCGTGTCGCTCACGCTAGGTAATGTTAGTTGAAACCTGGCTCCGCCACCGATTCGATTTGACCCCGTGAGCTTCCCTTGATGAGCCAGTGCGATGCGTCGACAAATCCCCAGGCCCAAACCGACACCATTCGCCTTCGTGGTGACAAAAGGTGTGAATAGTCTCCCAAGTACATTCTCACTGATCCCAGCTCCCGAATCGCAAACCGAGATTACCACGAGTTCGTCGTCTTGCACTACAGATAGATTCAACTTGCCGCCATCGGGCATCGCATCGAGTGCGTTCAGGCCGAGGTTTAAGAGGAGCTGCTGTATTTGAGCAGCGTCACCCACGATTAATAGTGGCGTATCGGGTGCTTCGATGACCAATTCGATATTCTGTGCCCGACAACGTCCCTCAATCAATTGCACCGTTCTTAGGAGGGCATCTTGTATGGCAAACTCTTTGAATTCGGTGGCTTCCGGCCTTGCATAATCCAGTAGGCTGTTGACCGATCGCTCCATACGCCGGATTTCTTGCTCAACCAACTCCAAATCGTCCGTCGGCAGCCCTTTGGCGGCAAACTTGCCACGGTTGACTTGAATCAGCAACTTGATGGAAGTCAGCGGATTGCGAATCTCGTGGGCGACGCCAGTGGCGAGCTGTGCAAGCGTTGCCATCTGCTGTGCACGCAGCGCTTCCGTCTCTCGAGCCATCGTGATGCGTTCTGCCTCGGCCTTTTCGGATGCTGTTAAGTCACGAACGATTGCGATGAGTGTTTGCCCAGAATCTGACGGGTACTCGCTGACGGATATCTGAGCTGGAAACTGCTGGCCATCGGATCGGAACGCGTCGACGCGGAACTCTGCTGGAAGCGACTCGAGGATTCCGGGAAGCGTGGGCACCAACTCCTGCAGCGAATGTCCCAAGAGCAATTCCATCTCAATGGCAAATAGAACTGTTGCCGCGCGGTTACAAGACAATACTCTGCCATCGGCATCAAACGTCAAGATGCTTTCGCTGGCGTTTGCTACGATCGTTTCACTTCGCTCGTGTTCCTGAACCGCGATCCGGCGAAGCGGGCCGATAATAACCAACCACAACACCGGCGCACAAACCATAGTCAGAAGAACTGCGTCCGCCATTGCCTTCCCTGACTCGCTAAACGATCGCGGAACAACGTGCGGCAGCACAAACATCACGGCAACCTCCACAATGAAAACCAACATCAATACCAAACTCAAAATGCGCACAGGGGAACGCAGAATGGTGGAAAGGGAAGAAATGCGGCTGGACATAAGTTGAAAATCGTGTTTTAGCAAAGTCCCTGAAGGCTGATCCCATAGTCGCCTTTCGCTCCGCGAAAGTAGCGTTGGTATTGGTCGCTTTTTCAGAACGTTGGCGGAGCGAAAGGCGACTACTAGAGTTCGCTAGTATATCAAATTCGTTTGTCCAGGGCTTCTATTACTCCAATTGCAAGTAAGAGCCGCGAGACCGAGGAACGAAATTTGCTCTGAGCTTGCTTGGTCGGTAGGTCACGCGTAGTTCCTGTCAGTTACCTAGTGAAGAGCTGTAAATTTCCGCTAATTGAATTTCTGCGTGCAATCCGCGTTGATCGAAATGCGTCCAGCGCGATTGCCGAGTTGTCAGCCCGTACCGCGCCGTCCCACACAAGCGAAAAATTTCCGTCATTTTGCCTGAGGAGTCATCTAACCGATGAGCCAAGCAGCACTCAGTATCGCCGTACCTACTGGCCAGCCAACTCGATCCGCCAGCGAATTGGAGCTGCGGGTGACCAACGCTCTTCGTCGAAGCGGCCATCGCTTGCTCCACGAAACGGACTGCACATGCTTAAATGACACCGTTATTCTGACTGGCGTCGTCCCCTCTTTCCACATGAAGCAAGTGGCGCAGGAGACGGCTCGTACAGTTGATGGCGTACGACGAATCGACAATCGTCTGGAAGTGATCCTTGCGGTCAACGCACTCGACAATAGCTAATTCCAGCGACTTGCACCTAGACGAGCCTGGACATCTACGCGGGACATATACATAGTTCAGCGTCAGAGATATAATGTCTGCTCACAGCAATCTCGTATAAAGCAGACGATGCAATGTTAATCAGTGTTGGCTATGAGATCGCTTTTGAGTTGCCGCAGGCATCCCCAGTTTTGCTGATGCTGTATCTTCATCCATCGCGAGCCGCCACGACTCGCAGACCGGATCGATTGGAAGTTTGGCCCAAAGTGCCGATTTATGAATATATCGATTCCTATGGGAACCGGTGCGGTCGGCTTGTTGCGCCTGCCGGTAGGCTAACGCTGAAGAACGATGCAGAGGTTGAGGATTGTGGCTTGCCGGACCTGCAAGCGCCCACTGCGTCGCAGTTGCAAATTCAACAGTTGCCAAATGAAGTACTGCTGTTTCTGTTAGCGAGCCGCTACTGTGAAGTCGATAGTGAGCTCAAGGATATTGCCTGGAAGTTATTTGAAAAGACGACTCCGGGATGGCCCAGGGTGCAAGCGATCTGCAACTTCGTCCATCAGCATATTCACTTTGATTATATGCAAGCAAGCGCAACGCGGACCGCCTTGGATGTGTATCGGGAACGGGTGGGAGTATGCCGAGACTTCATGCATTTGGCGATTACCTTCTGTCGCTGCTGCAACATTCCGGCACGGTATTGTACGGGCTATCTCGGTGATATTGGTGTGCCACCGGTGGCCGCCGCAATTGATTTTAGCGCCTGGTTCGAAGTCTATTTGGGTGGCCAGTGGTATACCTTTGACGCTCGAAACAACGTACCCCGCACCGGACGAGTGCTGATGGCCAGGGGACGCGATGCTGCCGACGTTGCCCTGACAACGATTTTTGGCGAGAACCAACTGCAATCGTTTACAGTATGGACAGAAGAGATCGGGGCAAACTCATGACATCAGGTTGTGAAGTGGGTAACGAAGATCGTGCGGCCGATCAGGGCAACAACGCGGTTGTCCGCAGCGACATGGATCATTGGTACTTTTCTTACGGCAGCAATCTCTGGCCGGAACAAATGCGACGGCGTTTAGGGGCACTTTTTATCGCAGAGCATGCCAATACCGAACTGTGCCCTCGCTTAGTTACTCTCCCCAAACACCGCGTCAACTTCAGTATGCTGTCCAGCGACGGGTGCTACTATGCGAATATAATTGCCGCCGATGAAGACGTCCTGGGAGTAATCTACCGCTGCAACAGCTTGGCCTTGGAAAAGCTCGATGTTTTCGAGATTGGCTACGACCGAATCATCACGCAAGTCTATGACGCGGCAGGTCAAACGTTTGACGCAGCGGTCTATATTGCTCGTCCAGAGAACTTTTCGAACTTAGGGAAGCCCGACAGCGAATATCTCAATCGCATACTGCGGGGAGGTATGCATCACGGATTGCCCGCAGACTATCTCCGCAGTATCGAAGCGACAGCTGGCTTAACACCGACGAACCAGCCGATTTCATCAAGTCGCCACTAAGCTATGATCGCTGCCGCCTGGTAGAGGCTCGCCCAAGCTATCCGGATTCGTTTCGTCCTGAGCTCTGTTGCGTTTGCTGTTTACAACGTCGCCACCGCAGAGAATTAGGGGCGGCAAGTTGTCAAAGAGGGCGCCACGTCGCTGGCCGGTATTGGAGGTGGAATCCTTGGAGCTGGGACGGTGACTTGACTGGCGAATCAGTGTGAGGCGTATACCTATCGCGACAATATCGCAATGAAGAGGTTTTTTTGCTGATTGTCACTGATGAATGTCCGCAGTGTGCATGAGCTGCAGGCATCAATCGGATCGCAACTGCGATGAGCATGAAAACTACTCTGTAAACCTTTCCATTCATTAGGCCGTCAACCTATTGCAGTTAACTTGACCGCAACCAACGTTGGGCCGACCAAGTCAATACTGGCATGACGACCCACGTCAGCATGAGGACCACTGCCGCATTAAAGACCAGCAGATTGGTGAACCAAGAAAAGCTGGTCATCCATCGACCCAGCAGCAATCCAAGTACTCCAACGGTGAAGCAGACACCGACCCACGTTAGAACGGCCATCTTCCAACGAGGCGCCGATGCACTCAATTCAGAATCGCAAAATGGAATCAGCTTTGAATCAAAGTTCGAGTTGCTTAGTCCAGGACGAACTTGGTTCAAATAAGCGTGATGTTCCGGCGACAGCGGGCTATTTACCCACCGATCTCCGGCACTGAATGACAGTGGGCTATCAAGTTGAAGGCTATTTTGTGAGCTTTTTAGGGCACGCAAACAGAGACGCTCCGCCCGTTCGCATTCTGCAAGTAAGCCTCGATAAATGGCTTGTCTCGTTTCAAGATCGGGGTCCATGAATTCACTCCGGATTTGAAGGAAAGATTATTGCTAGAAAGCGTGATCAACTGTGCGTAGGTTCCAAAACCGAATACTTCGGAAACTCCGTTGGTGGAGCACCGTGGACCATCGTATAGGCGTATTCGACACCCATGCCGTAAGCGCCGCAGTGCGTCTTCACGATGTCCATGACAGCGTCGTACGTTTCTCGAATGGCCCAATCACGTTGCAGTTCCAGCATGACGGAAAGCCAAGTAACGGGTTTCGCGCCGGCTTGAATGACACGCTTCATCGCATTGTCGTGAGCGAGTTGACTAACATCGCCGCAGCAGTCTTCAACAACGTAGACTTCATAGCCATCATGAATGGCCTGAACAGTTGGCAAAGCGACGCATGTTTCCGTCCACAGACCGGTAAGAACAATTTTTCTGCGACCCGTTTTTTCTATTGCGGCAACAAAATTCTCGTCGTCCCACGAGTTCATCGAGCTACGTTCGATGGGACTTACCTCGGGAAACACTGCTTGAATCTGTGGCCACATGTTGCCACTGAAACTCTTCGTTTCGACCGTGCTCAGCACGACCGGCACATCAAAAATTCGGGCAGCTTTGCACAAACCGACGTTGTTGTTGATAATCGACTGACGGTCAAAATTGGAAACACCAAATAGCATCTGCGGTTGCAAGTCGATCATGGCAATTACACAGTTTTCCGGTGTAAGCAATCCCTTTTCACTACGCTTTGCATGAACATTTGTCGCTGACATGATCCGTCCTTCATTTCTATGATGGAGTAAGTTCAGCGAACGCGATGGTGTTCGCTTGCTGTTGCTTTTCTAAGCGTGGGCTCAGGACAACCTCGTGAGGTCAATCCAGTTTCAACTGTGCCGCCGCAGCGGGGACCGAGATCGCTGACGCGACATGACGCTTAGAAGATTACGTTGGATGATCAACCCGTTTCAAGAAAGAGACCAACGATGAGCGTTTACGACGAACAGTTTCAAATCATTCGCAACCGCCCCGGTTTCATCGCTGCGTTGGACCAAAGCGGTGGAAGTACGCCCAAAGCGTTGTCAGACTACGGCGTTGACGAAACGGTATGGAACGGCGACGAAGAGATGTTTCAGCTGGTGCATCAGATGCGAACACGCATTATTGAAAGCGTGTGTTTCAACCAGCAGAGAATCGTGGGAGCGATCTTATTCGAGGACACACTCGACCGAACGATCGATACACAACCTACTGGCGATTATCTGTGGAGCACCAAGAACATTGTTCCATTTTTAAAAGTTGATAAAGGGCTCGCGGAACTTGCTGACGGCGTTCAGTTGATGAAGCCTATGCCGAACCTATCCAACAGCCTCGCCAAGGCGAAACGTCAACCCGTGTTCGGTACCAAGATGCGATCCGTGATTCGACAAGCGAGTCGATCAGGTGTCGCAGCAATCATTGATCAGCAGTTCGATGTGGCCGGTCAGATTATCGAAGCTGGCTTGATGCCGATCATCGAGCCGGAAGTCGACATCCATTGTCCAGATAAGGCATTGGCCGAGGATCTACTCAGCCAGGCGGTCCTGCACAAACTTGATGGCTTGGGTGCCAATCGAACTGTGATGCTAAAACTCACACTTCCTGAACACGATAATCATTACGCTGATCTCGCTTCACACCCCAGTGTTCTTAAGGTAGTTGCGCTGTCAGGGGGTTACAGTCGCGACGATGCCAATCGCAGGCTCAGTCGCCAACGAGGCATTGTTGCGAGTTTTTCCCGTGCATTGGTTGACGGACTCAGCGATAAGCAGACCGACAACGAGTTTGATGAAGCGTTAGGCCGTTCGATTGAATCGATTTACGCGGCCTCAATCACTTGATTGATATCGATAAACTAGTTCGATAAAGATGATTCCTTCCTCCGAACAGCGAGCGTGTGATTCGCGACGGAACCAATGACCCTGGGCGATCAAGAAGCTTCCCGAAGCTGATCGCGATGTTTTTAGCCTGCTCCGCTGCTTCCTCATTGCGCAGCAGAGATGATGGCCACCTTGGCAAGAGCCGTTCTCTCAGCGAAAACGCATCAGGCAATTAGCGTCGGCTTGCTGCGATAGGGCCATAGCACTCAATATGTCCGCCCTAAACGCTTAGCGTTATAGCAGCCGAAGAGTTCAAGATATCGGCTAGATATACGCTACTACGCAGGGCTCGGATGAAAGCTGAGTCGGGAATGCGAACTGCCTGCCGAGCGCTCTTGGCAGTCGATGCCAGAACTATTTCCGGAAACGCTTGAGAATCTAATAGTCTAGTTCTAGACCATCAGCCGACTCTGTCGCTTCTAAAACTAAGGTAAGCCAAATGCGAAAAACCGCACTCATCACAGGCACTTCAACTGGACTTGGCAAAGCAGCCGCCTTGCACTTCGTCGCCAACGGCTGGAACGTTGTTGCCACAATGCGAACGCCATCGGCAGAGACACTATTGGTCGATTCGGAAAACGTATTGATAACACGACTCGACGTCCAGGATGTTGCCAGCATCGACCAGGCGATAAATGCGGGAATCCGTCGTTTCGGCAAAATCGACGTCATGATCAACAATGCCGGCTTTGGCTTGTTTGGATTGTTCGAATCGACGTCGCGGGAGAAGATTCGTGAGCAGTTCGACGTGAATCTGTTTGGCCTGATGGATGTCACTCGCGCGATCCTACCACACTTCCGAGCGAATCATGCTGGCATCATCATCAACGTGGGTTCCGGTGCCGGTGTTTTTGGGCTGCCTATGATGTCGCTGTACTGCAGCAGTAAGTTTGCCCTGGAAGGGTTTTCGGAGTCGCTCTCCTATGAACTCCGGTCTCAAGGAATCCTGGTCAAGATTATTGAGCCTGGCGGGGTCGTCAGTACCGATTTCGGTAAGCGAAGCGGCAAGGAGGCGGTTGTCAATCCGCCAATCAACGACTACGCAGCTTTCACCGAACGTGTGAATTCGGTCTTCGCTGGCTTAAGGTCATCGCGACTTGCCACCGAAGAAGACGTCGCAACAGTGATCTTCACAGCTGCCACGGACGAAACAGATCAACTCCGATACGTCGCCACCGAAGATATCAAGCCTTGGGTCAATGCCAGACGCGAAACATCAGAGGCTCAGTACATTGCGATGATGAAGTCGCAATTGCGAATGCAGTCGTGAGAGTCTACCCAGAACGATCAGCGACTACTCCTTACTCCTTACTCCTTACTCCTTACTCCTTACTCCTTACTCCTTACTCCTTACTCCTTACTCCTTACTCCTTACTCCTTACTCCTTACACCTTACTCC